>NZ_JANLCM010000001.1:0-600051 GCF_024979235.1 Herbiconiux aconitum
CCCGGATCATCCACCGTGTTCACCTCCCCCTCCTGCGGCAGATCCGGATCCCCGAAAACCGGCGACTCATGATGCGGCCTCGGATCATTCAGCTCAACCATTACTCTCTCCTTCGGATCGTCGACAGGACTTCGGGTCGATGACGCTCGGCGCCTCGCGCTGATTCGATCAGACCGCATGAACCGCCCCCAGGTCCAGAGTCATTCGACGGGAATCGAGCAGGTCGCCGGCCGCCACGGCACTGTCCGTGGCGGCCGGAAACGTCTACCCTCGTGCTTATGGAGGAGACGAAGAACGATCGAATTTCGCCGCGCGAGTTCCGCGCCGCGGAAGGGGTGTCCGACTGGCGGGTCGTCTTCGACGGGGCGCGGGCGCATTTCGCAACCGGTTCGTTCGAGAAGGGCGCGGCTCTCGTGTTCGCCATCGCGGAACTCTCGGATGCGGCCGGTCACCACCCCGACGTCGAGCTCCAGTACGCGACGGTGGCCGTGCGGCTGATCAGTCATGACATCGGCGACATCAGCCATCGTGACCTCGCCCTGGCCCGCCGAATCTCCATCGCCGCCGACGAACTCGGCATCGTCGCCGATCCGTCCCGGGTGCAGACCGTGCAGATCGCGGTCGACGCGCTCGACATCCCGGCCGTGATGCCGTTCTGGGAGGCCGTGCTCGGCTATCGGCAGGAGGGCGGCGAAGACGTCGTCGACCCGCTCGGTCACGGCCCGAACGTCTGGTTCCAGCAGATGGACGTGCCTCGTCCGCAGCGCAACCGCATCCACATCGACGTCTCGGTGCCCCGCGACGAGGCCGAGCGGCGCGTCGCCGCCGCGGTCGCGGCCGGCGGGAAGATCGTGAACGACGCCTACGCCCCCGCCTACTGGACTCTCGCCGACCTCGAAGGCAACGAGGTCGACGTGGCTGCTTGGCGAGACGACAGCGACTGATGGCTGTCGTCGACGGCGCGGCCCTGGCGCTCGAGCTACCCGGTGCGATCGAGGTGCCGCACCATGACCGTCGCGCTTTCAAGGTCTCGCGGATCTTCGCGTCGCTGCCCCGCGACGCACTCACGATGAACGTCGGCCTGGCCGCCGAGGAGCAGGCCATGTTCTGCCGCAACAGCGCCGCCTTCACACCGGTGAACGGCGCTTGGGGGCAGCAGGGGTGGACGGTGATCGACCTCGGTGTCGCGTCGGACGACGAGGTCGCTGCGGCGCTCGAACTGGCACACGCACGCGCCTGACTCAGGCGCGTCGTCCCTCGGATGTCGGTCGCTCTGGTTAGCCTCGAAGGGCAGCACCCCACGACCCGAGAAGAGCACCATGCCCGGCTTCGCCACCATCGACTTCGAGACCACCGGGTTGTTCCCGAGCGGAAGCGATCGGGCCATCGAAGTGGCGGTCGTGCACTCCGATCCTGATGGCACGATCACCGGTCGGTGGGACACGCTGATCAACCCCGGCCGCGACCTCGGGCGCCAAGACATCCATCGAATCACCGCCTTCGAGGCCCGCCAGGCACCCGCCTTCGGGGAGATCGCAGCAGAGCTCCTCGAGCTGCTGTCGGGCCGGGTCATCGTCGCGCACAACGCGAGCTTCGACACCCGCTTCCTGCTCGCCGAGTTGGGCAGGCTGGGGTACTCGCACGGCGAGGAGCTGGTTTCCCTCTGCACCATGCGGCTCGCGCGGCAGTATCTGCCGGCCGGCGCCCGTCGGTCGCTCGCGGAGTGCTGTGCGACGTTCGGCATCGACCTCGAGGGGGCGCACCGCGCCTCCGTCGACGCCGAGGCCACCGCGCAGCTGCTGGCGGCCTACCTCGACCACACGGAGGATCGCTCCGGATGGGATGACTGTCTCGCCCGCGGGGTCGGGCACACCTTCGCCCGCCTTCCGGGCCCCGGCACGGACTGGTTCCCGCGCGAGCGCGCGCGGGAAGGTTCCGGCTTGCACCTGACAGCCGGGTCCCGCTCACCGCACGGCCTCACCCTCGGCGCCGGCGACCACGTGGCTCTCACCGGCTCGATGTCGCGACCGAGGGAGGAGTGGAACGCCCTTCTCGCCGGGAGCGGGATGGTGCCGCGCAACTACGTCACGAAGCAGGTGAAACTCGTGGCCGCTGCCGACACCGACTCGCTCTCCACGAAGGCCCGCCTCGCCCGCGCCTATGGCATCCCGGTCGTCAGCGAGCGCGCCCTCACCGCGCTGCTCGGCCTCTGAGGGTCGTTGCACACTGCTCTGCCTCTAGTGTCGTTGCACACAGCGACCGCCGCCATCGTCCACCTACCAGGTCGCGCTGCATAGGCGTTTCAGCGGCGACGCCCCGATGCGGAATCGGCTCGGGCGAGTAGGGTCGGCCGCATGTCGACTGAACCGCCGCCCACCCTGCCGCCCGAGTCACCCACACCTCCGCCCGGCGCGCCCAGCGACCCGCCCCAGGCGCCGCCGGAGCCCCCGCAGTTCTGACGGGGGCCCAGCGGGTCAGTGGCCGATCGGGTCAGTGGCCGATCGGGTCAGTGGTCGATCGGTCAGTGCCCGATCGGCACTCCCTCGGCGGCGCCGCCCGCTTCTTCTTCGAGCACACGCTGTTCGGGAGTCAGTTCGGCCGGGCGCCGCACGAAGAACGCCGCCACCACTCCGAGCAGCGAGATGATCGCGCCGCAGAGGAACGCGGCCTGGATGCCCGCCGCTGTCGACGAGATCACCGATTCGCCGGCCGACTGGTGGGTCAGCGCGACGCCCGACATGACGGCGATGAACAGAGCGGTTCCGGATGCGCCGGCCAGCTGCTGCACGGTGCCCACGATCGCCGAACCGTGCGAATACAGCCGCGGCTTCAGAGCGCCGAGCCCCGCCGTGAACAGCGGCGTGAACATCAGCGCGAGTCCGATGCTCAGGGTCACGTGCGCTACGAGCACCCACCACATCGACGTGTTCTCGTTCACCATCGTGAGCCCCCACAGCACGCCCGACACGATGATCGACCCGGGCACGAGCAGCACGGTCGGCCCGTAGCGGTCGTAGAGCCGCCCGACGAACGGCGCCAGCACACCCATCACGATGCCACCGGGAAGCAGCAGCAGACCGGTGGTCAGAGCATCCAGCTGCAGCACGTTCTGCATGAAGAACGGAAGCACGATGATCGTGCCGAACAGCGCCATCATCGACACCGCCATCAGGAGGATGGCCACGGTGAAGGTGCGTGCCTTGAAGGTGCGCAGATCGAGCAGAGCGCGGTCGGTGCGCTGGAGCGCGATCTGCCGCAGCACGAAGGCGGCGAGCGCCACCAGACCGACGATCAGCGGCATCCAGCTGCCCATGAAGGTGGCCGAGGCTCCGCCGATGTTGCTCAGCCCGTAGACCAGGCCGCCGAAGCCGAACGCCGAGAGGATGATCGAGAAGACGTCGATCGGCACCACACGCGGCTCGGTCACGTTCTTCACCCGCACGGCACCGAGGATCAGCGCGCCGATCGCGATCGGCAGCACGAGGATGAACATCCACCGCCAGGTGAGCGTGCTCAGGATGATGCCCGAGATGGTCGGGCCGATGGCGGGCGCCACCGAGATCACGATCGAGATGTTTCCCATGGTGCGCCCACGCGTCGCCGGCGGAACCAGGGTCATCACCGTGGTCATGAGCAGCGGCATCATGATGGCGGTTCCCGATGCCTGCACGACGCGGGCCGCGAGCAGCACCTCGAAGCCGGGCGCGAGCGCGGCGATCAGGGTGCCTGCGCTGAACAACGACATCGCGGCGATGAAGATCGGTCGCGTGTTGAAGCGCTGGAGGAGGAATCCGGTGATGGGGATGACGACGGCCATCGTGAGCATGAAGGCGGTCGAGAGCCACTGTGCGGCCACCTCGGTGATGCCGAGGTCGACCACCAGGTGCGGGATCGCCACCCCCATGATGGTCTCGTTGAGGATGACGACGAAGGTCGCCACCAGCAGCAGATTGATGACGAGTTTGTTGCGGCGGGCGATGTGGTCGCCGCCGTCGACCGCGCCGCCACTCGAGAGGGGTGGCGCGGCGTCGGTGGCTTGCAGGGAGCTGTCGGTCACAGAGAAGTCCTGTCGGAAAAGGGACGGGCAAAGGGGTCGGCACAGCCGGCGTGAAGGAGAACGCGATTCGTACTCTGCCGTATTCCACCGACATCGGAACGAACGCTATGTGAACAGTGTACACATAGGGGCGGCTCAGGATCGAGTGCGCGATTCGAGCAGCTTCTTCAGGCTCTCGAGCAGGTAATTCCAGCCCGGGCTGGTCTCCCGGTCGAGCACGCTGCCGGCGACGACGCCCGAGTGCGTCAGCGTCACCCGGGTGCACGTCGCATCGGCCGGCTCGTCGAACGCATCGAGCTGCCAGTCCACCCGGGTTCCCCCGTGCTCGCTCACCTCTTGCGACCACACGGGATGGAACGTCGTGGCGAGCCGGTACGGAGGCTCGATCACGAGCACTTCGCCGAGCACGTCGGGCAACCCGTCCTCGCCGAGGTAGCGGATCGGAGCCCCCACCTCCCAGGTCGACTCGACCGTGTTGGCGAACCACCATTCGGTCGTGTACTCCGGCGACGTCAGCGCGGTCCAGACCAGCGCGGGTTCCGCGTCGATCACGATCGTGAACTCCCGGGAGATCGTCTCGGCTCCAGATGACATGCCCCCATTCTCCACAGCCCCCCGTCGCCGGTCCACACCCTGTCCGAACCTCTTGCGCCGACTTCGCCGCGCCAGTAGCGTGCGAAGACCGCCGACCGGAAGGAAGCCCCGTGAGCACACTCACCAGCGTCGAAACCGAAGAGATCGAACGCGCCAACGCGGAGGGTCTCCAGCCCGTCGTCTTCGTGCACGGTCTGTGGCTGCTCTCCAGCAGCTGGGAGAAGTGGCGCACGCTGTTCGAGGAGAACGGTTTCTCCACCATCGCACCCGGGTGGCCCGACGACCCGCAGAGCGTCGACGAGGCCCGCAAAGATCCGGATGTCTTCGCCCACAAGATGGTCAAGCAGGTCACCGAGCACTATCTCGAGGCCATCGACGCGCTCGACCTCACCCCTGCGGTGGTCGGCCACTCCTTCGGCGGCCTGATCGCGCAGAAGATCGCCGGAGAAGGAGCGAGCGAGGCGACCGTCGCCATCGATCCGGCGCCGTTCCAAGGCGTGCTCCCCCTGCCGGTGTCCTCGCTCAAGTCCTCGGCGCCTGTGCTCGGCAACCCGCTCAACTTCGGCAAGGCGGTCTCGCTCACCCTGGAGCAGTTCACGTTCGGCTGGGCCAACAACCTCGACGCCGACGAGGCGAAGGAGCTCTGGGAGACCTATCACGTGGCCGCATCCGGTGTTCCGCTGTTCCAGGCGGCCACCGCGAACTTCAACCCCTTCACCGAGACGAAGGTCCACACGAAGAACCCCGAGCGAGGGCCACTGCTGATCGTCTCCGGCGAGCACGACAACACGGTGCCGCGCGCGATGACGGAGGCGGCCTACCGCATCCAGGCGAAGAATCCGGGCACGACCGAGTTCATCGAGATGCCGGGCCGCGGCCATTCGCTCACCATCGACCACGGCTGGCGCGGAGTCGCCGACGAGGTGCTCGCGTTCCTCACGAAGCAGACGGCGAACAACTGAGGGTCGGCGCGCCCGACCACTGATCCTGATGCGGATGTCGCCGTAATCACGTCGTTCAGTCACGGCGAGAAGGACAAGCATGTGGAAGACTCATCGATACCCGCTCAATTGGTGACCGAAAGTCAAACTCGATGACGAATGAATCCGGCCAGGACCGAGCCGAAATCGCCGCCCGCCTCGCTCTCTCCGTGGGGCGTCTGAATCGGCGCATCCGGGCGACCAGCGACACCCTCACTCCGGGCCAGATCTCCGCTTTGTCGACCATCGTGCGCTGTGGTCCGATCCGCCCCGGCGACCTGGCCCGGGTGGAGCGCGTCGCTGCGCCGACGATCACCCGCCTGCTCGCCGACCTCGAGACAAAGCAGCTCGTCACCCGCACCGCCGACCCCGACGACGGTCGCTCCTTCTTCGTCGGCTCGACGGATGCCGGCGCCGAGGCGATCCTGCGTGCGCGCACCGAGCGTGCCCGGCACGTGCTCGAGCTCTTCGAAGAACTCGACGACGAGCAGATCGCCCAGTTGGCGGGCGCCCTCGACGCGCTCGACGCGGCGGCCGGACTCCTGGCGCAGAACCCCTGACCACCGGCCAGACGCGGGTCAGACCACCGGGTTCGTGAGCACTCCGAGCCCCGAGATCTCGATCTCGACGGTGTCGCCGGATTCCATGGGGCCGACACCCGCCGGCGTGCCGGTGAGGATGACGTCGCCCGGCAGGAGGGTGAACGCGGCCGACGCGTAGGCCACGATGGCCGGCACCGAATGGATCATGTCGCTGAGCGGTGCACTCTGCTTGAGCACTCCGTTCAGACGGGTCTCGACGGCCGCGGAGGCGAGATCGAAGTCCGTCTCGATCACGGGGCCGAGCGGGCAGAAGGTGTCGAAACCCTTGGCCCGGGCCCACTGGCCGTCGGAGGCCTGCAGGTCTCGCGCCGTCACGTCGTTGGCGATCGTGTATCCGAAGATCACGCTCGCTGCGTCGGCCGCAGGAACGTTCTTCGCCACACTGCCGATCACGATCGCGAGTTCACCCTCGAAATCCACCCGGTTCGACTGCCGCGGACGCACGATGCGGTCGCCCGGGCCGATCACCGAGGTGTTCGGCTTCAGGAAAAGCAGGGGTTCCTTCGGCGCCTCCCCGGTGTTCATCTCGGCGACGTGGTCCTGGTAGTTCTTCCCCACCGCGACCACCTTCGAGCGTGGGATGACCGGGGCGAGCAGCGTCGCCTCCGCCAGCGGCACGCGCTCACCCGTGGTGTCGAAACCGGCGAACATCGGGTCGCCGTTAAGAACGACCAACTCCGTGCCGCCGCCCTCGGCTTCATCGAGGATCCCGAAGTTGATGGCGCCGCCATGACTGAACCGTGCGATCTTCATGAGCGAGCCCTCACGCGTCCAGTCTCGTGAGCCAGCCGTGGCGGTCGGGAATCCGGCCGTACTGGATGTCGGTCAGCTCCTGCCGGATCGACATCGTGAGTTCGCCCGCGGGCGCGTTCTCGTCGCCGATCGTGAAGTCGGGCGCCTTCAGCGCCGAGATGGGGGTGATCACCGCAGCGGTACCGCAGGCGAAGACCTCGGTGATCTCGCCGGAGGCCACACCGTCGCGCCACTCGTCGATCGTGACGTCGCGCTCCTCCACGGTCAGGCCGCGATCCTCGGCGAGCTGGATGATGCTGTCGCGGGTGATGCCCTCGAGGATCGTGCCGGTGAGGCGCGGCGTCACGATCTTTCCGCCCTGGTGCACGAAGAACACGTTCATGCCGCCGAGTTCGTCGACGTGCTGGCCGGTCTCGCCGTCGAGGAAGAGCACCTGCGCACAGCCGTGCTCATAGGCTTCCTGCTGCGGAAGCAGCGAGGCGGCGTAGTTTCCGCCGCACTTGGCCGCACCCGTGCCGCCCCGGCCGGCGCGGGAGTATTCGGTCGAGAGCCAGATCGACACGGGAGCCACGCCGCCCGTGAAGTAGGCGCCGGCGGGGCTGGCGATCACGTAGTAGCCGACCTTCTGCGAAGGGCGCACGCCGAGGAACGATTCGTTGGCGATCATGAACGGCCGGATGTAGAGGCTCGTCTCGGGCGCGTTCGGCACCCACGAGCCATCCACGGCGATCAGCTGTTTGAGCGATTCCACGAAATCCTCGACGGCCAGCTCGGGCAGGGCCAGGCGCCGCGCGGACCGTTGCAGACGCTCGCCGTTCTTCTCAGGCCGGAACGTCCAGATCGAACCGTCGGCGTGCCGGTAGGCCTTCAGACCCTCGAAGATCTCCTGCGCGTAGTGCAGCACGGCGGCCGAAGGGTCGAGCATCAGCGGGCCGTAGGGAATGACACTGGCGTTGTGCCACCCCTCCGTGACGGTCCAGTCGATCTGCACCATGTGGTCGGTGAAGTGCTTACCGAACCCGGGATCGGCCAGGATGACTTCGCGTTCCGCCTCCGCCCGCGCATCCTGCGAGGGCGTGAGCTCGAACTGGAGGGGGAAGGTGGAGGAGGGTGCGATGGTC
Source organism: Herbiconiux aconitum (assembly GCF_024979235.1). Taxonomy (NCBI): domain Bacteria; kingdom Bacillati; phylum Actinomycetota; class Actinomycetes; order Micrococcales; family Microbacteriaceae; genus Herbiconiux; species Herbiconiux aconitum. Next base: position 8,108 of record NZ_JANLCM010000001.1, read on the forward strand.
ATGGTCCGTCTTTCGTCGATGCTTCCGTCAGAGCTGTTCGTCAGTGGGAGGTCTCGAGCGCGGGAGCGGCGATCGTGGCGACGATCGCGTCGCCGATCTGCTCCGTCGTGCGCGGCGATCCGTCGCGCGCCGCGATGTCGGCGACGACGGCCTCGCGCACGCGCACCGCCTGAGCGGCGAGCCCGAGGTGATCGAGAAGCAGGGCGACCGAGAGGATCGCGGCCGTGGGATCGGCCTTCTGCTGCCCGGCGATGTCAGGAGCGGAGCCGTGCACCGGTTCGAACATCGATGGAAACGTGCCATCGGGGTTGATGTTGCCCGAGGCCGCCAATCCGATCCCGCCGCTGATTGCGCCGGCCAGGTCGGTAAGGATGTCGCCGAAGAGGTTGTCCGTGACGATGACGTCAAACCTAGCAGGATCGGTGACGAGGAAGATCGTCGCCGCGTCGACGTGCAGGTAGTCGACGGCGACCTCCGGGAACTCGGTGGCCACTTCGTTCACGACGCGCTGCCAGAGCCCGCCCGAGAAGGTGAGCACGTTGGTCTTGTGCACCAGCGTCAGCTTCTTGCGGCGGGCGGATGCGCGGGCGAAGGCATCCCGCACCACGCGCTCGACGCCATAGGCGGTGTTGACCGAGACCTCGTTCGCGATCTCGTGCGGCGTGCCCGCGCGGATGGAGCCGCCGTTGCCGACGTATGGCCCCTCGGTGCCCTCGCGCACCACCACGAAGTCGACCTCGCCATGAGCAGCGAGCGGGCTGGGCACGCCCGGGTAGATGGTGGTCGGACGGAGATTGACGTAGTGGTCGAGCGCGAACCGCAACTTCAGCAGCAGGCCGCGTTCGATGTTGGCGCCCTTCAGCCGCGGGTCGCCGGGCACTCCCCCGACGGCGCCGAGGAGGATCACGTCGTGGCCGCTGATCGCCGCGAGATCGTCGTCGGTCAGCACATCGCCCGTCTCCAGGTAACGGCCCGCGCCGAGCGAGAAGTGCGTCTTCGCGAACTCGACGTCGCTGCCCGCGGTGACCGCGTCGAGCACCTTCACGGCCTCGGCGACGACCTCCGGGCCGATCCCGTCGCCGGGGATGAGTGCGAGATTGAAGGTTCGAGCCATGACTAAACATTACTTGCCCCGAAGGCGTCGGAACCGCGGAGTCGGACTTCTCGCATCCGTCTCTCCAGGAACGAGCGGATGGAGTCGTTCGACTCTCCGTCCAGCGCTCGGGCGTAAGCCTTCACGGCTTCGTCAGGGTGAGCCGAGCGACGGAGGAGGTCGGCTCGCACAGCCCAGAGCTGGCGGGTGAAGGCAGGGCCCGATGCGTCTGCCACCAAGTCGTCAAGCTCAGCGAGCGCCTCTTCGGGACGAGCGGAAGGGAGGTAAGAACGGGCGACCACGCGGTTGAGACGCGCCGCCGGCGAGGGCCAGGATGCCACCAGCGCGTCGTAGAGGGAGACGATGGAGACCCAGTCGGTGGCCTCCCAGGTGGGCGACTCCGAGTGCAGACCCGAGATGCCGGCCTGAAGGGCGAAACGCCCGCGTCCGGCGAGGGCGATGGTGGCCTGGTCGAGGCCCTCCTCGATGAAGGCTGCGTTCCAGAGCGACCGATCGGCGTCTTCGAGGGTCACCAGTTCTCCCGCGACATCCGTTCGGCCGGCGGCCCGGGCTTCGGTGAGCAGCAGCAGGGCGAGGAGGCCACGGGCTTCGAGGTGGCGTGGTCGCAGACGCACGATCGAGCGCGCCAGCGAGAGCGCACTCCGGGTCGTGACCGCGAGACTGATGGCGTCGCCGGCGAGCGCGGTGTGGCCGGCCGTGTAGAGCAGGTAGACGATGGCGAGCACGTCGTCGGTGCGAGCAGCGAGTTCCGCGGCATCCGGCTGTTCCAAGCGGATGCCCGACGACTGGATGCGCTTCTTCGCCCGCGTGAGCCGGGCCGCCATGGTGGCCGGCTTCACCAGGAAGAGCTCCGCGATCTCTTCGGTCGGCACACCGCAGACCGCACGCAGGGCGATGGCGAGGCGCGCCTCCTCGGCGAGCTCCGGGTGGCAGGCCATGAAGAGCAGCTGCAACCGGTCGTCGTCGATCGAGACGGAGAACGGATCGGCACCCACCTGCTCGGCAGCAGCGGCCTCGCGGTCGGCGGCCTCGGCGGCCAGGCGCCCGTAGTTGCGCACGAAGCCGGCCTCGCGCCGCATCCAGTCGACGGCGACATGTTTCGCGGTGGTGGTGATCCAGGAGGCCGGATTGCGCAGCCCCACTTGGGCACTCGCCCGCACGAACGCCTCCTGCACGGCGTCTTCCGCCATCTGGAGGTCACCGGTGAACCGGAGCACACTTCCCAGGATGCGAGGCCATTCCTCGCGGAAGGTGTGCTCCAGTTCGGTGGGGCTGCGCGGCATCCGTCGACCGTCAGCCCGCGTTGGCCTGCCCGTTGGTGTCCATCACCGGAAAGAGCTCGACCCAACCACCGGTGGGCACGAGGGCGGCGAGTTCACGGGCTTGCGCTTCGTTCTCGACGCAGATCTTGTAGAACCCGGAGACGACCTCTTTGGTCTCGGTGAACGGGCCGTCGGTGTAGACCGCCGGGCTGCCGTCGTGCGCCGGGGTGATGCGCACGGCCTTGTCGCTGGATTCCAGCGCGTCGCCCCCGAGCACCTGCGCACCGGCCGCCGCCACGGCCTGCATGAAGGCGCCGTGCTGTTGCATGGCGGCCGCCCAGTCCTCTTCGGTGGCTGCAGACGAGTCCCACTCGGGTTCGCGGATGAGGATGATGTATTCCTGAGTCATGATGCCTTCTCCTTCTGTTGCGTCAGAATGTGTCAAGCGACATCCATACGACGAACGCTAGCCGCCGCAATCGACAGCCGAGAAGAAATCTTTTCGGGAATTACTCTTCCGTGATGTCGATCTCTCGCATCAGGTCGGCTTCGATCGACTCCTGCAACTTGTGCAGGAGTCCGTCGGGAACCGGGGAGTCGACGGTGAGCACGCTGAGCGCCTGGCCGCCGGCTTCGTGGCGGGCGATCTGCATGCCCGCGATGTTGACGGATGCCTCGCCGAACTCCTTGCCGTAGACCGCGACGATCCCGGGCCGATCGGTGTACAGCATCACGATCAGGTGCTTCGCGAACGGCACCTCGACGTCGTAGCCGTTGATCTCGACGATCTTCTCGATCTGCTTCGTGCCCGTGAGGGTGCCGGAGACCGAGATCTGCGACCCGTCGCTCAGGGCGCCGGACAGCGTGATGACGTTGCGGTACTCCTCAGAGACGGGCTCGGTGATGAGGCGCACGGTGACGCCGCGCTGCTCGGCGAGGAGCGGGGCGTTGACGTAGGAGACCGTCTCGCTCACCACGTTGGTGAAGACGCCCTTCAGCGCAGCGAGCTTCAACACGGCGACGTCGTAGTCGGCCAGCTCACCCTTGACGACCACGTCGATGCTCGTCAGCGGGCTGTCGGCGAGACCGGAGAACACCTGACCGAGCTTCTCGACCAGCGGGATGCCGGGGCGCACGTACGGGTCGATGACTCCACCGGCCACGTTGACCGCATCCGGAACCAGCTCGCCCGAGAGCGCCAGCCGCACCGACTTGGCCACCGAGACGCCCGCCTTCTCCTGCGCCTCGTCGGTCGAGGCACCGAGGTGCGGTGTGACGATCACGTTCGGGAGCGCCAAGAGCGGCGATTCCTTCGGGGGCTCGGAGACGAACACGTCGAGGCCGGCGCCCGCGATCACGTTCGCGCTGAGGGCACGGTAAAGCGCATCCTCGTCGATGAGGCCGCCGCGGGCGACGTTCACGATGAATGCGGTGGGCTTCATCTTCGCGAGCTGCTCGTCGGCGATCATCCCGGTGGTCTCGGGGGTCTTCGGCATGTGGATGGTGATGAAGTCGCTCTGCTCGAGCAGTTCGTCGAGCGTCACCAGGGTGACGCCGAGCTGCTGCGCCCGGGCGCTCGTGACATAGGGGTCGTAGGCGATCACGTTCACGCCGAATGCCTGCAGGCGCGCGGTGATGAGCGCACCGATGCGGCCGAGCCCGATGATGCCGACCGTCTTCTCGTAGAGCTCGACACCGGTGTAGGCCGAGCGCTTCCACTGCCCCTGCGCGAGCGCTGCGTGGGCGGCGGGGATGTGCCGTGCCAGGCTCAGGATGTGACCGACCGTCAGCTCGGCGGCCGAGATGATGTTGGAGGTGGGCGCGTTGACCACCATGACTCCCGCAGTGGTGGCCGCCTTGATGTCGACGTTGTCGAGCCCCACGCCTGCACGCGCGATGACCTGCAGCTTGGGGGCGGCCGCGATGGCCTCGGCGTCGACCTTCGTGGCAGAGCGCACGAGCACCGCGTTCGCCTCGGCGAGCGCCGCCAGCAGAGCGGGGCGGTCGGTGCCGTCGACGTTGCGCACGTCGAAGTCGGGCCCGAGGGCGTCGACGGTGGCGGGGGACAGTTCTTCGGCGATCAGCACGACCGGCTTCGACACGGATCGGGTCCTTCGGTTGGTCTGGTGGGAGCCTCTCCAGCGTAGTGCAGGCAGAATGAGGCCATGGACTCTGTGACGTTCGACGTCGTCCTGACGGTGCTGCGCATCCTCATCGCCGTCGCGTTCATCGCGATGGGCGTGAATCACTTCGTGCCGCGCTCGGCGCGCACCATGGCGGCGATGATTCCGCCGTGGCTGCGGCCCGACGGACGGGTGACGCCGCTGACGCTGGTGTATGTCACCGGGGTGTGCGAGATCGCGGGCGGGCTGGGGCTGCTGTTCTCGCCGACGCGGATGATCGCGGGGGTCGCGCTCGTGGTCTTTCTGGCTTGCGTGTTCCCCGCCAACGCCTATGCGGCAAGGCACCGGGAGCGTTTCGGCGCGCTGGCCGTGCCATTCGTGCCACGGCTGATCGGGCAGATCGTGCTGGCGGCGCTGGTGCTGCTGGTGGCCTTCTTCTGATCGGTGCGAGCGGCCGAGCGGTCGAGCGGCGGCTCAGGCGGCGGAGGCGATGACCAGGATGTCGAGCGAAACCACCGAGACCACCGCGAATCCCACCGCGAACACCACGGCGCGCGCGCCGTTCGAGAGGGTGCGACCGACGACAAGCGCGATCGCGTAGACCAGGATCGGCACCACGGCGTACACGATCACGAGCGTCCAGATCTCGGCCGAGACCGCGACGCCGAAGCTCGAGAAGGTGGTGACCACGCCGACCAGGTTCGCGATGCCTCCCCACAGGTGGTAGGCGTAGAGGAACGCGAAGACGACCGCCACGGCCCAGCCGGCCCGGCCGAAGGTGCGGAATCCGCGCTTGGCGGGCTTGGCCGGTGTGGGCGGGTTGGGCGGCGTGCTTCCGGAGGCGACGGATGCGGTTGCGTCGGTCATCTCACACCCCCATCAAGAAGGGCCAGGGCACGAGCACGAGAACACCGATCACGAGCCACAGGTAGCGGAAACGGATGTCTTTGGACTGCGTCAGCAACAGCGTCGCCACGAACCAGAGCGGTGTGGCGGCCACGGCGAGGGACTGCGTGATGCGGTAGCTCACCACGGAGAAATCGACCGTGAGCGGCGTCTGATAGCGCGAGAAGCTCACGATCCAGCCGATCGTGTAGAGCAGGTAGACGCCGCCGAGGATGCCCAAGCCGATCAGTGCGGCCGAGCTCAGCTGCTTCGACGCGGCTTCGGCTTCGGCGAGTTCCTTGTCGACGGCGCGGTCTTCGGCCTCTTCCGCTTCGTCGAGCACGGTGCGTCGCGCGGGTGCCGCGGCGACGGCGGCGGATGCGACGGCGGGTGCGGCGGGACGGGAAGACGCGGCGACGGGTGTGGCGGGCGCGGTGTCGGGCGCAGCGGGGAGCACTTCAGCCGCGGAGGATGCGGCGACGGTGCCTTCGGGCCCGGACGCGGCGGTCGGCGCGGGAGCGGTGGTCCCAGCGGCGGCGGCAGGCGTCGAGGGTGCGACGACCTCGTCGTCGAGCTCGTCGTCGTCAGCGATCGGCGACCTGACGGGCGCGAGGGTCGGATCGTCGTCGCCCGCCCAGGCGAGCGCGTCGTCGTCCCGGCGGTCACTCATGCCATCACCCTATCGCGCAGCCTTCGTGTGCAGCCGCGCCCGGGCACGGGTCGTGGTTCTGCGGCCCGCTCCCCGCCGGGATGCGCTGGTCGCCTTTTCGGGAGGACGTGCGGACGACGACGCCCTCCTGAGCGCCTCGTGTCACGCAGCTCCTCCCGAAGCAGCCCCGTGTGCAGCCGGCCGCACGGGTGACGGATGCGCGGGTCAGGTCGGGGTGACCCAGACATCATCGGGAGTGACGCATGCGCGAGCTGCTCCCCCGCCCGGGGTCGATCGACGGCGTGGTGTGCGCGAGCGACGCTCTCGCGCTCGGGCGCTGATCGCATCCGGGGGCCGCATTCCCGTGATCGGCTACGACAACTCACCCGTCGCCGCGACCCTCGGCATCTCCAGCGTCGAGCAGCCTCTCGACGCTGGTCGCGAGCGGCGTGCTCGAGTCACCGAGCGGCGTGTACGGCGGGCGGCTGGGCGACGCGACCGTCGACGATCCGCGCGACCGGCTGGTGCGCCCACGACTCATCTTCCGCTCCCCCGAACGCATCCCGGTGCCCTAATGTCATTACCGGCACCCCCTCGCCATGCCAAGGCTCGGCGCGAGGAACTCGCGTGAGGACGTCAGGCCACAGTGACGTCGACGTGATCGCGATGCAGCCACGACTCGAGGGTCGTCGGGGAGATACTCGCGTCGGGCCCGGGCAGTAGCAACTCCCCGTCGAGGTTGAAGCCGATGGGCTGGGCATCGGCGGCCGTGAACACGTATCGCTCGTCGTGATCTTTGAGGAGCACTCGGCGCACGAAGTCGTCGAGGGGAATGACCTCGGGCCCCGCGACTTCGACCGCCGCCTCGACGGGCGCCGCGCCGGCGACGCGCACGAGCGCTGCCGTCACGTCGCCCGATGCGACCGGACGCATGGCGCGGCCGGGCAGGCGAACCGTGTCCTCGACCGTGTTCCAGGCCGCGATCTGGTGGGCGAACTCGTAGAACTGCGTCGCGCGCACGATCGTGTACGGCACGCCGCCGCTCTCGACGGCCTCTTCCTGGGCTGCCTTCGCCCGGAAGTAGCCGTCGCCGTGCGCCCGGTCGACGCCCACGACCGAGAGCACGATGTGGTGGCCCACCCCCGCATCCGCTTCGGCGCGGAGCAGGGTGGTGCTCGCGTCGACGAAAAGCCGGCGGGCCTCGTCGCCGTCGCGTTCGGGAACGTTCATGACGTCGACGACCACGTCGGCGCCGGCGACGGCTCTGACGATCCCGGTTCCGGAGACGGCGTCGATGCCATTGGCGCGGGAGCCGGCGACGACGGCGTGGCCGGCACGCTGGAGCACCGCGACGAGCTGCGTACCGATCAGGCCGGTGGCGCCGATGACGACGATCTTCATGATTTCTCCTGACAGTCGGAATGGGTGATGTCAGCAAAGACCGGGCGACAGACAGATCTGTGACCGATCTGTCGTGCGCATCCACGTCGCAGCACCACCGGGCGCCCGGTGGTCGTCGCGCAGTGGCCCGATGAACAACGGAAGGATGCCCCTCACCAGCGGCATCCTCGGCTCGGCCGTCAAGCAACGCCGAAGGGCCCCGGAACTCGCGTTCCGGGGCCCTTCGGTCATGACACTGAGTCAGCGCACTGAGGTCAGCGCACCGAGGTCAGCGCGCAGCAGACCCGTCGGTGTAGTCCGCGTCCTGCTGCTTCCAGGCGAAGAGAGCACGCAGCTCCTTGCCGGTGGCCTCGATGGGGTGCGCCGCACCCTTCTCGCGGAGGGCGAGGAACTCGGGAGCCCCGGCATCCTGGTCGTCGATGAACCGCTTCGCGAACGCGCCCGACTGGATGTCGGCGAGAACGGCCTTCATGTTCTCTTTCACGTGCGGGTCGATGACGCGCGGACCCGAGACGTAGTCGCCGTACTCGGCCGTGTCGGAGACCGACCAGCGCTGCTTGGCGATGCCACCCTCCCACATCAGGTCGACGATGAGCTTCAGCTCGTGCAACACCTCGAAGTAGGCGATCTGCGGCTGGTAGCCGGCCTCGGTGAGGGTCTCGAAGCCGTACTGCACGAGCTGCGAGACGCCACCGCAGAGCACGGCCTGCTCGCCGAACAGGTCGGTCTCGGTCTCTTCGGTGAAGGTGGTCTTGATGCCGCCGGCGCGCAGGCCGCCGATGCCCTTGGCGTAGCTCCAGGCGAGCTCCCACGCCGAACCGGTCGCGTCGTTCTCGACGGCGACGATAACGGGAACGCCGCGGCCCGCCTCGTACTCACGACGCACGGTGTGACCCGGGCCCTTGGGGGCGACCATGATCACGTCGACGCCCTCGGGCGCCTGGATGTAGCCGAAGCGGATGTTGAAGCCGTGACCGAACAGCAGCGCCTTGCCGTCGCTCAGGTTGGGCTGGATGTCGGCGGCGTAGATGCCCCGCTGGTGCTGGTCGGGCGCGAGAACGACGATGACGTCGGCCCAGGCGGTCGCCTCGGCGACGGAGAGGACCGTGAAGCCCGCCTCCTCGGCCTTGGCGGTCGACTTCGACCCCTCCTTCAGCGCGACGACGACCTCGACGCCCGAGTCACGAAGGTTCAGCGCGTGGGCGTGGCCCTGCGAGCCGTAGCCGATGACGGCCACCTTCTTGGACTGGATCAGGGACAGATCGGCGTCCTGGTCATAGAAGATCTCGGTCACGTGTGTTTCTCCTTGTTAGTGGGGTCGTGTGTTCAGTTCTTGAAGACGCGCTCGGTGATGCTCTTGCCGCCGCGGCCGATCGCGAGCAGGCCCGATTGGGCGAGCTCCTTGATGCCGTAGGGCTCGAGCACGCGCAGGAACGCCTGGGTCTTGCCGGAGTCGCCGGTGACTTCGATCACGAGCGCGTCGCTCGAGACGTCGACGACGCGCGCCCGGAAGAGGTTGACGGCCTCGAGCACCTGCGATCGCGTCGTGTTGTCGACTCGCACCTTGATCAGCAGGTGTTCCCGCTGCACGGCTTGCGCGGGGTCGAGTTCCACGATCTTGATGACGTTGATCAGCTTGTTCAACTGCTTCGTCACCTGCTCGAGCGGGAGGTCTTCGACGTCGACCACCACGGTGATCCGCGAGAGGCCGTCGATCTCCGAGTGGCCCACCGCGAGCGACTCGATGTTGAAGCCGCGGCGAGCGAACAGCCCCGCCACGCGGGTCAGCAGACCCGGCTTGTCCTCGACGAGGAGGCTCAGAACGTGAGTGCTCATGGTCTACTCCTCTTCCCATTCCGGGGCGTGCTCTTTGGCGTACTGCACGAAGCTGTTGCTGACACCCTGGGGCACCATCGGCCACACCATCGCGTCGGCCGAGACGATGAAGTCGATCACGACCGGCCGGTCGTTCGTCTCGAGCGCGAGCTTGATGGCTGCGTCGACCTCCTCGACCTTGGTGACCCGGATGCCCAGAGCACCATAGGCGTCGGCCATCTTCACGAAGTCGGGCACCATCTGCGTCGCGTGACCGGTGTTCAGGTCGGTGAACGAGTGGCGGCCGTCGTAGAACAGCGTCTGCCACTGGCGCACCATGCCGAGCGAGGAGTTGTTGATGATCGCGACCTTGATCGGGATGTTGTTGATCGTGCAGGTCGCGAGTTCCTGATTGGTCATCTGGAAGCATCCGTCGCCGTCGATCGCCCACACCGTGCGCTCGGGCTCGGCCACCTTGGCGCCCATGGCCGCCGGAACGGCGTACCCCATGGTGCCGGCGCCACCGGAGTTGAGCCAGGAGTGCGGGCGCTCGTACTTGATGAACTGCGCCGCCCACATCTGGTGCTGCCCCACGCCCGCGGCGTAGGTCGCCTCGGGGCCGGTCAGCTCACCGATCCGCTTGATCACGTACTGCGGCGCCAGGAGGCCGTCGGTGGGCTCGGAGTAGCCGAGCGGGAACTCCTTCTGCAGACCGTGCAGGTAGTTCCACCACTCGTCGAGATCGAGCGTCTTCTGGCCGCCCGCGTCGGAGTAGGCCTTGATGAGATCGGCGATGACGTCTTTCGCGTCGCCGACGATCGGCACGTCGGCCACCCGGATCTTCGAGATCTCCGCGGGATCGACGTCGACGTGAACGACCTTCGCATTCGGGGCGAATTCGCTCGCCTTGCCGGTCACCCGGTCGTCGAACCGGGCGCCGAGCGAGATGAGCAGGTCGCTCTCCTGCAGGGCGAGCACCGCGGGAACCGTTCCGTGCATGCCGGGCATGCCGAGGTGCTGCGGGTGCGAGTCGGGGAAGGCGCCGCGCGCCATCAAGGTGGTGACCACCGGAACGCCGGTGGCTTCAGCCAGTCGCAGCAGTTCCGCGGTCGCCTCGGCACGGATGACGCCGCCACCGACGTAGAACACGGGCTTCTTCGACTCGAGCAGCAACTGGGCGGCGGCCTGGATCTGCTTGCCGTGCGCCTTCGTGATGGGCCGGTAGCCGGGAAGGTCGATCTTCGGGGGCCAGATGAAGGGCGCCGAGTTCTGCTGGGCGTCTTTCGTGATGTCGACGAGCACCGGACCAGGACGACCCGTGGATGCGATCTGGTAGGCCGCCGCGATCGTGGCCGGCACCTCCTCGGGCGACTTCACCAAGAAGGAGTGCTTCGTGATCGGCATCGTGATTCCCACGATGTCGGCCTCCTGGAACGCGTCGGTGCCCATCAGGTGCGAGAACACCTGACCGGTGATGGCAAGCAGCGGCACCGAATCCATGTAGGCGTCGGCGATCGCGGTGACGAGGTTGGTGGCGCCCGGTCCGCTGGTGGCGATGGCCACGCCGACCTTGCCGGTGGCGGCCGCATAGCCCTCGGCCGCGTGACCGGCGCCCTGCTCATGGCGCACCAGGATGTGGCGGATGTCGTCTTGCGTCATCAGCTCGTCGTAGAACGGGATGATGGCGCCGCCGGGCAGGCCGAACACGTCGGTGACGCCGAGGTTCTTGAGCGATCGCAGCACAGCCCCGGAGCCGGTGAGAATTTCGGGCTCGGTGCTCAGCGGAGTCTTCTTGGTTGGCACGGGGAAGGCATCCGTGGTCATGTAGTTTCCTAAAATCGAGCGCGGGTGATGGATGCGCGAATCTACCCCGTTATCGCGCCCTCCGCAGCGGAGTGCACGAGCTTGGAGTACTTCGCGAGAACGCCACGGGTGTAACGCGGAGGAAGTGGAGCCCAGCCGTCTTGGCGAGCTGCTAGCTCAGCCGGATCGACAAGTAGGTCGAGCGAGCGAGCTGCGATATCGACCCGTATTAGATCACCATCGCGCACGAAGGCGATCGGACCTGCGTCGACCGCTTCGGGTGCTATGTGGCCGATACACAGTCCGGTTGTGCCGCCTGAGAACCTGCCGTCGGTCAATAGTAGTACATCCTTGCCGAGCCCTGCCCCCTTGATGGCCGCGGTGATGGCGAGCATCTCGCGCATACCCGGGCCGCCCTTCGGACCCTCGTAGCGGATGACCACGACATCGCCGGCGTTGATGCGCCCCTCGGTGAGCGCATCCATCGCCGCCCGCTCCCGCTCGAACACGCGCGCCGGGCCTTCGAAGACGTCGGCGTCGAAGCCGGCCGACTTCACCACGGCGCCCTCCGGCGCCATGGTTCCGGTGAGCACGGTGAGACCGCCCGACTTGTGGATCGGGTTCGAGAGCGGCCGGAGCACTTCGCCATCGAGCGGTGCGATGTCCATCTCGGCGAGGTTCTCTTCGATGGTCTTGCCGGTGACGGTCATCGCGTCGCCGTGCAGGAGCCCCTCGTCGAGGAGCGCCTTCATCACGGCCGGCACGCCGCCGTGACGGTCGACGTCGTTCATCACGAAGCGGCCGAACGGCTTCAGGTCGCCGATGTGCGGCACCTTGTCGCCCACCTTGTTGAAGTCGGCGAGGGTGAGGTCGACCTCGGCCTCGGCCGCGATGGCGAGCAGATGAAGCACGAGGTTCGTCGATCCGCCGAAAGCCATGCCGACGGCGATCGCGTTCTCGAGCGACTTCTTGGTGATGATGTCGCGAGCCGTGAGGCCGAGACGCAGCATGTTCACCACGGCCTCACCCGAACGGTGGGCGAAGTAGTCGCGACGGCGGTCGGCGGCGGCGGGCGACGCCGAGCCGGGCAGGCTCATCCCCATCGCCTCGGCCGCGCTGGCCATCGTGTTCGCCGTGTACATGCCGCCGCAGGAACCTTCACCCGGCGCGAAGGCGCACTCGATGCGATGTGCGTCTTCCATCGACATCCGGCCCGCGCGCACGGCGCCGACCGCCTCGAAGGAATCGATGATCGTGATGTCTTTTTCCGTGCCATCGGAGAGCTTCACCCAGCCGGGGGCGATCGACCCGGCGTAGAGGAACACCGACGCGAGGTCGAGTCGCGCGGCCGCCATCAGCATGCCCGGCAGGGACTTGTCGCACCCGGCCAGCAGCACCGATCCGTCGAGGCGCTCGGCCATCATGACGGTTTCGACCGAGTCGGCGATGACCTCGCGCGACACCAGCGAGAAGTGCATGCCCTCGTGGCCCATCGAGATGCCGTCGGAGACCGAAATGGTGCCGAACTGCAGCGGGTAGCCGCCGCCGGCGTGCACACCCTCCTTCGAGGCCCGGGCGAGCCGCTCGAGCGACAGGTTGCACGGCGTGATCTCGTTCCACGAGCTCGCAATGCCGATCTGGGGCTTCTCCCAGTCTCCGTCGCCCATGCCGACGCCGCGGAGCATTCCGCGCGAGGTGAGGGCTTCGATTCCGTCGGTGACGGTGCGGCTCCGTGGCTTGATGTCTCTTTCCGGCATGTTACGAGTTTAGAACCGGCGAAGGGGTGTTCCGGCACGGGGGGCCAGGCTGTGGACGGAGCACGTTCACTGCTCGGTCGTGGAGGAGTCGCCGCCGCGGAAATCTGCCAGCAGCGCCAGAACGGATGCGACCTCCCGCGGCCCGTCGACGCGATGCTCGGCGATCGTGCGCCCCGCCCCGCTCTTCAACCCGAAGTCATGGGGCCCGAGCACCGCGAAACCGTCCTCGTCGGTGACGTCGTCGCCGGCGTAGAACACCGAGGTCGCGCGCACGTACTCCTTGAGGTGCAGCAGGGCCTCGCCTTTGGTGGTGTTGCGCACCGAGAACTCGAGCACGTTCTTGCCCTCGCGCACGGTCAGCCCCTCCACCTCGGAGTGCGCCTCGTCGAGCGCCACCATGTGGGCCAAGCGGCTGTCCGCATCCGTCGCGAGCCGCGTGTGCAGAGCGAATCCGGCCGGCTTCGACTCGATCCAGACGTTGTCGATCGAGTCGGCGACACCCTCGAGAACCTCGCTCAGCGCATCCACCTGCTCCAACTCGACGGTGTCGAGGGTCAGCTGGGTCGGGCCGTCGAGCCGGATCTCGACCCCGTGCGAGCCCACCAGGAGCACCTCATCGGGCAGATCGCTCACCTGCTCGAGACTCTCCATGGCCCGCCCCGAGACCAGCGCGACCCGCGTCGCCGGGAGCCGGATGAGGCGCAGCAGCGCCTCCCGCGCCTCGGGAAGCGCCCGGGCGCGGCTCGGCTCGTCGACCTCGGGAGCGAGCGTGCCGTCGAAGTCGATGGCGACGAGCAGCCGTTCGGCCGAGGCCAGGCGATGCAGACCGTCGAGCAGCTCACGCTCCACCGGTCCGCTGGTGGATTCGAGCAGATCGGCGTCGGCACCCGCTTCAGCGGCGACGTGCTCGTGCCGGATCGGGCCGGTCGGGTTCGGCGTGGTGATGCTCATCGGGCTTCCTCCGTCGCGCGTTCCTCGGCCCGGGCTTCAGCTCGGGTGACGGCTTGCGCGTCGCGCTCCTCACGGGGGCTCCGCTGACCCTGCCGGGCATTCGCCTTGGGCAACGCCAGGTCGTGCGACGGCGTGGCGAGGGCGGCGAGGAACGACGACGACCAGCGCGCGACGTCGTTCTCCTGCACGCGTTTTCGCATGGCGCGCATCCTTCTCGCCCGCTCGCTCTTCGGCATCTGCTTGGCTTGGAGAATCGCTTCCTTCAGCCCCTCGATGTCGTGCGGATTGACCCGCAGGGCGGTGCGCAGCTCGTCGGAGGCTCCCGCGAATTCGCTGAGCACCAGCACGCCGTCGTTGTCGAAGCGGGTCGCCACGTATTCCTTGGCCACGAGGTTCATGCCGTCGCGGAGCGCGGTGACGAGCATCACGTCGGCGGCGAGGTAGAGGGCCACCATCTCCTCGCGCGGGTAGCCGTGGTGCAGGTAGCTGATGGCGGTGTGACTGATGGTGGAGTAGTCGCCGTTGATGCGGCCGACCGTGAGTTCGATCTCGTCGCGGAGCTTCTGGTAGGTGCGCACCCGCTCGCGGCTCGGGCTCGCCACCTGCACGAGGGTGACCTCCTCGACATCGAGGTCGCCGTCGGCGAGGAGTTCGCCGAACGCCTTGAGCCGGTGCCCGATGCCCTTGGTGTAGTCGAGCCGGTCGACGCCGAGCATCACGACATCCGGATTGCCGAGCCCGTTGCGGATCTCGACCGCGCGGGCCTGGATGTCGGGCCGATGGGCGAGGTCTTCGTAGCTGGCGGCATCGATCGAGATCGGGAAGGCCTTCGCCACCACGGTGCGCACGAGCTTGTCGTCACGAACCGTCGAGATGCGGTGCTTCGCACTCGCCACCTCGGATTCGGCTTCGACCGGAACGTCGATCACCGTGCCCTTCGACTGGTAGCCGAGCAGGCGCCGCACGGCGCGGGAGAAGTTGCCGGCGTCTGCGGTGCGCTGGAATCCGATGACATCGGCGCCGAGCAGTCCTTCGATGATCTGCGTGCGCCACGGCAACTGCGAATAGATGCCGTATGCCGGGAATGGAATGTGATTGAAGAAACCGATCGTGAGGTCGGGGCGTTGGTTGCGCAGCATCCGCGGCACCAGCTGCAGCTGGTAGTCCTGCACCCAGACTGTGCCACCCTCGGCCGAGACCTCGGCGGCGCGGTCGGCGAAGCGCTGGTTGACGATGACGTAGCTCTCCCACCATTCCCGGTGATAGGCCGGCGGGGCGATGACGTCGTGGTAGAGCGGCCAGAGCGTGTCGTTCGAGAAGCCCTCGTAGTAGAGCTCGATCTCCTCGTCGGAGAGTGCCACCGGGATGAGGTGGATGCCGTCGTTCTCGAACGGTTCGGCTTCGTCGTCGGCGGTGCCCGTCCAGCCGATCCACGCCCCGTCGGCCTCGCGCATCACGGGTTCGAGCGCGGTGACCAGCCCCCCGGGCGAGGTGCGAAAGGTCGAGTTCCCCTCGGCATCGATGACTCGGTCGACCGGGAGCCGGTTCGAGACGACGACGAAGGGGAACTCGCCGAACTGCGGCGTGGATGGGCTGTCTGTGCTGGGCATGAGTCCGTTCGGCTGAGCCGGGCCGCGGATGGAGGGGAATGAATACAGCCCGGAATTCCAGCCCCGAGTCTATCAGGGCGGGTGGCCGATGCGCCGGTGAGCGGTAGCGTAGGGGCAACAACGCAAGAGGACGGGGACAGTGTGCGTAAGTACATCCTGAACAGCAGCATCATCGGCGCGGCAATCGGCGCGTTCTCCGCCATCCAGACCACACGCAAGGGTCCACGCGATTGGCGGCTCATCCTGATGTGGATCAGCTGGGCCATCACGGTCGCCCTGGCCATCGGCAGTGTCATGCAGCAAGACGAAGACGCGCGCGAGCTCGAGGATTCCTGAGGTGTTCCACTCCGGGGGCGGTCTGCTGTCGATCCTGTTCGGCATCCTGACGAGCGTGGTCTCGGTCGTGGCCGCCGCCATCGTGTTCTTGGCGGTGCTCGGGGTGCTGTTCCTCCTCGTGCGCTTCCTCTGGTTCGGCACCCGCGCGGCGCAGGTCTACCTCGTGAAGAACGGCGAGCCCGGCCATTTCACCTGGCCGATCCGCCCGGTCGCCGAGCCCGGGCTGCCGATGGGGGCACCGCCCGCATACGAGGGAACGTCGGATGCCGCGCGCGAGCCGGAGCGAGAGCCGGAGCCGTATTCGGCAGCGTCCGATTCCACATCGCCCACGACTCCGCTGCCCGACAACGCGGCTGCGGTGCCGCCCCGCGCGCCACGCAAGCCCAAGTCGCCACCCACCGCCTGACCCGCGCGTCGTTCAGCGCGTCTCGATCGGCCCGGTGAACAAGCTCGCCCGCGTGTCGGCGTCGCGATCTCCGTGGAACAAGCCCGTCGCATCCGGCTCCCCCGGTCGAGGCCGATGCGACACGTCCTTCTCCTCCTCCATAACCCGCACGCGGGTGCGAGGGATGGACTGCGGGCTCGAGCGGTAGAGCCACGAGATCATCTCCTCCCGCACCAAGCAGCGCAGGTCGAACAGGGTGGGCGCGTCGATGGCGGTGACGAGGATGCGCACGCGCACGAACCCGCCGGTCGCATCGGTCACCTGCAGCACGGAGACCCGCTCGTCCCACAGTTCGGTGGCGGCGAGGATGCGCGCGAGCTCCGCACGCATCTCCCCCGGTGTCACGCGCCAGTCGAGGTCGAACTCGACCGAGCCGAGCAATTCGGAGTTGCGCCTGGTCCAGTTCTGGAACGGTTGCGACGTGAAGTAGGTGCTCGGCAGCACCATCCGCCGGTCGTCCCAGATGTGCACCACCACGTAGGTGAGGGTGATCTCCTCGATCCGCCCCCACTCCGTCTCGACGATCACCACGTCGTCGACACGGATGGCGTCGCTGAACGCGATCTGGATGCCGGCGAACACGTTCGCGAGCGTCGATTGGGCAGCGAGGCCGGCGATGATCGAGACGATGCCCGCCGACGCGAGCACGCTGGCGCCCACCGCCTCCGCGCCTGGGAAGGTGAGCAGGATGGCGCCGATGGCGAGCACGATCACCGCGACCATCGTGAGCCGTCGCAGGATCAGCACTTGCGTTCGCGCCCGTCGCGCGAGCCGGTTGTTGGGCCGGTCGATGCGGTAGCGGGCGAGCGCGATGTCCTCAGCGAACAGTGCCAGACCGCAGAGCAGCCAGGCGCCGGCGGCGATCGCCAGAATCAGGAAGACCTGGTTCACGGCGGGCAGCCATTCCGTGGCCGGCAAGGTCATGGCCACCCCGCTCCACAGGAGCAGCACCACCAGAACGATTCGGAACGGGATGCGCGCCCGACGCACCAGCAGGTCGGGCCAGCGTTTCTTGCGGCCGATGAGTCGCACTATGAGGGCGATGATCGCGGTCACGGCGATGGCGACCAGCAGAGCGAGCACGGTGGCGATCGCGAACGCGATCCAGGTTCGTTCGATGGACATGGGTCCCTTCCCGCGCCGCGGTCGCAGCGGATGGATCCGCGGTTGGGTGAATTTACACCCTTATCAGCCCATTGGATAAGCCAATCCGGCGTGTCGATTGGCTGCGCTCAACCTCCAGCACGCACACTGTTCACACGACGGGGTTGCGGAGGGAGTTGCGATGATCGGCTGGAGACGACGTGCGAAAGCGGCACGGGAGAGCACGGTCAGCCAGGAGCGACAGTACGAGCTCGTCAGCCAGACTCTGATGGAGAACTTCGGGCCGCTCGGATCGTTCGCGATCACTCGGCGGAGCGCCTCCGACACCGATGACATCTTCCACACGGCCCTGGCCAAGTCGGTCGCGCACGACATCGTGGCAAACCTCGCCGAACACGGCATCAGCATGAAGTCCAACGGGCACGGCATCATCGCGCCGCTCACCCCCGTCGAGTCGGTGCCGGTGCCCCGTCAGCTGGCCCGCGCCGTCGCCTCGGCGACCGGGCGCGCACCGGTCGCGCCCGCCGCTGCGGTCGTCGCACTCGCCCCGGTCGCGCCCCTGATTCCGGCCTACCCGACCGTCGCCGCCGGTGTCGCCATCGGTGCGGCTCCGATGATCGACGGGCCCGACCCTCGCGACGACGACGCGCTCCGCTCCCTCGTCGCTCACCACAACGCCGTCACCGAAGCGGTCGCCCAGCGTCAGATGGAGACCCGCACCATCGCGATCTGAGTCCGCTCAGCCGGCCGCGGCACAGCAGTCTGCTCAGCCGACCGCGGCACAACAGTCCGCTCAGCCCACCGGCTTCCAGGCATCCGGGCCCTCGGTGCCCGCCGCGTATTCCTCGAGCGGCACCTCGTTCGACCGCCAGGCGGCGATCACGGGGGCCAGGATGCGCCAGCCCTCCACCGCGGAATCGCCGCGCACGCTGAGCGTCGGGTCGCCGTCGAGGATGCCCGCGAGGACTTCGCGGTAGGCCAGGAGCTGCCCGTCGCCGAACGTGGCGTCGAGGCTCACGCGCTCGAGCTCGTAGGGGTCGCCCGGACCGTTGATGTCGAGTTCGAGCGACATCGCATCCGGAGCCAGGAAGATGCGCAGCACCGTAGGCGAGTTCGCCCCGGTGAGCCCCACCGGGAGTTGTTGCGCGGGCTTGAACGTCACCACGATCTCGCGCCGGCGTTGGCCGATGGCCTTGCCGGAGCGCAACGTGATCGGCACGCCCTTCCAGCGCCAGGTGGAGATCTCGAGCGTCACCTCGGCGAGCGTCTCGGTCTCGCGTGCCGGGTCGACGCCGTTCTCGGCGGCGTAGCTCGGCATCTCGCGCCCGTCGATGCTGCCGGAGGTGTAGCGGGCGCGGCGACTGGAGGCGTCGGGGTCGTCGCCCCAGAGACGGGTGGCGCGCAGCACGAGCTCTTTGGAGTCGCGCAGGTCGTCTTGGCCGAGGGTGGAGGGTGGCTCCATCGCGAGCACCGCCATCACCTGCAGCAGGTGACTCTGGATCATGTCGATCAGCGCACCGGCCTTGTCGTAGTAACCGGCACGACCCTCGAGCCCCAGCTGCTCGTCGTAGACGATCGCGACCTCGGCGATGTGCTCCGAGTTCCAGACCGGTTCGAAGATGCGGTTCGCGAAGCGCAGGCCGAGGATGTTGAACACCGTCGAGCGGCCGAGGAAGTGATCGACCCGGTGGATCTGATTCTCGGGAACGAGCTTCGCGAGTTCGGCGTTCAGCGCCTCAGCGGTCGCCACGTCCATGCCGAAGGGCTTCTCGAGTGCGAGGGTCAGTCCGGGCGGGAACTCGACCTTCTGCAGCGTCACCACCACTTCTGCGGCCACGGCCGGCGGCAGTGCGAAGTAGATGGCGGGGGTGCCGTCGGCCATGCCGAGCACCTTCGCGAGGTCGGCGGCATCCGTCACGTCGGCCTTGACGTAGCGGGTGGCGGCGAGAAGCGCTTCGACGCCGGCACCGGATGCCTTCACCTCGCCGAATGAGCTGGTGACGACTTTCCGCCACTCCTCGTCGCTCCAGTCGGCGCTGCCGGCGCCGATCAGTTCGAGCCGCCGGTCGGGCTGATCGGAGAGCAGTTGCCCGAGTCCGGGAAGGAGGAGGCGTGCGGTGAGATCTCCGCTGGCGCCGAAGATGAGGAGCGTGTCGACCCGTTGCGTCATACCTGTCACAGTAGCCCAGCGACTCGACTCGAACGGGAACCGGCGAGCCGACGAGAATTGGAACAGGAGCGACCACCCGAAGGCCGCCCCTGTTCCGTGACCATCACGTGCGCGCTGCCGGCGAGGAACTGACGAGTGGACCTCGGGCCCAAAGTACTGCGCTCACGTTGCGGATGATCTGGCTTACGCCATGAGCAATTGTCAGTCATGGATGGCCTCCCCCACCGTGAGTACTTTCTACCTGTTTCCCGAGGTGGGTCGTTCCGCGCCGTATCCCTCGTAGGCACCGTCGAGCTGGAGCTCGCTCAGCTCCGCCGAGAGTTCGCGGCGCCCGGTGATCCCGAGCTTCTTGTAGATGCGTGCAAGGTGGTTGTCGACCGTGCGCACAGAAATCCCGAACTCCGCGGCCAGCTCCGCGCTCGTGCGGTGGGCAGCCGCTCCGCACGCCAGCTGCCATTCGCGATCGGTGAGCGGAGTGACGCGTGGTTGCTCCGCGCGCCGGTTCGCCATCGAGACGCCGGCCCGCACCGTCCACGAATCGGCGAGCCGATGGGCTGATGACGCCCGCACCAGGTCGCCGTTGCAATGATCCGCCGCCCAGCGAGCGGCGTCGATGGCCGGACCGAGCAATCCCGCCTCCGCGAGCTCCTTCGCGATCGGCAGCACGTCGTAGCGCGCGATCACGGCTCGGGCGTGCGACTCCGCGAGCGGGAACGCGTGCCGTGCAGCGAGCAGGTGCGGCAGCATCACGGTGGCGCCGACGACCGGCTCGATCCGCACCGCCTCGTAGGCCACGAGCGCCGCCAGATAGAGATGGCCGCCGTCGACGGCCTTGTGGAGGGCCGGCCCCAGGCTCCGGATGGCGAACCCGGGCCGCCCTGATGCAGCTGACACCCACGCCCGCGCCAGGCAGGCGTACAGCTCGACCTTCGGATCGACGACTTCGGCCGAAGTCAGCTGGTCGAGCCAGCTCCGCGCGATGGCGAAGCGTCCGGTGCGCGCGGCCACCGCGGCGGAGAGCGCGTCGGCGGTCGGGAGCAGGCCGGCGATGTCGCGCCAGACCAGATCGCGCCGCCCCTCGGTGATCAGCTTCCAGGCTCGCGCGGGCGAACCGGCATGCAACTCGATGATCGCGAGCACGAACTTCCAGATTCCGCGAGCGCTCGGATTGCTCTTCTCGGCCCGGGCGAGGTTGCGGCGCGCCGCGGTGCGCGCATCCGTGAACCGACTGGTGAACGAGAGCACGAGCACCTCGGAGAGTTCGAGCAGGTCGCGGGCGTTCGGCAGCACCTGGCGAAAACGGTCGCACTCGGCGAGGCCGCGAGTCACCGCCTCACCGGCGAGCGTGAGGTTGCCACCCATGGTCTGCAGTGTCGCGGTCATGATCAGCAGGTTGAGGTCGCCGGGTGTCTCGACCGGCCCGAGCAGCGCCAGCTGCTCGACTCCGAGCGGAATCCCCTGCCCCGACATCAGCCGCCACTTCGCCAGATCGGATTCGACGAGGGCGCGATCGCGATCGTCGAGGCGGTGCAGGATCGATTCGACCCGCGAGACCGCGACGTCGGGCCGCAACTCACGAAAGGCGAGATGGTTGCCCTCCGCCTGTGCGAGGGCGGCGATGAACGGCCGGTCGGCATCGGCGCCCACACTGTTCAGGGCGGCCCAGGCCGAGGCGAAATGCTCGGACGCCTCCCGCGACCGCCCGATCTGCGACAGCGCTTGCGCTTCGACGTACTCCCCCGCGGCTCGCAACGCGGCATCCGCGCCCGCTGATCCGGCCGCGTGCTCCCCGAGCGTGATCGCGGTCGCATAGCGACGCTCGCTCAGTTCGCGGTGCGCCAGGTCGATCAGCAGCTGGGGAGCGACCGGGTATCCCGCGGCGAGCTGCAGCAGAGCACGTCGCACCCGGTGGTCGGAGTAGCCGTCGAGCATGTCGACCCCCGCCGCGCAGAAGCCGGCTCTCGCGAGCTCCGACACGGTCGAGAGCAGCACCGGGCGGTAGAGCGGATGCGCGAGCTCGACCCAGATGCGTCCGTCGCGCGAACGAGTGGTCACCAGTCCCGCGGCTTCCGCCTGCTGCGCACCGGTCTCGGACACGCCCGAGGTTCCCGCTTGCTCGACCGGCAGCTCGCCGGCGACGGCCAGCACGATCAACACGTCGAGCACCAGCGGAGCGGTCGCCAGAGGATTCGCGGGCAGCGAAGCGATGAGGCCTTCGGAGACATAGGGCCAGTTCTCACGCCAGGCGCCCATGTCGTCGCTGAGGTCGCAGGCGCCGACGGATGCCTCGATCAGCTCGGAGAGGGTCCGTGTGCTGCCCGAGGCGA
Organism: Herbiconiux aconitum; assembly: GCF_024979235.1. Taxonomy (NCBI): domain Bacteria; kingdom Bacillati; phylum Actinomycetota; class Actinomycetes; order Micrococcales; family Microbacteriaceae; genus Herbiconiux; species Herbiconiux aconitum. The sequence goes on from NZ_JANLCM010000001.1 coordinate 29,860, forward strand.
GCCGGACCATCTCTTCCGCCGCGGCCGCTCCGATGCTCGGGCCGAGGCGGTCTTTCACGATCGCCGACGCGTCGGCCTGGCCGAGCGCGGGGAGCTCGATGGTGATGGTCGCGTGCCGGGTCAGGCCGGCGGTGACGGCGCCCGATCCGTCGGCGACCACCTTCGCGGCCCGCGCCACGAGCAGCGTGGCCCTGCCCGCCTGGGCGACCTGCTCGAGCACACCGAGGCTCGTTGCATCGAGCAGCTCCGCGTCGTCGACGACCAGCACCACCCCCTGACGGTTGATCGCGCGATGGAACTCGACGATCGCGGAGTCGTCGCCCTCCACCGGCAGCGCGGCCATCACCGGGGCCAGAGCACCGAGCGGCACGGTACTGAGGTCGGCGTTGCCACGCACCCGGTGAACGATGCGATCGCAGTCGATCGCCTCGACCAGGGCGTCGAGGAGGGTGGTGCGCCCGACACCGGGCGCACCACCGACCAGCACGAAGGAGGGCGCGTCAGCGCGCTGGATGGCGAGCAGCGCCTGTTTGAACACGCGGTCGCGACCGCGCAGTCGATGGCCACCGGGGAGCTGGGGGGCGTTCTTGGACGGTGTCATGATCGGTGACTTTCTCTTCACGCCACGACGAAAAGTCGCGGCATCTCGGGGCGAGAGTGGTGCCGTCCGGTCGAGACGGCCTGAGTAGGTTTTACTCACTTTTCGCGGTCGAATTCGGGATCCTGACTCCGATTACGTAGTGCCGAGAACATCTCTACGTAGCCCGCCGCCACGCTCGGTCGGCGCGCGTTCTCGGCCACCCGGAGCTTGTGCCTCACGAAGAGTGAGTGTACAGTCACTCACATGGCACCCCGATCCTCCGTCCTCTCCACCGCCGACGCGCGCCGCACCACGGTCGTCTCGGCCGCCCTCAGCGAGTTCGCTCTCACCGGCTACTGGGCGACGACGGTGGCGGCGATAGCCCAGCGCGCGGCCATCTCCCCCGCCTACGTGTTCAAACTCTTTCCCGGCAAGGAGCCGCTCTTCGTCGCCGCCCTCGAACAGTGCTTCGACCAGATCGTCGTCGCCCTCGAGGAGGGCGCCGCGGCCGCCGCCACCCCGACTCCCGGCGGTGTACTGGATGCGATGGGCGGGGCGTACGCCGAGCTGATCGCCGACCGGCGACTCCTGATGCTGCAGGTGCACGCCCAATCGGCGGCCGAGGTGCCGGAGATCGGCGCCTCGCTCCGCCGAGGGCTGGCGAAGGTCACACTCTTCGCGAAGACCCGATCGGGCGCGAGCGACGACGAGGTGCAGCAGTTCATCGCCTTCGGCCAACTCTGCCACCTCATCGTGACCACCGGCATCGAGAACGACGACTCGGCCTGGGCAGCGATCCTCAACCGCGGCATCCGCCACCCCTGACCCACCGCCACCGCCGCGGAGCACCACCGGTTGCGCGGCCTTTTCCCCATAGGAGTGACTGACAAGTCACTCACTGAACGAAGGACACGACATGACCGCGACATCCACACCCGCACCGACCAAGATTGGTGCTCCTGGAGCGCCCACCCGGAGCCGGCGCCGCTGGCTCGCCCTGAGCGTGCTCGCCCTCGCGCAGTTCCTCGTGGTGCTCGACGCTTCGATCGTCAACATCGCGCTCCCCTCACTCGGCGGCCAGCTCGCACTCGACACCGCTGCTCTCAGCTGGGTGATCACCGCGTACGTGCTGCCGTTCGGCGGCCTGCTGCTGCTCGGGGGCCGGCTCGCCGACCGCTACGGGCACCGCCGGCTGTTCCTCATCGGGTCTGCGGGCTTCGTCGGCGCATCCGCTCTCGCCGGGTTCGCGGTGTCGGGCGAGATGCTGTTCATGGCTCGCGCACTTCAAGGGGCATCCGCGGCTCTCCTGGCTCCCGCATCACTCGCCCTCGTCACCCACCTCTTCCCGCTCGCCCGCGATCGCGCGAAAGCGCTCGGCATCTGGGGAGCCGTCGCCGGGATCGGAAGCGCGGCGGGCGTGCTGCTCGGCGGCGTGCTCACGGCCGCATTCGGCTGGCAGGCCGTGTTCTTCGTGAACGTGCCAATCGGCCTGGCCGTGCTCCTGTTCGTGCCGCGTCTGGTGACCCGCGACCCCGAATCGGGCGGCGGTCGCCTCGACTACCCGGGCGCGGCCACCATCACGGGTGGACTGGTGGCGCTGGTCGCTGCTCTCACGTCGTTCGAACAGCTCGGTCTCGCGCATCCGCTCACCCTCGCCCTCGTCGGCTCTGCCCTGGCTCTGATCGTCGGCTTCGTGCTGATCGAACGCCGCTCCCCCGCCCCGCTGGTGTCGTTCTCGATCTTCGCGAATCGTTCGGTGACCGCCGGAAACGTCGCGATCCTCCTGATGGGAGCGGCGATGACGGCCCTGTTCTTCGCGTTCTCCGTCTACACCCAGGCCGTGCTGCACTACGACGCCCTCACCGCCGGCCTCAGTCAGCTGCCACTCGCCGGCGCGCTGGTGGTCGTCGCCGGTGTCGCGCCGGCCGTGATCGGGCGGATCGGAACCCGGGCCACGCTGGTCGGTTCGCTCTTCGTCGTGGCAGGAGGGCTGGTCTGGCTGGCCGCCGCGCCCGCATCCGCGGTCTTCCTCGTCGATCTGCTCGGCCCCACCGTGCTCCTCGGCATCGGTCTCGGCGGCGCCTTCGTCTCGGCGACCCAGCTCGCCGTGCATGGAGTGCGGCCTTCGGATGCCGGGCTCGCCGGGGGTCTCGTGAACACCAGTCAGCAGATCGGCAGCGCGGTCGGCCTCGCTCTGCTCTCGACCCTGGCGGCCACCCGCACCGAGAGCCTGGTGCACGCCGGCGTCGCGGAGGCGGAGGCACTGACCGCCGGATTCTCCTGGGTCTTCCTCGGTGCGGCACTGCTGGCGGTCACGGCCGGTGCCGCGGTGCTCCTCATCCGCGACGCTCGCTCGGCGCGTGCCGCACGCACTACCGTGGAGGGGTGACAGCCCGTCTGGCCCATCTCGTGCTCGCGCTCCGCATCGCCTACCTGGTGGGCGCCGGACTGTTCCTCTTCGACGTGGTGCTGGCGTTCGGCGGACCGGCGATCGTGACGTCGGTGCTCCGCCGACCGGATGACGGAACACTCGAGATCGTGACGGCGTGGATCGCCGTGATCGCTTTCGCGTTCGCTGCGGTCGGCGCGGTCATCACGGTCGCGGCCACCTCCGACCGCACGGCTCCGGCGCCGCTCCCCGAAGACGCGGAGACGGTCGACCCGGCCCTATGAGGTCACTGCTGTCGGCCATCGGCGACCAGCAGGAGGCATACTGAACATCGACGCTCATCGATCTGACCCCGAGGAATTGATGTCTGAGAAGCCAACCGTCCTGTTCGTCTGCGTGCACAATGCCGGCCGTTCGCAAATGGCCGCCGGTTACCTGGCCGCCCTCTCCGACGGCCGAGTCGAGGTCTTGTCGGCCGGGTCGGAGCCGACCGACCGGGTCAACCCGGTCGCGGTGCAGGCGATGGCCGAGGAGGGCATCGACATCGCGGGCAACACACCGAAGATCCTCACCACAGAGGCCGTGAAGGAGTCGGACGTGGTGATCACGATGGGCTGCGGAGACACCTGCCCGATCTTCCCCGGCAAGCGCTACGAGGACTGGGAGCTCGACGACCCGGCCGGCCAGGGAATCGAAGCCGTGCGCCCCATCAGAGACGACATCAAAGCTCGGATCGAACGACTGCTCGCCGAGATCCTGCCCGCCCCGGTCGACTGACCCGACGACACGGAGGCACGGTCACGATCGACAGCTCCGCGCCCGGCGGAGTGGTCGTGTGCACCCTCCCGCTATCCGCTGGGCCACCTTCACCGATGAAGGCATAGCGCGCTCTCGTCGCCGCGGACTGCGGTCAGGCTCCGATCGCTTCCAGCACATGGAACACGACATAGGCCGGCCAGACGATCGCCTGGAGGAGCCCCAGAATGACTCCCCAGAACGAGCCGTCCGACACGGAGATGAAGTAGATCGCGGCTCCCACATAGGCGATCAGGAAGACGAACCCCCAGGAGCCCTCGCGCACGATCACCCGTCCGCGGCCGTCGGTGGCCATCAGTCCTCGCCCTTCTCAGCGGGCGTACTCGTGCGTGGAACGGCGCGGAATCGGATGCCGGTCACGGTGCGGGGCGTGATCCCGAAGTAGTTCCATTTCTCAGAGTCGGTCATGGTCGGAAGGTTCCGCACGCCCGAGGCCTCGATCTCCGAGTCGTAGTCGAGTCGACGGGCCTCACCCCGCACGACGACGCTCCATCGCTTGCGGTCGGCCGTGCCATCGGCCTCGAGTGCGACCCCCGGGTGCTCCGTGAGACTCACGATCTTCGTTCCCGGAGCGCTGCGGAAGAAGATGGCTTCGTCCTTCACGAGGTAATTGATCGGGAAGATGTCCGCTCCCCGGTCATCGACGACGGCGAGCCGGCCGATCTCGTTCGAACCGAGAAGTTCCCAACATCCGGCCTCGTCGAGTGCTTCGGCGGTGCCGGGGGCCGCCTCCCGCCGAGACTGCAGGAAATACGGGTTGTCGATCATCGTCCGTCGGTCCGTTCTGCTCGGTTCCGGTGAGGTCGGGATGACGCACCGACACCGCAAGGATGCGCTTCCAGCCGCCGAGCGAGTAGGGCCGAAGGTCCCGGCTCGCAGGGCGCTCGGTCGGCGGGACCTTCGGCCCTCCGACGCACTCCCCGACCCCGGCATCCGACACCGTGACGGGACCTTCGGCTCTAATTGGGCGGTCACGGTCTTCTTAGTGTCGAAGTACGACGTGCACCACGCTGTGATTCGAATGGAGACACGAGCATGACCGACCAAGACAGCACCGCCCGCAGCTCGACCGGATACGACCGCATCGTGGTCGGGGTCGACGGATCGGAGGCCTCGATCGAGGCATTGCGCCGCGCGGTGGGGATCGCGGAGAAGTTCGGGTCGCGGGTCGACGCCATCTGCGTTTGGAGCTACCCGATCTCCTACACCCCGCTGCCGGCCTTCTACTATCCCGACAGGGATGCCGAACAGATCGTGGACCAGGTCGCCGCAGCGGTCTTCGGGTCATCCCGACCCGACTGGTTCACCGCCACCACCCGCGAGGGCTCAGCGGCGCTCGTGCTGATCGACGAAAGCGAGTCCGCCGACCTGCTGGTGGTGGGAAGCCGTGGACACGGTGGTTTCGCCGGCCTGCTGCTCGGGTCTGTCAGCGCCCAGTGCGCCGAGCACTCGCACTGCCCGGTTCTGGTCGTGCACGACCAGGCCGCCGAAGAGAGTGGACCGCAGCAATGAGGGCGCTGCAGTACCGCACGATCGGGTCGCCGCCCGAGGTCGTCGAGATCGACACTCCCGAACCCGGTCCGGGTCAAGTGCGTCTCAAGGTCACGGCCGCCGGACTCTGCCATTCCGACGCGTTCGTGATGAGCCTTCCGGAGGACCAGTACGTCTACGGGCTGCCTCTGACTCTCGGTCACGAAGGCGCCGGGGTCGTCGACAAGCTGGGTGCGGGTGTCGCCGGAGTGGCCGTGGGCGACTCGGTGGCCGTCTACGGCCCATGGGGTTGTGGCCGCTGCCACGAGTGTGCGCAGGGTCGCGAGAACTACTGCCGCAACGCCGCGGCGCTCGGCATCGCCCCGCCAGGGCTCGGGGCACCCGGGGCGATGGCGGAATACCTCATCGTCGACGACGCCCGGCACCTCGTGCCGCTAGGCGATCTCGACCCGGTGGAGAGCGTCTCCCTCACCGACGCCGGCCTCACCCCCTATCACGCGATCGTGTCGAGCCTCGGCAAACTGCGACCCGGATCAACCGCCGTGGTGATCGGCGTCGGCGGCCTCGGACACGTCGCCGTGCAGATCCTCCGCGCCATCACGGCAACAACGGTGATCGCCCTCGACACCGACCCGGAGAAGCTGGCGCTCGCCACCGAGGTCGGCGCCCATCACGTGCTGGTGTCCGACGGCGACGCTGCAGAACGCATCCGTTCCCTCACCTCAGGGCGCGGGGCGGACGCGGTCTTCGACTTCGTCGGCGCGACCGGCACCCTCGACCTCGCCCGCACCGTGGTCGCGACGGATGGCGACATCCAGATCGTCGGAATCGGTGGCGGTCTGCTGCCCACCGGATTCTTCTCGACACCGTTCGGCGCATCCGTGCGCGCGCCCTGCTGGGGCACTCGCGCCGAACTGATCGAGGTGCTCGACCTCGCCCGAACGGGGCGTCTGTCGGTGCACGTCGAGCGGTTCGGACTCGATGATGCGCCCGAGGCCTACCGCCGGCTGCACGACGGCACGATCCGCGGCCGAGCTGTCGTGGTTCCCTGACCGAACTCACCTGACAGGAACAGGAGCAAAGCGATGATCAGCGACACCCTCACCCGCCGCGTGCTGGTGGGCATCCTCCTCTTCGGGGCGATCTCGTCCTTCGGCGGAGCCGTGGTGGCGATCTTCTTCGGTGGAGGTGGCGTGCCCGCGGACTATCTGGAGGGCAGTGCGTTCACCTCCTTCCTCATGCCCGGTCTCGTTCTCGGCGTCATCGTCGGAGGCACGCAGCTCGCCGGCGCCGTGACCCTTCTGCTGCGTCCACGGGCCGGGATCGTGGTCACCGCGATCGCCGGCTTCGGCATGATCATCTGGATCTTCGTCGAGATCGCGGTCATCCGCGAGTACTCGTGGCTACAGACGGCCTACTTCGCCGTCGGGATCGCCGAACTCGTGCTCGTGCTGGCCCTGCTCGGCATCACCCCCTCAATTGTGCGCCCCGCGAAGGGGCTCCGCACCACGACAGAAAGCAGGTGACCGCATGTTCGACGGGATCGTCGTCGGATGGAACGAATCCGAATCCGCGGCAACCGCGCTCGACTGGGCCGTGAAACGAGCCGGCGACACACCCGTCCGGGTGGTGAGCATCGTGCCCGGCCAGGAGACCGGCAGCGACTACCTCAGCCCGACATCGGTGGAGTCCCAGGTGCGGGTGCACCTCATCGACGCCGCCGAACGGATGCGTGCACGCTATCCGAACGCCCGGATCGACACCGAGGCCATCCGGGGCGCCGTCGTCGACGAACTGATCCGCCTCTCCGTACCCGGCACTCTGCTCGTCGTGGGCGGGACTCCCCGTTCGGAAAGACGCACCCCGTTCGGCTGGTCGGTGGCGACCCGGGTTGCCGGAGCACGCACCCCGGGAACGATGGCCGTCGTGCCGAGCAACGTGTTCATCGGAGTGCGCTCCGGCGTCGTGGTCGGTATCGACGGAGCGGCCGAAGGTTCGGCAGTGCTCGACGTGGCCATCGACGAAGCCCAACGGTTGCGCGAGGAACTCCGACTCGTGCACGCCTGGGCTCCCCCTCCCGAGTGGCAGGACGTGTTCGTACCCGACCTCGGCTTCGAAGACACTCTCGAAGACATGCGTCACGGCATCCTGCGCGACGCCGTCGCCGCGGCGAGCCAGATCTCCGGTCTGGCCATCCGCGAATCCCTCATCAGCGAAGCTCCTGCCATCGCGGTGAGCGAAGCGGCGCGAGGCGCCACCGAGCTGGTGATCGGAAATCACAGCACCCGCGGGGTGCGCCGGTTGCAGCTCGGGTCGGTGAGTCACGCCGCGCTGCGCGACCTGCACGCGCCGACCATCGTCGTGCGCTCATGACCCGGGCTGACGTCGCGTCGGTTGCGCCGCAGCGTCAGCCCCGTCACCCGGCACGGATTCGACCGGGTCGACGAAGCGCTCGACGACTTGGCGCTCGGATAGGCCGTCAGGATCCTTCGTGATCGAGGTCTCGTCCTGGCGGACGCACGACCAGCACCGGGCAGGTGGCGTGCCTCACGCACTGCTCGCTGACCGATCCGAGCATCAGGGAGGCGAAACCGCCGCGTCCGCGAGACCCGACGACGAGCATCCGCGCGTTGCGTGACACCTCGATCAGCACCTCCGCGGGTTGCCCGAGCACGCCCTGGTACTCCACGGCCACGCCAGGATGACGTTCCCGAATCGACTGCGTCTCCTCGATCAGCAGGTCGCGCACGCGCGCGTCGACCTCCGAGAAGGGTGACGCGAAACCGTCGTGGAACAGGGCCCCTCGGGGTGCGGTGTCGATCGACCACGCGCGTACGATCACGAGCGGCGCCGACAATGCGGTGGCGAGTTCCAAAGCAGTCACCAGCGCGTCATCCGCCTGCGCCGATCCATCGTGCCCGACCACGATGCTCGCGGGCGTCGCAGGTGCGGGATCGAGAACCCCGTCGAAGGGGTTCGGCTGTTCCAGCTCGATCCCGGTGCCCCACGAGCGCGCACGTTCGCGCTCCCCCGGCTCGAGACGATGGTTGTCCATGACGTAGAAGCTCTGGGGCGGGGTGAGCAGTTCGATTCCGCTCTCGCGCAGGACACTCTCCAGGTGGTGTGCGGCCGATCCGACAAGCAGACGCGGCCCCCGGATGCGCGTGTCGAAGACGGCGAACGCGGTATCTGCCGGGAACTCGGCACCTTCGAGCCACTCGGCCATGCCGATCGGGGCGTGATCGTGCTCGAGCTGAAGGCCCGAGTAGCCGTCGAGACCGAGCAGAGCGGCGTTCTCACGGCTGGCCGGTGTGCTCAGTCCGTGGGTGTGGGTGGGAGCACCGAGCACGATGAGCTCGCTCTGCGGCAACTGATCCGGATCGAGGTCGTGCAGTGAGATCACGGTGGCACGCATGTTCTGTCGGAGCCCGGCCGCGATCTCCTCCGCCACCTCATGGGTGGCGCCGAACAGCGACTCGTAGATGACCAGAGCCGCCATCTCAACCAACAACCCTGATGTCGTCGTGCGCCACCAGCTGGTTGACGACTCCGCGCACCATCGGGAGCATCTGCACAGAGCGCTGAGCTGCCTTGCGCTGATACGCCCATTCGGCGACCGTGATCTCATCGACGGCCGTGGTGACGCCGGAGACGCCGATCGCGGTGTCCTCGAGCTCGGGGGTCCATTGCACCTCCGAGCGCACCGCCTGCTGCTGGATGCGGGCGTCGGTGGTGTGCTCCGGTGATTCCGTCATCGTCATGGTGTGCTCCGCTCGTGGCCGCTGGTCCGACACGTCGACGCTAGAACGCACCGCGCGGCCGCGGCAGTGCCGAAGGTCCCGTGGCGACGGGACCAATGGCACTGCCGTCGCCCTGCCCGAAGGGCCGATCCTGAGAGCAGACCCTGTTCGACTCCACGGAGGTGCTCGATGTGCTCGCGACTGACCTGTCCCCGGTGAAACGAATCCGCTATCCGCTCGTCGTCGCCACGGTCGGCGTCGGCGTGGTCGCCGGCGTCCTGTGGCTCGTGGGATGGCAGTTCGCCGCAGCGGTGATCGTCGCGGTGTTCGCATCGGGGATCGCTGTGCTCGAGTCGGTGCGGATGATCCGGCGCCTGCGCCAAGGTGTCATCGGTGTCGACGTCTTGGCGGTGGTGGCCATCGTGTCGACCGTTCTAGTCGGCGAACTCCTCGCCTCGCTGATCATCGTGCTCATGCTCACCGGTGGCGAAGCGCTGGAGGACTTCGCCCAGGCGCGAGCCGAGCGCGAGCTGAAGGGACTCATCGACCGCGCGCCGCGATCCGCGCACAGGATAACGCCTTCCGGCGCACTCGAGGAGGTCGGCGTCGGCGATGTCGCCGCGGGAGATCACCTCCTGGTGAGGCCGTCGGAGATCGTGCCGGTCGACGGTGTGCTGGCTGAGGAGACCGTGGCCGCGGAGTTCGACGAGTCGTCGCTGACCGGTGAGAGCATGCCGGTCGAGCACCGCGGTGGCGACCTGGTGCTCAGCGGTTCGATCAACGGGGCCGCCGCGGTGACGATGACCGCGACAGCGGATGCGCGGCACAGCCAGTATCAGAGCATCGTGCTGCTCGTCACCGAGGCAGCCTCCCGTCCCGCGCCCGTGGTGCGGCTAGCCGACCGTTTCGCCCTCCCGTTCACGGCGCTCGCGCTCGTGATCGGCGGCGTCGCTTGGGCCGTTTCGGGTGACCCCGTGCGCTTCGCCGAAGTGCTCGTGCTCGCGACGCCGTGTCCGTTGATCATCGCCGCGCCGATCGCCTTCATGGCGGGGATGAGCCGCGCGGCCAAGAACGGCATCATCGTGAAGGGCGGAGCCGTGCTCGAAACACTTTCGCGCGCGCGGAGCGTCGTGTTCGACAAGACGGGAACGCTCACCGAAGGGCGGCCGACCATCACCCGCATCCGGGTGGAGAACGGGTTCACCGAACGCGAGCTCCTCCGTCTTGCCGCGTCGGCCGAGCAGTACTCGAGTCACGTGCTGGCCGAGTCGATCATCCGCGACGCCACCGCCGCCGACCTGGATCTCGAAGAGACCGAGGTCGCGCGTGAGGTCGCCACCGCGGGAGTCGAAGCCCGATTCGCGGCCGGGGAGGTGCGGGTCGGAAAGCTCTCCTTCGTGTCGGAGCGCGCCCCGGCAGCCACCGCCTACGACCTCGACCCCGGCGAACTCGCCATCTACGTCGCCGTCGACGAGGTGTTCGCCGGCGCCATCATCGCGCACGACGGGTTGAGGGCGAACGCCACCTCGACCATCGCCGAGTTGCTGCGGCGAGGCGTTCGCCGCATCATCATGCTCACGGGTGACGCGGCCCCCACCGCGCACGCGATCGCGGCCGAGGCGGGAATCACGGATGTGCGGTCCGGATGCCTGCCCGCCGACAAGGTCGAAGCCGTCGCGCAGCTGACCGATCGGCCCGTCGTCATGGTGGGCGACGGCGTGAACGACGCCCCGGTTCTCGCCGCCGCCGATGTGGGCATCGCCATGGGCGCCCGAGGGGCGACCGCCGCGAGTGATTCGGCCGACGTCGTCATCCTGCTCGACGACCTGTCGAAGGCCGCGACTGCGGTGGTGATCGGTCAGGGCAGTGTGCGGATCGCCCTGCAGAGCATCTGGATCGGAATCGTGCTGAGCGTCGCGCTCATGACCATCGCCGCGTTCGGGATCATCCCCGCCGCGGTCGGCGCCGGCATCCAGGAGGCAGTCGATCTGGTCTGCATCCTCAACGCGCTGCGCGCGTTGCGCGACCCGGTCAGGCCGTCTCCGGCACCACGATGACCGGCCCGGCCAGGTTGATCAGCACGTCGTGACCGACGTGCCCCAGGCCGCGTCCCTGCGTTCCGGCGCGATCCGGCCGGCCGATCACCACGAGAGACATCGAGCGGGTGGCCTCGACCAGCACCTCGGCCGCCGGCCGCTGCATCACCCGAGCACGGGGCCGGGCGCCGACGATGAGGTCGGCTGCGTCCAGCGCCTGCTCGATGATGGCATCCGACATCGCGCCGTGATCGGCGACACCGACACACCGGAAGAGGGTGAGATGTTGCTGCATCCGCGCAGCCTCGCGCGCCGCGAATTCGACCGCCAGTCGCGACGCCGGCGAGTCGTCGACACCTGCCGCGATGCCGCCACGACGGCTGCGGTAGGGCACCTGCGGAACGACCGCAAGGGGCGCCCGGGAGGTGGCTGCCAATTGCACAGACCTCGAGCCGAACACCTGGCCTCGAACGAATCCTGCCTTGTGCGTCCCTACGACGACGAGTTCCGCGTTCTCGGACTGTTCCGCCAGAACCATCATCGGCTCGCCCTCGATGATCTCGCCGCGCACGCAGACCGCCGGCTGGGTCGCGCGTGCGAAGTCCACCGCGTCCTGCAAAGTGAGTTCGCCCGTGGCGCGCAGTTCCCGTCGAGCGCTCAGCCCGACGGTCCCCCACTCGTCGTCCACGACGTGCAGCAGCCGCACGTCGTGATCCCGGTCGAGTGCCCGGTCGAGAGCCCAGCTGAGAGCGGCTCGGCCGATCGTCGTGCCATCGACGCCGACCAGTATGGATCCGTTCACGGCCTGCTCCTTCCGATGATTCAGCGCTTCATCTCCTCTCACGATCCCAGCCCGGTGGCCGAGTGGGCAGGGCCGAAAGTCCCCCGGGGCACCCGCCTGGCGAGCGGAGTAGAGTGGCCGCACGCACCGGCGCTAGGCGGAGGAAACGATGGCGGGCGACGACCCCCTCACATTCCCGGATGCGCCGCGCGCCGAATTGGACCGCGCGTTGAGCGATCTCGTTTCGAGAGCGGCTGACGTCATGAAGACGCAGGGTCGGTTACGGGCCCTGTTGCACGCGAATCGGGCGGTGGTCGAACAGATCGAGTTGCCGGTTGTGTTGAAGCGCATCGTCGAGGCGGCGGTCGAACTGGTCGACGCGGAGTACGGCGCGATCGGCGTCATCTCACCGCAGGGCGGCCTCGAACAGTTCATCTACGTCGGGATGACGCCGCGCGACGAAGAGCAGATCGGCCATCTCCCGGAAGGGCACGGGCTTCTCGGGGCCCTCATCGACGACCCGCACGCCATCCGTCTCGAGCACATCACCGACGACGCCCGATCGACGGGGTTCCCTGCGCACCACCCACCGATGGAGAGTTTTCTCGGCGTCCCGATCCGGGTGCGCGAGTCCGTGTTCGGAAACCTCTACCTCACGAATCAGCGAGGCGGCGCCTTCTCCGCGGAGGACGAGCAGCTGATCACCTCCTTGGCGGCCACCGCGGGATTCGCCATCGAGAACGCACGCCTTTTCGCAGAGGCCCAAGCGCGGGAGAAGTGGATGGCGGCCGCTGCGGAGACATCGGCGACGATCCTCTCGACCAGCCGGCAGGTCGGCCTCCAAGAGCTCGCCGAGCAGCTCCTCCAGCTCGCCGAAGCCGGAAGGGTCTGCCTCGTCGAGGAAGAAAGCGTCGATGGCCACCTCAGCGTGACCGTCGCCCGCGGACCACGGGGCGAGGTGATGGATCTCCCGCGCCATGCCGCCGATACCGTCGCCGGTGCCGTCTTCGAATCGCGCAGCGCCCGGTCTGTGCCGGAGTCGCTCCCCGCTGAGGCCGATCCGCTGGCCCTCGGCGACGACAGCGGCGCCGGGCCGATGCTGGCCGTGCCCCTGAACGCCGGAGGAAACACGTTCGCTGTCGCCGTGATCGCTCGCGAGCCCGGAGCGCAACGGTTCAGCGCTTTGGACCTCGAGATCGCCGACGACTTCGTGAACCGGGCTGCCGTGGCGCTGGAACTCGCCGCGGCACGTGAGGATCAGCAGCGGATGCTTCTTCTGCAAGACCGGGGACGGATCGCGCGCGACCTGCACGACCACGTGATCCAGCAGTTGTTCGGCACCGGTCTGGAGCTGCAGGGTCTCATCGGGCGGTCGGGCCCGGGCGCCACAGCCGACAAGCTGGCCGGGGCAGTGGCGCGGATCGATGAGAGCATCGCGCAGATCAGAACGGTCATCTTCGCCCTCTCCTCCCCCGGCGCGCGCAACGGGTCCGTCCGGCATTCCCTGCTCGACCTCGCTCGGGACGCCTCCGTGGGAATGCCGCAACCGCCGACCACCAGGTTTTCCGGGCCGGTCGATCTGGTGGTCACCGATGACCTGGCCGACGACGTCACCGCGGTCGCGCGCGAGTGCCTCTCCAATGTGTCGCGCCACGCGGGCGCCGGCCGCGCCACTCTGGAATTGGGGGCCGCCGACGGAATGGTCACCCTCACGGTTCGCGACGACGGGCGCGGGATTCCCACGGACGGGCGCCGGAGCGGATTGCGCAACCTCGAAGAGCGAGCCGCCCGCCGGGGCGGTTCGCTCGTCATCGAATCCGCGCCGGGCGACACCAGCGTGCGATGGCAGGTGCCCTACCCCGAACTGGACGACGAGGAGAATCGATGATCCGTGTCTTCCTGGTCGACGACCACGAGATCGTCCGCCGAGGCATCGGCGACCTCCTGGACGCGGAACAGGATGTCGAGATCGTCGGAGAAGCGGGGACGGTCGGGCAGGCGACTGGGCGGATCGCGGCGACCCTCCCCGATGTGGCGCTGCTCGACGTGCGACTTCCCGACGGCAGCGGCATCGACCTGTGCCGCGACATCCGGTCACGGCACCCGGATGTGCACTGCCTCATCCTCACCGGCTACGACGACGACGAGGCGCTGTTTTCGGCCGTGGTTGCGGGCGCGTCCGGCTACGTGCTGAAGGATGTGCGCGGAACCGGCCTGATCGACGCCGTACGCGCTGTCGCCGCGGGCCGGTCGCTGATGGATCCCGCTCTCACTCGCCGAGCTTCGCAGCGCATGAAGTCGGTCGACGAAGGCGACCCCCGCTTCGATTCGCTCAGCCTCCGAGAGCGGCAGATCCTCGCGCTGATCGGTGAAGGCCTGACGAATCGCCAGATCGGCGACCGGCTGTCATTGGCCGAGAAGACCGTGAAGAACTACGTCTCGAGCCTGCTCAGCAAGCTCGGCCTGGAGCGCCGGACGCAGGCGGCTGTGTTCCAATCCGAGCGCCGTCGAAGGCCATGATCTCGTCGAGGCCTCTGCCGCACGCAGGGCCGAAGGTCGCGCGCGTCTTCGTGCACGGGACCTAGGGCCCTATTCCTTCGCGCGTGCCCCCGTGAGGATGGCGGTGAACCACGAAGAACGGAGTCGACGATGAGGGCACTGGTGATCTACGAATCGATGTTCGGCAACACGAAGGCGATCGCCGAAGCGATCCGCGACGGCCTGGCGACGCGTGCTGCGGCGACGGTGATCAATGTCAATCAGCTCGGGATGGACGACGGCCGCGAGGCCGACGTGATGGTCGTCGGGGGCCCGACGCATGTGCACGGGATGACGCGGGCCACCACACGGGAAGAAGCCGCGAAATGGGCCGATGACGCGAGCAAGCATCTGACGCTCGAGCCAGAGGCACCGGGGCGCGGCATCCGAGACTGGTCCGACGATCCGCTGACGATCGTGTCGCCCCTGTTCGCCGCTTTCGCCACTCGCGCCGACATGCCCGTGCTGCTGAGCGGCAACGCCGCGGCGCAGATCGACCGGGCACTGCGTCATCGCGGCAGTCGTCGGGTCGCCGACGCGGAGAACTTCCTCGTCACGAAGGACAACCGGCTGGAGGACGACGAACTCATCCGCGCGCGTGCCTGGGGGGAAGCCCTCGGCGCGCAGGCATCCGAACTTCTGGCGCACGCCGATCGCGGCGCCGACGAGGGCTGAACGAGGCGGAGGAGACGATCATGTGGCAAGGCGAAGGCGACGTGCACGAATTGGACTCCGAGGAGTGCTGGGAGCTACTGCGATCGCAGGAGCTCGGGCGACTCGCGATGGGCGTCGGCGGCGAGATCGATATCTTTCCGGTCAACTACCTGGCCGAGCGGGACTCGATTCTTCTCCGCACGGCACCCGGCACGAAGCTGCTCGAGCTCGTCATCGCACCGAACGCGGCTTTCGAGATCGATGGCTACAGCGACGAAGAGGCCTGGAGCGTCGTGCTCAAAGGCACCGCATACCGGCTCGAGCGTCAGAGCGAGATCGACGAGGCCGATCGTCTGCCGTTGACCCCGTGGATCCCCACCCTCAAATACGAGTACGTGCGGATCGCCGCGAACTCGGTCTCCGGGCGACGATTCCGCCGCGGCCCCGAACCGGACCGGTACTGAAGCCCTTCCGGTGTGAGTGCACCCCTAGGGACTTGAACCCGAGCAGGCTGGTGTCATCCGACGGGCATGCCGAGCCGGTCGCGCTCGAGTCGGGCACGGAGCGTGTGGAGGAGCGCGGTGACTGTCTCCACCTGGTCGTCGTCGACAGTCTGGGCGACGAGTTCGGCAAGTCGCCGACGGAACGTCACGTCGGCTGCCGCGAGGAGCGCGGCGCCTGCGTCAGTGAGAAACACGAGCATCGATCGCCCGTCTGCGGGGTTCGGTCGACGATCGACCAAGCCGCGTGCGGCGAGTCGGTCGACGCCCTTGCTGATCGCCCCGACACCGGCGGCGAAATTGGTGGCGACGTCGGCAATCCGCGACTCGGGGTGGTCGCTGAAGTAGCGGAGGATTTCGTACTGCGCGGCCACGATGCCGTGCTCGCGTCGCAGGGTCTCACCGACCGCGTTGTACAGACGCGTCTCGACCCGAACCAGATCGTCGAAGCACTGCACGAGGTCGTCGCTTGCCGATTTGCTTGCCACGGCATACAGTCTAGCGTTGTATGCCGCGGCAACCAAATAGCGCGGCGAGGAGGAGCACCATGAGCAGGGAACAACGACAGGCGCTGAACGCGACGCTCCGTGCGGCGCCGCAGGAGGATGCGCCGGTGCCGGTCGATCAAATGCGCCAGGGGTTCGCGCACTTCATGAGTCGGTTCCCCGTGCCTGAGGGCGTCAGGCGAACGCCGACCACTCTCGGCGGTCGAGGCGCCGTGCGCGTCGAGCCACGCGTCGGCGAGCGCCCCGGCCTCATCCTGTACCTGCACGGTGGATCGTTCGCGCTCGGGTCCCCCGAGACCGCAATGGCGCTGACCGCGCACCTCGTGCTGCGTACGGGCGTGCCTGCGGTCTCGGTCGACTACCGACTCGCTCCGGAACACCCGTTCCCCGCGGCCATCAACGACTGCCTCTCCGCCTACCGCGACCTGCTCGATCACGACGTCGACCCGGCAGGCATCGTGTTCGCGGGCGACTCCGCAGGAGGCGGCCTCGCGGTCACAACGACGATTGCCGCCCGCGACGCCGGGCTGCCCATGCCCGCAGGGATCGTCGCCTTCTCTCCCGGACTGGACCAGACGCGCACCGGTGCGTCGATGACGTCGAAGGAGGGCGTTGACCCGCTCTTCACCCGCGCCGGGATGGAGCGGATGAGCGCGCTGTACCGTGATGGCCAGAACCCGGAGCAGCCGCTGCTCGCCCCGGCGGTGTACGCCGACCTCACGGGGTTCCCGCCGATGCTCCTGCAGGTCGGGACGAATGAGCTCCTGCTCGATGACGCCGTCCGCCTCGCCGACCGGGCTCGCGCCGCCGAGACCGACGTGATCCTCGACGTCGTCGCCGGCGTGCCCCACGTGTTCCCCGCGTTCGTCGGACTCATCGACGAAGCCGACGAAGCAATCGACCGAGCAGCCCTGTTCATCAAACAGCGCCTCCGCATCGCGTAAGCCGTCGGCCTTCGACGTTCGATCAAGTGTGGGCAGGCGCTCTGACTCCTGAATGAAGAAAGGCCTCCGAACCCAGCAGTTACGCGGGGCCGAAGGCCTTCCAGAGAGGGTGCACCCCCAGGGACTTGAACCCTGAACCCACTGATTAAGAGTCAGTTGCTCTGCCGATTGAGCTAGAGGTGCGCGGCTCTTGGCGAGCCAGTCGTCAACATTAGCATGCTCTTCGGGGCTTGCGCGAACCGCGCTCCCGACCCGCTTCCGCCACGGCCGGGATGCGAAATAATGGAGCCATGACAGACGTGAGCGGCCGCATCGAAGCCGGCCAGACGGCCCCGGATTTCACCCTACTCGACGAAGACGGCGCATCCCGTTCGCTCTCCGATTACCGCGGTCGACGCGTCATCCTCTACTTCTACCCCGAGGCCGGAACTCCGGGCTGCACCACGGAGGCCTGCGACTTCCGCGACAACCTGAACTCGCTGAAGAGCGCCGGCTACACCGTGCTCGGTGTGTCGCGCGATCTCCCGTCCAAGCTCCGCGGGTGGGTCGACGAACAGGGCATCAACTTCACGCTGCTCTCCGACCCGGATGTCGCCGTGCACAACCTCTACGGCGCCTGGGGCGAGAAGTCGCTCTACGGCAAGACCGTCACCGGCGTGCTGCGCTCCACCTTCGTCATCGACGAAGAGGGCGTCGTGACCCTCGCGCTCTACAACGTGAAGGCCACCGGCCACGTCGCGTCGTTGCGCAAGAAACTCAAGATCGACGCCTGATCTCCCCCGACATCCGGATGCGCGACGCCGGTTCAGACGTCGCGACGCGTGGCCGCGACCACCGGTGGGGTGAACAGCAGGATGATGGCGAGCACTGCCGGCAGGAGCAGGTACCAGCCGATCGTCGGCGTCGCCACCATGCCCTGGAAGCAGCCGATCGCGATGACGACCTGCAGCAGCTGCCAGGTGAGCGTGGCGGCCCGCGTCCAGGAACGGGCGCGCAGGATGTGCACCGCGACGAACCCCAGGAACACCGCGGCGATGGCGGCCAACACCAGGATGGCGACGGCCGTCTCGTAGGAGGTCGGCCGAACGGTCATCAGCTCCACCACGAGCCACAGCACCACACCGGCCATGACCAGCGCCTCCGCCCCGACGATGACCGCCAGCAGCACGAGCAGGGCGGGCCGCTTGGGCAGCTCCGGCCGGCCGGAGGATGCGGGTTCACCGCGAGTTGGTCTGTCGTTCGTATCGTCACTCACGGCCGTACTCCATCAGAAAACCCTTGATTTGCAAATACCAGTATGCGACCATACTTGAGGTCAATGTTGCTCACAGTGACGTGAGCGGGTGCATCCTCCTCTTGGGTGCAACGTCCACAGTGCCATTGACCTTCACCCGAAAGTCTTCGGTCTCTCGACCGAAGCACCCTGCATCCAAAGGAGCTCCCGCTATGGATTGGCGCGACAAAGCCGCCTGCCTGACCGCTGACCCGGAACTTTTCTTCCCCGTAGGAAACACCGGCCCCGCAGTGGATCAGATCGACAAGGCGAAATCGGTCTGCGCTCGATGCTCCGTCACCGAGCTCTGTCTCCAGTACGCACTGGAGACCGGTCAGGACTCCGGAGTCTGGGGTGGTCTGAGCGAAGACGAGCGTCGCGCGCTGAAGCGCCGTGCCGCTCGAGCTCGCCGGGCATCCTGACCCACTGATCAAGAGTTACTTTCTCGACTGAAGCCGTAGGCCCGCCGGTTCCCTAGACCGGTGGCCTCACGGCTCTTTCGTTTACGGCTTCTTCAGCCAGCGGAACGGGATCTCGATCGTCACCACGGTTCCTGAACCGACCATCGTGTGCCAGTCGATCGTTCCGCCGAGCTCGCCTTGGATGAGGGTTCGCACGATCTGCGTGCCGAGCCCTGAACCGACCTTGCCTTCGGGCAGTCCGGTTCCGCTGTCGCGCACTTCGACGGTGAGCGTCTCCTCCGAGCGCGTGGCCACGATCTCGACCTCGCCCTCCTGACCGGCGAGTCCGTGCTCCACCGCGTTCGTCACCAGCTCGGTGAGCGCGAGCGCGAGCGGAGTCGCGTATTCGCTCGGCAGCACGCCGAAACTGCCCGACGACTTCGGATGCACCGTCGTGTTGTGCGCCGACGCCACCTCGGCCACGAGCAGCAGCACCCGGTCGAAGACGGTGTCGAAGTCGACTCGCTGATTGAGGCCCTCGGAGAGGGTGTCGTGCACCACCGCGATCGCGGCGACCCGGCGCATGGCCTGGGTGAGCGCATCCCGAGCCTCGTCGGAGTGGGTGCGGCGGGCCTGGATGCGCAGCAACGACGCCACGGTCTGCAAGTTGTTCTTCACGCGGTGATGGATCTCGCGGATGGTGGCGTCTTTCGTGATCAGCTCGCGCTCCTGGTGCCGCAGCTCGGTCACGTCACGGCTCAGCACGATGGCGCCGAAGCGGTGCCCTCGGGTGCGCAGCGGGATCGCGCGCAGCGAGACCGTGACACCCTTCGCCTCGATGTCGGTGCGCCACGGGGCGCGACCGGTGACGACCAAGGGCAGCGACTCGTCGACGATCAGGCGACCGCTGAGGAGCCCGGTGGTGACCTCGGCGAGCGACTGACCCTCGAGCTCTCCTGCGAAGCCCATTCGATTGAACGCCGAGAGTCCGTTGGGGCTCGCGAAGGTGACGATGCCGTCGACGTCGAGCCGGATCAGGCCGTCGGATGCGCGCGGGGCGCCGCGGCGAGGACCGGTGGGGGCACCGAGATCGGGGAAGTCGCCGGCCGCGATCATCGAGAACAGGTCGTTGGCGCACTCGTTGAAGGTGAGCTCTTGGCGGCTGGGCGTTCGCGCCTCACTGAGGTTCGTGTGCCGGGTGATCACGGCGATGGGACGGTCGGTGGTCGTCTGCTCCGAGACGGAGAGTCGTCGGAGCACCGGCACCGCACGAACACGGGTCGGAGTCTCCTCATACCAGTCCGGGGCCGCCGTATCGACGATTTGGGCACTCTCGAACGCATCCGTCACCTGTTTGCGCCACTCGGGCTTGATGGTCTGGCCCACGAAGTCGCGGTAGAAGAGCGTCGCCGAACTCGACGGGCGGGAGTGCGCCACCGCCACGAAAGTGTCATCGACCGTCGGCACCCAGAGCACGATGTCAGCGAAGGCCAGGTCAGCCAACAGCTGACAGTCGCTGACCAGCAGATGCAACCACTCGACATCGGCTTCAGTGGAACGGCCGTGGGCAGTGACGAGATCGCTGAGTGTTGACACGGGTTCTAGCCTACGATGCCCAATCTGAGCGGCCGCTCGTCGGCGCCCCGATGGGAGCAAGCTCCCGTGACCGCGTTTCCCTACGAAGCGATCACGGGAGCCGTTGGATTCCGGCCGGGAGGCGGCAGGTCGGGGGAACAGGCGTCCCGGCCGGAAGTGTGTGGTTGGTGTGCGACTACAGTCCACCAGTCCGGGGCACCGGGGCGTTATGAGCAATTGCCACTCAGCAGGGCGTCACGGCCCGCGATTTCCACAGGGCACAAACGCATCTGGACAACCCAACTCGACACTGGTTGAGTAACAGCCGCTGATGCTTTACCGAGCATTCCTTACTTACCGGCACCCCATGAAGGAGCTTCTGTGACCAGGCGCACCACGACCACGCGCACGATCGACGGGCTTCCCGCATCGGAGCCGCTCGCCCCTGTGGCCGCACGCCGGCTCTCCGACCCGAAACCGCTCGCCGAAAGCCTCGCGCGCTGCGTCGTCGAGATCCTCTCCGGCACACGCGACCTCGATCAGATCTCCCGCTGGCTCTCGGCCGACGTGTACGCTCACCTGCTGAAACGGGTCGTGCTCTCCACCCGCGCCCGTCAGGCCCGCGGCGAAGCGCCGTCGCGACTGACGTTCACCATGGGCACGACGGTGCTCTGCGAGCCGCAGGACGGCATCGTGGAGGCGGTGGTGATCGTGCACGGCCGCGCCCGATCGCGTGCCGTCGCCATCCGGCTGGAAGCCCTCGATGCGCGGTGGCGAGCCAGCGCTGTGCACGTTCTCTGATCGGTGTCCTCAACGACGAACGTCGCGCCGACCGAACCCGATTCGGGGTGGTCGACGCGACGTTCTGAGAACTCTGCGGTCAGCGCTTCTTCTTGCCCTGGGCCCGTCGCTGTGCCCGGTTGCCCGACCCTCCGGAGCTGCCCTGGGTGCGCGGGCCGCCGCTCGAGCTGCCGCCCGATCCGGAGCCCTGACTCTGGCCGCCCGACTTCGCCGGTGAACCCGACTTCGCGGGGGTGCTCGGTCGGCCCGTGCTCGCCCCGGCCGACGGAGCGGCGCCGCCGCGCGCGAACGCACTCGCCACCGGAGCGGACTGCTCCTGTGCCTCCTGCGCTCGGGCACTCGCCGCCTGCTCGATCTGGCCGCGCTGGTTGCGCACCTCCACGCCGCCGGAGTCGCTGGGCGCCGAGAAGCTCAGCTTCTCAGCCGGAGCACTCGACTGCGCGAGGCCCTTCGCCTCCACGGTCGGAGCACCGACGGCGTTCGCCGAGGCGTTCACCTCGACTTCCAGGTTGAACAGGAAGCCGACGGTCTCTTCGCGGATCTGTCCCATCATCGACTGGAAGAGAGCGAATCCCTCGCGCTGGTATTCCACCAGCGGGTCGCGCTGGGCCATGGCGCGAAGGCCGATGCCGTCTTTCAGGTAGTCCATCTCGTAGAGGTGATCGCGCCACCGGCGGTCGATCACCGAGAGCACGACGCGACGCTCCAGCTCGCGCATGGCGGCCTCGCCGAGCGTCTCCTCGCGCCGCTTGTAGGCGAACTTGGCGTCGGAGAGGATCTCTCGCGAGACGAACTCGCGATTGATGCGGCCCTTGCTGCCGGCCTCGGCGATGACCTCGTCGATGGTGATGGAGATCGGGTAGAGCGTCTTCAACTCGGTCCACAGGGCGTCGAAGTCCCAGTCGTCGGCAGCGCCCGCGGCGTGGTCGGAGATGATCTCCTCAATGACCTCGTCGAGGAACTTCTGCGAGCGGTCCTGCAAGTTGTCGCCCTCGAGGATGTGCCGGCGGTCGCTGTAGATCGCCTCACGCTGACGGTTCAGCACATCGTCGTACTTCAGCACGTTCTTGCGGATCTCGGCGTTGCGCCCTTCGACCTGCGACTGAGCGCTCCGGATGGCGCGGGAGACCACCTTCGACTCGATGGCCAGGTCGTCGGGCACGCCCGAGCGGCCCATCAGGCTCTCGGCGGCGCCCGCGTTGAACAGGCGCATCAGGTCGTCGGTGAGTGAGAGGTAGAAGCGGCTCTCCCCCGGGTCGCCCTGACGGCCGCTACGGCCTCGGAGCTGGTTGTCGATGCGGCGCGATTCGTGCCGCTCGGTGCCGAGCACGTAGAGACCGCCGGCCTCCACGACCTTGTCGGCCTCCTTCTGCACGTCAGCCTTGACCGAGGTGAACACCTCGTCCCACGCCGCCTCGTACTCGTCGGGGGTCTCGACCGGGCTGAGGCCTCGGGCGTTCATCTCGGCAACAGCCAGGAACTCCGCGTTGCCGCCGAGCATGATGTCGGTTCCACGACCAGCCATGTTCGTGGCCACCGTGACCGAGCCGAGACGGCCGGCCTGGGCGACGATCGCAGCCTCACGGGCGTGGTTCTTCGCGTTCAGCACCTCGTGGCGGATGCCGCGCTTCGCGAGCAGCCGCGAGAGGTACTCGCTCTTCTCGACGCTCGTGGTTCCGACGAGAACGGGCTGACCCTTCTCGTGCCGCTCCACGATGTCTTCGACCACCTGGTCGAACTTCGACTGCTCGTTCTTGTAGACGAGGTCGGACTGGTCGATGCGCTGCATCGGCTTGTTCGTCGGGATCGAGACGACACCCAGCTTGTAGGTGCTCATGAACTCGGCGGCCTCGGTCTCGGCCGTACCGGTCATGCCGGAGAGCTTCTCGTAGAGGCGGAAGTAGTTCTGCAGGGTGACCGTGGCGAGGGTCTGGTTCTCGGCCTTGACCGCCACGCCCTCCTTGGCCTCGATCGCCTGGTGGATGCCCTCGTTGTAACGACGCCCCGCCAGGATGCGGCCGGTGTGCTCGTCGACGATCAGCACCTCGCCGTTCAGCACGACGTAGTCCTTGTCCTTCTTGAACAGCGCCTTCGCCTTGATGGCGTTGTTCAAGAAGGAGATGAGCGGCGTATTCGCCGACTCGTAGAGGTTGTCGATGCCGAGGTAGTCTTCGACCTTCTCGATGCCGGGCTCCAGCACACCGACGGTGCGCTTCTTCTCGTCGACCTCGTAGTCTTCTTCGGCGACGAGCTTCGTGGCGATCTGAGCGAACTCGTTGAACCAGCGGTTCGCTTCACCCGATGCGGGGCCGGAGATGATGAGCGGGGTGCGCGCCTCATCGATCAGGATCGAGTCGACCTCGTCGACGATCGCGAAGTAGTGGCCGCGCTGCACCATGTCGGAGGCCTGCCAGGCCATGTTGTCGCGCAGGTAGTCGAAGCCGAACTCGTTGTTGGTGCCGTAGGTGATGTCGGCTTCGTACTGCACCCGGCGCTCGGCCGGGGTCTGGCCGGCCAGGATGACGCCCGTGGTCATGCCCAGCGCACGGAAGACGCGCCCCATCAGCTCGCTCTGGTAGCCCGCGAGGTAGTCGTTCACCGTGATGACGTGCACGCCCTTGCCGGCGATGGCGTTGAGATAGGCGGCCGTGGTGGCCACCAGCGTCTTTCCCTCACCGGTCTTCATCTCCGCGATGTTGCCGAGATGAAGCGCCGCGCCACCCATCAGCTGCACGTCGAAGTGGCGGAGCCCCAGGGTGCGGGTGGATGCTTCGCGCACGGCCGCGAAGGCCTCGGGAAGGAGGTGATCGAGACTCTCACCGGCTTCGAAACGCTCCCGCAGACGCGGAGTCTCATCTTTGAGCTCCTCATCGGAAAGCGCTTGGAAGTCTTCTTCGAGCGCGTTGATCGCTTTCGCGTAGTTCTGGAGCTTGCGAAGGGTTCGGCCCTCGCCGACACGAAGGACCTTTTCAAGAACTGAGGCCACGGACTTTCTCCCACTGCAGTCGTCGCTGCGCTGTGCGCGCAAACACAAGCCATACTAGTTGGTCGTGCCTGAGCGTCGGCGGCGCATCTGCTGCGGCTGCAGTGGGAGTACTCCGACGGCGAACGCTACTGGGCGGCGGCTCCTGCCGCGACCGGTTCCTGCTCGGAGAACGCGTCGGCGTTCTCGTCGAGACCGATGACCCCGTAGTCCCAGCCCTTGCGTCGGTAGACGACGCTGGGGCGACCGGATTCGGAATCGATGAACAGATAGAAATCGTGGCCGACGAGCTCCATGTGGTAGAGGGCGTCGTCGACGGTCATCGGAGTGGCTCCGAAGACCTTCTTGCGGATGACGACGGGGCAATAGACCTCGTCGTCGCCATCATCAGTGGGCGCGGTGTCCACAGCCGCGGGCGCGGCCACCGGGGCGGCGGCTTCGCGCCGCGTGATCACCTCGGAATCGGCGGGGCGCACGTCGATGATGCTGAAACCGCCCGTGCTCGCCTCGTGCAACGACACGGGGCGGTGCTGCCCGCGATGCACCTTCTTGCGGTCTTTCGCCCGACGGATGCGCTGCATCAGCTTCGCGAGTGCGAGGTCGAATGCCGCGTACTTGTCAGACGCCGCGCTCTCGGCACGCACCAGCGGGCCGGGCCCGATGAGCGTCAGTTCGACGCGGTCGTCGCCGGACTGGGTTCCGTTGGCGGAATTGTGGCGACACACCTTGATCTCGAGGGCGAGAGCCTTGTCGGCGAGGTGGGCGACCTTCTCCGATTTCTCACTCGCGTAATCGCGAAATCGATCGGTTATCCCTAGGTTTCTTCCAGTGATGTTGACTTCCATGGAGACCTCCTAGCCATATTGAACGGCGCAGCCCCGGCACAAGGTCGGGAGCGTTCGCGCCTTGTGCAGTTCAACCTACTGCGCCAACCCCGGACTGTCACCGGTTAAGACCCTTTCAGTCATCTTTCGTTTCGCTGTGTGTGCAAGACACGCCGCGCCGATCACCACACCGCCTCGTTCGGAGATGGCACGATGCGCCTCGGCGAGGGTCGACCCGGTCGTCAGCACGTCGTCGACGAGCAGCACCGCGCGCCCGGCCAGGGCTCCGGATGCCTGCATCGCCCCCCTCAGATTGGCCGTGCGCTCGATTGCGGACAGCCCAGCCTGGTCGGCGATCGACCGGCGGAGCACGAGTCCGGGTGGCCGTGCCACCCGGTGACCGGCGCGGTGCACGAGGAGATCGACCGGCCGGTAGCCGCGTCGCCGCACCGCTGCCCGCGCCGACGGCATGGTGACGATCTGCGCATCCGTCACCCCGCCCTTCCGGGCCGCGGACACGGCGCACAACAGGGCCGCGCGCATCGCCGGCGCGAGGAGGCGCAGCGCATCCGTTCGCCCGTGCTCCTTCACCGCGGAGAGCACGCGGGCGACGACGCCCCCGTACTCGAGCGCGACGATGACGGCAACGGGCAACGGACCGGCCCGCACGGTGGCCAGGCGCGGTGCCAGCTCGAGTCGGCAGGCAGCACACACCACCCGGTCGGGCGCGCCGCACCCTGCACAGCTGACGGGCAGAAGCACCGTGGCGGCGTCGGCGATCCAGTCGCCGAGCACGGAGGGGAGGAGGAGCCGAAAGGCGGTCATGCTCCCATGGTCGCCCGCTCGACGCCGTGCCCGGCGGTCGGCAGGCGATCTGTGGAGAGCAGTTTCAGTTCTGCACAGCGAGCCGGGAGATGCCCGTCGTGGTGGCCTGCCAGGCGCTCCCCCGCTGCTGCTGCAGACCGCCGTCGCTCGAGAGCACCCGCAATCCGTCGAGGTCGTTGCCACCCGCGATCGACACCGCGCCGACCGGCGCGCCGAGGCTCGAGCTGCGCCCGCCGAGCACCTGGGCAACCGCGCGATCCTCGCCCGAGGGCAAGGCCGTGACCGAAGCGACCGTGAGCTGATCGACCCAGGTCGCGTCCACCGGCACTCCCTGGCCGGTCGAGAGTTCCACCGGCTGGCCGAGTCGCTGCGGAACACCGGCCTGGTCGCGGATGACGGCGGCCACCACCAACTTCGGCAGTCCGTTGACCGAGAGGAACGCGAGCGCGCGGGTGCCGTCGCGTGAGATCTCGAGCGAGGTGATGGCGGATGCCCCGTCCCAGTTGGTGGGGATCGTCACCCCCGAATCGTCGGGCCCGTACACGGTCACGGAGGTCGGCGCGCCGGACGGGACCGCCCAGACGTAGCCGAAGGGGTCGACGGCGGGGTCGATCAGGCCGCTGCGCTGGTCGAGCACCGCGGGCGCATCACCGGCACGCACCGCGAAGACCTGGCCGTTGGAGGCCTTCACCGCCGCGGTGTCCGCCGTCGCGGAATAGGCGGCCGAGAGGGGCTGAAGGCCCTCCACTCCTTCGCTGATTCCGGGAATGGCGGCGACGGATGAACCGGCCACGTACCCGAAAGCGCCGTCGCGCAGCACCAACGGCTGAGCGTTGACCCGCGGATCGGAGTCAGGGGCCGCGATGTTCGATCCGGGGATGGGCACGATGTTCTGATCGACCGAGATGGTGACGTTGGAGGCCGAGGCCAGGTCGCTCAGACTGGTGCGCAGTTGGTACTGCATCCGCTCGAGGTCGTTCGCATCCGATTGCAGGATGTTGTTCGACAGCTCGACCTGCGTCTGCCCGCCCGTCGTGACCACCGCCGTGGTAGTCGTGCCGTCGGGGAACGCGGTCACCACCGCGCCGTCGCCGAGCCAGGTCGACGGGCCGGCCAGCAGGGCTTTCACGACGCGCGTGCCCACGGCGACCGATGAGGGGAACCAGCGGAGGTCGGGCACCAGGTAGGTGAACGTCGGATCGTAGAAATAGAGGGCGTGCGAACTGAAGACCTGGTCGAAGAAGAGGTCTTCGATCACGATGCCGTCTTCGAGCGAGTTGATGCGCCATTCGCCGTCGACCTGCGTGAAACTGAAGTCGAGCGGCAGCGGAGCGCTCGAGGTGCTTTCGGTGTACGCGCCGTTGGAATCCACCCTCGCCTCGGGGGTGACGTTCATCTCCAGCTGGGTGTCGCTGAGTGCCGTCGTGGGTCGCGGACCGGTGTCGACGATCGCGCTCTCGTTCGGCTTCCAGGAGTCGGCTGCCGCCTTCGTGAGGTAGCGCCGGGCGATCTGATAGTCGTCTTGCGGGCTCTTCGCGGCCAGGATGAAGCCGTTCAGGATGTCCTGCTGAGAGGCGCCCTTCACGGGGTCGGCCGCGAGGAAGATGACGTCGATGTCGTCGTCGGTGCCGAGGGCGTCGCCGGGTTTCACCGCTCCGGATCGCGGAATGCCGCTGCAGGCGGCGAGCCCCGCGAACAGGAGCACTCCGAGCAGCGCGAGCAGGGTGGTGCCGAGTCGTCTACGCATGGTCGGCTCCTGTCTGCACCCGGTCGTCGCTCGGCGGAGCCGGCGGTGTCGGCGACGTCGGCGATGCCGGCGGTGTCGGCGGCCGCAGCTCCGCCACCGCCGGAGCCTCACCGTAGGCGTCGTGCGGCTCGAGCGGCAACGGCGACTCCCCGGCCGGCCGCGACTGCACGCGCGGCAGTGTCAGGCGGAAGCAGCTTCCCGCGCCCGGGCGCGACCACACCTCGAGCACCCCGCCGTGCAGGGTGGCGTCTTCGAGCGAGATCGCGAGCCCCAGCCCGGTTCCTCCGATGGTGCGCTTGCGCGAGGGGTCGGCCCGCCAGAAGCGATCGAAGACGCGCTCGGCGTCGGCCTCGCTCATCCCGCTCCCGTAGTCGCGCACGGAGAGGGCAACGGCGTGCTCATCGCTGTCGACACTCACCACGATGGGCTTGCCGTCGCCGTGCTCGATCGCGTTGCCGAGAAGGTTCCGCACGATGCGACGGATGCGCCGCCCGTCGACCTCGGCTTCGAAATAGCCGCCCGGTGCCACCAGGCGCAACTGCGACCCGGCCTTCTCGGCGAGCGACTCCATCTGGTCGATCGCGTCTTCGGCCAGTCGCACCAGGTTCGTCGGCTCGGTGTCGAGATGCGCCGATCCGGCGTCGAAGCGGCTGATCTCGAGAAGGTCGCTCAAGAGCACCTCGAAGCGCTCGGTCTGGGTGTGCAGGAGCTCGGCGGTGCGCCCGGTGGCCGGCGGGAAGGATTCGCGTTGGTCGTAGAGCACGTCACCGGCCAACCGGATGGTGGTCAGCGGCGTGCGCAACTCGTGCGACACATCCGAGACGAAGCGCTGCTGCACCTGCGAGAGTTCGGCGAGCTGGGTGATCTGCGACTGCATGCTGTCGGCCATGCCGTTGAACGAGCGCGCCAAGGTGGAGATGACGTCTTCGCCGCGCTCCGGGATGCGCACCTCGAGGTGGCCGGCCGCGAGCTTCTCGCTGGTCTCGGCCGCCATCCGAATCGGTTGCACGACGATGCGCACGATCAACCACGCCACCAGGCCGATCAGGATGACGAGCGCGAGCCCGCCGAGCCAGAGCGTCTGCTGCACGAAGACCAGGGTCTGCTCGGCCTCGGCCAGGTTGTAGCCGATGTAGAGCTCGAAGTTGCCGGCGCCCGGGATGGTGAGGGGGGAGCCCACGATGATGCCCGGGTCGGTTCCACCGGCCTCGTTCACGAGCGGCACCGATTGCCAGTACTGCTGCACGTCGTCCGGATCGTCGGCGACGTCGGCCTGCAGCTGGTCGCTGATCACGCCGTCGGCCAGTTCGGGGCTCGCGAACGAGAGCACCGTGGTGGAATTCGTGGTTTCGCCCGGCGTCGCGTAGAGCGCGATCAGGCGACTCGACGACGAGGCGATGATCGCCGACTTCGCCGAACTGAGCAGGGAGATGGTGGATGCCTCGCCCGACGCATCCGAGGAATCGAAGATGGTCTGCGCCGCGGTCGCCGCGTTCTTCGACTCGACCAGCACCTGGTTCAGGCGCGACTGGAACAGGTCGTTGCCAATGGAGATCGACATGTACGTTCCGGTGGCGACCACCGCGATCGCCGACAGGGCCACCGTGATCACGATCGTGCGGAACTGCAACGACCGCCGCCAGACGCGCGCCACCTCGCGCGGCCAGGCGCGCCAGTTCTGCCAGCTGCGGAGCACCGTCGGGCCCAGCCGGCTCTTGCGGATGGCGGGCGAGTCGCTCATCGGACGCGGGGTGTCACGGGGTGCCGGCGCGGTAGCCCACGCCGCGCACGGTCATCACGATCTTCGGGTTGTCGGGGTCTTCCTCGACCTTGGCGCGGAGGCGCTGCACGTGCACGTTCACCAGGCGTGTATCGGCCTTGTAGTGGTAGCCCCAGACCTGCTCGAGCAGCATCTCTCGGGTGAACACCTGCTGCGGCTTCGTGGCGAGGGCCAGCAGGAGGTCGAACTCGAGAGGGGTCAGGTTGATGCGCTCCTCGCCGCGCTTCACCTCGTGCCCCGCGACATCCAGCCGCAGATCGCCGATCTGCAGCACCTCGGGAGTGTTCTCGGGCGTCGGGCGCAGGCGGGTGCGGATGCGCGCCACCAGCTCCTTCGGGTTGAAGGGCTTCACGACGTAGTCGTCGGCACCGGATTCGAGACCCTTGACCACGTCGGAAGTGTCGGTGCGAGCGGTGAGCATGATGATGGGCGTGCCCGACTCGGCCCGGATGAGGCCGCAGACCTCGATGCCGTCGAGACCGGGGAGCATCAGGTCGAGCAGCACCAGATCGGGCTTGGTCTCGCGGAAGGCCGCGAGCGCCTCGGAGCCATCGGCGCAGAACACCGGATCGAAGCCGTCGGATCGGAGGACGATCCCGATCATCTCGGCAAGGGCGGAGTCGTCGTCGACAACGAGAATGCGAGGGTCCATGTGCTGTTTCTTCCGCTTCCGTCGGTTCGGGTCACGTGCACCATTGCGCGCATCCGCCGATTCAGGCTGTGATTGGGACAAGAGTAGTCGAGCTCGCAGAAGACCTTCTCGACAGATGCCGAGAAAACTCTGAGCGAGTATGGAAGCATGGACCGGTAAACGGGTGGGTCGGACACCAGCGTCGAGGGTTGAAGGGCACCGATGAGCGAGAACGACAGCTGGGCGCCCCCGAGCGCCGACGGATCGAGTGCACCGCCGCCTCCCGCGCCTGAGACTGCACCCGCACCTGCGCCTGCGCCTGCAGCGCAGTACGCGCCGCCACCGCCGCAGCAGTACGCGCAGCCGCAGCCGCAATACGGGCAGTATCCGCCGCAGGCGCCGCCCCCGCCGCAGTACGGGCAATACGCCCCACCTTCCCCGCAGTACGGGCAGTACGCCCCGCCGCCTCCCCCGCAGTACGGGCAGTACGCCCCGCCGCCTCCCCCGCAGTACGGGCAATACGCCCCACCGCCCGCACCACCCGGATACCCGCAGCCCGGCGCATCCGTGCCGTACTGGGCGCAGGGTCAGGGCTACGCGCAACCCGGCCCCGCCCAGTGGGCCCCGCCGCCCAAGCCGGGCCTGATCCCGCTGCGGCCGCTCGGCTTCGGCACCCTGATGGGCGCGCCGTTCCAGGTGCTGCGCCGCAACCCCAAAGCCACGTTCGGCAGCGGGTTGATCGTGCAGCTCGCGATCATCCTCGTCACCGTGCTCTTCGTCGGCGGCGCCGTCTTCTGGGCGATCTCACGCAGCGTGTCGGCCAACTCCGCCGATCAAGCCGCGGTCGGCGCCGGGAGCACCGCCATCGTGCTCCTCTCCCTCCTCGTTCCGGTCGCTCTCACGCTGTTCGCATCCGCCCTGCTGCAGGCCGTGCTGGTGGTGGAGGTCGCGCGCGGCACGCTCGGTGAGAAACGTCGTCTCGGCGAGCTCTGGAAGGCGGCGTTCCGGCGCATCCTGCCACTCACCGGCTGGTACGCGCTGCTCGCCGCCGCGATCGTCGTCGTGCTCGGGCTCATCGTGCTGGCGATCGTCGCCGTCGCGTCACTCGGCGACACCGGTGTGGTCTTCGCCGTTCTCGCGGGGCTCTTCCTCGGCCTCGGCAGTGTCGTGCTCGCTGTCTGGCTCGGCACGAAGCTCTCGATGGTGCCCTGCATCATCGTGCTCGAGCGCATCGGAGTCTTCGCCTCGATGCGCCGGTCGTGGAAGCTCACCACCGGCAACTTCTGGCGCACCTTCGGCGTGATCGCGCTCGTCTATGTCATCCTCTCCACTGCCTCGCAACTGCTCTCCGTGCCGTTCCAGTTCTTGATGCCCATCGCGCTCAGCCTGATCGACCCCAACAACACCGGCTCGGGCATCGTCGGCGCGGCCGCCCTCTACCTCGTGTTCCTGGCGTTCAGCATCGTGCTGTCAGCCGTGACCAGCGTGGTGCAGGCGGCGACGGTGGCCGTGATCTACATCGATCTGCGGATGCGCACCGAGGGCCTCGACATCGAGCTCGCCCGATTCGTGGAGTCGCGCCAGATCGGCGACGACTCCTGGCCCGACCCGTACCTGCCGCAGCGTCGCGGATGATCGTGATCGCCGCGCCGGCCGCGCTCGTGACCGACATCCCCGTCGATCCCGACGCCCACCAGGCGCGCCAGTGGATGCTCGACGAACTCAGCAAGCCACCCTACGAAGCCGCGCGACCGACCTGGTTCGATCAACTCTCCCAGGCCTTCGGCGAGTGGTTGGGTTCGCTCCGGGTGCCCGACGGCTCCGGCTTCGGCGGACTCGTGCCGCTCGCCATCGTGATCGCCGTGGTGGTGCTGCTCGTGGTGGCGTTCCTGGTGTTCGGGCGGCCCCGACTCAACCGGCGCAGCCAGGTGAAGACGGGGGCGCTGTTCGGCGCCGACGACACGCGCTCCGCCGTCGAATTGCGCGCCTCCGCCGCCCGGGCCGCCGACCAGGGCGACTTCAGCACCGCCATCCAGGAGGCCTTCCGAGCCCTCGCCCGGCAGCTCGCCGAGCGCACCATCGTGACCACCTCGCCCGGCACCACCGCCCACGACTTCGCCCTGCGGGCCGGCGCCTCGTTCCCCTCCCACAGCGACGAACTCGGGGCCTGCGCCCGGCTCTTCGACGGCGTGCGCTACCTCGACGAACGGGGCAGCCGCGAGGGCTTCGACCGCGTCACGAGCCTCGACCGAAGGATGCAGGCCGACCGGCCCACCGCGCTCGAACGCATCGAGAGCGTGGTCGTTCGGTGACGGCCGCAAGCCCGACTCCGGCCGTCGTGGGCGACGCGCCCGTCGAGACTCCACGGCTGCGCTCGACCTTCCGGCGCCGCTTGTTCTGGATCGTGGTGCCGATCATCGCGCTGCTCGCCGCCATCGCCACCGTGCTGCTCACCGCATCCGGGGTTCCGGATGTCGAGCGCTTCTCCATCGGCAACGCCGGCCCGTCGGGCAGCCGCGCCGTCGCCGAGGTGCTGCGCGGGCAGGGCGTCGACGTGGTGGCGGCCGCGAGCCTGGCCGAAGCGCAAGCGGCGGCCGGCGACGACTCCACCGTGCTGTTCACCGACCCCTACGGCTTTCTCGATGTCGAAGGGCTCGACGCCCTCGCAGCGCTGGGCACCGACCTGGTGCTCGTCGAACCCGGCACCGACGAACTGGCCGCTCTGGCTCCCGGAATCGCGAACGCGGGCGCGGCCGAGCAGGCCGACTCGGTGGCGGCGGGCTCCGGATGCGCCATCCCGGCCGCCCAGCGCGCCGGAAGCATCTCGCAGCCCGGGTGGACCTACCGGGCGGTGGGCGCCAGCGCTGGTGGTTTCGCCACCTGCTTCCGGTCCTACGACGATGCCTACGCACTGGTGCAACAGTTGCGAGCCGACGCCCGTGGCACCGTCACCGTGCTCGGCGCGGGTGATGCGCTCACCAACGAGCGCGTCGCCGAGGCGGGCAACGCCGCGCTCGTGCTCGGCCTCCTCGGCGAGCACCGCACCCTCGTCTGGTACGTGCCGGGCCCCGACGACCTCCCCGCCGACGCGGCACCGCCCACGATCGGCGAGCTCACGCCGGGCTGGGTGACCCCAGTCATCCTGCTGCTCGTGCTCGTCACCGTCGCGGCCGGCATCTGGCGCGGACGGCGGTTCGGCGCGGTCGTGGTCGAGAACCTGCCCGTCACGGTGCGGGCGAGCGAGACCATGGAGGGGCGTGCCCGCCTGTACGCCAAGCAGGGGTCGTACGCCCGGGCGCTCGATGCCCTTCGGATCGGCACCATTTCCCGACTCACCGTGCTGCTCGCCCTGCCGCGACACGCATCCGTCGTCGAGGTGAGTCGCGCGGTCGCTTCGGTCACGGGTCGCAACGTCGACGAGGTGCACGACACCCTGGTCGGAGCCGTGCCCCGCTCGGAGGGCGAGCTGCTCGCTCTCTCCGACCGGCTGCTCGTGCTCGAGCAGGACGTTCATCGGGCGACGAACCTCCGCTGACCGCACGCCTCCCCCGCCACCCATCGATCCGATCGAAAGCCCCGCGGCTCCGCCGCTCCGAACAGAAGAGGAACACCGGATGACCGACCAGCCGCAGTCCGCAGGCTCCCCCGCCCCCGCCGCCACCACCGCCGCCCACGCCGACGCTGCCGCCGCTGCGACGCCGACCGCCGACGAGCTGCGGCAGGCGCTCGCACGCGTGCGCGCCGAGGTGGGCAAGGCGGTGGTGGGTCAGGACGGGGCGGTCACCGGCCTCATCATCGCGCTGCTCGCGCGTGGCCACGTGTTGCTCGAGGGCGTGCCCGGCGTCGCCAAGACACTGCTGGTGCGCAGCCTCAGCCAGGCGCTCAACCTCGACACCAAACGGGTGCAGTTCACACCCGACCTGATGCCGGGCGACGTCACCGGTTCGCTGATCTACGACGCGAAGGCCGGGGAGTTCTCGTTCCGTCAAGGGCCGGTCTTCACGAACATCCTGCTCGCCGACGAGATCAACCGCACCCCGCCGAAGACCCAGTCGGCGCTGTTGGAAGCGATGGAGGAGCGCCAGGTCAGTGCCGACGGCGTGACCCGCAAGCTCCCCGACCCCTTCCTCGTGGCGGCCACGCAGAACCCGATCGAATACGAGGGCACCTACACGCTTCCCGAGGCGCAACTCGACCGCTTCCTGGTGAAACTCGTGCTCGACCTGCCCGAACGCGAGACCGAGGTGGCCGTGCTCACCCGCCACGCGAACGGCTTCAACCCCCGCGACCTGGTCGCTGCCGGCGTCACCCCCGTGCTCGACGCACGGATGCTCACCCTGGCCCAGAACGCGGTCACCGGCGTGCAGACGACTCCTGATGTGCTCGCGTACATCGTCGATCTCGCCCGGGCCACACGACAGAGCCCCTCGGTGAAGCTCGGCGTGAGCCCCCGCGGCAGCACGGCGCTGCTGGCGGCGTCGAAGGCCTGGGCATGGCTGAACGGCTACCCCGGCGTGACGCCCGACCACGTGCAGGCGATGGTGCTGCCGGTGCTGCGGCACCGCATCCAGCTGCGGCCTGAGGCGGAGCTGGAAGGGGTGTCGGTGGATGCGATTCTGCGGTCGATCCTGACTCAGGTGAGGGTGCCGATCTAATGGGCGTAGCTGTGTTAGCTGCGCCAGAGACCTCT
This sequence comes from Herbiconiux aconitum, assembly GCF_024979235.1. Classification (NCBI taxonomy): domain Bacteria; kingdom Bacillati; phylum Actinomycetota; class Actinomycetes; order Micrococcales; family Microbacteriaceae; genus Herbiconiux; species Herbiconiux aconitum. The sequence goes on from NZ_JANLCM010000001.1 coordinate 64,365, forward strand.
CGCCTGCGGCGAGGGGCCTCAGGCGGTCGCGCCGGTCCCTGCCCGGCGCGACGCGACATGTTCGCGTGCGGTCGCTGGCGCGGCCGCGCGCTCACCCTGGGTCGTCGAGAAGGGCCCGAGACTTCGTTGCCGTTCTGGGCGTTGCTCGGCGGAGAAGTCCAAGCGAGACGCGCACCGTGGGGCTCTGCGGCCGCGCTTGGGCTCTCGTTTGGAGAAGTCCGGCCCGAATCGGCTCGCGGGGTGCTGCCGTGAGTCTGTCCGGGCGGCTCGTTGCCGTGCTCGCGCTTGGGGTGGTTCCTGTTGTGCTGATCAGCGTCATTTACGACGCAGCCTACCTCGCGCTTCTGGGGTGGATCGGGTTCGTGGTTCTGCTGGTCGTGGTCGACCTCGTGGTGGCCGGGTCACCTCGGCGGGTCGCGGTGGAGCGGGCGCTGCCGGCTCGGGTGCGACTCGGCGAGACGGTGACCAGCACGCTCTACCTCACCAATACGGGGTCGCGGATGCTGCGGGGCGTCGTGCGCGACGCGTGGCAGCCATCGGCGGGGCCGGCCACCGCGCGGTCCCGCGTCGCGATTCCGCGGGGCGAGCGGCGAGCCGTCACCATCGGGCTCACGCCCTTCCGGCGCGGCGAGCGGCGCACCGAGCGGGTCACCATCCGCTCCTTCGGACCGCTCGGACTCGCAGCCCGGCAGGCGACCCTGCTCGCCGAGGGGCGCATCCGGGTGCTCCCCCCGTTCAACGCCCGCAAGCACCTCCCGTCGCGACTGGCTCGGCTACGGGAGCTGGACGGGCGCGCGAGCGTGATGATCCGCGGCCAGGGCACCGAGTTCGACAGCCTGCGCGAATACGTGCGCGGAGACGACGTGCGCTCGATCGACTGGCGCGCCACCGCCCGACACAGCGACGTGATGGTGCGCACCTGGCGACCCGAACGCGATCGACGGGTCGTGATCGTGATCGACACCGGCCGCACGCAGGCCGCGCGCATCGACGACGAGCCGCGCATCGACACCGCCTTCGAGAGCGCCCTGCTGCTCGCCGCCCTCGCGACGCGGGCCGGCGACCGGGTCGACCTGATCCTCTACGACCGGCGGCTGCGCGGGCGGGTGCACGGCGCATCCGGACCGGAGCTGCTTTCGCGCATGGTCGACGTGATGGCGCCGATCGAACCCGACCTGATCGAGATGGACTGGACAGCGGTGCCCGGACTCGTGCGCCAGGTCACCACCCAGCGTTCGCTCGTGGTGCTCGCCACCGCGATCGACGCGCCCGGCATCTCGCGCGAGCTGATGGCCATCGTGCCGCAGCTCACCCGCAACCACATGGTGGTCGTGACCTCGGTGACCGATCCGGATGTCGCGGCCGGCGTTCGCGAGCGCGGTGACCGTCTCGAGGTCTACCGCGCTGCAGCGGCCGAGCGGGCGCTGCTCGACGTGGCGCGGGTCACGACGGTGTTGAAGCGGTTCGGGGCGGATGTGGTGACGGGCGCGCCGGCCGACCTGCCGCCGGCGCTGGCGGACCGGTACATAGCTTTGAAGGCGGCGGGACGCCTTTAGGGTTCCGAACCACCTCTCACCGGGGGTACCGCTTCGCCCGTTCCCGCGATGCGCGGCCTGCGGTCGCGCGTCGCTTATTGCTCGCGCCGCCGCTACTGCGGCGCGAGGCGACATGTTCGCGTGAGGTCGCTGACGCGGCCTCGCGCTCACCCTGGGTCGTCGAGTAAGGCCCGTTGCCTTCGGCTCGGGCTTCCTTTCCCTTGGCAAGGCTGGCGGCTTTTTAACCGGCCACCAGTTGGGTGGCACCGGCCTCGAACTCCTCTAGGTCGCCCGTGTGGCCTGCCCGCGCCGCGCGACCGCCCACGAACAGCATGTAGAAGAGGAACGCCGCCAGGGCCAGCGCACCGATGCCGATCTTCACGAACCAGGGCCAGGGGGCCGGGGTCACGAAGCCCTCGATGATCCCCGAGACCAGCAGCACGAAGACCAGGCCGATCGCCACCGTGAACAAGGAGCGGCCGTTCTCGGCGAGCGACTGACCGCGGGTCTTCGGCCCCGGCGCCACCCAGGCCCAGAAGATGCGCAGACCCGCCGCGGCCGCCACGAAGATGGCCGTGAGCTCGAGCAGGCCGTGCGGGAGGATGTAGAGGAAGAAGATGTCGCCGCGCTGGTACTCGAACATGACCGCCCCGGTGATGCCGAGGTTCTGCGCGTTCTGGAAGATCACCGCCGGCACGAACACGCCGAGGATACCGAAAGCGATGCACTGCGCCGCGATCCAGGCGTTGTTGGTCCAGACCTGGCCCGTGAACGACGCGGCCGGGTTCTCGGAGTAGTAGTCGACGAAATCCTCGTCGACCAGCTTCTTCAGATCCTCGTTCGAGCCGAGGGCGGCGAGTACGGCGGGGTTCTGCGTGATCCAGAGGGCGTAGAGACCGGCGATGACGAACGTCGCCACCGCTACCGCGAGCGTCAGCCAGCGGATGCGGTAGAGCGCCGCCGGAAGGTGGATGGCGAAGAAGACCGGAAGCTGGCGCAGGATGTTCGTGCCCGCACCCGTGAACCGCAGCCGCGCCCGCGACAACGAGACCGAGAGCCGGTCGCCCTGAGAGGTGGAGCCGGCGACGGTCTTGATGGCCGAGAGCTGCGTCGAACCGGACTGGTACCGCTCGATCAGTTCATCGGCTTCGCGGCCCGTGTAGTGGCGCCGTCGGCCGAGTTCATCGAGACGATCCCATTCGTCACGATGGGCGGCGGAGTAGGCGTCGAGATCCATCTGATTAGATGATATTCATGACGCAGCCGTTCGGGGTGGATTCGAGCTCACGAACGAGCGCCGCCGTCGCCGCCCCGTCGGCCGACGAGCTGCTCACGGGCGAAGCCGTGGCGCTCGACGTTCGGCCGGCGAGCTTCCTGTTGCGGAGCGCGAGCGGGGCCATCGACTTCCTCGCCTACGTCATTCCGCTGATCGCAGCCCTCTACGTCTACGTGACGATCCTGTCCTCCGATTCGGGGATCGACCCCGCCCTCGGCCAGGCACTCTCCCTCACCCTCGTCGTCACCTTCCTGGTGGTGGCGCCGATCGTGGTCGAGGTGGCGTCACGCGGACGATCACTCGGCCGGCTCGCCATCGGCGCCCGGATCGTGCGCGACGACGGCGGTGCGATCTCGCTCCGGCACTCCGTCATCCGGGGCCTGCTGGGGTTCGTCGAGATCTTCATGACCCTCGGAATCCTGGCCTTCGTGGTCTCGATGCTGAACGCCCGCTCGAAGCGTCTCGGCGACCTGCTCGCGGGCACCTACAGTCAGCACGAGCGGGTGCCACGGCCGATCCCGTTCGTCGTCGGGGTGCCGCCCGAACTGGCGGGCTGGGCGCAGACGGCCGACGTCGCGAAGCTTCCCGACCGATTGTCGCGCCGGATCGTTCAGTTCCTCACCCAGGCCGACCGGATGACGCCGCAGACCCGTGACCGCCTGGCTCAGGAACTGGCGCGCGAAGCCGCGCCCTACGTCTCACCGTTGCCGAACGTGCACCCGCACGCCTTCCTGCTCGGCGTGTCGGCCATCCGTCGCGACCGCGAGTACACGGCGCTCATGCTGGAGCGCGAGCGCCTCTCCCGGGTCGACCCCATCCTCCAGGGCCTCCCGAACGGGTTCCCCGACCGGTAGGCCCCGCTGCATCGACCGGAAGTCCGGTAGGTCAGTAGCGGTAGTGGTCGACCTTATAGGGGCCGTCGACCGGAACACCGATGTATGACGCCTGCTCAGGGCGCAGCGTCGTGAGCTCGACACCGAGGGCGTCGAGGTGCAGACGTGCGACCTTCTCGTCGAGGTGCTTCGGCAGCACGTAGACGCCGATCGGGTACTTCTCCGGGGTGGCGTAGAGCTCGATCTGTGCGAGCACCTGGTTGGTGAAGGAGTTGCTCATCACGAACGAGGGATGCCCCGTGGCGTTGCCGAGGTTCATCAGCCGCCCCTCGGAGAGCACGAGCACACTGCGGCCGGTGGGCAGGCGCCACTCGTGCACCTGCGGCTTGATCTCCACCTTCACCACGCCTTCGACGCGAGCCAGCCCGGCCATGTCGATCTCGTTGTCGAAGTGCCCGACGTTCGCCACGATCGCAAGATGCTTCATGCGAACGATGTCATCGACGCGGATCACGTTCACGTTGCCCGTGCCGGTCACGAAGATGTCGACCTCGTCGACCACGGAGTCGATTCGCGCCACCTGGAAGCCGTCCATCGCCGCCTGCAGCGCGCAGATCGGGTCGATCTCGGCCACGATCACTCGGGCGCCCTGACCGCGAAGAGCCTCGGCTGCGCCCTTGCCGACGTCGCCGTAACCCACCACGAGTGCCACCTTGCCGCCGATGAGCACATCGGTCGCGCGGTTCAGGCCGTCGGGCAGCGAGTGGCGGATGCCGTACTTGTTGTCGAACTTCGACTTCGTGACCGAGTCGTTGACGTTGATGGCCGGGAAGAGCAGTTCGCCGGCCGCGGCCAGCTCGTAGAGGCGGTGCACACCGGTCGTGGTCTCCTCGGAGACACCCTTGATCTCGGCGGCGATGCGCGTCCACCGGCTCACGTCATTCTCCAGCGAGTCGCGCAGCACACCGAGTACGATGGCGAATTCCTCGCTGTCGTCGGCCGTCGTATCCGGAACTCGCCCGGCCGCCTCGAACTCGACGCCCTTGTGCACCAGCAGAGTTGCGTCGCCGCCGTCGTCGAGGATCATGTTCGGCCCGATGAACGACCCAGCGGATGCCGCTGCTTCCGTCGACCAGTCGAACGCACGCTCGGTGCACCACCAGTATTCTTCGAGCGTCTCGCCCTTCCAGGCGAAAACCGGCACTCCGGCCGGAGCCTCGACGGTGCCGAGCGGGCCGACGACCACAGCGGCGGCCGCCTCGTCTTGCGTCGAGAAGATGTTGCAGCTCACCCAGCGCACCTGCGCGCCGAGGGCCACGAGGGTCTCGATCAGCACGGCGGTTTGCACCGTCATGTGCAAGGAACCCATGATGCGGGCGCCGGCCAGCGGCTTGGACTCGCCGAACTCCGAGCGCAAGGCCATGAGGCCCGGCATCTCGTTCTCGGCGAGGCGGATCTGGTGCCGACCGGCCTCGGCGAGACCGAGGTTCGCGACTCGGTAGGGCAGGGAGACGGCGGTAGCGGAAGCAATGCTCATTGCCCCATTCTCGCAGACGGCGCCCGGTGATCGCTGATCGGTGACGCAGTTGCCAGAACCACTGGTAGTGTCGCTACCGGTAGTGATACTATCACTCCATGCAGATCACCCAGCTCGTCGAACAATCCGGCACCCCGGCCGCCACCATCAAGTTCTACGTGCGCGCCGGACTCCTGCCGGCCGGCGAGCGCGTCGGCGGCAACCGCACCGACTACGGCGAGGAGCACGTGCACCGCCTGCGACTCATCCGGGCCATGCTCGAGGTCGGCAAGCTCTCGATCAGCTCGGTCGCCGCCGTGCTCGACGCGCTCGACACTCCGGGTCTGCCCCTCGCCGAGACCTTCGAGATCGCGCAGAACGCGCTGTCCCGCGACGTGGTTCCGGATATCTCGGAGCCGTCGGGCGAGAGTGTCGCGCGGGTGGACGGGGTGGTCGAGCGCGCCGGCTGGAGACACTGCGGCGACAACGTCGGTCGCCGGATCGTCGCCCAGGCCGTCGACGCTTTCGCGAAAGCGGGGCATCCGCTCCCCGACGATTACCTCGACGCCTACGCGGCCGCCGCCCAGCGCGTGGCCGAAGCCGACCTCACCGCCGTCGGCCGGATCGCCGACCCCGTCGACCGCACCGAGCTCATGGTGATCGGCACCGTTCTCGGCGACACCTTGTCGCTCGGCCTCCGGCGGATGGCTCAGGCCCACATCACCTCGGAAAGGTATCTGTCATGAGATCCGTCTTCGCCTGGCACCGGCCATTGATGACCGTCGCCGCGCTCATGGCGCTCAGCGCGCTGGTCTGCCTCGTCGGACTCCTCGTCGACCAGCGGGAGGTCACCGGCGTCGACGCCTGGCTGAAACCGCTCAAGTTCTCGCTGTCGATCCTCGTCTACAGCGTCACCTGGGCCTGGTTGATCGCCCACCTCCCCCGCTGGCGGCGCGCCGCACACATCACCGGCACCGTGATCGCCGTGGCCCTCGTGGTCGAGCAGGCCGCCATCGTGGGCGCCGCCGCCGCCGGTGTTACGAGTCACTTCAACGTCTCCACGCCGTTCGCGATCGCCGTGTGGGGCGTGATGGCGGTGTCGATCACGGTGCTCTACGTCTGCACCTTCGTCACCACGGTGTTCGTCTGCTTCCTCCGACTGCCCACGCGCTCGCTCACCGTCGCCGTGCGGGCCGGTGCGGTGCTCGCGCTGGTCGGCATCGGTCTGGCCTACCTGATGACCTCGCCGACCACCTCGCAACTGAACGACTTCCAGGGCATTGCGGGCGCCCACACCGTCGGTCTCGCGGATGGTGGACCGGGACTGCCTCTCCTCGGCTGGAGCACCGTGGCCGGCGATCTGCGCCTCCCGCACTTCGTCGGAATGCACGCGCTGCAACTGTTGCCGCTGTTCGCGATCCTCGTCGGCTGGCTCGGCGGGCGGTGGCGGATGCTCGCCGACGACCGTGTGCGAGTGCGGCTGGTCGTCGTGGCGACCGCGGCCTACGCGGCGACGCTCGTGTTGGTGACCGTGCAGGCTCTGTCGGGCGAGTCGATCGTGCGGCCGACCGGAGTGTTCCTGGCCGGCGGATGGCTGATCCTGGGCGGGTCACTCGCCGCCGTTGCGGCGATCCTGGTCGATGGAGCACGGCGCGGTCAGGCCGCCCCGGCGACCGACGGCCTAGTCGACGTAGGCGTGACGCATGACCTGCCAGCCCTGCGGGGCGGAGAGGCGATCGGTGTGCCGGCCGCAGAGGTCATAGCTGTGGGGCTCGGGCAGCGGGCTCAGCGGACCGACGACGATCAGTGAATCGGCGTAGTCGTAGGTGAGCGTCGTGGCGGCCTCACCGCGGCACGAGGGCCGCGAGCATTCCCTGTTCGTCATCCATTCCAGCCTAACCGCGCACCGGGTCGGCACCCGCTCACGCTCACCCCGTGTCGCGCCGCAGCCGTAGACTTGGGGCATGGCTCGTTCACGCAGGACTCCGCGTTCAGCGACGATCCGGGCCCGCACCCGCAACCGGCACGGTCGCGACCTGCGTTCCTCGGTGGCCGGGCCGCATCTCCCGTTCCTCCGCTCCCGCATCGACCTGTTCGACATGACGGTGGCCTCCACAGCCGAATACCTGCGGAGCGTGTGGCCGAATGAGCTGGCCAACGTGAGCTTCGAGGTGGCGACGATGCCCTTCGGCGCCTTCGGGTCACCGGATCACGTCGACCGCTGGTCGGTGACGAAGAACCGGGTGATCATGTTCCGTCTTCCGATCGAACGGATGTCGCGCCTGCACCGCGACGACGAGGTGCACCGTCGGCTCGCGATCGAGTCGTGCGTTTTTCGGGCGGTCGCCGAGTTGCTCGGCAAAGATCCCTGGGACTTGGCGCCCGACCGCTTCCGGCACCTCTAGAACTCTGTAGCGGGTCGACCGCGCTCAGGGGTAGACGACGACCGGACCGGCCGCCGGACTCGGCGGCACGATCGAGAACGACGACGAGAACCCGGGCCCGAAGTAGGTGACCGCCGCCGAGACGGGCGCCGAACTGGTGATCGTGTACGACTCCCCCGAAACAAGGGGAATGTAACGCGCGCCGGGGACGATCGCGACGTCGTCCACGACTCCCGCGGTCGTGGTGAGCGTGAGCGCCACGTCGGCGTCGGTGGTGTTCACGACGTGCAGGCGCGGGTTCGGGCCTTCGGCGGTCGCCACGAAGAAGGAGGGGCCGAGCTGCTGCACGGCCTGATACCAGGCGAAGTCGATGGCGCCTTTCGCGATCGTGGCCGTGCGGGCGCCGACCACGAGGGGCTGGTCGCTCTCGACCTCGATCGTGTAGATGCCGTCGGGGATGTCCTGGAGCGGAAACTCGGTCACCACCTGCGGAGTGAGCCCCACCTGGTATTCGGTCTGGGCGCCGCCGGTCTTCTCTTCGGAGATGCGAACCGTGACCGAAGCGGGGTCGGCGCCCGGCACGAACATCCGCAGCACGCTCTGCAGGTCGGTGGCGTCGGGGTCGCCGAGTCGCTCGGCGATCGTCGATGTGCCTGCGACCTGCACACCGGTGACGGTCTGCGTGTTCGCCGGAGGGGCGGTGGGCCCGGCCATCTCGACACCGCCGGGCTCGAGGCCGCGCACGACGCTCTGCTGCACGGCCGCGTAGACCGCGCCGACACTCGACTGCACGTGGACGACGGGGGCGGAGAGATCCGGTGCGAGGCCGGCCAGCGAGAGGATGCGCGTCGAACGGGCCGGCACGTCGAGGTTCTTCGCCCCGGGCGATTCGACGACGCCGGCGTCGCCGTAGATCGTGAGGTCGACGACCGCGGCGACGTCACCCGGGTTCGACAGGAGGACGAAGCTCGTGCGACCCACCGTGGTCGCACCGGCGACGAGCCAGCTGTCGGCGTTGGCCTCACCGCACGCGGTCGAGGCGAAGCCGACCAGATCTCCACTCGCGACGGTCTGCGACTGCACGGCCGCGAACAGCGAACCGCTCGCGGCGGTGGCCGGCAGCGCGATGCGCGCGGGCGCGGTGCCATCACCCGAGACGATGTCGTCGGGCGAGGCGAGTGCGCTGCGGTCGAGCGCCTCGGCGCCTTGGGTCGAGGAGGCGATGACGGTCGCGGAGCCGACGCCGGAGATGGCGGTCGCATCCTGACCGGTGTCGTCGGAGAGCCGCACCAGAGGACCGGTACAGGCGCGCACCGACTCGGCAGGCGCCGGATCGACGGTGAAGGATGCGGGCGTCGCCGTGACCGACGGCAGCGGCACCGCCAGGGCGGTTCCTGCCACGACGACCGCGACTGCGGCGACCACCACGCCCGTGACGACCCGGGCACCGGTCGCGAGGATTCTGCGCTTAGCGGCCATCGATGCGGTCCTTCTGGTCACGGTCGATCGCGTCGCGGACGCTGATCACAGTCTCGTCGTTGGGGTCGTAGTCGTCGACCTCGGGCGTGATGCCGACGGGAGCGACCGGGTCGCCGGGAACGGCAGTCTCGATCAGCGGATCGACGCCGGGGGGTTCGAGCCCGTCAGACGTCGTCCCGGTCTCGGTCACGGCCACGGTCTCGGCCTCCGTCTCGGCCATGGTCTCGGCGGGGGGCACGTCCTCGGCGACCGCCTCGGTCTCGACCATCGGCGCGACATCCTCGTCGCCCGACGACGACTGGCCACCGACGCCCTCGACGACGACGTCCTCCACGACCACGCGCTCGACCACGACGTCTTCGTTCGCGACATCCGCGACGACCACGTCGTCCGAGACATCCGCGATGACCATGTCGTCGGAGACATCCGCGACCACCACCTCGCCCGACACGTCCTCGACAGCCGCTTCGTTCGCGACATCCGCGACGACCACGTCGCCCGAGTCGGACTCGACCGGCTCGACCGTGCCTTCCGCGTCCACCGCCGCCACGGCGACGACCTCCTCGGCGGGCAGGTCGCGCTCTTCGACGACTTCGAGCACCTCGGGCTCCTCGCCCACCGCGACGTCGTCGTCGAACTCGTCGTCTTTCTCCTCGGCCAGTTCTTCCTCCACCGAGTCGGCGGCAGCGACGTGCGCCGTCGTGCTCACGGCGCGGTTGCCCTGCACCTGGAGTCGACCGGCGGGCAGAGCGAGCAGTAGCGCCACCGCGAACACGAAGCCTTGGATCACGAGCACCAGCACCCGGAGCGGCGTGCCGGTGTTGGTCGGATTCGGTGCGGGCAGGCTCGCCGGCGCCTCCTGACCGGCCACCTGCCACAGCTCGCCGACCGAGGTCTTGCCGATGAAGGTCAGCTGCGGGTTGCTGTTCAGTGACGTGGAGGTGCGAGCCGAGATGGCATCCGCCTCCGCGCCGGCCTGGGCGGCTGGAGCGGGCTCGAGCAGCACGAAGGCGACGCCGAGATCCGTCAGTGTTCCGGCGATGTCGGCGGCCCCCACGGATGCCGCGTTACCGCTGAGCGTGGCGAGCCCGGTGCGGTCGGCATCCGTCACGCCTGCGAAGGCGGAGGTCGACGCCAGGGTCGACTGCTGGTCGAGGGTGGCTCCGGCGCCGTGCACGACTCCGGCACCGAGCCCGCCGTCGGCCTGAGGCTGCAGGAGAAGAGTGCCGACGCGCGGCGTGCTCGATGCCTCGGCCGTCACATACGCCGGCAGTGACCGGCCGTTGCCCGGCGCGACCTGGGCGGTGCCGAGCAGCACGCCGAGCGCCATGGGCAGCGCGATGACACCGATGGCCGCCGAGGCGACGACCGCCGGCAGCCCGGCGAAGCGTGGGAGCGCTGCGAGACCCATCAGTGCGGCGCCGACCAGGCCCATCCAGTAGAGGCTGAGGCCGGAGCCGGGCCAGATCGTGATCGCTTGCGATCCGCTCGTGGCCAGGGCGAGCTGGCTGGCGGCCACGGCCGTGATGAAGCCCAGGATGCCCGTCGCCACGGCGAACACGGCGCGGTACGAGCCCGGAAGAAAGAGCGACGCCAGGGCGAGCAGCCCGAGCGGCACGACGAGCAGACCGACGACGAGCAGCACCACGCCCGAGTCGATGCCGACGGAGCCGGCCACCGACTGCCAGCCGCCGAGTCCGGTCTGCGGGAGGCCGAGGAGCAGATCGAGCACCGGAACCGGGGCACGCCAGTTCGGCAGCCCGGGGTCGGCGAGCACAGCAAGGGGGGTGCCGCGCTGGAACTGGTTCCACAGCAGCGGCCCGAACAGCACCAGGGCGGGAATCGGGATGCCGATCAGCCGCGCCACATTGCGACGGCTTGCGATGGTGCCCACCAGCCAGATGAGGAGGAGGGCTGGCCAGAGCGACGGCGCCACGGCCAGCACGGCGGCGAACAGGATCGACGCCATGGCTGACGCCGACCACGACTTCGGCGCCGCGAGTCCCGCGAGCACGAGCCACGGCAGCAGGAGGTGGGCGAGCACCGGCCCGATCATGCCGGAGTCGAGCGCACCGAGGAACGGCGGGGCGAGCACCCAGAGCACGGCGGCGATGGTGCGCAGGAGCGGCCGCTCGGTGAGGTGTGCCGCGCAGAACCAGGCCGCGAGAGCTGCCAATGGCAGAGCGAAGAGGTAGAGGCAGACGATGGCGAAGCTCGGCGACCAGAACGTGATCGAGCCGAGCACGGCGAGCACGGCGGCGAATGGATCGGCCGCGCCCACGAAGCCGAGGCCGATGTCGCGGAATCCGGTGCCGATCTGCGCCCAGAGGCCGCCGACGGTGGTCTCGAGCGGCAGCGCACCGCCGCCGGTCATCGCCGCTGCGCCGAACACCGGCAGGAACAGCACGAAGCCGATCAGCGCGACGACGACCACCGTCGCCACACCGCCGCTGGAGATGAACTGGATGCGGTCACGAGAGCCGCGCAGGTAGGTCAGGGCGATCTCGCGCTGCAGCGACCGACGCCGCCGGATCTCGTCTCCCGGCATCCGCAACGGCGCGATCGCCTTCCAGCCGACCTTCTTCGACGCCTTCAGCCTGCTCCGGGATTCGCCGATCTTCGAGCCGAACGCCGTCTTGAACGCGGCCGCGAATTCTCCGCCGATGGCGCCGGGCTGCTTGCGGATGAGTTGGAAGATCGACCGCACGATGGCGAGCGGCACGAGCGAGAGCCAGTGGAAGACCACGGCGAAAGGCGGCGCGTAGACCAGGCGCCGGTGCAGCTGGGCCGCGCGACGAGCGGTCTGCCGCTTGCGGCGGGCGCCACCCCGGATGGAGCGACCGGGCCCGGAGAATCCGTCGCCGTCGGTCGCGAGTCGCGCGGCGGGAACGGCGAGCACCCGGTGACCGGCAAGACGCACGCGGATCGAGAAGTCGAGCGCGTTGTCGGCGGTCGGCAGGGCCGGGTCGAAGCCGCCCACCTCGTTCCAGACGACGTGGCGCACCAGGAGGCCGGCGGCGCCCATGGCCAGCACGTCGCTCATCCGGTCGTGCTGGGCCTGGTCGAGTTCGGTCTCGACCAGCGGCACGCTGGCGCCGAACTGGGTGACGGTCTCGCCGAACTCGGCGATGTAGTCGGTGTCGTCCCACTCGGTCTGCTTGGGGCCGGCGGCGGCGACCGAGGGGTTCACCTCGACGGCGGCGAGCAGAGCGGCCAGCGCTTCGGGGTCGGGGGCCGAGTCGTGCGCGAGCAGCCACAGCCATTCGTTCTCAGAACTCGGTGGCGGCGCCACGCCGAGGGCGTGCGCGACGGCGGTGCCGAAGCTCAGCCGAGTGGATGCCGAGATGAAGCGGGTGGGCAGCGCCGCGGCCAGCAGAGCCGCCGTGTTGTCGGTCGAGGCGCAGTCGACGACGACCAGCGCATCCGGGGCTCTCGTCTGTGCCGCGATTGCTTCGAGGGTTCGCGGAAGATGGTCGGCTCCGTTCGAGGCGACGAGGACGGCAGTGACTCGGGCGTGCATCGCATTGACTCTAAAGGCCACCCCGCCCATTCACGGGCGACCGCCCCGGCGTGCCGAGGTTCTTATGAATCGCGTGTGAACGATGCTTTCCCCCGCCACAAAGCCCGGCGACGGCGATCGTGCACAAGGCGCCACAAACCCGCCGATGTCGGCAGAATGCGGCGACCTGCGCGGCACATTCTGCGCTGAGAGCGGCCACAGCGTTCGGCGCACTCGAACTAACCGCAAGGCACGCCGCAGTAGCGGCGGCATGCAAATGGGTCTAGACGGCTTTCTTGCGGAGCTTGCGACGCTCGCGTTCGCTCAGCCCGCCCCAGATGCCGAAGCGCTCATCGTTGGCCAGTGCGTACTCGAGGCACTGGGCCTTCACCTCGCACGTGGTGCAGATGCGCTTGGCATCGCGAGTCGATCCGCCCTTCTCAGGGAAGAACGCCTCGGGATCGGTCTGCGCACAGAGCGAATCCGCCTGCCAGGCGAGAGGATTCTCTTCGACCTCGGGCTGCCGTACTCCCGGCACGCCCAGATTGACCGGGTCGACGAACCAGTCATCCGGAACGCCCGAGCGATAGTCTGACATTGCCATATCACGCTCCACCCTCTGAACCAGTCTGCGACCTGCCGAAAACCCCGTTACCTAATTACACCGGTGTAGTTCGCTCGAGTCAAGTCGCGGATCGTAAACCCTCAACCGGCCGTCGAGGGTTGCGACACGGCGATCGCGCCACCCGTTCACCTGGACTTTTCTGTGCGATCGTCGATATCCTGCCATCATGCTGAAAAAGGTCGTGCTGCTCGCCATCCCCGGGGTCGCCCCCTTCGAATTCGGAGTGGTGTGCGAAGCCTTCGGCATCGATCGCCGCGAACACGGCGGGCCGGTGTTCGACTTCAGCATCGTGACGGCCGAGCCCGGCGCGGTGCGCACCAGCATGGGCTTCGACATGGTCATCCCGAACGGACTGGAGGCCGCGGCTGACGCCGATCTCATCTGCGTTCCTGCTCACGACATCGAGAGCGAGGTGCACCCGGCGATCGCCGCGGTCATCCAGGATGCCGTGGCCCGGGGAGCCTGGATTCTCAGCGTCTGCAGCGGCGCCTTCACGCTGGCGAAGTCCGGGGTGCTCTCCGGCCGGTCGGCGACGACGCACTGGATGCACGCCGAACGGCTCGCCCGCGACTTCCCCGACATCGACGTCGACGCCGACGTGTTGTTCGTGGAAGACGGGCGCATCATCACGAGCGCCGGAACCGCCGCGGGCATCGACGCCTGCCTCCATCTCATCCGCTCGGAGCTCGGCGCATCCGCTGCCAACGTGGTGGCGCGCCGGATGGTGGTGCCGCCGCAGCGGGCCGGGGGGCAGTCGCAATACATCGCCACACCCATCCCGGTCAGCCAGAGCGACTCCTTCGCCGAGGTCACGCAGTGGATGCTCGAGAACCTCGACCAGGAGCTCACCATCGACGAGCTGGCCCACCGCGCGCTGATGTCGCCGCGCACCTTCGCGCGGCGCTTCAAGGCCGATCTCGGGGCGACGCCGGGCGCCTGGCTCAACCGTCAGCGGCTGCTCCGCGCGCAGATGCTGCTCGAGGAGAGCGGCCTCAGCCTGGACGGCGTGGCCGCCGAGAGCGGATTCGGCACCGCCGCGGTGATGCGCCACCACTTCGCGAAGACGCTCAACACCACTCCCGCGGCCTACCGCCGAGCCTTCTCCGTGCGCGCCCTGGCCTGAGCGCCCCGATCCCGCCTCCGAAACGACGGACGCACAGGCGGGATGCCCCAAACGACGGAGCCGGAGCCCGTCGTTCGCGACGACCTCCGTCGTTCCGCGCGGGGTGGGTGGCGCGGGGTGTGGCGTCAGACGCCCGGAGCCGCCAAGAACACCGTGCCGGCGCCCGTGGCGGTGAGCTCGCCCTCCTGCGGGGTCACGAAAACCGAGTCGCCTCGCCCGAGCGTGATCGAGCCGGTGCCCCCCGAGAGCGTCACCGAACCGTCGATGCAGATCGCGATCGCAGCACCGCGCGGCGGGTAGGCGACGGAGGAGACCGCGTCTCCCACGTCGATCCGTGCGAGCACGAAGTCGTTCACATCGGGCTGGAAGAGCTGCAACCCGGGCACGGGCGACGTGGGCGAAAGGAACGGCACCGGCAGCGAGTCGAAGTCGAGCACCTGGAGCAGCTCCGGCACGTCGACGTGCTTGGGCGTCAAGCCGCCGCGCAGCACGTTGTCCGACGCGGCCATCAGCTCGACGCCGACGCCACGGAGGTAGGCGTGCACGTTGCCGGCAGGCAGGTAGAGCGCCTGCCCGGCCGTGAGCCGGACCCGGTTGAGCAGGATGGAGATGACGATGCCCGGGTCGCCCGGATATTCCTCGTTCAGCTGCACCACGGTCTCGAGCGACGGCGTGTAGGGGTCGGTGAGGTGCGCATGCGCCGGGTGCAGCGCCTTCTCGGTGGTGCGCACCAGGTGGCCGATCAGCGCCTCGACCTCGGGGCCGCCACCGAGGAGCCACTCCACCACCGACTTCAGCACCTCGGCGTCGGTCTCGTGCTCGGTCAGCGAGTCTTCGAGCAGGTGCACCATCGGGCCGTAGAGCTCCCAGCGCGGCGCGGTCTGCGATCCGTCGATCATCACGAGCAGATCGACGATCTCCCGCACCTCGGCGAGCGGCCGGAATCCGCACAGGGCGTCGAAGGTGGGGCTGAGCGCCACGATGATCTCGGGTTTGTGCAGCGCATCCTTGTAGTTGCGGTTCGAGGCTTCGAGCGGCACACCGGCCGCGTTCTCGCGCTCGTAGCCCTCCCGGGCGCGCTCGAGCGTCGGATGCGCCTGCAACGAGAGCGGATGCGCAGCCGCCAGGATCTTCAGCAGGAACGGCAGCGTCTCACCCTTGCCGAGGGCCGCCGCCGGGTCGGCGGCGATCCAGGCGGCGAGGTCGCCCGCGCCGCCGGTGAGCACAGGATCGAGCACGCGGCTCGGGCTTCCCGGGTGCGCGCCGAGCCAGAGCTCGGCCTGCGGTTCGCCGGTCTCGGGCGTGCCGAGCAGCTCCGGGATGGCGGTGGTGGAACCCCAGGCGTAGTCGCGGGGCGTGTTGACGATCGATACGAACATTGACCTGGTCTCATTCTCGCGGCCGGGGCTCCGGCGCCGATTATCACCGACCTACAAGCGTCGAGTCTCGCGACTTCGGCCGGTTAGACAAAACTACCAAGCAGCGCTGCCGCAGAAGACACCCCCGGCTAGGCTCTGCTCGCCGCATCCCCGAACACACGCAACGGAGCATCCATGACTTTCGAGCCCCTCGCCAGCGACTTCTACGGCTACGAGAACCTCCTCACCGACCAGGAGCGCGAGGCGTTGGCGCAGCTGCGCGACTACCTCGCCGCGGAGGTCAAGCCGATCGTCAACGAGCACTGGGAGAAGGCGACCTTCCCGCACGAGATCGTGAAGGGCCTGGCCGACCGCGGCGTCTACAGCTTCGCCTGGGAGGAGACGAAGCCGTTCGAGAACTCGGCCGTCTTCCGCGGCTTCGTGGCGCTGGAGCTCGCCCGCGTCGACGCATCCGTCGCCACCTTGGTGGGCGTGCAGAACGGGCTCGCGATGGGCGCGATCAGCGTCACCGGATCGCCCGAGCAGCGCGCCGAGTGGTTGCCGAAGATGGCCCGCGGCGAGGTGGTGGGTGCGTTCGGCCTCACCGAACCGCAGTCCGGCTCCGACTCGGCCCAGGGCCTCCGCACGATCGCCACACGCGACGGCGACGAGTGGGTTCTGAACGGCTCGAAGCGCTGGATCGGCAACGCCACTTTCGGCGACATCACGGTGATCTGGGCGAAGGATGCCGCCGATGGACAGGTCAAGGGCTTCATCGTGCCCACCGACACCCCTGGCTACACCGCCACGAAGATCGAGGGCAAGCAGAGCCTGCGTATCGTGCAGAACGCCGACATCACCCTCGAAGACGTGCGCGTGCCGGAGAGCCTGAGGCTGCAGAATGCGAACTCCTTCCGCGACACCGCGAAGGTGCTGCGGCTCACCCGCGCCGAGGTGGCCTGGGCCTCCGTGGGCAACTCGGTGGGCGCCTACGAGGCGGCGTTGCACTACACGAAGGAGCGCGTGCAGTTCGGCAAGCCGATCGCGAGCCACCAGCTGATCCAAGACCTGCTGGTGAAGAGCATCGGCAACATCACGGCGAGCCTCGGCATGGTGGTGCGCGTGTCGCAGATGCTCGACGAGGGCACGCAGCGCGACGAGCACTCGGCCCTCGCCAAGGCCTACACGACGGCCCGGATGCGCGAGACCGTCGCCTGGTGCCGCGAGGCGCTCGGCGGCAACGGCATCGTGCTGGAATACGACGTCGCCCGCCACTTCGCCGACGCCGAGGCGCTGTACTCCTACGAAGGCACGCGGGAGATGAACACCCTGATCGTCGGACGCAGCATCACGGGGCTCGCCGCTTTCGTGTGATGTGATCCCGGATGCGCCCCGCCGCATCCGGGACGCCCCGTTCACCCCTAGGTAGGATCGACCCCATGCGCTATCCGACCGACGCCGCCGCCCGGTCGCTGTCCCTGCTCATCCTCTTCACGCTGTTCGCGGGCGATTTCTGGCGCAATCTCCTCGGCTGGGGTGGTTACCTCGGGCTGGTGGGCGCGATCACCGTGGTGGTCGCGGTCGTGATGACCCGTCGACGCCTGTGGTCGAAGCTCGCCATCTGGCGACTCCCCCGCACCCTGGTGCTGTTCGGGCTGCTCGCCGTGGTGTCGGTCGCCTGGTCGTTCTATCCCGGCGCCACCGTGCTCGGCATCCTGGCGCAGGCCGCCACCACCCTCGCCGCACTCTTTCTCTGCACGGCTCTCAGCTGGCCGCAACTGATCGCCGCCCTCTCGAGCGCCTTCACCTGGATCCTCGGCCTCTCGGTGCTGTTCGAATTGATCGTCGCGCTCTTCGTGCGCGCGCCGGTGCTGCCGTTCTGGACCGATTACGGCGATGCCACCGTGCCGAAGGCGTTCTACTGGTCGCAAGATCTGCTGTTCTCGGGCGGCCCGATCCAGGGCATCGTGGGCAACCGCAACATCCTCGCCTTCGTGGCCCTGCTCGCCCTGATCACGGTGGGCGTGCAACTGGCGCAGAAGCTCCGCCGGCGGGGCAGCGCCATCCTGTGGCTCGTCGTGGCGGTCGCCGTGCTCGCCCTCACCCGTTCGGCCACCGCCATCGGTGCTCTCCTCATCACGGCAGCCATGTTCGGCGTGCTCCTCCTCGCCCGTCGGGTGGGGCCGGGCCGACGGATGTGGGTGCTCGCCGGGGTCGCGGTCGTCACGTCGCTGGCGATCGTCGCCGTCAACGCGTTCTGGCAGCAGATCCTCGCGGTCTTCGGCAAGTCCGACGATCTCACCGGGCGGTTGGACATCTGGAACGCCGTCGCGGGCCTCGCCGCCCAGCGCCCCGCCTTCGGCTGGGGCTGGGTGAGTTACTGGGCGCCCTGGGTCGAACCGTTCAACGGCCTCGCGGTGCGCAACGGCGTCACCTATCTGCAAGCGCACGACGCCTGGCTCGACGTGTGGTTCCAGCTCGGATTCGTGGGCCTAGTGCTCTTCATCGGCCTGGTGCTGGCCACCTGGTACCGCAGCTGGTGGTTCGCCGTCGACCGCCCCCTCGACTCCCTGGGTCTGCCGATCGCGCGGGTTCCGTTGACGCTCGCCCCGGCCCTGCTGCTGACGGCCATGATCGCCCAGAGCTTCGTGGAGAGCCGAATGCTCGTCGAGGGCGGGTGGGCTCTGCTGGTCGTGTTCGCGGTGAAGTCCAAACTCGACCACAGCGCCGTCTCGATCGACCTCGCCAACGGATCGGCACGCGCGAACGCGCTCCCGTCGCGCTCGGCCCGAACGGCCCGCGCGGCCCGGACGGCGGCCTCCCGCCGATGACGGCTCTGCCGAATCACCGCAGCACGAAGGCGGCACGGGTCGTCGAGTTCTTCGGCGACACCCGCTTCGTCAAGGCGCTCACCCTGGCCATCCTGGCCACCGGTTTCCTGTCGTTCCTCATCCGCTCGACCCTCGGCTGGCCGGGACTGATCGGAATCGTCTCCCTCCTCGTCGTGCTCGCCGGGTTGTCGTTCGCCGGCCGCTGGCACGAGCTCGACTGGCACGGACTGCTGCCGATCTCGCTCCTCATCTTCTTGGCCTGGTGCTTGATCACCCTGGTCTGGAGCAAATACCTGCCGTCGACGTTCAACGGTCTGGCCTACCTCTTCGGCTACGCCTTCCTCGGGGTCTACATCGCGGTCGTGCGCGACCTCATCCAGATCGTGCGCGCGGTCGGCGACGTGCTGCGGGTGGTGCTGAGCGTGTCGCTCGTGCTCGAGATCGTTTCCGGCGTGCTGCTCGACGTGCCGATCCGATTCCTCGGCATCACCGGAGCGCTCCCGCTCGGCGGCCCGATCCAGGGCGTACTCGGCACCCGCAACGCCCTCGGCTTCGTCGCCCTGATCGCGGTCGTCACCTTCGCGATCGAATTCGCCACCCGGTCGATCCGCCGAGGCACCGGCATCTACAGCCTCGCGATCGCGGGCGTCGCCGTGGTGCTCGCTGGATCGCCGGTGACTTTCGGGGTCACGATCGTGACCGGCCTCGCCACGCTGATCCTGCTCGGCCTGCGCCGCGCAGCGCCCGAGACCCGGCGCGGCTGGCACTTCATCCTGCTCGCTCTGTCGCTGTTCGCGCTGCTGCTCGCTTTCCTCCTGCGCGGCCGCATCCTCGAAGTGCTCTCGACCCGGCGCGAGTTCACCTACCGGCTCGAGATCTGGCGCGAGCTCTGGCGGCTGATCGAGTTGAACCCGCTCGAAGGCTGGGGCTGGGCCGGGTTCTGGCGGCCGAACGTGTCGCCGTTCTTCGCCCTCGACATCATCGGCAACCGATCGCACACCTCGGCCCTCAACGCGTTCGTCGACGTCTACTTCCAGACCGGGCTGATCGGCTTCGTGATCTTCGTGGGGTTCGTCGGACTCACCTTCGGGCGCGCCTGGGTGCTCGCCGCGTCGAAGAAGAGCATCGTCTTCCTCTGGACAGCACTGGTGCTCGTCGTGCTGATCGCCACTTCGATGGCCGAGAGTTTCGTGCTGGTGGAGTACGGCTGGCTGCTGCTCGTGATCTGCTCGGTCAAGGCCGCCCGCGATCTGAGCTGGCGCGGCCGGTTGAGGCGCGCCGACGAACCGCCGCCGGTGGTGGGCACCGCATGACGCTCGACATCATGATGCCGTTCTACGGCCGATTCGATCATTTCCGCGAGGCGGTGCAGAGCGTGCTCGCCCAGCGCGATCCCGACTGGCGGCTTGTCATCGTCGATGACGTCTATCCCGATCCAGCGCCGGGCGAGTGGGCGGCCGCCATCGACGATCCGCGCGTGCACTACCGGCGTAACGCGACGAACCTGGGTGTCGGCGGAAACTTCCGCGAGTGCGTGCGGCTGATCGAGAACGATCGGGCAGTGCTGATGGGTTGCGACGACCGGATGCACCCGGAGTACGTCGGGCGGGTGCGCGACCTGGTGCTCACGCATCCGGATGCCTCGATCGTGCAGCCCGGCGTCGAGGTGATCGACTCCGAGGGCGCCGTGCACCATCCGCTCGCCGACCGCGTGAAGGGCCTGCTGCGCTTCGGCGGCCACGGGCCACGCAGCTACGGTGGCGAGAAGCTCGCGGCAAGCCTCCTGCGGGGCAACTGGGCGTACTTTCCGTCGATCGCCTGGCGCGCCGACGACCTCCGCCGTTTCGGCTTCCGGCCGGGCTTCGAGGTGGTGCAGGATCTCGATCTGATGCTCGAGATCATCATGCACGGCGGCTCGATGCTGCTCGACGACGAGGTCGTGTTCTCCTACCGCCGGCACGCCGGGAGCGTCTCCGCCCTGACCGGCCCCGACGGCGCGAAGTTCGCCGAGGAACGCCGCCTCTTCGACGAGACGGCGACCCGGATGCGCGCCCTCGGCTGGCCGAAGGCCGCCCGCGCCGCACGCCACCACCTCACCTCGCGGCTGAACGCCCTGAGCGAGCTGCCCGCTGCCCTGCGCGCGCACGATCCGGCAGGCCGCCGAGCCCTCCTGCACCACGCCTTCGCCCGCTGACCCGGGAGTTCTCCAAGCGTGGCGTTGACCGCGGAGCCCTGGATGCCCGGTGGCCGTCTCGTTTGGAGAAGTCCGGCGCTTCAGGCGCGGCGGGCGGCTCGGATGGCGGCGCGCGCCGCCACCGTGCGACGGTAGGCCTCCGCGATGAGGCGCACGAACATCCAGCGCGCCCGCAGGATGACCAGGGGGGCCCGGATGCCGAGCGGCGTCTGGTTCGTGTCGTGCAGCCGCCGCTCCACAACCACCTGGTCGAGGTGACGGATGCTCCGCCGCACGTTGCCCGTGATCGCGATCCACACGTCGTGCGACTCCCTGACGTAGGTCGGGATCGGCAGGATGCCGCCCTCGATCGCCTCCCGCCGGAATCCCATCGCGCAGCCGAAGTAGGGGCGGTAGCCGATCATGATCGCGAAGAGGTTCGCGAGGTGGTTGCGCGACTGCTGCGAGCGCAGCGGCGGGTACCAGAGCCGCGCTCCGGCGCGCCCGAGGATGGAGTGGTTGCCGGCCACCACGAGCGAGTGGCCGAGCCCGGCGATCATCGCTTCGTGCCGCCCCGGCGTCCACACGTCGTCCTGATCGGAGAGGAAGACGTAGCGGCCGCGTGCCCGGCGGATGGCAGCCTCGAACGCCCGCACGTACCCGACGTTCTCGTTGGTGCGCGTGAGGAAGACGCGCGACTCCCCGAGGCGGTCGATCGTCGCCACGATCACCGCGACCGTGTCGTCGGGCGAGCAGTCGTCGACGATCACGAGTTCGTCGTCGGGACCGAGTTGGGCCACGATCGACTCGATCTGCTCGGCGACGTAGGCGGAGCCGCGATAGGTGGCCATGCAGACGCTGGCCCGGATGCCCGTGCTCGTGTCGCTCATGCCAGTCCTCCCGCGGTCGCCGGCGGCGTGCTGTCGTTCTCCTCCGACGATATTCCCCGAGCGGGTCGCAAGGCCAGGAAGTGCACGACGAGGCCGGCGATCGGCCCGATCACGAGGCTCAGCACGGCGCGCACCTCGATGTCGAGTCCGAGGGGCAGCAACAGGATCACGATGGCGAGCACCGTGGCCGCGATCCAGCCGAAGGAGAAGGAGCGGTGCTTGTCGACGGCCAGACAGAGGGCACCGGTGAGGGTGATGAGGGCGAGCATCCCGGCGCCCACCACGAGCCCGGCGATGGCCCAGGGGCCCACGACGTAGTCCGGTCCGTAGAACACGGTGAGCAACCACGGACCGAGCAACCCGCCGAGCACCGCACCCAGCACCGTGATGAGCGCGAGCAGCCGCACGATCGGCACCAGGGTGCGGAAGCCGGCCGAGCGGTTGTTCACGAAGTGCGCGATGGCTACGCCCTGGTAGGCGTTGAGCGGGATGAGCAAGGGCGCGCGGGTGAGGGTGATGGCCGCCAGGAGGGGCGTTGCCAGGAGATACGCCTCCGGGCTCGAGGTGAGGCTCAGGATGACCGGGAACCCGACCACCAGCACGGCGCTCGATCCGGACGCGAGTGACGCATGCCCGACCCGCTTGAGGAAGCTGCCGAGCGGTGCATCGGCGCGCGCCCGGGCGGCGGAACGCAGGGTCGGCGAGAAGAGCAATCCGATCAGCCAGGCGACCGTCGAGACGCTCGCGGCCACCGCGAATCCCGCGACGCTCGCCGCCACGATGGCGACCACCACGACGAGCAGGATGCGCAGCAGCGAGTCGCCGATGACGAGTCGCACGTAGGTGGGCCACTGCAACCTCCCGCCGAGGATGCCGACGATCGTGGCGTGCCCGGAGTAGAGCGCCACCGCGCAGCTGAGCGGCAGGGCGAGGTACGCGTATTCGTGCAGCAGCACGGGCGCCCACCAGAAGCTCGTGGCCCAGAGCAGAACGCCGATCGCGACGCCCACCGCGAGGCCGACCGGCACCATCCGGGGCTCGCGGCGTTCACCCGCCGGCACCGAGCTGCGATCGCTCACGTGCACCGCGCGGGTGGTCTCCGAGGAGAGGCCGCCCAGGATGCCGAACCAGGCGAACAGGAACGACCAGAAGGTCAGGAAGAGGGTGGCCTGGGGCTTGTCGAGCACATTCGGCACGATCAGGATGACCGCGAACCCGACCGCCGCCGAGATCAGCGACGCGGCACCGACGCCGATGAAGGAGCGCCGGCCGATCGTGGGCACTCGCGCCCCGGTCTCGTGGCCCGGCTGTGTCTCCGAGCTCGAATCGGTCATGGAGTGCAAGCATAGTAGTCGCTCCCGAGGAAGCTCCGAGGGGTGGAGAGGTGCCCGTGACCGACCAAGTCGCCGCCGTCGTGACCGCCTTCCGGCCGGGGCCGGGGCTCGTGGAGCTGGTGCGGAGTCTGACCGCGCAGACCTCCCGGGTCGTGGTGGTCGACGACGGCAGCGGGCCGGATGCCGACGCCGTGCTCGAGGCGGCCCTCACCGCTGGCGCCGAGGTGGTGCGGCACTCCGCCAACCGCGGCATCGCGGCCGCGTTGAACACGGGCATCACCGCCGCCCGGTCGCCGCAGCCGCTGGAGTCGGCGGAGCCCGGCGCCGATTCCGGCCACCTCGGCGCCGACTCCGGCCACCCCAGCGCCGACTCCCGCCACCTCGCCGCCGTGGTCACCTTCGACCAGGATTCCACCGTCGACGACGGTTTCGTCGCCACGCTCCTCAGCACCTACCGCGACGCCGCAGGCGCCGGACTCCGCGTCGGCCTCGTAGCGCCCGCCCGGGTGGAAGGGCTCCCCTCCCCCGTCAGCGGCTACGACCGCGGCTTCGTGCTGGGCGGCACGCCCATCCAGTCGGGCCTTTTCATTCCGGTCGCCACACTCGACCGCGTCGGCCCTTTCGCCGAGCCGCTGTTCATCGACGGTGTCGACACCGACTACGCCGTGCGCACCGCCGAAGCGGGCCTCGTCGTCGTGCTCGCCACCGGCGCCGCCCTCGGCCACAGCCTCGGCGAGCGCCACACCCTCACCGTTCTCGGCCGGCCCCTGTTACTCGGCGGGCAGCCCCTCTCCTTCGTGGTGAGCAAGCCCTTCCGCTACTACTACCTGCTGCGCAACCGGGTGCTGCTGAACCGGATGCACGGCCGTCGCCACCGGGCCTGGTCGGTTCGCGAGACGCTCGGCGACCTGCGGCACTGCGCGATCGTGCTCGTCGTCGCTCCCGGCCGCAGAGGGCGCCTGCTGGCGATGACGGCGGGTCTCCGCGACGGCTGGGCCGGCCGCACGGGCCGCATTCCCGCCGCGCTCGAAGCCCGGATCGCCGGGCGCTGACACCCAGGTCGGCCAAGGGCCGGTGGCTATGATGGGGGCATGCCGACCGCCCTCGAACGCACGCTGATCGTCATGCCTGCGTACAACGAAGAGGAGGCCGTGGGCGCCGTGGTGCGCGAAGTGCTGAGCGTCGCGCCCGGGGTCTCCTGCCTCGTGGTCGACGACGGCTCGCTGGATGCGACGGCTCGCGAAGCCGCAGCAGCGGGCGCCACCGTGCTGCAGCTCCCGATCAACCTCGGCGTGGGCGGGGCGATGCGCGCGGGCTTCAAGTACGCCCTCTCCAAGGGCTTCGACAACGTGGTGCAGGTCGATTCCGACGGTCAACACGACCCGGCCGGCATCGCGGAGCTGGTGGCCCAGCTCGACCACTACGACCTCGTGCTCGGCGCCCGCTTCGCCGGAGTGGGCGACTACGCCGTGCGCGGGCCGCGACGCTGGGCGATGCAGGCGCTCTCCGGCATCCTGAGCGGCCTCACGAAGACCCGACTCACCGACACCACGTCGGGCTTCCGGGCGAGCGGGCCGCGCGCCGTCGCGCTGTTCGCCCAGCACTACCCGTCCGAATATCTCGGCGACACCGTGGAGTCGCTCGTGATCGCCTCGCGCTCGAAGCTCCGCGTCACCCAGGTTCCGGTGGCCATGCGTCCGCGCGCGGGCGGAGTTCCCTCGCACAACCCCTACAAGGCGGCGGTCTATCTGGGTCGGGCGGGGATGGCCCTGTTCGTCGCGCTCATCCGTCCGCCCGTCGTGGTGGCATTCACCGAACCGGTCTCCCCCGCATGAGCGTTGCGAGTTACATCCTCGGCATCGTCGCCGCGGTGATCGTGCTGGTGGTGGTGATCGAGTCGCTGCGCCGGCACCACCTGCGCGAACGGCACGCCATCTGGTGGCTGGGCGCCGGCATCATCGCGCTCATCATCGGGGTCTTCCCCGACGTGCTGGGGTGGGCCGCCGGACTCGTCGGCGTGACCGTGCCCACCAACCTCGTCTTCTTCCTCAGCATCGCGGTGCTGTTCCTGGTGTCGATCCAGCACTCCGGCGAACTGACCGAGCTCGAGAGCGAGACCCGCACGCTGGCCGAGTCGGTGGCCTTGCAAGACCTGCGCATCAAGCAGCTCGAGAAGGCCCTCTCCGACGCGCTCGAGTCCCGAAGGAACCAATGACCCTCGCTCCTCCCGTCGCAGCTCCCGCCGAGGCACCCGTCGCTCGCCGGCGCACCGTGTGGAGTTCACTCCTGCTGCCGTGGCTGCTGCTCGCGATCCTCGGGTCGCTCTGGGCGCTCGCGACGCCGATCGGCGGGTCTCCGGATGAGCCGGCTCACGTCGTGAAGGCGGCATCGGTCGTGCGCGGTGAGCTGCTGCCGACGACCATGATCGAACGGGGCGGCGTGCTGCACGTTCCCGAGGCGTTCGCCTTCGAGTACTCCCAGGGCTGCTTCGCGTTCTTCGCCGACACCCCCGCGTCGTGCGCGCCGCCGCTCGTCGGGAACCCGGCCGAGGTCGTCGAGACCTACTCGGCGGCGAGCCTCTACAACCCGCTCTATTACTGGCTGGTGGGCTGGCCGTCGCTCGCCCTGCCCGACATCTCGGGCATCTACGCGATGCGCATCGTGAGCGCCGTTCTCACCTCCTTCTTTCTCGCCGTGTGCTTCTGGGTGATCGGCTCCTGGCGGTCGCGCCGCGTGCCCACCATCGGGGTACTGATCGGCATCACCCCGATCGTGACCTACTTGATGGGCACGGTCAATCCGAACGCGCTCGAGTTCACGGCCGGTCTCGCACTCTTCGCCGGCATGCTCTCGATCGTGCTGCATCCGAACGAACGTCTTCTCGGAGGCCGTCTCGCGCTGGTGGTGATCTCGGCCGCGCTGGTGTCGAACACCCGAGGGATCTCGCCGCTCTGGGTGGCCGTGCTGCTCGTGCTCCCCCTCCTTCTGCTCACGGGCCGACAACTCGGGGCGCTGCTGAAGCGACCAGGGGTGATCGTGAGCATCCTGCTGATCGCCATCACGGCGCTCGTCAGCGGCTGGTGGACCCTCTCGAGCAACTCCCTCGGCACCGGCCCGAACACCGGGCCCGAGGTGGTGCCCACCAACAGCGGCGTCGGCCTCAGCCCTGTCGAGGGCTTCTTCGGCCTGATCGGAGACTTCTACGGCCAGCTCCGCCAGATGGTCGGCATCCTGGGCTGGCTCGACACCACCCTGCATCCGGTGGTCTACTACGTGGCCTACGCGATGTTCGCGGTGCTGGTGCTCGGCGTCGTGATCTTCGTGCGCGGCCGCAAACTGGTGTTCGTCATCGCGATGGGGCTCGCCTTCTTCTTCCTCCCGCCGCTCGTGCAGGCCGCCTACGTCACGAAGGGCGGCTTCATCTGGCAGGGGCGTTACACCCTGATCCTGCTGATGACGCTCCTGCTCGGCATGGCCGCGTGCATCGCCGCCTCCGACCGGTTCCTGCGCTGGCGGCGCAGCACGGTGCCGCTCCTGATCGTCGCGATCCTCGTGGCCGCGGGCTGGACCTACACGACGGCCTACGCCTTCGCCACCACGATGCGCCGGATGGCGTCGGGCTATCAGACCGACTGGCCGGCCATGCTGGAACCCGGCGCCTGGGTGCCGCCGCTCGGCGCCTTCCCCCTCATCGGGCTGTTCGCTCTTGCGGCCGCCGGCTTCGCCGCCTACGTGGTGGTCTCCGGGCGTGACCGGCGACCGGCCCCCGTTCCGCCGCAACCCGTTCCGTCCGCTGCCCCTCAACCGCTCAGCTCCCCCGAACAGAAGGCGTACCCATGGTGAACGAACTCGCGAATCAGGCCTACGAACTCCTCACGATCACCCTCCGAGACGAAGACGGCGTGGCGATCACGCCCGACGGGCTGCTCGTGCACGGCAAGCTCTTCGCATTCCGCGACGGCGACGACCTCGTGGTCGAGCTGCCCGAAGCGCGCTCGACCGATCTGAAGACCCGCGGGGTGGCCGAGGTGTTCGAAGGCGGCGGGCATCCGTTGCGCGACTGGGTGCGGGTGAGCGACCTGCAGCTCTGGCCCGAACTCGCCCGCGAGGCCCACGAGTTCGTGGGCGAGCCTCCCGTTGGCGGTCAGTCCTGAGCACAGGCGGGTCGCTCTAGACTCTCCGTCGTGACTTCTGAGATCGCCGCCGCCCGAATGCGGCTCCCCCGGCGATCGGCGATCGTGCAGTGGGTGTCGTTCGGCGTCGTCTTTCTCTGGGGCCTCTACCTCACGTTCTGGAACCTCGGCGCCGCCAACTTCAACGCCGACGAACCGATCTACCTCGACGCCGGCTGGGCCTACGTGCACGGCGACGTCTCGCTGAACCGCGAGCATCCTCCCACCGCGAAATACCTCATCGGCTTCGCTCAACTGCTGTTCGGCCAAGGCGCGCTGTCGGGCCGTATCGCCATCGGGCTGTGCGTCGTGGCCGGTGCGCTGATCCTCTACTTCTGGATGCGCCGCGAGATCGGCTGGGTCGGCGCGCTCACCGTGTCGGGGCTGTGGCTGGTGCTTCCCCGCGGCGTGGTGAGCGGGGTGCGGATCGATCGCTTCGCCCTGCTCGAACCGGTGATGGTGTTCTTCGCCATCGCCGCATTCGCCGCCGCCTGGCTGTGGTTCCGCAAGCGGTCCTGGGTCTGGCTCATCGTCTCCGCGGCGCTGATGGCGCTGTCGGTCACCTCGAAGATCTCGTCGATCGTGCTGGTGCCCGCCATCCTCCTGCTCCCGCTGCTCGACCGCGGGGTGGCGATGCGCCGGCGCATCCGGAACACCGTGCTCGGGGGCGTGCTGTTCGGCGCGGTGTTCGCGGTGGTGTTCGTGCTGCTCTACCTGCCGATGGGCATCCGGAGCGCCTTGACCTACATGGCCGAGTTCCAGGCGACGCACGACGCCCAGGGCCACCTGGTGCTGGTGGCCGGCGTTCCCGAACTGTTCCCGCCCTGGTGGGCGAATCTGCTGTTCACGGTCGACGGGATGGGCGTGGCAGCCGTGATCGTGCTGGCCGCCGGCGCGCTGGCATCGCTCTGGGCTCGTCGGGTCGAACTGGTGGTCTACCTGGGCGTAGGCGTGCTGTTGCTGTGGATCTTCTACCTTGTCGTCTCGAAGGTGGCGCTGCCGCACTACTACTACTCCTGGGTGTGGCTGTTCTGCGCCCTGGCCGGCATCGGCATCGCGGGGCTCCTGTCGCCCAAACGCCGAGCGGGGGCCACGATCGCCACGCGCGTGCTCGCGGTCGCCCTCCTCCTGCTCGCGGTGGTCTCCGGCGCCTACAGCTCGGTGATGATCTGGAACGAGCGCGCGGCGGGGCTCGCCCTCGTGGAGCCGGCGCTCGAGGAGCTCGGTCTCGACGACGGCGACATCCTCGTCAGCGGAATGGCCGACTGGGAGTATCTCCCCTACCTCGACGACCGGCAGACGACGGATGCAGCCGACCCCGACGTGGTGGCCGTGGTGACCAAGGATTCGGTGCGTTTTCCGCCCGATCCGACGGTCACCGCGTTTCTCGACGAGCACGCCGGCGACGTCACGGTCGAGACGCTCGACGACGTCACCCTCTACGTGCTGGACTGAGCTCGCCCGCGGGGCCGGCGCGTCAGATGGTGCGCTCGGGCTGCACGTCGCCGTCGCGGAACGTCTACGGCGTGACGGGGTCGACGGGGTGCAGCGCCGCTGCGTCTGCGGCCTCACCGGGAGCTGCGCCACCGGCTGCCATAGCCGCAGCGGCGTCAGCCTCGAGCCGCGCGTTCTGCATGGCCGTGAAGCCGTCGGCGCGGTGCGGAGCGAACACCCAGTAGCGGTAGAGCAGGAAACGGAACGCGGTCGCCAGCACGAGACCGATCACATTGCCCGAGATGTTGTCGGCCACCAGGTTGTTGTAGCCCATGAGGTAGTGCGAGATATACAGGCAGCCCAGCGAGATGCCGAGGCCGAGCACCGCGATCACGCTGAACTCGAACAGCTCGAGCACGAAGTTCTTGCGCCGGTGTTCCCGGAAGGTCCAGTAGCGGTTGCCGAACCAGGTGGCGATCGTCGAGAGCGTGACCGAGATGACCTTCGCCCCGATGGGCCCGGCGTACCAGGCGTCGTCGCCGAACGTGCCGAGGCGCAGCATGTTGAAGACCCCGACGTCGATGGCGTAGCCCGCGAGTCCGACCACTCCGAACTTCAGTGCGTAGCGCACCAACCGCTCCCAGAGGTAGTCCCAGATCTTCTTCACGTACCGTGCC
The DNA here is from genome assembly GCF_024979235.1 of Herbiconiux aconitum. Lineage (NCBI taxonomy): Bacteria > Bacillati > Actinomycetota > Actinomycetes > Micrococcales > Microbacteriaceae > Herbiconiux > Herbiconiux aconitum. The sequence continues at coordinate 93,504 of NZ_JANLCM010000001.1, forward strand.
GTTCTTCGCTCGTGGTGTCCCGGCTTGCGTGCCGGGCCTTCAAAATGATAACCGGCCATGTATCCTTGCCATTGCTCAACTGTTGTAGACACGGCGGTTGCGGCGTAAATTTCACCCGCAGACACAAAAGGCCAGGCGTTTGTCCACGAATTTTGACAGGGACGTTGTCGTCATCGGCGGAGGGGGCCACGTCGGTCTTCCCCTCGCCATCGCACTCGCAGATCGAGGCTCGAACGTCGTGGTCTACGACGTCAGCGAGCGCGCGGTCTCCGGTATCAACGAGGGGAAGATGCCGTTCAGCGAGCCGGGTGCCGAACCCGTGCTGCAGAAGGTGCTCGCCAACGGCCGCTTCACGGCGTCGACCGACCCCGCCGTGGTCGCGACCGCCGAGAACGTGATCGTCGTGATCGGCACCCCGGTCGACGAACACCTGAACCCCGACCCGAACGCCATCCCCAAGGCGCTCGAGACCTGCCTGCCCTACTTCAGCGACGACCAGCTGCTCATCCTGCGTTCGACCGTCTACCCGGGTGTCACCGCCCTGGTCGAGCGCCAGCTACGCACCGCCGGCCTCGCCACCGAGGTGGCATTCTGCCCCGAGCGCATCGCCGAGCACAAGGCGATGGAGGAGCTCTTCACGCTCCCGCAGATCGTGTCGAGCCGCACCGAGACGGGCCGCGCACGCGCATCCGCCCTGTTCCGCACGCTCACCGACCAGATCGTCGACCTCGAGCCCGAAGAGGCCGAGCTCGCGAAGCTGTTCACGAACACGTGGCGCTACATCAAGTTCGCCGCGGCCAACCAGTTCTACATGATGGCCAACGACCGCGGTCTCGACTTCGAGAAGATCCGCAAGGGCCTCACCCACGACTACCCGCGGGCCAAAGATCTGCCGGGTCCTGGCTTCGCCGCCGGGCCGTGCCTGTTCAAGGACACCATGCAGCTCGCTGCGTTCAGCGACAACAAGTTCTCGCTCGGCCACTCCGCCATGCTCGTGAACGAGGGGCTGCCGCTCTACATCGTGACCCAGCTCGAGAAGCGCTTCGATCTCGAGAACCTCACCGTGGGCATCCTGGGCATGTCGTTCAAGGCGGGATCGGACGACATCCGCTCGAGCCTGTCGTACAAGCTCCGCCGGGTGCTGAAGTTCCGCGCCAAGGCCGTGCTCGGCACCGACCCCTACGTCAGCGAAGAGACCGACGACACCCTTCTGCCGCTCGACGCGGTGCTCGAGAAGGCCGACATCCTCATCATCGCGACGCCGCACAGCGAATACCGCGATCTGGTGACCGACAAGCCCGTCGCCGACGTGTGGAACATGCTGGGCCAGGGGGTCGTGATTTGACCGAGGGCCTCCGCGCCTCGATCGTCATCCCCGCCTACAACGAGGGGGAGGACATCGTCCCCGGCCTCGACCGCATCTTCGAAGCCGTGCACCTCGACGCCGAGGTGCTCGTGGTGGTCGATCAGGCCAGCGACACCACGGTGCCCGTGGTCGAGCGCTACGCCGCCGACGAGCCGCGCCTGAAGATCCTCATCAACAGCTACGGCCGCGGGCCCGCCTACGCGATCCGTTACGGCATCGACCACGCCACCAGCGAGACGGTGGTCGTGACGATGGCCGACGGATGCGACGACCCCCGCCAGATCGACGACCTCGTGCGTCTGGTCGAGCGCGGTGTCGTCGTAGCGGCCGCCTCGCGCTACATGCCCGGCGGCCAACAGGTCGGCGGCCCGCGATTCAAGAGCTTCCTGTCCCGCACTGCCGGCATCACGCTGCAGCTGTTCACCAACGCGGGAACCCGCGACGCCACGAACTCCTTCAAGGCCTACAACGCGGATTTCGTGCGCCAGGTGGGCATCAACTCGAAAGACGGCTTCGAGATCGGACTCGAGCTCACGGCAAAAGCCCGCCGCCTGCGCCAGCCGGTCGCTGAGATCCCCACCATCTGGCTCGACCGCGCCTTCGGCGAGTCGAACTTCAAGCTGGCCAAATGGATTCCGAAGTACCTGCGCTGGTACCGTTTCGCGTTCGGCCGCAAACTCTCCCTCGACGAGCTGCACGCTCTGGCGAACAAGATCACCAACCCGTAAACCACCCCCACAAAGACCCCTCCCATCTAAGGAACTGCATACATGAAGAAGGTCCTCGTCACCGGCTCCGCCGGATTCATCGGCGGCTACATCGTCGAAGAACTGCTCGCCAAGGGCTACCAGGTCGTCGGAGTCGACAACTACTCCAAGTACGGCCCGGTCAAGAAGTCCTACGACGACAACCCGAACTACGAGCTCGTCGTCGGTGACGTGCAGGACGTCGAGCTGATGACGCGCCTGCTCGAGGACTGCGACCACTTCATCGCCGGAGCCGCCCTCATCGGCGGCATCTCCTACTTCCACACCTACGCCTACGACCTGCTGGCGCAGAACGAGCGCATCATCGCCTCGAGCGTCGACGCCGCCATCGCCGCGCACAAGAAGGGCCGCCTCGAGAAGGTGACCTACATGTCCAGCTCGATGGTGTTCGAGTCGACCGACCGCTGGCCCTCCAAGGAAGGCGACGAGCGCGAGGTTCCGCCGCCGTTGTCCTCCTACGGGTTCCAGAAGCTCGCCGTGGAGTATTTCGCGCGTGCGGCCTGGGACCAGTACAAGCTGCCCTACACGATCCTGCGCCCCTTCAACTGCGTGGGCATCGGCGAGAGCCGTGCGCTCGGCGACGTGGAGATCGACTCGGGCAACGTGAAGCTCGCCATGAGCCACGTGGTTCCCGACCTGGTGCAGAAGGTGCTGAAGGGTCAGGACCCGCTGCACATCCTCGGCTCGGGCGAGCAGGTGCGTCACTACACCTACGGCGGCGACCTCGCCCGCGGCATCGTGCTATCGCTCGACCACCCGGCGGCTCTGAACAACGACTTCAACGTCTCCACCGCCGAGGGCCACTCGGTGCTCGAGCTGGCCGAGACCATCTGGCGCAAGATCAAGGGCCCGGATGTGCCGTTCAACTACACGAGCGACCCCGGTTTCGAGTACGACGTCGCGAAGCGTGTTCCCGATGTGACCAAGGCGAAGGAGCTGCTCGGCTTCGAGGCGACGACGACCCTCGACGACATGCTCGACGAGGTCATCCCGTGGATCACGAATGCCGTCGCCGACGGCACCATCTGACGCGGCGCGTCGCGTGAGCGTGCGATGCTGGTTCACCGCGTCGCGCGCTCACTACGCCACTCTTCTCCTCGCTTTCGCCTGGATCTGCTATTACGGCCGAGACCAGTGGTTCTACTACGACGAGTGGGACTTCCTGAACGCCGACGGCGTCGACCTCCTGGCGCCTCACGTGGGTCACTGGAGCACGATCCCGATCCTCGCGACCCAGGCGCTCCTGCACACGGTGGGCATGCAGAGCTATTGGCCCTACCTGATCCTCGCCATCCTGGTGCACGTCGGTCTCGCCCACGTTCTCTGGCGAGCGATGAAAGCCGTCGGCGTCCTGCCGTGGATCGCGACCGCTCTGGCGTTCGTCTTCGTGCTCTACGGGGCGGGCGCGGACAACATCCTCTGGGCCTTCCAGTTCGGCTTCGTCGGCGGGGTGCTCTGCGGCACGACGGCCGCGCTGATCGCCGACGGGCTGAGCCGTCAGAACTTCCGCCGCCGCGCACCGCTCGTGGCCGCCGTGCTGGTGCTCGGCCTGATGTTCGCCGGCACGGCGGTGCCCTTTCTGGTGGCGCTAGCCCTGCTCGCCCTCCGTCGGGTCGGTGTGCCGCGCGCGCTGATCGTCGTCGGAATACCCACACTGGTGTATCTGGTCTGGTACCTGTTTGCGAAGGCGAATCCCGCTTACTCGATGCCCACGCAGTGGCAGCCCCACTCGATCGGGCAGCTGCTGCTCGACGTGCCGTCGTACGCCGGCCGGATGATCGTCGGGGCGTTCCAGGGGCTCGGCCCGGTGCCGTTCGCCGGCCTGGTGATCTCACTGGCCCTGTTGCTCTTCGCCCTGGTCACCGTGCGGCGGCAATGGCGTCAGGCACCTCTTGCCCTGGCGCTGGCGCTGGCTGGGATCGTCTTCGCCCTTCTCACAGGGTTCTCGCGCCTGAACATCTCACCCGAACTCGCGACCTCAGGCCGCTATCTCTACGTGGTGGTTGCGACGACGTTACCGCTGGCCGGAGTGGCGCTCACGGCGCTCTGGGCGGGCCGGCGCGCTGTACTCGCCGTGGTGCTCGTGGCAGGGGCGGCGGCGGCTCTCTGGGGAGCTCTCGGCATCCGATCGCACTCCGCGCAGATGGCGGGCATCGAGCTACCGACTCGAGACGTGATCTATGCGACGGTGTCCCTCATCGAGGATCCGACCGTTACCGTGGATGACGACGCGCTCGTGGAACCGCTGTACGCGCCTACGCTGACGGTGCGGCAGCTCCGCGGTCTGGTGGACGCCGGGTATCTGAGCGTCGGGGAATTCGATCATGCAGCTCTGGATCTGGCCGTGAAGAACACCGTGGTCCCGAAGGCAGCGACATCGTGAACGACAGCCTCGCGCCGCCCACGACCGGCCGGCTCCGCCTCGCCGGCTGGCTGTTCGGGCCGGTCGTCCGGTCGGGCATCGGCTGGCGCACGGTCGCGCTGGTGGCCGCCATGGTCGTGGCCGGCACCGGCCTGACGCTGCTCCGCCTGCCCGCCGATGCCCGGAACCTGCTCTGGGCCGAAGACGGCGGGATCTTCCTCACCGACGCCTTCGCCCATCCCTTCCTGCAGAACCTGTTCGATCCGTACGCCGGGTACATGCACCTGATCCCCCGCATCTCGGCGCAGTTCGTCTCCGGGTTCGTGCCCCTTCGTCATCTCGGTCTCGCCATGAATCTCTGTGGCGCAGCCGTGTGGTCGATCGTGGCGCTCTCGGCGTTCGTGTTCACACGGGGCCGGCTCTGGATCGGGTTCCGCGTGCTGCTCTGGCTGCTGGTGCTCCTTCTGCCGCTCGGTTCTCACGAAGTGGCCACGAACACGGCGAACTCGCACTGGTTCCTCACCTTCGGGTTGTTCTGGGCGGTCTGCTCGCGAGGCGGTGGAGTGGCCCGCGTCGTGTTCGCCTGCTGTTTGACCGTCGCGGCCGTGCTCAGCGACCCGCTCACGCTGGTGTTCGCACCGTTCCTCGTCGCTCGGCTGTTCGCACTCCGCAGCCTCCGGGAGAACGCCGTCACGATCGCCTTCGTCGCCTCCGCTGTCATCCAGCTCGCCGTGGTGCTGAGCACCGAGCGCGACGACGTTCCCATCGTCGACCCGGGCGGGCTCGGATATCTCTATCTCATCCGGGTGGTGCTCACCACCTTGGCCGGCCCGATGTGGGGCGGTTGGCTCGTCTTCGTCATCGGTGGGCTGGTGACGGCGGTACTGGCCGGCGTCGCCCTCGCTCTCCTGATAGCCGGCCTGGTGGCTCGCTGGGGCCGGGCCGGGCTCGGGGTGGCTGCGCTCGGGTCGTCGATCGTGTATTTCGTGGTGGTGGCCTCCATCACCTGGGCCTACTCGGCATCCGCGCCACCCGGCTCCGGCACCGACGTGTACTGGGCCGGCCGGTACTGGGTGCTGTCGGGGCTACTCTTCGTGACGGCGACGGTCGCTGTGGTCGACCTGTGGCTCAGTCCGCTGCTGACCCGCACGCGCGGTCGGCGACGTGTTCTCGTCGGCGTCGTCGCGGTCGTGGTCGCCGCCCTGCTCATCGCTCCCGGCATCCACGATTACCGCACGCCCGGCTACAAGGCCGACAACCTGCAGACCTCCACCGGGATCGAGCTGGGAATCGCCGCCTGCCAGAACGAGCCCCCTGACGAACCGGTGAAGATCGCCATCGCCCCGGCGGCTCAATACCTGGTGGTGCCGTGCGAGATCGTGCTCACCCGATGAGCGGCGCCCGCTCCGGGCGGCGTCGCAGCTTTCCGTCCATCGTGTGCCCTAGAGTGATCATCTAATGTCGATCTGGGTCGTTCTCCTCTCCGTCTTGGCCTTCGCAATCCCTGTCACGGTGGTGTTCGTCGCCGGGATGACCGTGAGCGAACCGCTGTGGCGTGGCAGCCCTCTGCTGGCGCCGCTGTTCGCGACCGTGAGCGTGGCTGTCGTCTCCTGGCTCGCCTTCATCGCCTTCTGGCTGAATTCCTGGATCGGCTTCGGATTCGCCACCCTCGTGCTCGCAGCCTCGATCGTCGTGGCCGCCCACGGCGGCCTCTGGCGGCGCTGGCGGGATGCGCTCCCGGTGGCCTCACTCGTCGTCGGCGCCATCGTGTTCTACCTCGGTTTCACCTACCTCTGGGGCCCGGGTAACGGGGTCTACGACCTCATCCAATCGCGCTTCTTCAACTTCGTAATGCCGGTCGACAACACCATCCCCAGCCTCTTCGCCCAGAAGATCGCGGCCGGAGAGCCCACCCATCTCATGCTCGGCGATTGGAACGGCGGCGACCGGCCGCCCCTGCAGTCCGGCTTCGAATTGCTCTTCCGGCCCCTGAGCGGTCTGGCACAGGTGCTCACCGGGCATCCGTTCACAGCGGCTCCCCCCACCGCGGTCACCTTCGCCCTCGACCTGCTCGCCCAGCTGATCTGGATCCCGGTCGGCTATGCGCTTCTGCGCCAGCTCTCGTTCCGCCGCTGGGTCGCGATCGGCGGGGTGGCCTTCGCCTTGTTCGTCCCCTCGATCATGGTGAACACCGTCTTCACCTGGCCCAAGGTGATGTCGGCCGCCCTGGTGCTCTGCGCCCTCGCCTTCCTCCTCGCCGCCAAACGCTCACCGAACCGATTCGGGCTGCTCTTCGCCTCGGCGATCATCGCGGCCGTTTTCGCCGTGCTCGCGCACGGCGCGGCAGCCTTCGCCATTCCGGCGCTCGTCGTGGTCGGTGTCTACGCCCTGTGGCGGCGCCCCCTCCGGGCAACCGTGAAGGCCGTCGCCATCGGCGTGGGAATCGGCCTCGTCGCCTACGTGCCCTGGATCATCTATCAGCGCTTCATCGACCCTCCCGGCGACCGCCTGCTGAAATGGCACCTGGCGGGCGTGACGGCGATCGATCCGCGCCCCTTCGTGCAGACTTTCCTCGACCAGTACTCGGCGCTCTCGGGAACGCAGTTCATCGCCAACCGGCTCGAGAACCTCTCCACCGTGTTCGGTTCCGACCAGTTCGAGCGACTGAGCGACGCACGCTTCGACCTGGTGACGTTCCTGCGCGTAGAGGACTACACCAGCACCATGGTGGCCACGAGCTTGATCGGACTCGTGCTCCTGGTCATCATGGTGCTGAGTCTCACCGGGCGCCTGCGCAGCCTTCCGGCCGCCGAGTTGCAGCGTCTACTGCTGGTCGCCGGCATGATGCTGAGCGTCGCGATCTGGGCGTTCGTGCTCTTCACGCCGTTCTCGGCGATCGTGCCGCACGGCTCACACGCTTGGCTGCTGATCTTCACCACCGTGCCGTTCGCCTGGATGCTCGAACGCACCCCCCGGCTCGGAGTCGCGCTCCTCGCCGCGCAAGCCCTGTCACTCGTGATCGTCTACTTCCGCAACATCAATCACGACGCGCGGTTCTCGACCTCGGGCTTCCTGGTCATGGCGGCGGGTCTCGTGTTCCTCGTGGTCGTGCCGCTGATCTCCGCCGCTTGGCTCGATCGTCGCGCGGCCCGGAGCGCGACGATCAGCGCGGCGATGCCGGCCACGAGGATCACGACACCCGCCGGCCGCACGTCGGTGTGATGGTAGAACGGCACGTAGAACCACAACGTGACCGCTGCCTGGGCGACGATCAACGCGATCCCGGCCCACCTCCATCGCTGGGCGATCCACGCGAACGAGCATCCGAAGAACACCAGGATCCAGACGTGTGACCCCTGGTGCACGACGGTGCCACCGGGCTGGAAGAAGACCAGCGCCCAGAGCAGGATGCACGGCACCATCAGGAGCATGAGCTTCAGCAAGGAGGCGTTGCGCACCGGACGCCTCCGGATGCGTTGCACGAGCACCGAGATCGCGATACCGACGAGTAGGAGCGCGGTGATGCTGAGCGCGCCGGTGGTGTTGTAGTACTCGTGGAAGCGGTGGGCGCCGATGTCCGCCTGGTCGGCGCCGCCGAGTCCGGCGAAGACGTTCGGATCGAAGATCGTCGCCAGGTTCGTCAGTTTGTTCGCCACCCATTCCGGCAGGCTGAGCGACCCGTAGGAATCGACGAGCGCGCGCGGGAACGACCGGTCATCGACCTGCACGACTCCCGCCAGGTGCCACTTCAGCAAGCGGTCACCGGGCGGATCGACGAAGCGCTGATAGGCGGTCCACGGCAGATACACGACCGCCACCACCGCCGCCGATACGAGCACGGCTCGCACCCGGTGGCTGTTGCGCACGAGAGCCAGCACTCCGAGCACACCGATCGCGGGCAGCAGGAGGGCGGCGGCGCCGTGGCAGAGCATCGCGAGTGTGAAGGACAGCGCTGCCAGAGGAAGACCCCAGGCCAGCGGCACCAGACGCCTCAGCAGGGCGATCAGAATGGTGAGCGACGCGATGACGAGCGCCGCCGACAGCAGCTTCGGCCAGGTGTAGACGGTGTTGATCAGCATCGTGGCCGTGGCTCCGCTGAAGACGACCGCCATCGCCGTCACGCGCCGGTCGACCGACATCATCCGCAGCAGCGCCCAGAGCGCCGGCACCCAGAGCAGTTGCAACGCCACTCCGACGGCGAACGACAGCACGGTCTGCGAGAAGCCGAGCGACGAGAAGACCGCCTCGACGGCGATGATGGGCCCCGCCTGCAAGGGCGGCCGGTCTCCCCCGTTCCAGTCCAGCATGAGCCCGTGGGTGTTCTCGCCGCCCTGGATGCGCGCCGCCATCAACCAGGAGAGCGCGTTGTCGACGGGGTAGGGCTGATCGCCGAAGCTGAAGCGCAAGGCCGTGATGTCGTAGGGGGCCGCCCCGTCGACCCAGAGATAGGTCAGCCCGAGGTAGGCGAGGAGGAAGCCGAAGGCGAGGAGGATGATCGCCGGGTTCTCGCGCACCGTTCGCCAGATCCGCAGTGTCCCGGCGAGCAGCACGAAGGTGATCACCCAGGCGAAGGCGAAGTAGCGGCCCGCCACCGGATTCGCCCAGGAGACCAAGAACTGCAGCCAGGCCACCGACGCCACTCCGATGACGGCGCAGCAGATGCCGAGTGGCGGAACCCGACGCCAGAGCGGCCGGGTGAGTTCAGCGGACACCCCTGCCACGAGCGCGATCAGTGCGAACATCAGCACCCCGGCGACGAGTATCTCGACCATCAGAGCAACTGTAACGGCTCAGCAGCCCCGGTCGCGGTCATCCCGTCAGGGCGGCCTGGAGTCGGGACTGCAAGGCCGACTGCAAGGTGCGGGCGAAGGTCACCGTCAGGTGTCCCTCGTCGGCGTAGACGACGACGTTTCCGATGACCGGTTCGCAGATGCCTCCGGGGCAATAGAGATCGCTCAGGTCGATCACCTGCGTGCCCGAGGTCGCGGCGGCCTCCATCAGCGGGTCCCGAGCACCGAGCGCCTCGGTTGCCGGCGAAGCGCAGTGCGCGTCGGCTTCCGTCCGGTAGCTGGTGACACAACTCACGATGTCGGAGCGCATCGTGGGGTTGTCACGCAGCGCGATGATCCGGGTGCCTCGCGCAATCTCCGGGGCCCAGGCGGCGACGAGTCCTGCGACCGTGGCATCGCCGACATCCTCACCCGGCTCGACGATGGGCGGCAGACCGTTGCGCGCGTTGGTGACCACTATGGCGTCATAGGGCGGGTGTCCCGCGAGATAGTCGGTGAGTCCGACCTTCCAGTTCTCGCAGGCCTCGACCATGTCGTTGCTCGGCTTCTGCTGCACCGCCGTCGTCCAGTAGCAACCGTTGTGGCCGGCGACGTCGATGCGCCACCCCGTCTCGGCGGCGATCGCCTGGTAGGTGGTGAGGAGCCTGTTGTTGTGGGAGTCTCCGATCGCCGCGATCCGCACTGGTGCGTCTTCGGGCCCGAACCCGCAGATGTTGAACGCGGAGTCGGTGAGGCCCGACCAGCACTCGGTGGAGTTGACGTCGTCGCCAGCCGCCTGCGCGGGGTCGGGAACGAGCACGTCGGCCGGCACCACCCCGGTGCAGTCGTTCAGCTCGCTCATCGCACCGAGGCAGTCGGCATAGCGCTCGACCACCGGGAGGGCAGCCTCCTGCGCCCGCGCAGCCTGCACTCCGGCATAACCGAGGCCCGCACCGGATGCGACGACGACGACCGCCATGCCGGCCGCGGCCCACGCGAACACCGTCCGCGACGTCCTGCCGCCGCCGAGCAGGCGGGTGGAGAACCGCACCGGATTCTCGATGAAGCGGGTCGACAGCCAGGCGAGCAGCACCGTCGCGGCGATGATGCCGAACTTCTGCACCGTCGTGAGCGCCTCGGCGGTCACGAACGGCAGCAACACGATCAAGGGCCAGTGCCAGAGGTACATCGAGTAGGAGGCGCCGCCGACGAACTGCACCGGCGCGAAATCCGTGAGGGCTCTGGTGCGCGCCCCGTTCGCAGCCCCGCCCCAGAGCACGAGAACGGTCGCGACCACCGGGATGGCTGCCACGGCCCCGGGGAAGGGCACAGCGGCGGTCAGCAGCACCACGGTGGCCACGAGCATCGCGGAGCCTCCGAAGAAGGCGGCCCGGGCGGCGATCCCGGCTCGCGCCGCCGGAAGGAACACCAGCAGGGCGCCCGCGCCGAACTCCCAGGCACGGGTCGTGGTGACGAAGTAGGCGGTGGGGGCGCTGACCGCGGTGAGGTAGAGCGAGTAGGCGAAACTCGCCAGGGTGATGGCCAGCAGACCGCCGAGCAAGAGACGACGGGCGGAGCGTCTTCCGCGCATCCGTCGCCCCACAGCGAGGAGGGCGATCATCAGCAGGGGGACGGCGATGTAGAACTGCTCCTCCACCGAGAGGGTCCAGAAGTGCTGTACCGGGGAGGCGATGTTGTTGGCCGCCAGGTAGTCGACGGAGTTCGCTGCCAGGAGCCAGTTTTCGACGTAGAGGGTCGACGCCACGACCTCGCCGAAGAACTGCTGCCAGAGGTTCTGGGGCACCCAGAGCAGGGTCGCGACGGTCACGGCCAGGAGCACGGTCAGTGCGGCCGGCAGTAGCCGCCGAGCGCGGCGCGCCCAGAACCGCGCCAGCCCGATCTCCCCGGTGGAGCCGGCCTCCCGAACCAGCGCACCGGTGATCAGGAAGCCGCTGATCACGAAGAAGACGTCGACGCCCACGAAGCCACCGGTGAGCCGGGTGGGCCAGAGGTGGTAGAGCAGCACCGCGAGCACAGCGAAGGCCCGTAGCGCCTGGATGTCGCCACGGAAACCCGCGCGCCGAACGCCCCCTGATTTCACCACAATGGGTTCGATCGTAGCCGCTGGAGGCTGAGAGCTCGTGGTCAGGGCACGACGACGGTGGTGCACCCCAGACTGCGGTTGTCGTAGGTCAGCCAAGTGCAGACCCGGTGGCTGCCGGAGGACGCCGGAACCACGGAATCGACGCCGTGGTTCGGGCCGACGCCGGGAAAGAGCGACTCGATCCAGTCCAGCCGCCCGGTCGCCGCTATCGGCCCGGACTTTCCGTCGATGTCGACCCAGATGTACTGGGTCGCAGTCGACGTGCGATCGACCGCCCAACCGGTGAGGCGCACGCCGCCCTTCACGCCGGTGACCGAGTCGATGCTCGCCGCGCCGTTGGAAGGCACGACTACCTCACGGCAACCGAGATCCTGATTGTCGAAGGTCGCGACGATGCAGACGGTGTGCTTGCCCCCAGTGGCCGGGATGTTGAGGCTGAACCCGTGCTGCTTGCCGACACCCGGGAAGTAGGGGTCGATCCAGTCGAGCGACTTCGAGGCCGGGTAGGGCTGACCCGAGCCGTCCACGTTCACCCAGACGAACTTGACGTCTTTCGACAGTCGGTCGACCGCCCATCCGGTGACCGAGATCGTGCGCTCGGATGCGGTCAGCGTGTCCCACGAAGCCGCACCGCTGGAGGGCACGGTGACGCTCTTGCAGCCGTAGGAGACATTTTCCTTCGTTCCCCACACGCAGACGGTGTGCTTGCCGGCCGAGGCTTTGAGGAAGCCCGTGAATCCGTGGTTGGGGCCCTTGCCCGGATACTGTGCTTCGATCCAGTTCAGCTTGGCGCCCGCGTAGAGGGGGCTGCCGGCGCCGTCCACCGTCACCCACACGTAGGTCGATTCGGATTTGGTCTGGTCGAGCGACCAGCCCGCCACGTTGATGCCGCCCAGCACTCCGGTGGCGGTGTCGAAGGAGCCGACCTCGTTGTTCGGCACCGTCACGGTGCGGCAGCCGTAGGAAGTGTTCTCGACCGTGCCGGTGACACAGACCGTATGGGGGCCGGGTTTCGCCGCGAAGGTGCCGGAGAAGCCGTGCTTCTTGCCTGCAGAGGGCCAAGCCGCCGCCGCCGCTTCGGAGTTGGCTCCGGCGTAGAGGGCGCTGCCCGAGCCGTCGACGTTCACCCACACGTAGGTGGAGGCGGTGGTGCGCTTGTCGAGCGACCAGCCGCTGACCTTGATGCCGCCGAGGACACCGGTGGCACTCTCCACCGTTCCGGTCTCGTTCGCCGGAACATAGGCGGTCTTACAGCCCAGCAGCACGGAGTCGTAGCCGTAGACGCAGACCTTGTGGGCGCCGGGACTCGCCGGCACCACCCGGTCGTAACCGTGCGTGTTGCCCGTGTTGGGGTAGAGCCCCGGGGTCCAGTTGAGCTTGAGGTCGACCGGGAAGAGCTGACCCTTGCCGTCGATGTCGACCCAGATGTACGTCTTGGCGGCGCTGGCCTTGTTGAGCGACCAGCCGGCGATGTGCACGCCACCGACGACACCTTCAGCGGTGTCGAGGTAGCCGGCCGCGGTCTTCGCGGGCACGACGACGGTCTTGCAGCCGAGGTCGGTTCCGCTGGCTTTCGAGACGCACACCGTGCGGCTGCCCGGGAGGGCGTTGACGATGCCGCTGAACCCGTGATTGACACCGATGTTCGGGTAGAGCGCAGGAATCCAATCGAGGCGCACGTCGGCGACCATCGAGGTGGCCTGGCCGTCGACCGTCACGGTGATGCCCACCGGGTTCGTCGAGGTCGGCTCGACCGCCCATCCGGTGACCTGCACACCGCCGGCCACGGGCACCGCCGTGTCGAAGGCGCCGTGCGGGTTGTTCGCGCCGCGCGGGTCGCCGAACCAGTCGGAGTACAGCCGCCAGAAGTTGCGGTTGCCGTAGGAGGAGCAGCCGTCGGTCTGGGCGCCGTAGACGTTCGACATGGCCACAGCGTTGGGCTGGTAGGGCGTGTAGTAGTACAGACCCGCCGTCGCCTGGTTCTTGATCAGCACCGGCGAGGAGCCACAGGCGGCATTCGGGTGATAGCGCACGGCGGAGTACTTGCCAACCGGGAACCAGTTGAAGAACGCCGAGGTGCCGGGCGGGTTCGAGTAGCGCTTGTACTGCCAGGCGGCCTTGTAGACCTGGTTGTAGAACCCTGAGTACTCGGCGTCGCACGGGGCGGTGTCGGGGCACGCGAAGCCGGTGGCCGAGGTGTACTGGCTGGCACTCGGCCAGGAGTCGGTGATGAGCGACTGCTCCTTCTGCAGCAGCACCACCAGCACGGCCTGGCTCACGTTGCAGGCCTGCCCCACCTTGGCGATGATCGTGGCGGCCGATTCGTTGGCGCCGCCGGAGTAGCTGTTGCACATCGCGTCGCCGGGCCTGGTCCAGGTCGACTGCCTGTAGTCCTTCAGGCAGGTGTAACCGGCGCGACAGCTCGGCACCTGGGCGTTGAGGAAGTTCTGCACGGCCCCGGCCGACATCGCGTTGCCGTTGAAGAAGTTGGCGTCGCTGATGATGTTGCCGGGGTCGAAGTCGGAGGCGGTGGCCGCGGGAACAGCCGCAGCCTGCGGTGAGGTCGCTGCGGGGGCGGCAGCTGGAGCGGCGAGCGGAGCAGCGGCCGGGGCAGCCGCCGCAGGCGCGGCGAACACCGTCAAACCACTCACGGCGAGCACGGCGCTCAACAGGGCGGCGAGAACACCTCGTCGGGTGGAGCTGCGCGTCATCGTGTATCCCCTCACCCGTCCATAGTAAGAGGAGGGGCACGAACGCTGGGGACTCGCTGTGTCGTGGCGTGTCGGCGGCGACTAGCGGTAGAGCACGTCTTTCACCGCGAGGAGATAGGTGCGGCCGTAGCGCTGCGAGGGCTCGAGGATGGCGCCCTCCGCCCATTCGTTCCAGGCGTTCACGAACACCACCCGCTCGTCGCGGTCGCGCTCCATGACCGAGGAGACGGTGGTGTTCAGCCAGCGTCGGAACGTATACGGGTTCGACCCGTACCACATGTCGGGCTGCCACTGCCGGCGGGCCGTGTTGTCGAAGTTCACCATCACGCCCGGGTAGCGGTGCGCCGGCGGCTCGGTGTTCAGACGGTGCTCGGCATGCTCTGCCATGGCGTTGTAGCTCAGCAGGTTGCCCTTGAACCGCTCGTCGAGACCGCGGTTCTCGCGCGGAAGAGCGCCCCAGAACATGTTGTGCGGGGCGAACTCGAGGTAGGCGTCGAGGCCGTGCGCGGCCAGCTCGCCCTCGACGCCCTGCATCGAGGTGCCCACGTCGACCGTCAGCACCGTGAGGCCGGGGAGCCCGGCCTCCGCCGCGACCTCGCGCCAATGAGCGATCACCTCGACGTGGTCGGGGATCTGCGTGATGCGGTAGACCGCGATCACCGGCTTGTCATCGATCCGGATGTACCGCGGATCGGTGATCAGGTGCAGCACGTCGTGGATGAACTGCTTCGCCGAGACCCGCTCGTAGTCCTGGGCGATCAGGATGTTCTTCTCACTGCCGTCCCAGCGCCTCGTCCAGTTCTCGTTCGCCCACATGATGCAGAACTTCTGGTCGGCCGAACCCGCCGCGAGGTCTTCGATCGGCATGTCCATGAGCTTCTTGCCCGCGAACCAGTAGTAGTAGTACATGAAGCCCTCGATGCCCATCGAGGCGGCGAGGTCGTACTGCGCGTCGCGCACTCCCGGGGTACGGAGGTCGTAGAACCCCAGTTCGCTCGGCAGCAGCGGCTGGATGTGCCCGGGATACAGCGGAGTGCCGGCGGCGACGTTCGACCACTCGGTGAAGCCCTTCTCCCACCACTCGTCGTTCTCGGGGAAGGTGTGGTACTGCGGCAGGTAGAACGGGATCACCCGGGCCCGCGGCGTCGTCTCGACGTCGGGCCGATAGCGCTCGTGAGCGCCGGCGACCGCGGCCTCAGCAGTCAGCGACGTCGTGTCGCGCACGTCGTAGCCGGCTTCCCCGGCGACGATGCCCAGCACCCGCTCGATCGCGTGCGCGGTGGTCGCGTCGACCTGGCCCCACTCCTCGTCGAAGTCGGAGGCCGACAGCTCGAACGCGCGGAGGCCCTGCAGCACGAATCCGCGCACCCAGTAGATCGAGCCGGCGGCGAAGCGCAGGCCGTCTTCGTCGAGGTCGAGCTGGATGCGTCGCAGCAGCGCACCCACGATGTCGAGGTCGCCACCCCAGAACTCCGGCCCGAGCACGTTGCCCGCCGAGGTGAGGATGCCGAGCGACGGATCGGAGGCGAACTCGTCGAGCACCCGGGTCACGTTCTCGACCGAGCCGACGAGCTCGCTGAAGAAGCTCTCCCGCCACTGTTCGCCCGAGCCGCTCAGCTCGGTATGCCCTTCGCGCCACGCGCTCTTCTTGGTGTGCACCTTGAACACGAGTTCGTAGTCGTCGAGCAGACCGGCGTTCACCACCGAGACGAGGGGCAGGATGTCTCGGCCGTGGTTCGCGATATCGAACACCTGCAGGCGGTCGAGGTTGGGCATCGTGTTCATGTCGATCTCGAGGGGCTCGCCGGAGGAGTTGGTGACGATGAGGTCGAACTGCACGGGCAATGCTGCGAGCGATTCGACGATCTGCGGCAGCAGGTCGACGTAGTAGACGTGCACGACCACCGCGATGCGCGAGGTGGTGGGCTTCGCCGTGAACTGCTTCTTCCACTCCCCCGGGTAGAGGGCCTTCAGCCGATTGGTGCGATTCGCCGCCCAGACGCCGAAGCTGGCCGGGAAGTCGTCGGCCACGACACGCGCCGGCGGGGTCGCGAGCTTGTTGCCCGCGCGCTCGAGCACGCGGCCCGTTCGGCGCTTCACGCCACCGATGGTGATCTTTCTCATTGCCCTCAGAGCCAGTCCGTCGGGTTGATCCCGAACTTCTCCTGAACGACGGTGGGGACCTCGGAACCATCAGCAACAATACTGGGGTTGGTCACGAGTTCCCGCTTCACGAAGGGAAAACCGAGGTCGAGCAAGCCGCGCCAGCCCAGGATGGTGGGGTTCTGCGTGTAGTGCACCACCAGGTCGTAATCGAACCAGGCACCGGTCACGAAACCCTCGCCGTGCAGGAGCCGGTTGAGCCCGAGCTCGTATTTGTCGATGATGTCGAACTTCGACGACTGCTCCGGCAGGTTCTGCCAGAAGTGCTTCAGAGTGGGATCGTTCAGCACTCCGTCACGGAAGCCGAGGAGGAAGCTCTGCAGGTGCGGCATGTACTGCGCCGTCCATGTTCCGCCCCAGACGTCGAAGTAGGAGCCCTCGAAGTCCTCCACCATCGGTGCGAGGCTCGAGAACGGCCCGACCAGGGAGTCGTTGGTGATGATGACGTAGGGCTTCGACCGGATCTCCGGGAACATCTCCAGGCCCGTGGCCCACGATCCGAAGTCGTAGCCGACGTTCGGCTTGCGGATCACGATGGCCTCGTTCGCCGGCCCCCGCGACCAGTCGAGCGGCCGGGTGTCGTCGGAGGCGCGCACTACGACGACCGCGTATCCCACCTCTTCGAGGCGCGCAACCATCCAGGACAGCGAGAGGGAGACCTGCGCGGTCGGACCGTAACTGGCGACCACGGCGACCCGATCGGTCGCCGGCAGCGTCGTGCGAGTGCTTTCGATGACGGCCCGCGGCAGCACCTTCTCCAAGATGCTCGGAGACACGCGCATCAGGTCCAGCCGTTGTTGAGGGACTTGCGCCGACGCATCCGGAGCGGTCGGGTGATCGACCAGGACGTCGATCCGCGCAGCGCCTTCAGCTGGGAGCTGTAACGCTCGCACTGGTTGCGACTTGCCACCAGCCGCTTGCGGTATTCCTCGACCTCGGCGTTGCGCCGGGCCAGCTGCGAGCGCAGCGCAGCGATCTCGAGGCGCATTTCGCGCAGCTCGTTCGCCGACAGGGCCGGGGCCGAAGGGTCGCCGGAGGGCGCAGAAGGATCTGTGGCGCCGTTGCCTGTTGGTGAGAGACGTGAGCTCATGGCTGCTGCTTTCGACAGGGGAAACGTGTCAATGGTAGCCAGGTTCGGCCCGCGCCGCCTGCGAGGGGGCCTAGCGAGCGCTCAGCTGACGTCGACCGGGATCTGGGCCGAGCCCGAGTGGCCTTCGTCGGTGAAGACGAGCTCCACCGTCCAGCTGCCGGTCGAACCGGCCGGCAGGGCGAGGGAAAGTCCGGAGCAATAGGTGACCGCGGCATCCGCCATTCCGGCTGCTTCGGCCGAGACCGACTGCCCGTCTTGGCTGGCGGTCGCAGTGCAGGTGCCGGTCGAGCTCACCAGGTCGGTCACCATGCCCGCCACCGCGATGGCGCCGGTCGACGGGTCGAAGGAGGAGTTGAGGATCTGCACCGACACCGTCTTCACGGCCGGGGTGGTCGGCGTGGGAGTCGGTGTCGGGTTCGGCACCACGCCGGTGTTGGTCGGCGTCGGAGTGATGGTGGGCTGCACCGTCGGCGTGGGGCTCGGCACCGTGGCGGTGGGGGTCGGCGAGCCGGCGGCGCCGATGCAGCCCGACATCCCGAGCACCGCCGCCAGGGCGATCGCACTGCTGACGGACACGCGGAAGAAGGACGTACGAGCCATGGGTCCGATCCTAGGGAGGATGTCTCCGGATGCCCGCTGACCCACCGACGATAGGCTGATCGGATGAAGATTCCCGCTCCGAAGGCAGAGTCCGGTGTCGTCTCGGTGGTGATCGTCAACTTCCGTGGCGCCGACGACACGATCGAATGCGTCCGTCAGCTGGGCGAGGTCGACTGGCCCGCTGCGAACCTCGACGTCGTGGTGGTGGAGAACGGATCGGGCGACGACAGCCTGGCCCGGCTCACCGAGGCCTTCCGCGGCGACGGCCGTGTGCGGGTGGTCGAGTCGCCCGAGAACCTCGGCTTCGCGGGCGGCAGCAACCTCGGCGCGTCGCTCGCCCGGGGCGAGTTCGTCGCCTTCCTGAACAGCGACGCGAAGCCCGACCCGTCGTGGATCCGCGGTGCCGTCGCGGAGTTCGATACGAGCCCCGCCATCGCCGCTGTCGGCAGCAAGGTGCTCGACTGGGACGGCAAGGTGGTCGACTTCGTCGGCGGCAGCCTCAGCTGGTTCGGCATGGGCTACAAAGACCACGAGAACGAGCCCGACGACGAGCGGTTCTCGGCCCCGCGCGACATCCTTTACGGCACCGGATCGGCCCTGTTCGTGCGGGCCTCCGTATTCGCCGAGGTAGGCGGATTCGACGAGCGCTACTTCATGTTCTACGAAGACGTCGATCTCGGCTGGCGCCTCAACCTCCTCGGCTACCGGGTGCGGTTCGCACCGGCATCCGTGGTCTACCACCGTCACCACGCCTCGATGCGCAGCTTCGGGCCCTACCGCGAGAGCTACCTGCTCGAGCGCAACGCTCTCGCCACCCTCTACAAGAACCTCTCGCCCGAGAACCTCGCCCGGTTCCTGCCGGGCGCCATGGCCTTGCTGGCCCGCCGCGCGGTCGCGAAGAGCGACCTCGACTCGCAGCTGTTCGACATCCGCCGCTTCGATCAAGCGGCCGACGGCGAGTTCGACGAGACCACGCCGATCGCGAAGGAGTCGCTGGCCGGCCTCTTCGCGCTCGACCAGTTCGTCGAAGACCTGGAGTCGCTGAGCGTCACCCGCGACGACATCCAGTCACGACGGCGGCGCACGGATGCCGAGCTGTTCCGCCTCTTCGGCAACATGATCCACCCGTTGCTCGGCGGCTCCTCCTACCTCGCCGGCTTCCGCGCGGTGGTGGATGCCTTCGACATCGAGTCGTCGACCGACCGACGGCACATCCTCGTGATCACGGGCGACTCGCTCGGCGAGAAGATGGCCGGGCCCGGCCTCCGCGCCTGGAAGATCAGCGAGGCCCTGAGCGCAGAGCACGACGTGCGCCTGGTCACCTGGAACGCCGCGAACCGGCGTTCGGATCGTTTCGAGGTGGAGCACGTGCAGCTCCAGAACGAGCGGCAGATGCGCGTTCACGAGGAGTGGGCCGACGTCATCTTCTTCCAGGGTTACGCGCTGCACCACTTCACCACCCTGCAGAAGTCGCAGAAGATCGTGGTGGCCGACATCTACGACCCGATGCACCTCGAGCAGCTCGAACAGGGCCGCGAGTTCGGCACCGAACGCTGGACGAACATCGTGCGCTCGGCCACCGAGGTGCTGAACGCCCAGTTGGCGCGCGCCGACTTCTTCCTCTGCGCCTCCGAGCGCCAGCGGCTGTTCTGGCTCGGTCAGCTCGCCGCTCTAGGCCGCATCAACCCGGCGAACTACGCCGCCGACGACTCGCTCGACGAACTCATCTCCATCGCGCCCTTCGGCCTCGACTCCACTCCCCCGAGACACACCCGCGACGCCATCCGCGGCGTGGTGCCCGGCATCGGCAAGAGCGACAAGGTCATCATCTGGGGCGGCGGCATCTACAACTGGTTCGACACGCTCACCCTCGTGCGCGCCGTCGGGCAGCTCGCCGAGCGGCGCCCCGACGTGCGGCTGTTCTTCATGGGCACCGCGCATCCGAACCCGGATGTGCCCGAGATGGCGGTGGTGCAGAAAACCCGGCAGCTCGCCGCCGACCTCGGCCTCACCGACACGAACGTGTTCTTCAACGAGTCATGGGTCGACCTCGACGACCGCCAGAACTACTTGCTCGAAGCCGACGTCGGCGTGAGCACCCACTTCGACCACATCGAGACCACCTTCTCGTTCCGCACGCGCATCCTCGATTACCTCTGGGCGGGCCTGCCGATCGTCACGACCGAAGGCGACAGCTTCGGCGACCTGGTGGAGAAGGAAGGCCTCGGCGTCTCGGTGCCCGAACGCGACGTCGACGCTCTGGCCGACGCGCTCGAACGGATGCTCTACGACGCGCCCGAACGAGAGGCCGCACAGCAGGCGGTCGCCCGGGTGCGAGAGCGCTTCACCTGGGAGGAGACGCTCCGGCCGCTGGTGGAGTTCTGCCGCGACCCGCATCCGGCCGCCGACCGGGTGCTGGGTTCGCTGTCGTCGCCGCTCGATGTCGCCGGCGCCGGCCGCCGCGGCCGGCCGGTGACGGCCGAGGAGAAGTTCCAGGCCATCTCGACCCGCCGGCACGGCGTGCGCCGCGACATCGCCCTCGCCCGGCACTACCTCACGAGCGGCGGCCTCTCGTCGCTCGGCGGCAAGATCCGCTCCCGCCTGCAGCACGCTCGCGCCACGAAAGGCTGAGCGACCCTGGCCGAGCCTGGGAGGCCCGGCCGGAACCGTCATGTATTGTCTATCCCGGCAGATTTCCGCTGCCCGACCAAGTGGCTTGGAGGCCGTGATCATGGCTGACTCCCTGGAGTCCCCGGCCGAGAGGTCGACCCGCCTTCTCAGCGAACCGTGGCAGCACGCCGGAGCGAGCGGAACCGGTGTCACCGGAACCATCGCGTCGTTCCGTGAGATCTGGGCGCACCGGCAGCTGCTCGGGCTGCTCACCAAACGCGAGCTGAAGTCGCGCTACAAAGACAGCGCGGGTGGATTCCTGTGGAGTCTCGCGAAGCCGCTCACGCAGCTGTTCATCTACTACCTGGTGATCGGCCAGTTCCTCGGAGCCGCCCGCGGCATCGAGAACTTCGCCATCTACATCTTCGCCGGACTGACCGTCTACACGCTGTTCAGCGAGATCGTCGGCTCCGGCACGGGTTCGATCATCGCGAACGCCGGGCTCGTGAAGAAGGTGTATCTGCCACGGGAGATCTTCCCGCTCGCGGCGGTGGGCTCCGCCCTGTTCAACTTCGCCGTGCAGCTGGTGATCCTCTTGATCGCCTCGATCGCTGTGGGCACGCTCACCTTTGGTCCGCAGCTGCTGTTCGGGCTGGGCGCGCTCGTGCTCGTGCTGGTCTGGGGCACCGCCGTGGGCATCCTGCTCGCTGCGCTGAACGTGTACCTGCGCGACATCCAGTACCTCGTAGAGGTGGTGCTGCTGCTGCTCATGTGGGCTTCGCCCATCCTCTACTCCTGGCAGCAGGCGGCAGCGGTGCTGCCCGGCTGGCTGCTCGAGATCTACGTCAACTCCCCGATCACGCTCGCCGTGCTCGGGTTCCAGGAAGCCTTCTGGTCGGAGGCCTCCAACGGCGTGCCGCTGCCGCATCTCGCCGTGCGGATGCTCATCGCGCTCGCTATCGGAATCATCGCCCTGCTCGGGGCGCAACGAATCTTCAGCCGCCTTCAGGGCGACTTCGCACAGGAGCTGTGATCCGTGGCCAGTCACGTCCCCGTCGTCGAAATCAACGACGTCTCGAAGCGCTTCATCATCCGCAAGGAGAAGAGCCTCAAGGAGCGCCTGGTCAACGCCGGCCGCTCGAAGCAGTTCAAAGAAGATTTCTGGGCGCTGAAGAACGTCTCGCTGGAGATCGAATCCGGGTCGACAATCGGGCTGATCGGGCCCAACGGGTCGGGTAAGTCGACGCTGCTGAAGACCATCGGCGGCATCATCCAGCCCACCTCCGGATCGGTGCAGCGCCGCGGGCGCCTCGCCGCCCTGCTCGAACTCGGCGCCGGATTCCACCAAGACCTCACGGGCCGCGAGAACGTCTACCTCAACGCCTCGATCCTCGGCCTCTCGCGCCGCCAGACCGACCTCTACTTCGACGACATCGTGGAGTTCTCGGGCATCAAAGACTTCATCGACACCCAGGTGAAGTTCTACTCCTCGGGCATGTACGTGCGGCTCGCCTTCGCGGTGGCGGTGCACGTCGACCCCGATCTGCTGCTCGTCGACGAGGTGCTCGCCGTGGGCGACGAGGCCTTCCAGCGCAAGTGCCTCGACAAGATCCGTTCCTTCCAGGCGGAGGGCCGCACGATCGTGCTCGTCACTCACTCGCTCGGGCAGGTCACCGAGCTGTGCGACCGCGCGGTGCTGCTCTCGAAGGGCCAGGTCATGTTCGACGGAGTGCCCCACGAGGCGGTGCGCGACTTCCGCGACATCCTCGAGGAGCGCCGGGTCGACGAAGTGACGGCGAAGGCGGAGAAGGCGCACGAGCCGGTGCAGGAGGGACGCGTCGTCGAGACGGTCGTGTTCGCCCGAGGACGCGAGGTCGGCGACGACATCCACCCCGGCGACGACATCATCATCCGCGCCACCTTCGAGCACCCGACCGGGATCGACGACTGGATCGCCGCCGTGCAGATCGACAGCACGATGGGAACGGCCGTTTACGGCACCGCGTCGCCACGGTTCGAAAACGTGCATCTGCCCCGCCTCACCTCGCCGCGCACCATCGAGTTCGTCATCAAGAACGCCCAGTTCGGCACGGGTCGCTACTTCATCAACACGTCGCTGATGGACAAGGAGAAGCGCCACTTGCACGACGCGGTGCAGAACGCCACGTTCGAGGTGCCGTACTACCCTCTGGCCGTCGGAGTCCTGCACGCCGAACCAGAGATGCGCGACCTCGGAGCCTGACGTGCCCCGCACCGTCAGCGCGATCGTCGTCAACTGGCGTCAGCCCGAGCTGACCTCGGCTGCCGTCACCTCGCTCGAAGAGCAGGTGGGGCGGTCCGCTTCCGGCGACGATCTCGGTATCGAGCTGCGCGTGGTGATCGTCGACAACGCCTCGGGCGACGGGTCGGCCGAGCTGCTCCGCTCGCGGCATCCGCAGCACCGGGTGGTCGAGACCCCCACCAACGGAGGCTTCGGGTCAGGTGTGAACGCGGCCATCCGCTCGGCCACGGCGGACTTCTACCTCCTGCTGAACAATGACGCCGTCGTGCGACCGGGTTTCGTAGCTGCGCTGATCGACGAGATGGATTCCGCTCCGCGCGTCGGCGCCGTGACCGGGCGCATTCTCCTCGCCGGACGCTTCTCGCGGGTCGACACGAGCGCCCGGGCCGGCGCCGGCGCCGGCGCACTGCTCCGCGGGCACGACGGCTCGCTCTGGCGGGCCGACCCCGCCGGCTCGCCTCTGGTCAACAGCACCGGAAATGAGATGACCCTCTCCGGTAACGGGCGAGACCGTGACTGGCTACGACCCGCGGATGCCACGGCACGGCCTTCGGGCGAGGTGTTCGGCTTCTCGGGTGGGGCAGCCCTCTTGCGTGCCACCGCTCTCGAAGAGGTGGGCCTGTTCGACGAGAGCCTCTTCATGTACTACGAGGACACCGAACTCTCCTGGCGGCTGCGCCGAGCCGGCTGGACCGTGCGTTACGCCTCGGGCGCCGAGGTGGAGCACGCCCACGCGGCCTCGAGCGGCACCGGCAGCGACCTCTTCCGCTTCTACAACGAGCGCAACCGCGTGCTCGTGAGCGCCATGACCGCGCCCTCCGCTGTCGTCGCCCGCGCGCTGGCCCGCACCGGTGCAGGGACGGCGCGGGCCGTGATCTCGGCCGCCACCGCACGCACCCCCGCATCGCGATCTGCTGCCCGCCACGTCGCCAGAAGACGCCTCCGCTCGCTCTCGGCAGCGCTCAAGGGACTTCCCGCTGCCCTGGCCGAGCGCCGTCGGGTCGACCGCTCGGCGAGCGTTTCGCGTGCCGAAGTGGCTCGCCTCCTGGTCGCGGGATGACCGAGCGACCCGTCGCTATGCTGAATGTTTGTCGGACCACCCCACGGAAAGCTACCCGATGACCTCTCGGATACCGCTGCTGTTCGACGCCACCTCGCTCCCCCCGGCCTGGGGCGGTGTCGCTCGATACATCCAGGGAGTGCTGGGCGGCTTCGACGAACTCGGCATCTCGGTGCACGTGGTGGCCAAACCCGTCGACGTCGAGCGGCTGCGTACCACCGCTCCCGGGCACGAGTACCACGCGAGCCCGGCGTACGTGGGCAATCGTGTACTGCGCTTCGCCTGGGAGCAACGGGGCTTGCCACGCCTTGCCCGCCGGCTCGGGGCGACGGCGATTCACTCGCCGCACTACACGCATCCGCTGGTCACGCGGGCGAAGCGCATCGTGACCGTGCACGACGCCACCTTCTTCTCCGACGCCGGGGTGCATTCGAGGCTGAAGGGCGTGTTCTTCCGATTCTGGATGCGGCGGGCTGCCGCCCATGCCGACGCCCTGGTGACGCCGAGCCGCGCCACTGCCGAGGAGATGCGCCGGCACACCCGGGTGCGGCGGGCTGAGATCGTCGTGGCCTACCTCGGAGTCGACCGCTCGCTGTTCCACCCCGTCGAGGCGTCGGAGACCGCGCGGTTCGCTGCCCGGCACGGGCTCCGCCCTGAGCTCGGCTGGATCGCCTTCCTCGGCACCATCGAGCCTCGCAAGAACGTCGGCGGGCTCATCCGGGCCCACCGCGCCCTCACGGCGCGAGCGGCCGCGTCGACACCGGGCGATGCCGTCGTGCCGGTGCCGCCGCTCGTGATCTCCGGCGCCCGCGGCTGGGACGACGACGCGATCGCCCTCCTCGATTCCGCCACTCCGGGCGACGGCGTGATCGAGGCGGGATACCTGCCCGTGCGCGACCTGCCGGCCTTCCTCGGCGGCGCCACCGTGGTGGCCTACCCGAGCCTCGGCGAGGGCTTCGGACTGCCGGTGCTGGAGGCGATGGCCTGCGGCGCCGCGGTGCTGACCACTCGGCGCTTGTCGATCCCCGAAGTGGGCGGAGACTGCGTCGCCTACACAGAGCCGGACGCGGAGCACCTCGCGTCGGCCCTCGGTGCGTTGATCGCCGATCGGGCACAGCGGGCCGACCTCGGCGAGCGGGCCGAGTCACGGGCGGGCGAGTTCACGTGGGAGGCCTGCGCGAACGCGCATCTCGAGGCTTACCGTGCTGCGGGGACGGCGCTCGCATGACGGACATCCCCTCACGCACGGTCATCGTGACCGTCAGCTACGACTCCCTCGCAGTGATGCCCGCGTTCCTGGGGTCGGTCGCGGCGGCCTCGACCGGTCCGGTGACCGTGTACATCGCCGACAACAAACCGGAGTCACCGGCGCGCGGCGAGCTCGAGCGAGTGATCGCGGAATACGGTGGCGTCTATCGGCCGATGACCGGCAACCTCGGCTACGGCCACGCCATCAACACGGTCGTCGGAACGTTGCCCGAGACGGTCGAGTTCGTGCTGATCAGCAACCCCGACGTGGTGCTCGGCGCAGAGAGCCTCGATCGGATGCAAGCCGCGATCGAGGCTGAGGACGACATCGCAGCGGTCGGGCCGCGCATCCGCGCCGTCGACGGCTCCACCTACCCGTCGGCGCGGTCGGTGCCTTCACTCCGGAGCGGCGTGGGCCACGCGGTGTTCGGCACGATCTGGCCCACCAACCCGTGGACCAGGCGTTATCGCAACCAGACCGGTGAGCAGGTCGTGCGGCGGGATGCAGGCTGGCTCTCGGGTGCCTGTCTTCTGGTGCGACGCAGCGCCTTTCGAGCTCTCGACGGCTTCGACACCGACTACTTCATGTACTTCGAAGACGTCGACCTCGGCTACCGCTTCGGCAAAGCCGGCTGGCGCAACGTCTACGAGCCCTCGGCCGAGGTGCTGCACACCGGTGCGCACTCGACCACGACGGAGTCGGCCCGGATGCTCGACGCCCATCACGAGAGCGCGAAGAGGTTCCTCAATCGCAAGTACACCGGTCCACTGCTCGCACCGGTGCGCTGGGCGCTCTCGGCCGGGCTCACGCTTCGCGCCTGGATCGCCAAACGCCGCTAAGTGTCACGCCGTGCGCGGTGCCGGGAGGCCCGGGCGACGAGCACGTCCCGCAACAGCCGACGGGCACGGGCGTCGAACGAGTGCGCCTGAGCGACGGCCCCGGCCGCACGACGCCGGGCTGCAGCGTCGGGCCAGACCGTCGCGGCCGGGTCGAGTAGCGCGTGCAGCTCGTCGGGCGAGCGGTAGACCTGCACCGAGGAGCCGAACTCCTCCGGCAGGCCGCTGACGTCGTCGGAGACGACGCGGGCACCGACGGCAACGGCGTCGAACAGGCGATTGGACACGAAGCCCTCGTCGGCCATATCGGCCCAATGGTCGTTCAACACGATCCGGGCGGAACGATAGGCGGCCGGCACGCGTTCGTTCGCGAGGAAGTCGGCGCGCACGTAGCGGGGGTCGATGAACGCTTCCCAGCCGTCGCCGTAGATCTGGAGATCGGCACCGGCCTCGATCGCGTCGCGCACGATCGGCCGATAGACCTCGCGGGTCTTGCCCACGAAGAGCACGTCGGCTTCGAGATCGGCGTCGCGTGGGCCGTCGGGCGCGAATCGATGCGGGTCGGTCGCCTGCAGCAGTCCCGCAACGGCACGGTCCGGAGCCGAATGCTCTGCAGCCCAGCTCAGGCTCGCCGCGTACCGGCCGTTCCAGCGACGGCCGAGAACCTGGTCGGTCACCAGTTCAGGGTGGCTGATCACCCAGATCAGGTTGACGGCGCCATCCTGGGGCACCGGATCATGGAGACCGACCAGGTGAATCACGACGTCGTCGGAGAACCGGCCCCCGGTGCGCCCGTGCTGCCCCAGCCGATCGATGCGCACGCGCTGTCCGAGCGCCCGAAGCGAGACCGCGAGATCGTGCGCGAAGTACACGTCGCCCCAGACATCGCCCGTCGACCCCTCGGGGGCCGAGATCTTGATGGCCCACTGCAGACGGGGGCGCCCGGTGGCCAACGACCAGCGTCGTCGCAGGCGCCGGAGGGCGAGCGCCGCCGCCCTCCGCGGGAGCCCGCTCATCGGGCTCGGGGGACGACGACGGTGGGCATCAGGAAATCCTACCCGTGTGACGGATAAGCTGGGTGTTCGTGCCCGTCCCGAGGTGCGTCGAAAGGAGCGCTCTCCGGTGGAGATCGAACGCCGACCTGCTGTCGACGAGACGCAACGTGCTCTCTACGAGGAGATCGTCGCGGGCCTTCATTCCCGCGGACCGAACGGGCGCATCCTGTTCAGCGTGTCGACGGATCGGCTGAGCGAAGGCAAGGGTGACGTCTACGTGGCGCTGGGCCTGGCCAAGTACCTGTCCCGGCTGGGCTGGGGCGTCGGGCTCTGGCCGATGTCGCAGTGGGGCAACGACATGGACGACGACGTCGACGTCGTGGTCTCGATGTTGGAGCACTTCGTGCCCGGGCTGATGCCTGAGAGCACGGCGCGGATCGCGTGGGCGCGCAACTGGACCGACGCGTGGGCCGAACTCCCCTATCTGGGGCAGTTCGACGCCGTGTGGGCATCCTCCTCCGCCGCTGCCGAAAGACTTGCCGCCGCCTACGGCCGACCGGTCGATGTGGTGCCGATCGCCGCCGACGCCGAGCTGTTCGCCTCGGGTGACGATCCGGTCGAGATGACGGTCGCGACCAGTGTCAACAGCTGGGGCAACGCCCGGCAGATCGACTCCGTGCTGGGAGAGTTGGCCGCCCGCGTCGACGTGACGATGTTCGGGGCACGCCATCCCGACCAGTCCATCCCGCACGCGGTGCACGCGGGGGCAGTCAGCTACTTCGGCCTGCCCGACGCCTACCGGCGCAGCCGGATCGTGATCGACGATCTGATCGATCAGGCAAAGATCTACGGCAATCAGAACAGCCGGTTGTTCGAATCCATCTCGGCCGGCGCCTTGCCGATCACGAACGTGCGCGACGGGCTGGCGGAGCTCGGCCTCGAGTCGGTGCCGAGCTACGACAGTGCCGCCGACCTGATCGAGCAGGTGCGCAGACTCACCAGCGACCCCGAGCAGTACCAGGCGCTCCTCGACGGCCTGCAAGACGTCGTGACGGCACGACACACCTTCGAGGTGCGCGCCGCCGAGACCGATCCGCTCATCCGCGCGGCGGTCGCGTTCGCGGCCGCACGCGGCCCGAGGCCCGAACTGTTCCGTTGGATGGCCGCGGAGCGCGCCCAGCAGATCTTCTCCTCGACAATCTCCGATCAGCGGCAGATCGAACTCGAAAGTGCTGTAAAACGCGTCGAGCAGCTCGAAGAAGAACTCGTTGCGGCATCCGTGCGCCTCGACGAGCAGACGGCTCTCGCACATACCGCGGCGGTCGAGCTCGAAGCCTTCCGGGACCGCCGGATTATGCGTGCAGAAGTCGCGGTGCGGAAGACTCTCGACGCGGCGAACCGCGCACCCGCCCGCGTGCGGACGATTCTCAGCGACTGGTCTCGGTGACCTGACATACTATGAGTGAAATTCATGAACGACTGACGGATCGCTGCGCGCGGACCCTTCCCGAATCCGAAAGCTGGTGACCGTGCGCATCGTCATCACCGGGGGCGCCGGTTTCATCGGCACCAACCTGAGCCGTGTGCTGTCACGTTCGGGCGATAACGAGATCATCGTCTTCGACGACTTCTCCGGCAGCGACCGGGCGAGGCTCTCGGGCCTGCCCGTCACCGTCATCGAGGGCACGGTACTCGACCGGGTCGCGCTCGACGAGGTCGTGGCCGGGGCCGACGCCGTCGTGCACCTCGCCGCGATCGCCTCGGTGCAGGAGTCGGTACAGAATCCCCTTCACGTGCACGAGGTGAACGTCACCGGAACGCTCAACGTGCTCGAGGCTGCGAGACACGGGGGCGGGGTGCACGTGGTGCTTGCCTCGTCGTCGTCGGTCTATGGCGGCGACCCCCGGCTTCCCACCCGGGAGAGCATGCTGCCGCGCACCGAGAGCCCCTATGCCGTGACCAAGCTCGCGGCGGAGTCGTATGCGCTCACCTGGCAGCGCGTCTATGGTCTGCCCGTGCTGGCCTTCCGCTTCTTCAACGTGTTCGGGCCGTTGCAGCACGCCGCTTCCTCCTACCCGGCGGTCGTGCCGGCGTTTCTCGAGGCGGCGGTCGCCGGCCGAACGCTGCTCGTGCATGGCACGGGCGAGCAGTCACGGGACTTCACCTTCGTCGATTCGGTCTGCGAGACCATCGCAGACGCGGTGCTCCGCAGGGTGTCGTTCGACAGCCCGGTCGACCTGGGATTCGGTGTGCGCACGAGCCTGCTCGAACTCATCACCATGATCGAGGGCGCGCTCGGGCAGACGGTCGATGTCGAGTTCACGCCCGCGCGGGTCGGCGACGTTCTGCACTCCCAGGCCGAGGGGGCCCTGCTCGCGCAGCTGTTCCCCGAGCTGAGGCCCGTGTCGCTCGCAGAAGGACTCGCAACGACGATCGCGTGGATGCGGTCGCGCTGAAATGGCCCGCCCGAGGCTGCCTGCGGTCGTCGAATCCACCGCGAAAGCGGTCATCCGGCGACGGCTCCTGAACGGTCGATTCCGCTCGACCGACTTCGTGTACCGGCCGGGCGAAGGCGCCACCGTGGCCGTGCTGATGTGCCTCTGGAACCGCCGGGAGCGGCTCGCCGACATGCTGCGCCTGCTCGATGCCCAGGAGGGAACACCGTCGGTGACCCTCTACCTCTGGAACAACAACAGGCTCGACCACGACTACTACATCGAAACGCTGCGCGGCTTCCAGCCATCGGCAGGCGGAGCACTCCGCGAGGTGCGGATCGTGAAGACACCCTACAACCTCGGGTCGATCGCGCGCTTCTACTGGGCACGGGCCCTCGCGAAGGCGAGCGAGCGGCCGATCGTCGTCATCGACGACGACGAGAACATCGAGTCGAGTTTCGTGGCCACGGCCCTCGCCGTGCATGAGCCGCGCGTCGCGCACGGGTGGTGGGCGTTCACCGTGCAATCCGACGACTACTTCCACCGCGAGCCCGCCGTGGTCGGCGGCCCGGTCGACCATCTGGGCCCGGGCGGCATGATCTGCGGCTCGGAGCTCTTTCTCGACGACGCCTTCTTCACCGAGCTGCCGCAGCGCTATTGGCTGCTCGACGACCTCTGGTTCACCTGGTTCGCGAAGTCGCGGGGCTACACGCTGGCGAAGCTCCCGGTGGAGATCGAGTTCGTGTTGGCCGACACCAACCAGCACTGGGCGCTCGGCGACCTCAAACGCGAATTCTTTCGCTACCTCGCCGCCAAGCGCCCCTGACCCTCACCAGCCGCAAGCAGAGAGGGCGGCGACCGAGTCGTTCAGCGAGTTCGGGCCGCCGAGAAGCACCACCTTTGTGGCCTTCAGTGACGCGATGTCGGCGATCACGCCGCGCGGCACACAATCGGTGGGCACCACGTAGAGCGGGGCGCTCGACTTGCCGGCCAGCACACCGCCGGCCAGCGCATCCGGAAAGTTGAAGCCGGTGGCGAGGTAGATCGTGCCGCTCGTGTTGTAGGTGGCTCGGTTGATGGTCAGCGAGGCCGCGAAGCGATCGGCGCCGGCCAGCCGGGTGACGGATGCGACGGTGCCGAGCGAGGACTGCACCCCGGCCGACACCGAGTTCGGGCCGCCGGCGATGGTGATCTTCGTGGTGCCGAGGGTGCGGAACAGGTCGAGCGTAGCGGCGTCGGCGGCCGACCCGGGCCCGTAGGCCAAGACCACGGGCACCTTCTTCGACCCCGCAGCCGAGCTGGCGGAGAGCGCGTCGGGGAAGTTCGTGCCAGTCGCCAGGTAGCCGCTCGCCACGGTGGCGGGCGCCCCGCCCGCGCCGGTGCCGAACGCCGCGAGCGCGACGGCGCGCGAGACCTCGTAGCGGTCGGCGCCCTCGATGCGGGCGACATCGGGCACGAGCGCCCGCAGCGCCGCGACCACGGGTTCGGAGATCGAATTCGCCCCGCCTACCACGACGATCTTCGCTGGCTTGAGCCGCGAGATCTCCGCGGAGACGGCCGGGAGCAACTGGTCGGTGGGCGTCAGCAACAGCGGGCCGCCCTGCTTGACCGCGGCCGGTGCGGCGCTCAGCGCATCCGGGTAGTTGCCACCGTTCGCCACGTAGACGACGGATGCGGCGGCCGGGTAGGCGCGCTGCGACACGGTCACTGCGACGTCGTACCGGTTCGCGCCGCTGATCCGTTCGACGGCGGGCCGGGTGGGCAGCAGCTCGTAGCTGTCGGTCGCGGTCGGCGAGAACGTGACGTCGCCCCACTTCGATTGCACGGTGAAGGTGTGCTTGCCCGTGCGGGCAGCCGTCGGGATCGGCACCGACCATTTTCCGGCCGCGTTGGGCGTTGCGCTGTACGCGGTGCCGTCGATGGTGACGATCACCCGGTGCCGCGGGCCCGCGAAGGCGAGCGTGCCGCTTATGGCGTCGCCCACGAAAGAGGGCCGCACGTAGCTCGGCGACTCCAGGGCCACGCCGAGCTCCCAATTCGGCAGCGTCTTCGTGATGCTCGGCGTTCCGTCGGTGGTGAGCAGCGGGAAGAATGCGCTGATGGCGTTCGGCTGAGAAGAGCAGGTGCCCGAAAAGTCACCGGCCGAGCCGAGGCCGAACGCCGCGTTGCCGATCAGCGCAGCTGAGCCGCTGTCACCGGGCAGCATGCAGACATCCGTCAGCGTGAGATTCACGTATTGCGGGGTGCCCTCGTGGTTGTAGAGCGGGAACGATTCGTTGACCACGAGGATCGTGCCGCAGGTCCAGCCGGTGGTGCGGCCTGATTTGCAGAGCGGCGACCCGACCACGCCGGAGGTGAGGTCGCGCACGGTCACCGGGGTGCCCTGCGTGAGCGCGCCGGTACCCCCGCCCCAGGTGGAGACCAGCGGCTTCGAGCTCCACGACGACGAAACCGCGACCGCCCCGACGTCGGAGCCGCCGCCGTATTTGTATTGATCGGCGATCGGCGCACCGATGATCCCGCCGCGCGACGGCGAGGAGCCGGCGCCGGCCTGCTTCGACTCGTAGTAGTAGGTGCCGGAGGCGTGATCGGACTCGATGCAGTGCCCCGAGGTGATGAACTGCTCGAGCGGATACGGCTTGTAGCGCCCCGTGAACCCGGCGGTGCACACGTAGGTGGTGCCCTGGGCGAGGAACTGGAAGCCTTGGCCGCCGATCAGGTCGGCGAGAGGATCGAGGGTCGCCGTCGAGTAGTCGGGCACCTCGGGTTCGCCGCGTTCCGCCACGGCGCCGAGCGATTGGATCAGCGACGCGTCTTCGTCGCTGCCGACGTTGACGACAAGCTGCGTGCCGTCGAGTCGGGAGCCCAGCACGTCCATCCCGTTCGCCGTCAGGGCTTCGACGACGGCGGCGGCATCAACTGCGGCCTGCGAGCGGGCCAGGTAGTCCTCCGGCGTCTCCCCCAGATCGCGCTCCACGGCGTCGACCAGTTCGGCCGGGAGCTCCTCCGCCTCGCCTATGAACTGTTCGCCCGAGTAACTCGACATCGTGGGCAGCTGACCGGCGTCGATCTCCTCGACCGGCGGCGTGTCATCCCGCGGGGCCGCGACCGCCGCCCCACTCAGGGTGGAACTCGCGATCAGCGCCGCGCTCACGACGATCAACCCTGCATGCAGGCTCAGGCGGCGACGACGACGGAGAAAGGTGGCTGGCACTCTCTCACGGTAGGTGCAGTTCCGTGCGCGCCTCCGCTACGACTCGCGACTCAGGCCGGGTCGGTGGCAGCGATCAGCGTCTCGAGGTACGCGCCGTACCCGCTCTTCACCAGCGGCTTCGCGAGTTTCGCGAGCTGCTCGGTGTCGATCCAGCCGGCGCGCCAGGCGATCTCCTCGATGCAGCCGATCTTGAAGCCCTGGCGGTCTTCGATCACCCGCACGTATTCGGAGGCCTGCATCATCGACTCGAAGGTTCCGGTGTCGAGCCAGGCGGTGCCTCGATCGAGCACCTGCACGTGCAGGTCGCCGCGCTCGAGGTAGCGCTCGTTGACGGTCGAGATCTCGAGCTCGCCACGCGCGCTCGGCTCGATCGACTTCGCGATCTCCACCACCGAGTTGTCGTAGAAGTAGAGGCCGGGAACCGCGTAGTTCGACTTGGGAACCTCCGGCTTCTCCTCGATCGACACCGCGGTGAAGTCGTCATCGAACTCGACCACGCCGTAGGCGCGGGGCTCGGCCACGTGGTACGCGAAGATGCGCGCGCCCTCGATCTCGCCGTTGGTGCGGAGCGAGGAGCCGAGACCCACACCGTGGAAGATGTTGTCGCCGAGCACCAGCGCGACACTCTCGTCGCCGATGAACTCCTCGCCGATGATGAAGGCCTGCGCCAGGCCGTCGGGCGAGGGCTGCACGGCGTACTCGATCCGCATGCCGAGCTCGCTGCCGTCGCCGAGCAGTGCGCGGAACTGCTCGTTGTACTCCGGCGTCGTGATGATGAGCACCTCGTTGATGTCGGCCATCATCAAGGTCGACAAGGGGTAGTAGACCATCGGCTTGTCGTAGATGGGCATCAGCTGCTTGGAGATGCCCTTGGTGATCGGCCAGAGGCGCGTGCCGGAGCCACCGGCCAGGATGATACCGCGCATCAGTGCTTTTCCCCCTGAGCCTTCTCGTTGAGCGAGGCGTAGAAAGCGCGAGCCTCGTCCCAGCTCGGCAGGAGGCCGGAGGCGGCCGCCTCGGCGAGGCTCGGAGCGTCGGTGTCCTTCGGCGAGAGCAGCAGGTTGCCGGCGGCCTCGGGGAATTCCAGGGCGACCTCCGGGTCGAGCGGGTTGATGCCGTGCTCCCGATCCGCCGCGAAGGTGGAGGTGACGAGGTAGCTCACAGTGGCGTCGTCGGTCAGCGCGACGAAGGCATGGCCGAGGCCCTCAGCCAGATAGATGCCGCGGCGGTCGACGTCGTCGAGCAGCACCGAGTCCCACTGGCCGAAGGTCGGTGACCCCACGCGGATGTCGATCACGTAGTCGAGAACGGCGCCGTGCGTCGCGGTGACGTACTTCGCCTGGCTCGGCGGGATGTCGGCGAAGTGGATGCCGCGCACCACGCCCTTCTTCGAGACCGAGGTGTTCGCCTGCGCGAGATCGATCGAGTGACCGATCTCTTCGGCGAGCTTGTCGAAGCGATACCACTCGAGGAATACACCCCGGTCGTCGCCGAACTGCTTCGGGGTGATCTCATAGCTGTCTGGAATGCTCAGTTCGCGAATCTGCACGCACCGAGTCTAACGAACGCGCTGGTCCACGGACTGCACGGTCCGGTCTCCGCCCGCCCCGCCGGGGCCGGCTGGTTCCTGATCGTCGATCGAGAATGCGAGGATCTCGGAGAGCGCCTCGACCAGGCGTGCCCGGCCGAACACCTGGTCCACGTGCGCCCGCGACTCCTCCGCGATCCGCTTCCACAGCTCGCGGTCGCGGTGCAGCCGCACAACAGCGGCGGCGAAATCCTCGGCGGAGTCGGCGACGAGTCCGGTGCGTCCGTCGTCGACCTGCATGCCCTCGGCGGCGAGTGCGGTCATCACGACCGGCACACCATGAGCCCAGGCGTCGCCGACCTTGCCCTTGACGCCGGCGCCGTAGCGGAGAGGGGCGATCGACACCAGGCTGCGGTCGTGGATCGGCGACACGTCCTCGACCCAGCCGAGGAACTCGACGCCGGGATGCGGTGCGTCGAGGAGGTCGCTCGGCGGGAACCGTCCGACGACCGACAGGTGCGCCGACGGAACCTGCTCCCGCACGAGCGGGAACACCTCGCGAATGAACCACCGGATGGCATCCGCGTTCGGGTTGTGCTGGAAGCTGCCGACGAAGGTGATCTCGGTGCGGGGCAGGGCCTCGGCGCTGGGCACGCTGTCGTGCGAGTTCGACAAGACGTACACCGGCTTGTGCGGCTCGATCTCCTGCAGCACCCGACGCTCGAAGTCGGAGACGACGAGCGTCATGTCCGACGCCCGCACGATCGCGAGCTCGAGCTCGCGCATGGCATGCACCGACTTGGCGTTGCCACCCACCGCCAGATCGAGACGCCGCTGCTCGCGGAGGAAGTGCAGGTCGACGGTGTCGAACGCCAGCGGAACGTCGGGAAGCACCTCGCGCACGTGACGGATGTATGTGGAGGCCACGGTGGCCCGGGAGAGCACTACGAGGGACACGATGTCCTTGATGGCCTCCAGATGCGCCCAGATGTCGCTCCAGCCGTACCACACCAGCACGCCGAGACTCTGCAGCTCGGCGGTGTAGGGCTCCGCGCGATCGCGGTTGTCGGGCAGGAAGACCACGTCGTAGCCGAGCTCGATCAGGGTGCTCAGGATGCGGTGCATCCGGAGCGACCCGGAATCCTCACGCCAGCGGGGAACCATGTGGTCGACGATGAACACGGTCTGCCGGCCCGATCTCCGCATCGATGCCCGGGTGGCGACCGCGGGGTCGTTCTCGTGTTGGCTGGCGAGTTCGGTCTGCCACTTCTCGACGAACTTCTCGCGGTTGATCGCCTGGTACTTCTTGATGCCCGAGCCCTCATCGGTGCCGTGCGAGATGCCCTCGTGATGCACTACCACAGAGCGCGGTTCGTAGACGACGGTCAGTCCGTGCCGCCGCGCCTCGAATGCGAGATCGGTGTCTTCGTAGTACGCAGGCGCGTAGCGCTCGTCGAAGCCCGGCACGACGTCGAGGAGGGCACGGGTGATCAGGATGGCGGCACCGGAGCAGTAGTCGACCTCGCGCCGGTAGTTGTATTCGGGGGCCTCCGGATCGCCGTAGCGGCCGTAGTTCCAGCCGCTGGCGTCGCGGAACACGATTCCGCCCGCCTCCTGCAACCGGCCGTCGGGGTAGACGAGCTTCGCACCGACGATGCCGGCATTCGGAAGCGACGCCGCATCGAGCAGCGCATCGAGCCACCCGTGCGTGACTTCGGCGTCGTTGTTCAGCATCACCACATGCCGGCCGCGTGCCGCCGCGATTCCGGCGTTGGCGGCCCGCGTGAATCCGGCATTCTCGGCGAGAACCACCACTCGCACGCCGGCGAATTCTTCCAGTCGCTCGAGCGAGTCGTCGGGCGAGGCGTCGTCGACGACGATCACCTCGAACGACTCGCCGGCGTGGCAGCGGATCAGCGAGTGCAGACAGCGCTCGGTGAAGCCCCACTTCCCGTGGATGGGGATCACGATGCTCACGAGGGGAGACTCGGCGGTGGGCATGGTGAAGCGGGGCACCACCGGCACCGGCTGCGGCGAACGACGCAGGGTGCGGGCTGCTACGGCAGCGGCGCGGAGGCTGCGCTCGTAGATCCCGCGTCGGTGTGTTCCCCACGGGGCGAACCGGTCGAGGCGTCGCCGTGAGTAGGCGAGCGCCCGGAAGGCCCGCGAGGACTGGATCGCGTGCAGTTCGCTCCGTGCGGCGAAGGTCTCGTCCTGACTCTGGTGGAGCGCGCGCGAGCTCTCGCTCAGGGTCGTGGCGAGTTCGTCCTGGGTCGTGCGGAGCACGTACTCCCTGTCTTGTGCACGGATGTCGAGCTCTTGTGCGCGGATGTCGAGCTCGTGTACACGGATGTCAAGCTCGGTCATCCGGTGTGCCGTCGTCACCCGTTCGGATTCGAGCCGGAGGATCGACTCCTCCGCGGCGGCGCGTTCCGCGGCGAGTTCGGCGACGAGCTCGTCGACCCGGAGCTGCGATCCGTTGAGGAGGTCGTTCAGTCTCCGGCCGAGCGGTCCGGCGATCAGATCCTGATCGAGCACGCGATGCAGTTCGTGCTGCCAGAGCTGCTCGGCCTCCGCACCGCTGAACCGGGTCGTCACGGTGGCTTGGAAGCGCGCTTCGGCGGCGACCGTTCCGGACAGCCAGGCTCCGGACGGGTCGAGATCGACGAGGGCTCCGAGGCCGACGACCAGCTCGCGGATGCGCCCGTACTGCGGCCACGTCTCCGGCACGGTCGAGGAGGCGAGCTGCGTGCCGAGCCACAGGATGCCGCGTTCGATCACGAACCCGACCTCGATGTGCGGAGAACGGAACTCGATGTCGATCAACCGCAGACTGCCGGAGGCGTCGATCCGCACGTTCTGCGGAATGGCGTCGATCGGCACACCGCCGCCGTCGACCGAACTCTCGACGAGCTGCTTCCATCGCCCGAGCAGCTCCCGGCGCCCGTCGGCGTCGGCGGCCGCGAACACCTCGTCGAAGGCCCTCCCGGCGACGAAGGCCGACTCGGCCATCTCGGTCGAGATGAGCGGCGACGGCTCCGCAGCGAAGCTGCGCGAGAACAGCACGGCGTCGCCGGCGCGGCGCACGGCCGTGCGGGCGGAGGAGGCACGAGTGCGCTCTCGGGAGAAGAACCGGGCGATCGTGCCCTCGTGCCACAGGGCATCGCCCCCGGTCGTGGCGACCGGAGCGGCGACAGCCGGAGCGGCGCTCCACGACGCGATGACGACGAACGAGTTCGCGAATTCGCGAGCGACGCCCGCCTCGACCAGTCCTCGCCAGAGCAGACCCTCGTCGACCAGCGCGACCCGGCGGGTAGCCGCGTCGGGACTCGGGAACGACGGGATGCGGTAGAGCAGTTCGGTCGCCGCATCCGGCACGCCGTCGAAATCGAGCACGGCCCGCGTGGTCGTGTAGTCGGGGAACACCCCTAACGTGCGTGCGATCAGGCCTGCTTCGGCCAGCAGACTCTCCAGCTCGATTCGGCTGAACGTGCGCGCGTCGGTGCCGTGCGGATAGTCTTCGAGGCCGTCGAACAAGCGGCCGGTGTGGCCTTCGGGGGCGCCGGCGAGGTATTTGACGCCGAATTTGTTGTCGATCGCCACGACGAGGCGGCCGCCCGGAGCCAGCCGGGAGGCCGCCTGCTGGAGGAACTCGACGTAGGGTGCACGATCAACGGCGCCCCTCCCGACGTGCTCCAGCACACCCACGACCACGACCACGTCATACGCGGGTTCACCCGGAACGTCGGAGAGCTCGCCGCTGAAGACCTCGACGTTCGGCAGGTCGCGGGTGCGTTCGCGAGCGATCGCCGCGCGAGCGGGCACCGATTCGAGAGCATCGACGAGCGCGGCCGTCTCTCCCAGGTAGCGGGTGATCGCGCCGCAGCCGGCGCCGATCTCGAGCACACGCGCATCGGCCGGGATCTCCAGCGCTCGCACGACGTTGGCCCGGGCGGGATCGACGTGATGGCGGGTGGCCCAGCCGGTGGCGGCTGCGAGCATCTCGGTGCTGTCGGAGGAGATGTCGTGAGCGGCGCGCACGATCTCGAGCACGGCGGCCTCCGCGCCGTCGGCGTGGTCGACGTCGGTGCGACCGAGTACGCGCACCCCGAACGGGTCGTGATCATGCGCGCGGCGGCGCGCCGGAGTGAGATCGGAGTTCATGGCAGATTCCCTCGTTGTGGGCTTGTCGAACAAGGGGACACAGGGACTCCACCATGTTGGGCCGGATCAGCATAAGCGAAATCCCCGAAACTGTTTGGGACCGTTCGTCTCATGCGGCGACAGGTTCGAGGCGCCCACGCCCCGGGTCGGGCCGCACCGCGGTCCACCGCCGGAAGGCATCCGAGAGCGGTCGTTCGACGGTGCGCGCTAAAAGGAGGCCGAAGCCGAGTGCGAGCACCATCGACCCGACGAGGAGGACGCCCGCGTGGTCCGTTCCGACTGTCGAGACGAGAGTCTGCTGGATCGGGAAGCCGGTCAAGAACGTGCCGTAGCTGGGATTTCCCCATCGACCGGCCGCCGACAGCACCGGGATCGCCACCGAACCGATCGACGCCACTGCCACCGGAATGAGAGCCCAGTCGGCCAGGAGCAATTGGGCCGGGAACCACAGCTGCACGACGATGAACGCGCACACTGCCGCGATTCCCCACACCGGGCGCGGCGACCCGATGAGCACACGGATGGCGGCCGCGAAGAAGAAGGCCGGCCACACGCGGAGCACGTCCGGCGGCGAACTGCCCCAAACCGACACCGAGGAGAGCTCGGGGATCTGGCACGCCGCCGCGGCGCACACGCCCAGCACGATCCAGGTCGCTCCCCTGAGCCGTCGGAACGGGATCGTGCCGACCACGGGCACGAACAGATAGGCAGCGAATTGGGCGGGCAGCGACCACAACGAGCCGTTCACCGCCAGCGGGTAGGGGTTGTCGACGAACACGCCGGGCAGGAAGTAATGCGGATTGAGCACGATGTTGCCGAGATAGGCAAAGGTCTCCGGGGAGGCGAAGTATTCCTCGCCGCTCACCGTGGTGACCAGCGGCCCCAGAACGAACGTCGTCGCCAGCACGACGATCGCAAGCGACGGCACGATGCGCACGACGCGCGCGCCGGCGTACACGCCGAGGTTCGGACGACGCTCCCAACTGGGGACAAGGAGGAATCCGCTCACGGCCAGCAGCAGGTAGATGCCGAGAGGCGGAAGGGTCAGGAACCAGGATGTCTCGGCATCGGCGCCGAAGATCGGCCCGGAATGGCGCATCACGACGAGCAACGCGCCGATGATGCTGATTGCCGTGAAGGCGTTCACCGGCCGTCGGCCGAGCTGAGGATTCGCCGTCATCCGAGTGCTGCTCCGAGGTCGTAAGGACCGCCGGGGGCGCACGGGGGAGACGCGCGTTTACATCAACAGTCGTAGGGTAAAGAGGAGCATACCGGAAAATCGTTGTCGAACATCAAGCACCTGTCTTGGGGACCGGATGCCGGGTCAGCGGAAGGATCGCACACCGGCGACCACCCGCTCCACCTGCGCATCCGTCA
The DNA here is from genome assembly GCF_024979235.1 of Herbiconiux aconitum. Lineage (NCBI taxonomy): Bacteria > Bacillati > Actinomycetota > Actinomycetes > Micrococcales > Microbacteriaceae > Herbiconiux > Herbiconiux aconitum. Next base: position 133,185 of record NZ_JANLCM010000001.1, read on the forward strand.
TCCCGGCCCAGAGCGGAAGGCGCACGAGCCGCGACGAGAACGCGGCGCTGCGCTCGAGTGGGCGCAACGTGCGCCCGAAGCGTTGACCGGCCGGGCTCGAATCCAGCGGCACGTAGTGGAAGGCGGCACGGATGCCGAGCCCCCGCAGGTGAGAGATGAGCTCCGTCTGCCCGTCGTGGTCGGGCATCACGACGTAGAACAGGTGTGCAGTGTGCTGCAGCGTCGGATCGTCGGACATCAGGCGCAGGTCGAGGTCGTCGGCCCACTCGGCCAGGCCGTCGGCATAGGCGTCCCAGACCCGGTGCCGGGCGGTCTGGATGGTCTCGAACGACGCCAGCTGAGAGTCGAGCACGGCGGCGTTCAGCTCGCTCAGCAGGTAGCTCGACCCCACGTCCTGCCAGGTGTACTTGTCCACCGCGCCGCGCAGGAACCGGGCCCGGTTGGTGCCCTTCTCGCGCACGATCTCGGCCCGCTCGAGCAACGCCTCGTCGTTGATCAGCAGCGCCCCGCCCTCGCCGCAGTGCACGTTCTTGGTGTCGTGGAAGCTCTGCGTGGCGAGCACGCCTGCCGTGCCGAGCATCCGGAAGCCGTCGCGGCCGCCCAGGCCGTGCGCGTTGTCTTCGACGAGCGGGATGCCGGCATCCGTCGTGATCTTGAGGATCGAATCGAGATCGACCGGCACGCCCCCGTAGTGCATCACAGTCACCGCTCGGGTGCGCGAGGTGATCGCTTCGGCGACCTGCGCGGGGTCGATGTTGCCGGTCGACTCGTCGATGTCGACGAACACCGGGGTGGCGCCGCGGAGCACCACGGCGGTCGCGGCTGAGGGAAAGGTGAAGCTCGGCAGCACGACCTCGTCGCCCGGGCCGAGGTCGAGCAGGATCGACGCCATGTCGAGGGCGTGCGTGCACGAGGTCGTGAGCAGGGCGTTCGGCGCACTGGTCAGATCGGTCAGCCGCGCGGTCGCGGAGGCCGTGAACGCGCCGTCGCCGTGCGAGTGGTCGGAGCGCAGCACCGCCTCGAGGTTGGCCAGCTCGTCGGCCGAGCGGTAGGGGCGGCTGAACACGATCTCATCGAGCACCGGGCGTGGGTTCCGTTCCGTGAGGTGCGACGGTCGGTTCGGGCCGAACGGCTGGGAGGGGTGGGATCTCGGAGGTGAGCACGTGCTCGGGGTCGGCCGACTCCTCCTCGGGCATGATCGTCTCCGGGTTGTCGACGACCAGGTAGAGCGGGCGGCCCATGGCCACGTTGAGCGAGACGCCGATGTATTCGGCGATGACGCCGAGAGCCACGAGAATGGCACCTGAGCACAGCAGCACCACCACGATGAGCGAGGCCCAGCCGTCGGTGCCGGCCGGGTTGCCCGCCGCGAGGGACACCACCACGTAGATCGCGATGATCAACCCGATCAACGCGATGATTCCGCCCAGCACGCTCACGGCGCGGAGGCCCGTGGTGCCGCTCGTGAGCACCATGCGCCAGAAGTAGGCGAAGAGTGCGGGCAGCGAGTAGCCGGAGACCCGGCCGTCGGCGGTGCGCAGCACCGTGGGGCTCGTGGCCACGCGGTTCGTCACCCACGACAGCGCGACGTCGAGGTAGACCCCCGTCGCCGCGAACGACGCCAGTTTGCGGCCCATGTCGCCGCGCACCAGGCGGTAGCTCTGGAACTGGCTGGCGTCGGGCAGGTTGAAGGCGGTGCGCATCATCCGCTTCGACGACTTCGAGGCCGCAGCACGGAACAGTCCGTGCGGCCGCTCGTTCGTGAAGCGGGCGTAGACCACGCCGGCGCGTTCGCGCACGGCCGTGTCGAGGAAGGCGCCGATCGACGCGGGGTCGTGCTGGCCGTCCTCGTCCATGGTGAGGATCCAGCGGCCCTTCGACGTGGCCATTCCCGCGATGGTGGCCGCGTGCTGCCCGAAGTTGCGGCTCAGCCACAGGATGCGCACGAAGGGATACTGGATCTCCAGCGCCCGCATCACGGTGTCGGAGTGGTCGGGCCCGTTGTCGTGCACGAGGATGACCTCGGAGATGCGGTACGAGACACCGTCGGGCGTGCGGGCACCCCGGGTGTAGGGCTCGAGCTCCGCCACCACCGCGGCGAGAGTGCGCTCCCCCTGGTAGACGGGTACGACGACGGAGATGGTGTACTCCGTGGTCTCGTCAAGGCCGGTACTCTCCACGGAACCAGAAGCTATCACGGTGCGGTGCCGATGAAGGTGAAGCGGCCGTCGGCCGAGTCGAACGCGGATGCGCCGGTGCCGGTCGCCCGTTCGAGTTGCGCCACGATGTCGTCGCCGTGATCGGTGTACGCCGCGCGGTCGACCACGATGCCGCAGGCGTCGATCCCATTCAGGGCCATGAGCATCGCAGGCACGGCCAAGGAGGCGTAGGCGCCGACGTCGTCGATCGGCGCCCGGCCTTTGATGCCGCCCGCCGACCAGCGCAGGTCGTCGGAGTGCAGGAACGGTCGCAGCTCGTCGGAGTCGGTGACACCGTTCACCGGCGGGGACTCGGGGAACGGGATGTACGGCAGCTGGTAGATCAGGCATCCGGGCGCCACCGTCTGCTCGACCTGCTGCACGAACGAATCGTCGGAGTCGTAGCTCGCCACGGTGGCCGCGCGGGCGGCGGGGTCGATCGGGGGGATCTGGTCCCACACCGCGAGGAGCATCAGCACTACGGCGAGGGGTACCGCCACGATCCAGCGACGGGCGGAAGGCGGTGTGGCGGGGTGGCCGGTGGGCGCATCCGCTCGCCGGGATCGGGTCTTGCGCAGCACCCAGCGCACGAAGCGGTCGAGGATGAGGCCCACTGCGGCAAGGGCGAGCATGGCGATCAGGATGGCGATGCGGTTCCAGGAGCGGATCGGGAAGTCGACGAACGACAGCAGCGTCGAGAGGCCACCGACCGTGCCGAACAAGAAGGCGACGAGGGTCATGCCGGCCAGGATGGCGAGCGTGCGCACATACTGCTTCGGCGCCCGCCAACGGGTCTTGCCGGCCGAGAGCAGGAAGTAGACGGCGAACACGATGAGCGCCACGAATCCGGCGGCCCCGATGAGACCCAGCGCGGGCGCCTCGGAGGGAAGCGGGTAATAGGTGTCGTAGAGCTGCCGGAGCGTGGCGAACGGGCCGAAGCGATGGCCGGGCACGGGCAGCAGCAGCGACGCGATCTTGAAGGAGTAGAGCTCGGCCTCCGGAGGGCTGCGCACCAGCACGGCCTCGTTGGCGCCGTTGGCGAGGCGGTAGATCAGGTCGGGCAGGAGGTTGATCACCATGGTCAGCGCGATCACCCCGCCGGCCGCCGCCGCTCCCCAGAACCGGCGCCACGCGTGCGTCTGCCAGAGCTTCGCGAGGCCCACCACGGCGAGCACCAGCGCCACGAACACCGAGTAGTAGCTCGACGCGGTGCCGAGGAGCACCAGGATGCCCACGGTCGCCAGGTTGCGCCCGCTCAGGATGCGCCGCGACCACAACGGCTGCCCGGTGGCCACCAGGTACAGGATTCCGAGCGCCAGGGGCACCACGAAATATGCGGCCAGGAAGAGGTGGCCCTCGCCCTTGATGAAGTGGTACGGCGCGATCGAGAACAGTACGCCGAGCGCCACGGAGAGGGTGCGACTCACGCCCACCAGGCGCAGGAACCACACCGCCGTGACGGCCGCGAGCGGGAAGCCGATCACGAAGTAGATGTTCATCAGCGCACCGAAGTCGTGCGTGAACACCCGCAGCACGCTCGCGACGAGGAAGTGCAGGTTGTCGGCCTGTGGGTAGTCGTTGTAGAACTGCCCGTACGGCGCCCCGAGGTCGGGCTGGTGGGTGAACCAGCCGTACTCGATGATCGTCTTGAAGTGCGATCCCACCGCGAGGGCGTCGCCGCTGTAGTAGAGCGGCACCTTCCAGTCGAGGTTCCAGAGGTCGAGCCCGAACCACACGGCGACCAAGGAGAGCAGGGCGGCCACGGCATACGGAAGCCAGCGCCAGGTGGCGAGCCGTGCAGCGAGGGCGTCGATTCGGTTCATGCGGTGGCAGACATCCTGGGTCGGTTGAGGGTGTAGTAGGCACGCCGGGCGAGCGCCATGAACTCGGCCCGGCGGTTGCCGAGCCAGACATCGGATGCGCTGATCGTCTCGGGCGCCTGCGCCCGGCACCACGCGTGGTAGGCCTTGGCCTGGGCGGCCTGCTCGTTCACCAGCGCGACGCTCCACTGGCCCTGGTTCACCCGGAACCCGGCGAACGCCTGGTCGATGGGCAGGTAGTCGCCGCGCAGCAGCACCTTCGAGTAGCTAGTCTGGTCGATGAGGTAGGGGAACCGGGCATCCCAGCCACCGGCCTGCTCGAGGGTCTCGCGGCGCATCGTGACGCATCCGGGTTCTCCGAAGACGTTCGTGCCTCGACGCACGGTCTGGCGGATCACCTCGACCCCAGGCTGCACTCGACGGGCCACGCCCTGCAGACCCCGCTTCTTGATGGTGACGCGGCCGTGGGCGTCGAGGATGTCGCGGGGGCTCGACACGAGCACCACCCCCGGATGCGCGTCGAGGGCGTCGCTGTGTGCACGGAGCGCGCCCGGGTAGAGCAGGTCGTCGCCCGGGAGAAGCTTGAGGTACTCGCCGGAGGCCGCGTCGGAGACGCGGCGCCAGTTGGCCTCGGCGCCCCCGCCCGCGGGGGTGTCGAGCTGGGTGACGCGCGGGTCCCGCTCGAACCGTTCGAGCACCTTCCGGGTCGCGTCGGTGGAGGAGTGGTCGGCGATCACGAGTTCGAAATCGGGGTGGTCCTGCTCGAGAACCGAGCGCACGGCGTCGGCGATGAAGTCGGCGTTGTTGAAAGCGGGGATGACGACGGAGAGGCGGGGCATCAGCGGTTCGTCTCCGTCTCATCCGGTTTCGCGGGCGCTGCTGGTGCTGCGGGCGCTGCGTGCTCTGCCTGCTCGGCGTGCTCTGCGGACTCGACCTCAGTGGCCGCTTCGGCCTCGCGGCGGAAGGAGAACCCCTTGTGCCCGAACCAACTGATGAGAGTCGTGATGACGAGGATCGAGAACTGCGCGAGGATGCGGTTCCAACCGAGGTTCACCAGGATCGGCAGGATGACGGCGTTGATGGCGATGGCCACCAGATACACGCTCTCGAATCGCGCCAGGTCGCGCCAGACGTGCCCTTTCACGCGGAACACGAAGCGGCGGTACATCACGAACGCGAACAGCACCCCGAGCACGTGGGCGCAGAACAGGGTACCCAGCGAGCCGATCGTCTCGTTGACGGCACTGTCGAGCCAGGCGCCGACGGTGAGGTCGAAGGCGATGAAGAAGAGGAACCCGACGCCGGTGTTGGTGGCGCCGACGAGGAGGAAGGCGACGCGCTGATCCTTGATGAGGCGAAGGATGAGGCCGGGGCGTTCGGCGCCTTCCGCGCCCTCCTCTTTCACGCTGTCACTCTAGGGCCCCGCACCTCCGAGCCGACCCCACGACACCCGTCCCCGCACCGATCCCCCGCTCGGCCTCCATCGAGATGGGCACAATTTGTCGCACAGCGCGAGTTCGTGCGACGAAACGTGCCCACTCGATCGCGGCGGCGGTTCGGGAGGGGGGACGGGGAGGGCACCCAGGGCCCTCCGGTTAGAATCGTGGGCGACACTGATGCGAGGAGACCCCCCACACCATGAAGATTCTTGTGACCGGCGGAGCCGGATTCATCGGCTCGAACTTCGTTCGACGCACCCTTGAAGACGCCTACCCAGGGCTCGAGGGCGCCGAGGTCGTGGTGCTCGACGCGCTGACCTACTCCGGCAACCTCGACAACCTGCTTCCGGTGAAAGACTCCCCGCGCCTCACCTTCGTGAACGGCGACATCCGTAACGGCCAGCTGCTCGACGACCTGTTTCCGGGCCTGGATGCGGTGGTGCACTTCGCCGCCGAGTCGCACGTCGACCGCTCCGTTCGCGACGCCTCGATCTTCGTCGAGACCAACGTGCTCGGCACCCAGCAGTTGCTCGACGCAGCGCTCCGCAACAAGCTGCCGCGCTTCGTGCACGTCTCCACCGACGAGGTCTACGGCTCCATCGCCGAAGGCTCGTGGGCCGAAGACCGCCCGCTCGAGCCGAACTCGCCCTACTCGGCGTCGAAGGCCGGCAGCGACCTGCTCGCCCGCAGCTACCACCGCACCCACGGCATGAACGTGTCGATCACGCGCTGCTCGAACAACTACGGGCCCTACCACTTCCCCGAGAAGGTCATCCCGCTGTTCGTCACGAACCTGATCGACGACAAGCACGTGCCGCTCTACGGCGAGGGCAACAACATCCGCGACTGGCTGCACGTCGACGACCACACGCGTGGCATCGCCATGGTGCTGGCGAACGGCCGCGCCGGCGAGATCTACAACATCGGCGGCGGCACCGAGCTCACCAACAAGGAGCTCACTCAGTTGCTGCTGGATGCGACCGGCAAGGACTGGTCGTACGTCGACCGCGTCGCCGACCGCCTCGGCCACGACCTCCGCTACTCGGTCGACATCTCGAAGATCCAGAACGAGCTCGGCTACGAGCCCCTCGTGCCCTTCGAGCAGGGCCTCGCCGACGTGGTGCAGTGGTACCGCGACAACCGCCCCTGGTGGGAGCCCCTCAAGGCCCGCGCCGCGCTGGTCTGAGCGGGCACCGCCTCATGACGCGTTATCTCATCACCGGCGCTGCCGGCATGCTCGGCCACGACCTCGTCTCGGCCCTCTCGGGTCGCGATGTGGTCGCCCTGAGCCGTTCAGAACTCGACATCACGGATGCCGCAGCCGTCGCATCCGCTGTCGCCGGTATCGACGTGGTCTTCAACTGCGCCGCCTACACCGCGGTGGATGCGGCCGAGACCGACGAGGAGACCGCCCGACTGGTGAACGCGGTCGGCCCCGCGACGCTCGCCGAGGCCACCGCCGCGACCGGGGCGAAGCTCATCCAGATCTCCACCGACTACGTCTTCCAGGGTTCGGCCACCTCGCCCTACCCCGAAGACGAGCCGCGCGACCCGCTGAACGCCTACGGCCGCACCAAGGCCGGCGGCGAGGAGGCCGTGCTCGGCCTCAACCCGGCGGGCGGCTATGTCGTGCGCACGGCCTGGCTCTACGGGCAGCACGGCGCGAACTTCCCCGCCACCATGCTCCGCCTGGGTCGCGACCCGGAGCGCGAGAGCGTCTCGGTGGTGGAGGATCAGGTCGGCCAGCCCACCTGGACGGCGGATCTCGCCCGCCAGCTGGTGCTGCTCGCCGACTCGGAGGCACCGGCCGGCGTCTACCACGGCACCAATTCAGGCCAGGGCTCCTGGTTCGATTTCGCCCAGGCAACCTTTCAGGAAGCCGGACTCGACCCTGCTAAAGTCAAGCCGACAGACAGTTCGCAGTTTGTTCGTCCTGCCCCGCGTCCCGCGTACTCCGTACTCGGGCACGACGCGTGGTCCCGAGCAGGATTAGAGCCCATGCGAGACTGGCGAGCTGCGCTCCATGCCGCGGCGACCTCGGGAGTTTTTGGAGAGTAATGGCCACGCTACGGGTGATCATCGACCAGCTGGTCGCTCCCGTACCGGGCGGTATCGGTCGTTACACGCTCGAACTGACCAGGCAGCTGATCGCCACCGCGCCGCGCAACTGCGACGTCGAGGGCATCGTGTCGGCCGTGCCGACCGAGACCGTGGATTCGGTGCGCGACCGACTTCCCGGGCTCGCGGGGCTGCACCGGGCATCCCTGCCGCGGCGTGAATTGTCAGCTGCCTGGCAGCACGGCATCATCGGTTCCTCCGGGGGCGGGATGGTGCACGCCACCAGCATGCTCGCACCCCTGCGCCGACACGACCGGCGTGAAGAGCTCGGTACGCAGACCGCCGTGACCATCCACGACGTCGTTCCGTGGACGCATCCGGAGACCCTCACCCCGCGCGGCGTCACCTGGCACAAGGCCATGGCGAAGCGTGCTGCGAAGTTCGCTGACGCGATCGTGGTGCCTACGCACTCCGTGGCGCAGGAGCTCTCGCAGTACTTCAACTTCGGCGACCGCATCCGCGTGATCGGCGGTGCCGTGAGCGAGGAGCTGCGGCTGCCGTCCGACCCCGATTCGCGCGCCGAGGCGCTCGGGCTGCCCTCGCGGTACGTGCTCGCCGTCGGCACCCTTGAGCCGCGCAAGGGGCTGGCGTCGCTGATCCAGGCGCTCGCCGAGCCCTCCATCGCCGATCTGCCGCTCGTGATCGCCGGGCCCGAGGGCTGGGGCGATGTCGACGTGGCCACGGTCGCCGCAGCTGCCGGAGTCGACGCGTCGCGCATCCACGTGCTCGGCTTCTTGAGCGACAGCGATCTCGCGCTCGCCCTGGAGCGCGCCACCGTCTTCGTCTACCCGAGCCAGGCCGAAGGCTTCGGGCTCCCGGTCGTCGAGGCGTTCAACTTCGGCACCCCCGTCATCCACGCCGACGTGCCGGCGCTGCTCGAGGTGGCGGCCGGCTCGACGTTCGTGGTCGAGCGCACCAAGCCCTCCGAATTCCCGGGCCAGCTGGCGGATGCGATCCACACGGTCACGACGGATGCCGCCCTCCGCAACCGCCTCTCGATCTCGGGCCTCGACCGCGCGCGTGCGTTCTCGTGGCGCGACTCGGCCGACAAGGTCTGGCAGCTGCACGCTGATTTGTAGCCGTGCGGCCCGGGCTTCGCTCGGGCGGCCCGGGCGTCGCCGGTCCCTGCCCGGCGCCGCGCGACATGTTCGCGTGCGGTCGAGAGGCGCGGCCTGCGGTCGCACCCCTCGGCCGCTCGCTCACCCTGGGCCGTCGAGTACGGCCCGTTGCGTGCCGCCCCGTGCGGATGTGTGCGAAACGACGGAGCTTCGATCCCTAGAGCGGAAACTACGGAGCCTCCGCCCGTAGTTGCGCGATGCCTCCGTCGATTCGTTCTCGTCACCCAACGGTTTGGGGAACGAGACTGCAAGCCGCGGGCCGCGCTCGACGCCCCAGGGTGAGCGCGCGGCCGCGTGAGCGACCGCACGCGAACATGTCGCCTCGCGCCGCAGCAGCGGCGGCGCGAGCAATAAGCGACGCGCGACCGCAGGCCGCGCATCGCGGGAAGCGGCGAGGCGGTACCCCCATGTCCGCCCCGCAAACGTCGTGGGCGAGACTCAGCCCGCTGTATCGGTCGCCGTCGAGAGCACCAGGGCGCTCGCCACCGTCGAACGCACGGTGTCCCAGTCCGGGTCCTCCGGGTCGATGAGCGGCGGCGTCAGGTCGATGCGGTCGATCGGGAGATCCTTGGTCTTCAAGGCCAAGTCGATGAAGTACGACAGGGTCGACTGCGGGATGTCGGTCTGCACGACCTGGGTGCCCGCCTGCACGATGCCCTGGAACTTCGTCAGCACGTTCACCGGCTGGAACTGCTGCAGGATTGCCGTCTGCAGTTCGCCTTGGCGCTGCATCCGGTCGTAGTCGCTCGTGGTGTGTCGCGAGCGGGCGTACCAGAGGGCCGTGTAGCCGTTCATGTGCTGCTCGCCGGGCCAGATCCAGCCCTCGATCTCGTTGCCGTCTTCATCGCCGCCCATGGGCAGCGCCTCAGTGACGTTGATGTCGACACCGCCGAGCGCGTCGATGAGGTCGGAGAAGCCCTGCATGTCGATCATCACGTAGTACTGGATGGTGATGCCGAGCGCACCCTCGATCGCATCCTTCGTGGCTTCGACGCCGGAGTTCGATCCCTCGGCCACGGCGTTCGGATACATGTCGGGGTCGAAGGCCATGACACGCGGGTAGAGGAAGCTGATCTGGCAGTCACTGCCGCAGTCGTAGCTGCCGTCGGGCGCGTAGTCGGTGCCGATCAGGGGCGAGTCGGCCACGAGCGGCACCTGCTCCAGGTTGCGGGGTACGCCGATCATGGTCGCCCGGCCGGTGTCGGCCTCGATCGACACCACGGTCATACTGTCGGGCCGCATCCCGTCGCGGTCAGGGCCGGCGTCACCGCCGAGAAGGAGGATGTTGTATCGCCCGTCGACCGGCGGCTCGGCCGCGGCCTGGGCCTGGAACACCGCGTTCAGACCGCTCTGAGCGACGTTGGCGTAGTAAGCACCCGCTGCCGCGCCGCCGGAGACCACGGCGAGGAGCACCACGGAGAACAGCGCGAGCGCCGGCCGGGCTCGCGTGCCGACACGCACCAGGCGCACGAGTCGCAGCGTGTCGAGCGTCAGGATGACCCAGAGCACCGCGTAGGCCACGAGCACCACTTGCACGGCGCCGAGTGGGATCGGGTTGGTGGCGATCGAGAAGATGACCTGCGGCCAGATGAGGTAGATGACGATGCCGATGATCGCCATGACCCACATCGCGAAGGTGAAGTAGAGGCCGAAGCGGCCGAGCTTGCGGCTGCCGGCGAGCACCTGCGCCGAACCGGGGATCAGGAAATTGAGCACCACGAGCCACCAGCCCCGCACGGTCATCGCCCTCGAAGAGGAGACGTCCGGGTAGCGGATCGGGCTGGCGGTGGAATTCGCGGTGGATGCGGTCATAGGCGGGCTTGCAGGTCCGAGTTCTTGCGTTCGACGAGCTCGCTGAGCTCGGTGCGGTAGGTGGTCAGCTTCTCAGCAAGCCCATCATCCGAAGTCGACAGGATGCTGACAGCGATGAGCGCGGCGTTCTTCGCGCCGCCGATCGAGACGGTTGCGACCGGGATGCCGGCAGGCATCTGCACGATGGAGAGCAGAGAGTCGAGGCCATCGAGTCGCGAGAGCGGCACCGGAACCCCCACGACGGGAAGCGTGGTGACGGATGCCAGCATGCCCGGCAGGTGCGCCGCCCCGCCGGCCCCGGCGATGATCACCTTGAGGCCGCGCTCACGGGCGGTCTTGCCGTAGGCGATCATCTTCTCGGGAGTGCGGTGCGCCGAGACGACCTGTACCTCGTAGGGCACGCCGAAGTCGGCGAGCACCTGCACGGCGTCGCTCATGACGGTGAAATCGGAATCCGACCCCATGACGACGCCCACGACGGGATTCTGTTCGGGCATGACCCTAACTGTAAATGTCAGTCCTGGAAGAAGGCCGCAGCGGCACGCGCCTGGAACGCAACCTCGTCGAGCTCCTCGCCGCTCGCCGTGACGTGACCGATCTTGCGGCCCGGGCGGGGCGCTTTGCCGTAGAGGTGGATCTTCGCGGCAGGCTGGTCGGCCATCGCCAGGGTCGTCGCCTCGTCGAGCGTCTTCTCGGTGGGGCCGCCCAGGATGTTCACCATCACCGACCACGGGTCGCGGTAGCCGGTCGCGCCGAACGGAAGGTCGAGCACCGCGCGGAGGTGCTGCTCGAACTGGCTGGTGGTGGAGCCGTCGATGGTCCAGTGACCGGTGTTGTGCGGACGCATGGCTAACTCGTTCACCAGGATGCGTTCATCCGTCGTCTCGAACAGCTCGACCGCGAGCACTCCTGTGACGCCGAGCTCCGCGGCGATCGTGGTGCCGATCTGGGCGGCCATCTCGGCCACCTTGCCGGCCGAACCGGGAGCAGGGGCTATGACCTCGGCGCAGACACCGTCTCTCTGGATCGACTCGACGACGGGCCACAGCGTGATGTCGCCGCTCGGACGACGGGCGACGAGCTGGGAGAGTTCCCGGCGGAAGTCGACCAGCTCCTCGGCGAGCAACGCTCCCCCGCGGCCGTCTTCATCGAGGGCGAGGAACCACTCCTCCACCTGCGCGGCCGCCGAGACCACCCGCACGCCTTTGCCGTCGTAGCCTCCGCGTGCCGTCTTCACAACGGCCTGGCCGCCGTGTTCGGCGATGAAGGCGTCGAGCTGCTCGGCGTTCTCGACGCGAGCCCAGTCGGGCATCGGGATGCCGAGCTCGCCGAGTCGTTCGCGCATCCGCAGTTTGTCCTGCGCGTACTGGAGGGCATCTGGGCCCGGGTGCACCTGCACGCCGTCGTCGACGAGGGCACGGAGCACCGACTGCGGCACGTGCTCGTGGTCGAAGGTGAGCACGTCCACGCCGCGCGCGAAGGCCCGCACCGTCTCGAGGTCGGTGTAGTCGCCCACGGCGGTCGCCGCGAGAGAGGCCGACATCCCCTCGGTCTCGGCAAGCACCCGGATCTCGATGCCGAGCTCCACCGCAGGCGGAACCATCATCCGCGCCAACTGTCCGCCGCCCACAACGCCCACTACGAAAGTCACTGTTCTAGTTTACCGGCGGGGCCGTGCTTCGCGCGGCCTCGCCGGGCGTCGCCGGTCCCTGCCCGGCGCCGCGCGACATGTTCGCGTGCGGTAGCTTCGCGGCCGCGCGCTCACCCTGGGTCGTCGAGTAGGGCCTGTTGCGTTCGGTTTGGCGCGGCCAATAGTCGGGCCGCCAAACGCGATGCGGCCTCTCAGATGCGGCCGTCGGGCCTCCTGTGTCGTTTCGGGAGGAGCAGCGCGCAAAGACTCTCGTATACGACCCTCGTGCGAGTCCCCTCCTCCCGAACCGGAGGACAGGCGGGAGGCCGGGGTACGGAGGCCGGACGCCGGGTGCGGGCGCGGGGGGGCCAGAGGACGGAAGAAGGACGCCGGGTGCGGGGGCCAGAGGACGGAAGAATGACGCCGGAGGACGCACGCCTCAGCACGGAGGCATGGGGCCGGCGGACGAAGGCCGAAGGCAACGAGACCGAAGGCCGCGGGCCGCGCTCAGCCAGCCCAGGGTGAGCGCGAGGCCGCGAAGCGACCTCACGCGAACATGTCGCCTCGCGCCGCAGCAGCGGCGGCGCGAGCAATAAGGGCCCGCCCAGCCGAAGGCCGGGCGAGCCCGAAGGGCGGCGGGCCGGTACCCTACTGCAACGGCAGATGCGACGGCGGGGTGGGGTGCTCCGTGAGATCACCCAACAGGTCGGCCACGAGCCGCGCCGACGGCACGTCGCGGAGCACAAGGGTGAGATCCGGCCCCGCCACCACCCGCACATCGCCCGACGCGAATGCGGCCTGGAGCGGGGTGCGGCGGAGGCGCACATCCGTCACCCGCGCGAGGTAGACATCCTGTCGCTGACGAACCAGGATGCCGCGTCGCGCGATGATGCGACGCGTGGTGACGGTGTAGCGGTGGCCGAGCCACGCCAGGAAAGGCAGGAGAGTGACGAAGAAGACGAGGGCGCAGGCGACGGCTAGAGCGGTCCAGTTCTGCCACTCCTCGGGGAAGCGGCCGCCGAAGTAGCCGAAGGCGGTGACGGTGGCGAAGAGCACCAGAACCGAGAGGGTGAGACGGCGGGCGTGCGGACGGGTGCGCAGCAGCACGACCTCGGGCGCCGTCGGACGCAGCGGCTCGACCGAGGTGGTGTAGCCGGGGTCGACGTTCGCCGCACCCCAGCCGAATCGCTCGGTCGCGGCCGGGTCGTTGCGCGACGGCGTCGCTCCCGGCGGGTAGGTGCCGTCACCGTGCCCCGGCTTGTCGCCGCGCCGAGCGCCCTGCGGCGATCGCGACGACCCGGGCTGGGTTGCGGAAAGCACGGGGCCCGGCCCGCGCACGACGGAGGTGAAGGAGTCCGTCTCGTCGGTGCGCCTGGCCATACGCCCCATTCTTACCGCGTTTCGCCGTTTAGCCCGTCGTCGTGCCGGAGATGCGTCACATCGCCTGCCGAGACCACGAGCGGCGAACCGCCTTCGGAGTCGTCGACGATGAGTCGTCCCGTCTCGTCGACGCCCCGGGCGACCCCCGTACGGAACACCCCGCCGGGAAGCTCGACGCGCACCGCGCGGCCGATCGTTCCGGTGATCCGCGTCACGTCATCGAGCAGGCCGCTCGCCACCGGGTCGCCGTCGTGCTCCAGCCAGCGCTCGTAGAGCATGCCGAAGTCGCGCAGGTAGCCGGCCATCACGGCATCGGGCGACGGATGCTCCACCCCGGCCACCAGCAACGACGTCGACGTCGGCGTCGGCAGCTCCGAGGCGGTGAGCGTGAGGTTCACGCCCGCGCCGATCACGAGACCCTGCCCGGTCGACAGCAGCTCGCCGAGAATGCCCGACACCTTCTTCTCGCCGATCAGCACGTCGTTCGGCCACTTCAGGCTCACGGTCTCGCGGGCGAGCCTGTGGGCGGTGTGGATGCGCGCGGTCTGCACCAGGCCCGTCACCACGCGGGCCATCGCCACCCCCGCGAGCAGCGGCAGCATCCCGTAGCGGTCGACCGGCACGAGGTCTCCGGATGCGCCGCGCGGCCGCAGCAGCACCGAGATCGCGAGTGCGCGGCCGGGAGGCGCGGTCCAGACGCGGCCGAGGCGCCCGCGGCCCGACACCTGGTTGTCGGTGGCGACCACGGCGAGATCCGGCCACTCCGAGGCCGACGGACCGGTGGCCGCCTGCACGAGCACATCGTTCGTGGAGCCCACCTGCGCCATCCACTCCAGCCGGGGTGCGACGGCACGGGACAGCGGCAGGGCGGGCGGCGACGCAGGCTTTTCCATGCGGCCAAGCTACCGGACGGCGGCTCAGCGGCCCACAAGCTCACCGACCGCATTTGTAGGGTTTCGTCAACGGGAAGCGCTGAGGGCTGGCCGGTAGAGTGAACGGCGTGACCGAAGATCTGACCCCCCAGCCCGACTTGTACACGACGGCGGGCAAGCTGGCCGACCTCAAGAACCGCTATCACGAGGCCGTGACGGCATCGGGCGAAGCCGCCATCGAGAAGCAGCACAAGCGCGGCAAGAAGACCGCTCGCGAGCGCATCGAGCAGCTGCTCGACCACGGCTCCTTCGTCGAGATCGACGAGTTCGTGCGCCACCGCACCCACGCCTTCGGCATGGAGAAGTCGCGCCCCTACGGCGATGCCGTGGTCACCGGCACCGGCACCATCCACGGCCGGCAGGTGGCGGTCTACGCGCAGGACTTCACCATCTTCGGCGGCTCGCTCGGCGAGGTCGCCGGCGAGAAGATCATCAAGGTGATGGACCTCGCGCTGAAGACCGGCGTGCCCATCATCGGCATGCTCGACTCCGGTGGCGCCCGCATTCAGGAAGGCGTCGTGGCGCTCGGCAAGTACGGCGAGATCTTCCGCCGCAACACGGCAGCATCCGGCGTCATCCCGCAGATCTCCATCATCATGGGCCCGGCGGCCGGCGGCGCGGTGTACTCCCCCGCGCTCACCGACTTCGTGATCATGGTCGACAAGACCTCGCAGATGTTCGTCACGGGCCCGGATGTCATCAAGACCGTCACCGGCGAAGACGTCGGCATGGAGGAGCTCGGCGGCGCGCTCACCCACAACAAGATCTCGGGCGTCTCGCACTTCCTGGCGTCGGATGAAGACGACGCCCTCGACTACGCCCGCGCCCTGCTCAGCTATCTGCCCGACAACAACCTCGCCGAGCTGCCGGTCTACGACTCGGTTGCCGAGCTCGAGATCACGGATGCCGACCGCAAGCTGAACACCATCGTGCCCGACAGCCCGAACCAGCCCTACGACGTGCACACCGTGATCGAACACCTCGTCGACGACGGCGAGTTCCTCGAGACACAGCCCCTCTACGCACCCAACATCGTGGTGGGCTTCGCGCGCATCGAGGGCCGCTCGATCGGCATCGTGGCCAACCAGCCGAACGCCATGGCCGGCACCCTCAACATCGAGGCCGGTGAGAAGGCCGCCCGCTTCGTGCGGTTCTGCGACGCGTTCTCGATCCCGATCCTCACCCTCGTCGACGTGCCCGGCTACCTGCCCGGCACCGACCAGGAGTGGACGGGCGTCATCCGCCGCGGCGCCAAGCTGCTCTACGCCTACGCCGAGGCCACCGTGCCGCTCGTGACCGTCATCCTGCGCAAGGCCTACGGCGGGGCGTACATCGTGATGGGGTCGAAGCAGCTGGGCGCCGACATGAACCTCGCCTGGCCCACCGCAGAGATCGCGGTGATGGGCGGGCAAGGCGCGGTGAACATCCTGTACCGCGGCGAGATCAAGCGCGCCGAGGAGGCGGGCGAGGATGTCGCGGCCGTGCGCACCAAGCTCGCGAACGAGTACACGTACAACGTGGCGTCGCCGTTCTTGGCGGCGGAGCGTGGCGAGCTCGACGGCGTGATCGAGCCGGCAGCCACCCGGGTCGCTGTCACGAAGGCCCTCCGTGCGCTGAAGACCAAGCGCGCTTCGCTGCCTCCGAAGAAGCACGGGAACATTCCGCTCTGATCTGGGCGGGGAATGAGGGGGTGGATGTTCGCACTCCCGCCTAAGGGTTGAGCGGAGCTCAAAGGCGGCGGGAGCACGAACATCCACCCCCTCATTCGCGCTGTTGGCGAGACGCAGGTCGTAGGCGTAGCGGCACGGGCGGATGCGCCGATAGAGTCTCCCCACCGCCCCAAGCCCAAGGAGACCACTGTGCCGACCTGCGAGCTCGCCGCCACCGGAATGGAAACGGGGCTGCTGCTGCCGGCCGCCGCCATCGCTTTGCTCGGCATCGGGGTGGGAACCGCCGCTGTGCTGACTCGCAAAGGCAAACGCCGCGCCGCCCTGCTAGGGGTGGTGCCGGTGATCGTGGCCGGTCTCGTGGTGACCGGAACTCCTGCTCCGTCGTTCGCGAACGCGGGCTCCGGATGCGTGGCCGAGGCCCCGGCAGGAGGCGGCGTTCCCGTCGTGCCCCCGGTCACCCCGCCCGCCACCGAGTTCACGGCCGGCGCCGTGGGCATCGGCGACCCCTACTTCCCGCTCGACGGCAACGGCGGGTACGACGTGGGCGATTACGACCTCGACCTCGCCTACGACCCCACGACGGGGTCGATCACTGGCACCGCTACGATCACAGCCACCGCCACGCAGAACCTCTCGGCCTTCAACCTCGACCTCGACGGGCTCGCCGTCTCGTCGGTCGCGGTCGACGGCGCGCCCGCCACCTGGACGTCGGCGAGCACCCCGATCAGCATCGTCACCGGTCAGCCCCTGGTGCCCGGCAGCGGCGACGGCGAGGCGACTCCGCCGCGCACCGAGGTCACCGTGACGCCGCCCGCCGGCATCCCGAGCGGCCTGCCGTTCACCACGGTCGTGGAATACGGCGGCGTGCCGACCACCATCGACGACGCCTACGGCATCTCCGGCGTCTTCCACCAGGCAGACGGCGGCGCCCTGATCGTCGGGCAGCCGCGAGTCGCGGCGACCTGGTTCCCGGCCAGCGATCACCCGGCCGACAAGGCCACTCTCACGGTCACGATGTCGGCGCCGAGCGAATTCACCGTGGTCGGCAACGGCCACCTGGTCTCGCAGACCCCGGTCGGTGCGAACACGGAATGGACCTGGCGCTCCGACCAGCCGATGGCCCCCTACCTCGCCACCGCCTCCATCGGCGACTACGAGCTCACCTCCTTCAGTCAGGACGGCATCGACTACTGGAACGCGATCGACGAGGATCTCTACGACATCCCCGCCGACGACGACGACCCCACCGGCCCCAGCGCCGGCGAAGCAGCGGCGTCGATTTTCGCTGACGAGCCCGAGGTCATCGACTTCCTCTCCAGCGTCTTCGGCCCCTACCCCTTCACCGAGGCCGGCGGTATCGCCGCCGACCAGCCCGACCTCCAGTTCGCCCTCGAGAACCAGACCCGCCCGATTTACGGAGCCTGGGCCTTCAGCAGCCTCGACGACCCGAGCGTCGTCGTTCACGAGCTGGCCCACCAGTGGTATGGCGACAGCCTCGCCATGCACCGCTGGAGCGACATCTGGCTCAACGAGGGCTTCGCCACCTACGCCGAGTGGCTCTGGGCCGAGCACGACGGCGGAGACACCCCGGCGGTGCAGGCTCAAGCAATCTATGACGGCATCCAGGCCGACGACGAGTTCTGGACTGTCGAGGTCGCCGATCCCGGTTCGGCGAACATCTTCGCCGACGCCACCTACGACCGAGGTGCGATGACCTTACAAGCCCTCCGCAACGCCGTCGGCGACGACGCGTTCTTCGCAATCATCCAGGGCTGGGCCGCTGAGAACGCCGGCGGCAACGTCAGCACCGACCAGTTCATCGCCTACGCCGAGCAGGTCTCAGGCCAAGACCTCACGGCCCTCTTCGACACCTGGATCTACTCCACAGGCAAGCCCCCGGTCGCCCCGTAAAGGAGGCGAACGAGGGGTGGGTATTCGTGCTCCCGCCGCCTTTGAGCTCCGCTCAACCCCTAGGCGGGAGTGCGAATACCCACCCCTCGTTCGCCGTTCACGGCAGAGTCACGTCAAGCCGCAGCTGCGGCCTCTCGCGCCTGCCAGGCCGAGGTAACCATCTGGTCAAGAGTGTGGCGCATTGCCCAGCCGAGGTCGCGAGCGGCCAGTTCGCCGGAGGCGACGATTCGCGCCGGGTCACCGGGGCGGCGCGGAGCCGACTCCGGCTCGAAGGCGATGCCGGTGGCATCCGCGACCGCCGTCATGATCTCGCGCACCGAGACACCGTCGCCCGAACCGAGGTTGTAGGCCGGGAGGAGCAACGCACCGTCGTCGAGCTTGCGCGCCGCTTCGACGTGGGCGAGCGCGAGGTCGGCGACATGGATGTAGTCGCGCACGCAGGTGCCGTCGGGGGTGGGGTAATCGGTGCCGTTGATCTTGGGGGTTCGACCGGCCAGCAGGGCGTCGAACACCAGCGGGAAGAGGTTGTGCGGGCTGGTGTCGTAGAGGTTGATGCTGCCCGATCCGACGACGTTGAAGTACCGCAGCGAGGTGTGGCGGAGGCCCGCGGCGACACCCTGGTCGCGCAGCAGCCATTCGCCGATCAGCTTCGACTCGCCGTAGGGGCTCTCCGGGTTCTTCGGGGTGTCCTCGGTCACGATGTCGGTGGGCGGGGTGCCGTAGACCGCGGCGCTGGAGGAGAAGACGGCGCGGTCGATGCCGGCGTCCTGCATCTCCTTCAAGAGCACCGCCATGCCGGTCACGTTCTGCTCGTAGGTGTGCAGAGGGCGCTGCACCGAGACGCCCGCGTACTTGAAGCCGGCGATGTGGATGACCCCGGTCACCTCGTGCTCGGCGAGGGTGCTGCGCACCAACGCGGCGTCGAGGATGCTGCCGCGCACGAAGGGAACGTCGGCCGGCACGAACTCGGCGTGGCCGCTCGAGAGGTCGTCGAGCACGACGCAACTCATGTCTGCCGCGCGCAGTGCCGCGACGACGTGCGATCCGATGTAGCCTGCTCCGCCGGTGACTAGCCAGGTCATGGGTTCCTCTCGATCGATGCCCAAGAGAAAACCCTACCCGCGGCCGGTGACCGTCAGCGCACGAGCGTGCGCACCAACGACATGGCCTCCTTCGGCGACATCGAGGGCAGGTAGGCGCGGCCGATCGCGCCGCCGATCGTCGGCAGCGCGAGCGGGTCGGGATAGGCCATGTAGATGGTGGAGTAGGTGGGGTTGAACTTGGCCTTGAACTTGAACAGCGACGAGAAGCCGTAGGCGGGTTCGAGGGTGCGTGCGAGGAAGTCGGAGAGCTCGGTCATCACCGTCGGCGCAGGCGGCTCCTCGCCCTTCGGCACAGGCGGCTGCGCCAGCGGCGCGCCCGACAGGCTGAGCACCTCGACGCCGAGTTCTTTCATGTGCAACGCCGACGACGCGATGAGGTACTCCATCACCCCGGGCATCGACCCGTCGGCGCGGCGCATGAAGTCGAGGGTGTACCCCACGGCGACGCCGTCGCGATACATCGGCAGCCAACTGGTGACCGCCGCGATGCGACCCTCGGAATCGAGGGCCAGCATGATCGCGACATCCGGGTCTTTGATCTCCTCCAGCGCGCCGAGCGTGAACCCCATCTCGGGCAGCTCCTTCTCCGACACCCACGCCTCCGAGATCGCGTTGATCTGCGCGACCATGGGGCGGGAGAGCTCGTCGTACGTGGTCCAGACGGTCGTCATCCCCTCGCGCACGCCCTTGTTGAGCGACGAGCGCACGTTCTGCCACGACTTGCCCGTCATCTCGAGCGACTGCGGATGCATCAGCGTCTCTTCGCCCACCGACATGAATTGCCACCCCATGCCCTCGAAAACCGGGATGTACTGCTCGTGCACGCTGTAGAACACGGGCACCCAACTGTGCGCGTCGCAGTAGGCCACGAACGCCTCGATCGTCTGCTTCTCGGCGCCATCGCGGCAGACCGGGTCGGACATCGTGATGGCGACCCCGTTGATCACCCGATAGGCGACCGCCGCATCCTTGGTCTCGTTGAACCAGTAGACGTTGCCGGGCCACGTGGTCATCCACCCGAGGGTGCCGCCGCCACCCCGGCGGAGCAGGGCCCGGATGCGCTGGTGATCGCCCACCGAGACCGTGTGCTCGCTCGCCGTGAGCAGTTGGATCGAGGCGATGGTGAACACCAGCCAGAACACCGGCCCGATCCACTGGAAGAGGAAGAGCGTCACTCCGCCCGCCGGAATGAGCACGTCGCCGGTGATGCCCACGAGCGTCACCGGCAGGAACCTCCGGGGCAGGTCGAGCACCAGCTCCACCACGGTCGTGCCGGGGGGCGTGAAGCTGTCGAGGGTGAACATCCCGACGACCACGTTCACGAGCGACAGCGCGAGGAACGCCCCGACCACGATGACGAGGAAACGGATGAAGGCTTCCCGCGGCGCCCGCAACGCGAACCGCTTGCGCGTCACGACGAGCAGCACGACCACGGCGGCCGGCACGGCGACCGTCGACCCGCCCCACACGACGTACTCGCCGACGTCGATCGGCTCGAGCGGCGTGGTGTCGTCGACGATCGACGTGAGCGAGGCGACGAGGCCGAGGAACACCAGCGCGAGCGCGATCATCGCGAGGTTCGTGACGATGCCGAGCCAGAGCGCGAAACGGCGCCCACGGCGCAGCCCCCAGGCCGAGACCAGCAGGAGCGCCAACGGCACGAAGGTCTGCACCACCGGCCCCACGCCACCGAGCGCGCCGAGCCGGCTGAAGTCGTCGCAGACCCCCGTGGTAGCTGTGGCGCAGAAGGTCTTGATGTCGGCGGCGGTCGGGAAGATGTCGCCGTAGAGGCTTCCGGCGAGCCCGAAGGCGCCGGTGCCGTCGGGGTTGATCAGGCTCACCAGCGGGCCCACCGCGGTGATCAGCACGACGGCCGCGATCAAGACCCGCACCTCACCGAAGGAGCTGCGGAGGAACACCACGCCACGACGACGCCGCGCACTCAAGAAGTGTCCGATGACGAGACCGGCGACGGCCGCGATGAGCCGGTAGACGGTCGAGGTGTCGCCGTCGTAGAGGGCGAACATGATGAGGAAGCCGAACGTGACCAGCCGCACCCGGCGCCGCCAGAGCGGGCCCATGAACGAACTGGCGGCCAGCAGGGAGCCCACGATGGGCGTGAGCGGATCGACGGTGAGGTCGAAGCTCGTGCCGTCGGCCCACCACTCCCCGGCCAGCGATCCGATCCACTGCACGAGCACTCCGAGTCCCACTCCGAGCAGGCCGGTGACGAGGAACACCGGCACGAGGCGGCGGCGGCCGAGCAGGCGTTCGGCGACTCCGAGCAGGATCAGGGCGGCGAGGATGTCGCCCACGAGCTGGAACGGGTCCCAGGGGATGAAGAGGGCGGTGAACACCGTCCACCAATTGCCCATGTCGATGACCGTGGTGACGCCGGCCGCCCAGGTGTTCTGCGTGACCTCGGAGGCCGCCCCGAAGAAGGTGCCGGTGATGAGCGCGGTCACCAGGATGAGCACGGCGAAGCCGATGCTGAGGGGAATGGTGGCGAGGTATCGCCTCGCGAACGTGATGGTGTTCCTCATGCCGACGATTCCCCTCTGAAGTCAGGGTTCTAATGTAGCCTCGTCGGTGTGAACGACGAGGATTCGACTTCCGCCGAGCAGCCGGCGCTCCAGGTGCTGACGACCGGCATCAGCCACGAAGAGCTGGCCGCCGTGACCGCGGTGGTCGAGTCCGCCGTCGCGGACGAGCTGGCCGAGTTGCACGACGACGTGCAGATCGGGCCATCCGCCTGGCAGCGCAGTCAGCGTTCGATGCGCAGCCCCGTGCATCCTGGGCCCTCCGCCTGGCGGTCGTTCAGCGGCATCCCTCGCTGATCGAATTCTGGGCACTTGCTGAATGCCTTCAGGCAAATGTCCTCCGAAAGACCTACTGCGCGCCGCGCCGCCGACCGCCAGCATGGGTAGTGCTTGGTGTCTCTCTTTGAGTTACACCGCCGGAGGCAGGCCGACTAGGGTAAGCGGGCTTGCATTCCGGGGGCGAGTCAGGGCGATATTCGGGTTGTCGTCCTGACTCGAAAGCCTTCCGGGGGCCGAATTCATTCGGCCCCCGGTTCTTTCGATCTGGGGGGATCCGCTGCAGCCGCCGGGTCGCCGAGTCGCGGCACCTCCATCCAGAGGTCGAGTTGCGCCTCGTCGGCCGGGTCGGTGCCCTCCCCGGGCCCCGCCGCGCGCAGCCCCACGATCGTGACCGCCACCTCCTCGTCGTGGTGTGCCGTGCGCACCACGACCCGATCGGCCGTGCTCTCGCCGATCTCCTTCGCGATCACCGCGGTGACCCGGGCATGCTCCAGCCGGTCGAGGTCGTCGATGCCGCCGTCATCCAGCAGGGTGACCTCGACGCCCCGGCGTCGCGCCGCGAGCGCCTCCCGCCGCACCGCGTCGTCGAGCAGCCGTCGGCCCCGGATCTCGTCCCGCATCGCCGCTTCCAGATGCAGACACTCCTGCCGGTCCTCGTCGCTCAGCCGCCCGTTGCTCGTCACGATGCGCCGCAACATCGGCTCCACCAGCCGATTCATCTGACCGAGCCGCACCCGGCGCTCGAAGAATTCGGCTTCCTCCTGCGCGTGCCACTCCGCGGCACGTTGCTCGGCTCGCTCGAACAGGCGGGCGTCACGCGAAGCCCGCACGATCGCGACCGTCGTGGCGTGCGCGACCCCCACCCAGATCGGGCCACCGATGACGCCGAGCGCCGGCAGTTCCAGGATGTCGCGCGACCACAGCAGCACGGTCAGGATCATGATCGCGATGCCGCCCCAGGCGAACCAGGGTCGTTGCCGCACCACCGTGATGGTCATCAAGGTGCCGACCGCGCCGATGATCCAGGTGGCGTATCCGTTGTCCACCCGCGGATCGAGCTGGGTGAGCACGAGGATGAGGCCGACCGTACTCACACCGAGGTTGCCCGCGGCCATCGCGAGAGGCATCCGGATCGATGCCGAGGGGGCGAGGCTCAGCGCGGTCGCCGCACCGTAGAGCGCCATGGCCACGACCGAGGGCCACGGCGACGGCGGCACCGCGAGGGAGTAGAGCCCGAGCACGACGTGGTAGGCCGAGAAGATCGCGGCGAGCCCCACCAGCAGGATGCGCGGCATCGTGATCATGACGAGGCCTCGCCGTCGTTGGGAGCCGGCCAGGTGATGACGATCGTGGTCCCCGCCCCGGGAAGGGAGCGGATCTCGGTGGCGCCCCCGACGGCATCCACTCGCTCGCGGATGGAGATGCGAACGCCGAGGCGGTCGGGCGGCACCGCGTCGACGTCGAATCCGGCCCCGGTGTCGGCCACGACCACGGTGACGGCAGGGAGGTCGCCGTCCATCGTGGCGGTGTCGACCGCCGCCCCGTTGAGGTCGGCCGCGACACGACCGTGCACCGAGATGGTGCGGTCGGCGTCGTCGCCGGCGTGCTGGATGCTGTTCACGATGGCCTGCACCGTCGCGGAGTAGAGACCCTCGATCACCCGTGCCGGCACCACCCCGTCGAGGTCGCCATCGGCCGAGAAGGCGATCTCGGCGGTGAGGGTTTCGGCGAGGGAGCGGGAGCGGTCGACGAGCACCGACAGCGGAAGGTCGGCGGAGCCCTCGGATTCTGCGTCAGCGCTCTGCAGGGCCACGAGCGCCCGGCGGGCCATCTGCACGGCCAGCTCCCGGTCGTCGGCGGTGCGACTGCGCGACGCGGCCAGAAGACTCGAGAGCACCCGGTCGTGGATGACGGTGTCGACCCGGATGCGCTCCTGTTCGGCGGCGTGGCGCTTGGCCGCATCCGCGTATCGGCGCACGGCGGTGCGCTGCGCCTCGTCGACCTGGCTGGCGGTGCTGCGCAGGGCGGTGATGACGATCACCACGAAGGTGCCGAGCAGCAAGATGTAGACCGCGTCGAGCAGCGCGAGCCCCCACGACACCCCACCCCCGGAGGGCAGCACGCGCAGCACCGCGTAGATACAGGGCACCGCCACCGTGTAGGCGGACGCCCAGAACGTCGAGAACGAGATGCCGGCCGCGGCGATGGCGACGATCACGATGTACCAGAGCCACGGGTCGGTGCCGACGGCGGCGGCGGGCGATCGAACCGCCAACGGCCAGAGCACGAGCATCACCACGAAGACGCAGGCCAGCACCCCCATGCTGACGCGCACTCCGCGCATGATGAGCGAGCAGACGAAGGCCACGCCGATCGATCCGAACACAGCGAGCGTGACCGCCCACGCCCACCCGGGCCAGAGGGTGGAGGCCGAGTCGTTCAGCACGGGGATGGACAGAAGCGCGAAGACGAACCCGAACAGGCCCACGAGGCGCGCCAGAGTGGAATCGATCTGCGCCCGGCTGAGCGGCGGCCGCGAGTCGGGCGCCACGCCTCTCCCCTCCTCGCCGCGCATTCCCTGCGCCGAAGGACTCGGGCTATTCGACATGCCCGTGTTCGTCGATGGCGAGGATGCCGTCCTCCACCGCCCGGCGCAGCAGCTCCACCTTCGAGCGTGCAGGCCGGCCCACCTCCACGTACTTGGCGCGGATGCGGTCGAGGTATTCCTTTGCCGTCGACACCTTGATGTTGAGCTTCAGCGCCACCTGCGAGAGCGGCAGACCCGAGGCGTAGAGGTGCAGTACGTCGCGTTCGCGCTGGGCCAACTGCGCCTTGCCGAACTCGCGGTCGGCGTCGATGGCGCTCGCCCATTCGAGGTTGTTGAGCACGTCGCCCCGGGCGACCGCCGCGATTGCCGCCATCACCGCGCTGGTGGCCGCGGATTTCGGGATGACCCCGGCCGCACCGGCGGCGAGCGCCTCGCGCACCAGGCCGACCCGGTCGGCGATGCTGTGCACGAGCACCGCCGCGCCCATCGACCGGGCGTGCTGCACGTTCTCGGTGACCGTGAAGTCGTCGCCGAGACTCAGATCCAGCACGATCACGTCGCAGCTGCGACCCGCGAGCGCGACCCAGAGCTCGCTCACCGAGGCGCAGGCGGCGACCACCTCGTATCCCGCCTCGATGCACGCGGTCCGGATGCCGAGTCGCACCGATTCGTGGTCGTCGACGATCGCGACCTGCACGGCACTCGAGTGCCTGCCTGTCACATCCGTTGTCGCCCCGTCGCTGTCGTCGTGCACCGTCCGCCCCTCGCGAAGAATGGCCCTCAGTCTACGGCGACGGCTTTCCGGTGCGCACGGATGCCCGTCAGGCCTTGACGAGCACGCCGATCGTCTCGACGTGGTGCGTGTGCGGGAAGAGATCGTAGGCGCGCACGGTGTCGAGCTCGTAGCCTCCCTCGCGGAACAGGGCGACGTCACGGGCGAAGGCCACCGGATCGCAGGCCACGTAGACCACCTGGGCGACGCCGAGCCGCACCAACGACCCCACGACCTCCTTGCCGGCGCCCGAGCGCGGCGGGTCGATCACCATGGTCGCGGCTTCGAGCCGTCGCCGGTCGTCGGCAGAGGCGAGGCGTTCGAGGTCGGCGAGGTAGCGGTCGACGCGGCCGGTCACGGCTCGGGCGCCGATCCACTCGGCGAGGTTCTCGGAGGCGTGGTCGGTCGCCGTCGCGTCACTCTCGACGCTCGTGATGCGGGTGGCCGGGCCGAAGCGGTCGCCGATCGCGGCGGCCAGGAGGCCGACGCCGCCGTAGAGGTCATGGTTCGCCGCCCGCGGATCGAAGAGGTCGGCCCGGGTCTGCTCCTGCACGGCGCGGGAGAGGGTGCGGGCCGCGTCGCGGTGCACCTGCCAGAAGCCGTTCTCGGCGAGCCGGAACTCGCGGTCACCGACACGCTCGACGATGGTGGCAGGAGCGTCGGCTGCTTGACCGACACCGGTGCGGGGTGCGGATGCGCTGCCATCGACGCCGTCGTCGGCCCACGTCGACGACGCCCCAGCACGGGCTCCGCCGGCCTCTCCCGCTTGCGCACCTTTCGTACGACCGCCACGACGATCCCGGCCAGCGGCACCACGACCCGCCGCTCCGCGGCGGGTGCCGCGGCCACCGTCGCGACCGCCGGTCTTCGAGCGGTCGTCGGAGACGAGCGAGACCCGCAGCTCGCCATCGGCGGTCTCCACGAACTCCACCGCGGCCGCACCCCCGGAGCCGAGGCTCAAGGCACTCGCGATCTCTCGGGCCTCGGCCTCGATGGCCTCCGTCGCGAGCGGCAGGTCGTCGACCTCGATGACGGTGTGCGAGCGCGCGGCGTACGGTCCGATCCGCCCGCCGGGCCCGACGTGCAGGCGCACCCGCGTGCGCCAGTGAGAGCCGGGCACGCGCTCGGCCTTGTCGACGGCGGCATCCGCGCCGATCGGCTCCACCTCGACGACGCGGTCGGTTCCGCCGAAGCGGCGCAGCGCATCCGTCAGCACCTCGCTCTTCAGCGAACGCTGCCGTTCGAGGGCGATGTGGCCGAACTCGGCGCCGCCGGCCCGGAGCTCGGGCGCACGCTCGAGCGAGGCAGCCGCCCAGACGTGAGGGCGGCGGTCGGGCGACGGGGTCAGCACCTCGACGGTGTCGGCCCGCCAGAACGACGCCTTGCTGTCGTCGGCGATGCGCGCGAGCACCCGCTCGCCGGGGATCGCGTCGGAGACGAACACCACGCGGCCGTCGAGTCGGGCCACCATGACCCCGCCGTGGGCTACATTGTCGATGTTCAGCTCGACGAGCTCGTTCTGGTCTTCCATCCTCCGAGCATTTCACAGCAAAGGCGGACTCCGTGCGTCTGTACCTCGCCTCCACCTCCCCGGCCCGGCTCGCGTTGTTGCGCCAGATCGGCATCGAACCCGTCGTCGTGCCCTCCGAGGTCGACGAAGACGCCGCGGTCGAGCGCGCGGTCGCCGCCCGTGGGCCCCTGACGACGGATGCGATGGTGCAGCTGCTCGCCGAAGCGAAGGCCGAGGCGGTGGCCGCGCCAGGCGTGCTGCCGGACGGTTCGCCGATCGACGGGTTCATCCTCGGCGGAGACTCGGCGTTCGAACTCGACGGCGTGGCCTACGGCAAGCCGCACCAGCCGTCGGTGGCTCGGGAGCGGTGGTTGGCTCAGCGCGGGCGCACGGGCGTGCTCCACTCGGGACACTGGCTGATCGATCATCGAGGAGGTGCGCGCCAGGCGGCAGCCGGGCGCACCGATCACGCCGAGCTCACCTTCGCCGACGACATCACCGACGCCGAGATCGACGCCTACGTCGCCTCAGGCGAGCCGCTGCTCGTGGCCGGTGCGTTCACCATCGACGGCCTCGCGGCCCCGTTCATCCGCACCATCACGGGCCCGCCGTCGGCCGTGATCGGGATGTCGCTCCCCGTCGTCCGCGACCTCCTCCGCGACTTCGGAGTCGACTGGACCTCGCTCTGGAACGTCTCGAAAACCCCCACACCCTCCGCACATGGTTGAAACGCAACAGGCCCCACTCAACACCCCAGAGTGAGCGCGAGGCCGCGTAAGCGACCTCACGCGAACATGTCGCCTCGCGCCGCAGTAGCGGCGGCGCGAGCAACGAGCGACGCGCCTCCCGCAGGGCGGCGCATCGCGGGAACGGGCGAAGCGGTAGCCGCTCACACCCTCCCCGCTCCTTCCGGCACCCTTGTAGACACTGCGAGTAGTTTGGCTCGCATTTTTGTGCGCATATGCCAAATCAGCGATGGGGTGCGGCAATAGGCTGGGTGATCATGCCGCGTATCACCAAGGTCCTCATCGCCAATCGAGGCGAAATCGCCGTTCGAGTCATCCGGGCCGCTCGTGACAGCGGCATCGCGTCGGTGGCGGTCTACGCCGACCAGGACCGGGATGCGCTGCACGCCCAGCTGGCCGACGAGTCCTACGCCCTCGACGGGTCGACGAGCGCCGACACCTACCTGGTGATCGACAAGATCCTCTCGATCGCGCGGCGCTCCGGCGCCGACGCCGTGCACCCGGGCTACGGCTTCCTGGCCGAGAACGCCGACTTCGCCCGCGCCGTGATCGACGCGGGGCTCACCTGGATCGGCCCCTCCCCCGAGGCCATCGAGAAGCTCGGCGACAAGGTCTCCGCCCGCCATGTGGCCGAGAAGGTCGGCGCGCCGCTGGCGCCCGGCACCATCGACCCCGTGTCCGGCGCAGAGGAGGTTCTCGCGTTCGTGGCCGAATACGGCCTGCCGGTCGCCATCAAGGCGGCGTTCGGCGGTGGAGGCCGCGGCCTCAAGGTCGCGCGCACCATCGAAGAGGTGCCTGAGATGTTCGACTCGGCCACCCGCGAGGCGATCGCGGCGTTCGGTCGCGGCGAGTGCTTCGTCGAGAAGTACCTCGACCAGCCGCGCCACGTCGAGACCCAGTGCCTCGCCGACGCCTACGGCAACGTGGTCGTCGTGTCGACCCGCGACTGCTCGTTGCAGCGCCGGCACCAGAAGCTCGTCGAAGAAGCCCCCGCCCCCTATCTGTCGAAGGAGCAGAACGACCTGCTCTACTCGGCGTCGAAGGCGATCCTCCGAGAGGTCGGCTACCTCGGCGCAGGCACCTGCGAGTTCCTCGTGGGCAAAGACGGCACCATCTCGTTCCTCGAGGTGAACACGCGGCTGCAGGTGGAGCATCCGGTCTCCGAAGAGGTCACCGGCATCGACCTGGTGCGTGAGCAGTTCCGGCTGGCCGAGGGCGGCACGCTCGACTACGGCGACCCGGTGCCGCACGGCCACTCCTTCGAGTTCCGTATCAACGGCGAAGACCCGGGCCGGTCGTTCCTGCCCTCCCCCGGACCGATCCACGTCTTCAAGCCCGCCGGCGGCCCCGGCGTGCGGGTCGACTCGGGTGTGCAGGCGGGCGATGTCATCTCCGGAGCCTTCGACTCGCTGCTCGCCAAGCTCATCGTCACTGGCGCCACCCGGGAGGAAGCGCTGGACCGGGCCCGCCGTGCTCTCGACGAGTTCGAGGTGGCGGGGTTGCCGACCGTGCTGCCGTTCCACCGCGACGTGGTGCGAAACCCCGCGTTCGCCCCAGCCGACGGCGAGCCGTTCGGCATCTACACCCGCTGGATCGAAACCGATTACGAGAACCCGGCCGAGCCGTGGAGCGGGTCGCTCGAGGACTCCGCGCCGGCTGCCGAGCGCCGCACCGTGATCGTCGAGGTCGACGGCAAGCGCGTGGAGGTGGCTCTGCCCTCGCGGCTCGTGGCCGCCGGTGCACGGGTGGCCGGGCTCGGCGCATCCGGGTCACGCACCATCGGTGCCCCGCCCAAGCGCCGAGGTGCATCCGCTGCGGGTCTCAGCACCGCGACCGGCGACTCCGTGAAGGCGCCCATGCAGGCCACGGTCGTGAAGATCGCGGTCGAGGCCGGCGACCGGGTCGTCAAGGGCGACCTCGTGCTGGTTCTCGAAGCGATGAAGATGGAACAGCCGATCACCGCGCACAAAGACGGCACGATCGGAAACATCTCGGCGATCGTCGGTTCGACGGTGTCGTCGGGGCACGTGCTGCTGGACATTTCGGCGTAGGTACCGCGTCGCTGTTTTTCGGGCTCGCCCGGCCTTCGGCTGGGCGGGCCCTTCTTGCTCGCGCCGCCGCTTCTGTACCGCCTCGCCACTGCCCGCGCTGAGCTGCCCTGCCGGGTAGCTCGGCGCTCATTTCTCGCGCCGCCGCTTCTGCGGCGCGAGGCGACATGTTCGGCTGAGGTCGCTGACGCGGCCTCGGCCTCACCCTGGGTTATCCGGGAGCGGCCCGCGGCCTGCGCTCTCGTGCCCCACAACTTGGGAAACGAGAACGAGAACGAAACGACGGAGGCGGCGCGGAACTACGGGCAGACGCTCCGTAGTTTCCGGTGTGGGGCCCGAAACTCCGTCGTTTCGCACACGCGCGCACGGCACGGCACGCAACAGGCCCTACTCAACGACCCAGGGTGAGCGCGCGGCCGCGAAGCGACCGCACGCGAACATGTCGCGCGGCGCCGGGCAGGGACCGGCGCCGCCCGAGGACGCCGCGCGAAGCACGGCGCCCGAGGCAACTAACACAGCCCGAGGCAGGATTACAACACGATGTGCATCGCCCGAGCAGCATCGGAGATCGACCCCGACAGCGACGGGTACACCGTGAACGCGCGGGAGACCTGGTCGACCGTGAGGCGGTGCTCGACGGCCAGGGCGATCGGGAAGATGAGCTCCGACGCGTTCGGCGCCACCACGACACCTCCGATGACCGTGCCCGAGCCGGTGCGGGCGAACAGTTTCACGAAGCCGTCCTTGATGCCCATCATCTTGGCTCGCGGGTTCGACGAGAGCGGCAGCTTGTAGATGTCGCCCTGGGCGATGCCCTCTTCGATCTGTCGCTGGGTCCACCCCACGGTCGCGATCTGCGGCTGCGTGAAGATGTTCGAGGCCACGTTGCGGAGCTCGGTGGGGTTCACGGCGTCGCCCATCGCGTGGAACATCGCCGTGCGACCCTGCATCGACGCGACGGATGCCAGGGGCAGGAAGGTCGTGCAGTCGCCCGCCGCGTAGATGTTCGGCGCGCTCGTGCGGGCCACCCGGTTCACCCGGATGTGCCCCGAGTCGGCCAGCTGCACCCCCGCCTCTTCGAGTCCGATGCCCTTGGTGTTCGGAACGGAGCCGACCGCCATGAGGCAGTGCGTGCCCTCGACCTTCGTCCCGTCGGAGAGCGTCGCCACGACGCCGTCGGCGGTGCGCTCGACCGAATCGGCGCGCGACTTCGAGAGCACGGTCATGCCGTTGCGCTTGAAGACGTTCTCGATCACGGCGGCCGCGTCGGCGTCTTCGCCCGGCAGCACCTGGTCGCGTGAGGAGATTAGCGTCACCTTGGAGCCGAGGGCGGTGTAGGCGGAGGCGAACTCGGCGCCCGTTACGCCCGATCCCACCACGATGAGGTGCTCGGGAACCGCGCTCAGGCTGTAGAGCTGCGTCCAGGTGAAGATGCGCTCACCGTCGGGAACGGCGGAGGGCAGGATGCGCGGACTGGCTCCCACGGAGACGACGATGGTGTCGGCGTCGATCTGGTCGAAGTCGGTGCCGTCGGGGCCAGATGAGGTGGACACGATCACCGAGTCCGGCCCGTCGAGCCGCCCGTGGCCGTGCACGATCTTGACGCCGGCGCGAATGAGGCTCGCCCGCATGTCTTCGGACTGCTGCCGCGCGAGACCGAGCAGCCGCTTGTTCACGGCAGAGAGGTTCACCGCGACCTCGGGTCGCACGGGGCGCCCGGAGGTCTCGCTGCGGCTGAAGAACTGCACGCCCAGATCGGCTGCTTCGCCGATGGCGTTGGTGGCTTCGGCCACCGCGATGAGCGTCTTCGACGGCACCACGTCGGTGAGTACGGCGGAGCCGCCCACGCCGACCTGCTCCACCAACGTCACGTCGCCCCCGAGCTGTGCTCCGGCGATCGCGGCGTCGTATCCGCCAGGGCCTCCACCGACGACGGCGATCCTCTGCTTGCGCTCGAACTCATTGCCCATGACGTCATTCTCCCGTAGGCGCGCATCCCCGCCAAACCAACCGGGAGTGAACGCCAGGCCGACTCGGCGCGAAGGCTGTTCGATTGAATAGAGTGGGTGGATGGCGACACCTGCACACAATCCTCTCGATCTGCCCGAAACCGATCCCTTCGAGGTGGCCCGTGAGGCCGCTCAACAGATCGCGGAGCTCACCGGCGTCGAACGCCACGACGTCGCCCTCACCCTCGGCAGCGGCTGGGGCAAGGCCGCCGATCTCCTCGGCGAGACCGTCGCCACCATCCCCGCGACGGATGTGGTGGGCTTCGGTGCATCCGCCGTTCCGGGTCACGTCGGGTCGCTGCGCTCCATCCGCCTCCCGAACGGCAAGCACGCGCTCGTGATCGGGGCGCGCACCCACTACTACGAGGGCCACGGCGTGCGCCGGGTGGTGCACAGCGTGCGCACCGCCGCCGCGACGGGCGCGTCGGTCATGGTGCTGACGAACGGCGCGGGCGGCATCAAGGAGACCTGGACCCCGGGAACCCCGGTGCTGATCAGCGACCACATCAACCTCACGGCCGACTCCCCGCTCGAGGGCGCCACCTTCATCGACTTGACCGACCTCTATTCGCGCCGCCTCCGCGACGTGGCACGCGGCGTCGACCCGTCGCTCGACGAGGGCGTGTACGTGCAGTTCCGCGGTCCGCACTACGAGACCCCGGCCGAGGTGCAGATGGCCAAGACCATCGGCGGCCACATCGTGGGCATGTCGACCGCGCTCGAGGCGATCGCCGCCCGTCAAGCCGGCATGGAGATCATCGGCTTCTCGCTGATCACGAACCTCGCGGCCGGCATCCAGACGACTCCGCTCAGCCATGCCGAGGTGATCGAGGCCGGCAAGAACGCCGAGGGCGTGATCGGCGACCTGCTCGCCCGCGTCGTGGCGGCGCTGTGACGGCGGCCCCGGACGGTGACCCGATGGACGAGTCCTCGTTGAACCAGTCAGACGGCGGAAGCGACGATCTGCCCAACGATGTCGAGCGTCTCGCCGAGGCGGCCGTGGCCTGGATGGCGCAGGATCCGGATGCGGAGACCCGTGCCGAGCTCGCCTCACTGCTCGAATCGGTCGGGTCGAGTGACCCCGCTGCCGTGGCCGAGCTGCGCTCGCGATTCGGCGAGCGGCTCGCGTTCGGCACCGCCGGCCTCCGCGGAGAACTGGCCGCCGGGCCGAACCGCATGAATCGGGTGCTCGTGGGGCAGGCGGCCGCCGGCCTCGCGGCCTTCCTCGTGGAGCGTGCGCATCCGGGAACCCGCCCCTCGATCGTGATCGGCTACGACGGCCGCAAGAACTCCCGCGTCTTCGCCACCGACACGGCCGAGATCATGGCCGGTGCGGGCGTGCGCGCGGTGCTGCTCCCGCGCCTGTTGCCGACACCGCTCGTGGCGTTCGCGGTGCGCGACCTCGGCGTGAGCGCCGGCGTGATGGTGACCGCCTCGCACAACCCTCCGCGCGACAACGGCTACAAGGTGTACCTCGGCGACGCCGACGAGGGGTCGCAGATCGTTCCGCCGGCGGATGCGGAGATCGCGGCGCACATCCTGCGCGTGGCCGAGACGATCCCACTGCCCGAGGTGCCGCGGTCGCAGGACTACGAGGTCGCCGACGAGAGTGTCGTGGAACGGTATGTGGCGGCCACGGCCGCATTCGCCGCTCCAGCGCCCGCCTCCCCGGTCGACCTGCGCGTGGTCTACACGGCCCTGCACGGTGTGGGCTGGGAGACCCTCGCACGCGTGCTCGACGCCGCGGGCTTCGCGCGGCCCGAGCTGGTGTCGGCACAGATCGACCCCGACCCCGGCTTTCCGACCGTCTCGTTCCCGAACCCCGAAGAACCCGGCGCACTCGATCTGTCGTACGCGGCCGCTCGTCGGGCGGGCGCCGACCTGATCGTGGCGAACGATCCCGACGCCGACCGGCTGGCCATCGCCATCCCCGACGAGCGCGAGGCCGAGGGTTACCGGAGGCTCACCGGCAACGAAGTGGGGCAGCTGCTCGGTTGGCAGGCCGCCGAGGCCGCTGCCGCGCGTGCTGGCGGAGCGGGCGACGCGACCCTCGCCTGCTCGATCGTTTCCTCCCCCGCTCTCGGTGTGGTGGCGGAGGCCTATGGGCTCGGCTGGGTGGAGACACTCACCGGGTTCAAATGGGTCTCCCGCGCACCCGGGCTCGTCTTCGGCTACGAGGAAGCCCTCGGCTATCTGGTGAACCCGGAGACCGTGCGCGACAAGGACGGCATCTCGGCCGCGATCGCTTTTCTCTCGCTCGCACGCGAGCTCGCGGCATCCGGTCGCACCATCGCCGACCGGCTCGATGAGTTCAGCGAGCGTTTCGGGCATTACGGCTCGGCCCAGATCTCGCTGCGGGTCACCGATCTCACCGAGATCGACCGCGTGATGTCCCGGTTGCGGAGTTCGCCGCCCAGCGAGATCGGCGGCATCCGGGTCGAGCGGATCGACGACCTCGACCGGGCCGACGGATCCGTTCCGGCCAGCGACGTGCTGCGCATCGTGCTCCCCGGCGCCCGCGTGATGGTGCGGCCGAGCGGCACCGAGCCGAAGCTCAAGATCTACCTCGACGCCTGGAGCACGCGCGGCGGACTCGGTGAGCGGCACGACGCCGTGATCGAGGTGTTGCAGAAACTGGAAGGCGGGATGCGCGACCGCATCTCCTGAGATGCACTGCCCCGCCCGGGCCCACCGCGAGTAGCGTGAAGAGCGTCTGAAACCAGAGCGCAGAAACGGGGCAGCCATGCCGACAGTCGCCGACACCATCGTCGAGATCATCGCGGATGCGGGGGTGCAGCGGGTCTACGGTTTGCCGGGCGACTCGCTCAACGGGTTCACGGATGCGATCCGCCGCAACGACGCAATCGCCTGGGAGCACGTGCGGCACGAGGAGGCGGCAGCGTTCGCGGCGGCCGCCGATGCGGCGCTCACCGGCGACCTCGCGGTCTGCGCCGGGAGCTGCGGACCGGGTAACCTGCACCTCATCAACGGGCTGTTCGACGCCAACCGCAGCCGGGTGCCGGTGCTCGCGATCGCCGCGCACATCCCGGCCGCCGAGATCGGCAGCGGCTACTTCCAGGAGACCCATCCGCAGGAGCTGTTCCGGGAGTGCAGCGTCTACGTCGAGATGGTGAGCGTGCCCGAGCAGCTGCCGAGGGTGCTCGAGATCGCGATGCGCACCGCGATCGAGCGACGGGGCGTGGCGGTCGTGGTGGTGCCGGGCGAGATCTTCCTCACCGCGAGTGCCGGCCGCGCGAAGTCGGCGCCGATCGTGGCGTCGAGGAGCGTCGTGCGGCCCGACGACACGTCGCTCGCAGCAGCGGCCGACATCCTGAATTCGGCGAAGAAGGTGACGATCCTGGGAGGGGCCGGCACCGAGGGCGCGCATGCGAAGGTGGTCGAGCTCGCCGGCCGGCTCAACGCCCCCATCGTGCACGCGTTGCGCGGCAAGGAGTTCCTGGAGTACGACAACCCCTACGACGTGGGCATGACAGGGCTGCTCGGCTTCGCATCCGGATACCGCGCGATGGAGAGCTGCGATGCCCTGCTGATGCTCGGCACCGACTTTCCCTATCAGCAGTTCTACCCGTCGAAGGCCCAGATCGTGCAGGTCGACATCCGCGGTGAGCAGCTCGGGCGACGGACGCCCGTCGACCTCGGACTGGTGGGCGATGTCGGCGACACGATCGACGCGCTGCTGCCACTGCTGCCGCAGAAGACGAGCTCGCGGCACCTCGACTCGGCGCTCTCGCACTATGCCAAGTCGCGCAAGGAACTCGACGGCCTGGCCGACAACGACCGCAATCGTGAGCCGATTCATCCGCAGTACTTGACGCGGCTGGTGAGCGAGCTGGCGTCGACCGACGCCGTCTTCATCCCGGATGTCGGATCGCCCGTGGTGTGGGCGGCGCGCTATCTCGAGATGAACGGATCGCGGAGGCTGATCGGCTCGTTCAGTCACGGCACGATGGCGAACGCCCTGCCGCACGCGATCGGGGCGCAGACCGCGTTTCCGGGGCGCCAGGTGATCGCGCTCTCGGGCGATGGCGGGCTCGGCATGCTGCTCGGCGAGCTGCTCACCGTGCGGCAGAACAAGCTGCCGGTGAAGATCGTGGTGTTCAACAACTCCTCGCTCAACTTCGTGGAGGTGGAGATGAAGGCGGCGGGGTTCGTGAACTACGGCACCGGGCTCGACAACCCGAACTTCGCGGATGTCGCGAACGCGATGGGCATCCACGGGCAGCGGGTGGAGAAGCCCGATGACCTCGCTGTGGCGCTGCGCACCGCGTTCGCGCATGACGGGCCGGCCCTGGTCGACGTGGTGACCGCGCGGCAGGAACTGTCCATCCCGCCGACCATCACGGCCGGCCAGGTGAAGGGGTTCACGCTCTACGCGATGCGCACCATCCTGTCGGGCCGCGGCGACGAGCTCGTCGATTTGGCCGACACGAACGTGTTCCGGCGCCTGTTCGACTGAACGGCGGGGCGCGCGGCGTCTGGCGCTTGGGGGTTGGCGCTTGGGGCCTGGCGCTTGGAGCCTGGAGGCTGGAGCCTGGAGCCTGGAGCCTGGAGCCTGGCGCCTGGCGCTTGGCGGCACCGAGCCGCTCCGGAACGACGGAGAATCGCGCCGTTCGACGAAAACGACGGAGTCTGAGACCGACGTTCCGCACACCCTCCGTCGGAACGGGTGGGGCGGATGCACCGCGCGGCCAGTGCGCCGGCGGGGCGGATGCATCGGCGGGGCGGATGCGCCGGTGCGACGGGTGCATCGGCGGGACGGACGCACCCGCGAGACGGACGCACCCGCGGGACGGACGCACCATGAGGCGGGTGCGCCAGCGGAGCGGATGCGCCCGCGGGACGGACGCACCCGCGGGACGGACGCACCATGAGGCGGGCGCGCCAGCGGAGCGGACGCGCCGAGGGTCAGGGGCGGGGGGTGCCGACGACGAGGGTGCCGGCGCGCCAGACGGCAGACGTGAGGGGCACGCCGGGGCGGTAGGCCAGGTGCACGACGGACGGCGCATCCAAGGCCTGCAAGTCGGCCCGCGCGCCCACACGCACGACCCCGAGATCGTCGCGGCCGACCCCGTGCGCGGCGCCCCGCGTCGCCGCGAAGACCGCTTCCTCGACCGTGAGGTGCATCTGCAGCACGGCGGTTGCCACGCAGAACCCCATCGAGGTGGTGTACGAGGTGCCGGGATTGCAGTTGGTGGCGAGCGCGATCCGGCCGCCGGCGTCGAGGAGCGCTCGAGCGGGTCCGAACGGTTCGCGGGTGGAGAGGTCGCAGGCCGGGAGGAAGGTCGCGATCGTCGACGAGTCGGCGAGGGCCGCGATGTCGGAGGCGTCGAGATGGTTGCAGTGGTCGACGCTCGCGGCACCGAGCTCGACCGCGAGCCGCACACCGCCCGAGTGCCCGAGCTGGTTGCCGTGCACGCGGAGGCTCAGTCCGGCGCGGCGGCCAGCGAGCAGCACCTCGCGCGATTCCTCGACGTCGAACGCGCCCTCCTCGCAGAAGACGTCGATGTACTGGGCCAATGGCGCGACGGCCTCGAGCATCGGACCGGTGACGAGATCGAGGTAGTCGCGGCGGTCGACGCCGGGTGGAACGAGGTGTGCGCCGAGGAAGGTGACGACGTCGGCGACCTCGGCCGCGGCGATCGCCGACCCGCGCTCGGACTCGACGTCGAGTCCGTATCCCGTCTTCGCCTCGAGGAAGGTGGTGCCCTGCCGCTCGGCTTCCCGCCGCAGTCGCTTGGCCGTCGCTCGGAGCTCGGCGGGTGTCGCCGTCCGGGTCGCGGCCACGGTCGAGGCGATGCCGCCGGCCTCGTAGCGGGCGCCCGCCATGCGCGCCTCGAACTCCGCGCTGCGCTCGCCCGCGAACACCGGATGCGTGTGCGTGTCAACCCAGCCCGGGAGCACGGCGCGACCGCCGAGGTCGGTGCGGGTGTCGGCATCCGGCGCGCCCGCGGCCGGGCCGACCCAGGCGATGACGCCGTCGTCGACGACGAGGGCGGCGTCGTGGAGACGACCGAGCTCGTCGTCGTTGGTGGTGAGCTCGCTGATGCCGGTGAGCAGATGTGCGGTCATGCGGTGCCTCCTGGTTCGGTGACGCCCGGCGTGTTGGGGCGAGCGGACGCGCCGGTGGGTTCGGGGGCGCCGCCGGGTTCCTCGGTGCGGGCAGAGAGTTCGGTGCCCGCGGACGCGACGGTGCCGGACGCGTCGATGCGAGCCGGAGCATCGCCGCCAGCCGGAGCATCGCCGCCATCCGGAACCTCGCCGCCAGCCGGAGCATCGCCGCCAGCCGGAACCTCGCCGCCAGCCGGAACCTCGGGGCGACCCGGAACCTCGGCGCGACCCGGAACCTCGGCGCGACCCGGAACCTCGGCGCGAGCGGGAGCATCGGCGCGACCCGGAACCTCGGCGCGAGCGGGAGCATCGGCGCGGACGGAGGCCGGATGCCCGCGGTCGAGCTGGGCCAGGGCGTCACGGAGCAGGTCGGCCGGATGCGCGCCACCGGCCAGCATCCCCGAGTCGGCGACCACGCGCCCCCCGACGAGCACCCGCCGCACGTCGGCCGCCGTCGCCACGAGGGGCAGCTGCCCGGGCCGGGCCCCGACGGTGCGCACGGTGTCGACCGCGAGTTCGACGAGGTCGAGGAGATCACCGACGTGCAATGAGGTCGAATCCCGACGGGGCTCCCCCCATCCGAGCGCGCGATAGGAACCCGACGCCGACGCGGCCAGCAGCTCGGCCGGCGTGAAGACACCGCGGCGACCGGAGGCCAATCGCTCGTGCATCTCGAGAGCGCGCAATTCGAGGAAGGGGTCGATCACCGCGTGCTGATCCGAACCCACCGCCAGCACCGCGCCCGCATCGCGCAAAGCCCGCGCGGGCCCGATGCCGTCGCCGAGGTCGGCCTCGGTGGTGGGACACATCACGACCCCCGCACCGGCCGCTCCGATCAGGGCGATGTCGGCGTCGTCGAGGTGGGTCGCGTGCACCACCGAGGTGCGCGCGCTGAGCGCACCGAGGTCGGCGAGCAACCGCGTGGGGCTCACCCCGTAGGCCGCGCGCACCTCCGTGTTCTCGCGCGGCTGCTCGGAGAGGTGCACGTGCAGGGGCACCTCCGGCGGCAGGCCCGCCACGATGTCTGCGATCGCCGTCGGGGGCACCGCCCGCACCGAATGCACGGCGGCGCCGAGTGAGGGCACGAGTTCCCGCAACGCGTACCAGCGCGACAGGTAGGCCGCGGCATCCCGGTCGCCGAAGCGACGCTGCGCCGGCTCGAGGGGCCTGCCTGGTGCGGCTTGCAGATACGCCGTGTCGAGGAGGGTGAGACGGATGCCCGTAGCGGCCGCCGCAGCAGCCAACGCCCGTTCGAACTCGTGCGGGTAAGGGCTGCCGTCAAGGCGGTGGTGCAGGTAATGGAATTCGCCGACTGCGGTGTAGCCCGCCGTGAGCATCTCGGCGAACACGGCCCGCGCCAGCGCGAAGTAGCTCTCGGGTTCGAGAGAGCCGGCCACCGCGTACATCGAGTCGCGCCAGCGCCAGAAGTCGCCGCCGTCGTCGTGGGTGCGCCCACGCAGCACACGATGGAAGGCGTGGGAATGCGCGTTTCCCGCCCCGGCCACCACCGTGCCGAGCCGCAGGTCGCCAGGCCGCGCCGGCTGCTCCG
Source organism: Herbiconiux aconitum (assembly GCF_024979235.1). Classification (NCBI taxonomy): domain Bacteria; kingdom Bacillati; phylum Actinomycetota; class Actinomycetes; order Micrococcales; family Microbacteriaceae; genus Herbiconiux; species Herbiconiux aconitum. The sequence goes on from NZ_JANLCM010000001.1 coordinate 172,446, forward strand.
AGGCGCGCCGGACGATGCGTCCCGCGCCATCGGTCTCGAAGCGCACGTCGTTCTCGACGCCGCTCTCGCCGACCACGGTCTCGCACCAGACGCTCACGCTCACAACAGCCCCCGCAGCACCGTCTCGAGCGCATCCGTTCCGGCGAGGCAATCGGCGAGTTCGGCGAACTCCTCCGGCGCGTGCGAGACGCCCGTGGGGTTGCGCACGAAGAGCATCGCGGTGGGCACCACACCCGCGAGCACGCCCGCGTCGTGCCCCGCGCCGGTGGCCAGCACGGGCACGGGCCCGGCGACGCCCTGCAGCCGCTGACGCAGTTCGCCGTCGAACTCGACGCGGCCCGACCACGACTCCTCCACGAACGACGACGCACCGGCCCGCCGCTCGATCTCGGCCACGAGCATCCGGGTCTCCTCGTCGCTGTGGGCTCGGGCATCCAGCCAGACCCGCACCGTCGAGGCGATCACGTTGGTGCCGCCCGGCACCGCCTCGATGCGCCCCACCGTCGCGCGCGCACCCGGCACCGCGATCGCCGCCTCCCGCACGGCCTCGACCGCCCGCGCCGCCGCGATCATCGGGTCGCGCCGGTCGCTCATCAGCGTGGTTCCGGCATGATTGCCCTCGCCCCGGAACTCCAACCGCCACCGTCCGTGCGCCAGAACCGACGAGGCGAGCGCCACCGGCGCACCCAGATCGATCAGCCCGCGGCCCTGCTCGACGTGCAGTTCGATGAACAGGCCGATCCGTTCGACGGCGGCCGGATCGGCGCCGAGGTGAGCGACGTCGAACCCCGCCGAAGCACCCGCCTCGGCCAGGGTGATGCCGTCAGCATCGCGCAAGCTCCGAGCCCGCGCTGGGTCGAGCACCCCCGTCATCAGCCGCGATCCGAGACACGCGACACCGAAACGCGAGCCCTCCTCTTCGGCGAACACCACCACCGCGAACGGCTTCGACGGCCGGAACCCGGATGCGCGCAGTCGGCCCACCGCGTCCAGAGCGCTCACCACGCCCAACGGCCCGTCATAGGCGCCTCCCCCCGGAACCGAGTCGAGGTGGCTGCCGGTGACCACGGCCCCTGACCCGGGCGCACCCCACCAGGCCCAGAGGTTGCCGTTGCGGTCGGCCTCGACGTCGAGCCCCACCGCCCGAGCCCGCTCTGTGAACCACTCCCGCAGCTCGAGGTCGGCACCGTTCCACAGGTGCCGGCTGAAACCGCCGCGCGCAGCATCCGCGCCGACGCCCGCGATCGCGTCGAGCCCGGTCAGCACGCCGTGCGCAGTCTCGCTCACGGTGACTCCCACATCGGCACGCGCAGCCCGCGCTCCCGCGCCACTTCTTCCGCCCGCGGATACCCCGCGTCGACGTGCCGCATCACACCGCTGCCCGGGTCGTTCGTGAGCACCCGCTCGATCTTCTCGGCGGCGAGCGCCGTTCCATCGGCCACCACCACTTGCCCGGCGTGGATCGACCGCCCGATGCCGACTCCTCCTCCGTGGTGGATCGACACCCAGGTGGCCCCGGAGGCCGTGTTCAGCAGGGCGTTCAGCAGCGGCCAGTCGGCGATCGCATCCGATCCGTCGGCCATCGCCTCGGTCTCGCGATAGGGCGAGGCCACCGACCCCGAGTCGAGGTGGTCGCGCCCGATCACCACGGGCGCGGAGAGCTCCCCCGACGCCACCATCTCGTTGAACTTCAGCCCCGCGAGGTGCCGCTCACGGAACCCGAGCCAGCAGATGCGCGCCGGCAGCCCCTCGAAGTGCACCTTCTCGCCGGCCGCGGTGATCCAGCGGCGCAGCTTCTCATCGTCGGGGAAAAGCGAGAGCACCGCCCGGTCGGTCGCCGCGATGTCGGCTGGGTCGCCCGAGAGCGCGGCCCAGCGGAACGGCCCCTTGCCCTCCGCGAAGAGCGGCCGGATGTACGCCGGCACGAACCCCGGGAAATCGAACGCTCGCGAGAATCCGCCGAGCTGGGCCTCGGCCCGGATCGAGTTGCCGTAGTCGAACACCTCGGCCCCGGCATCCTGGAACGCCACCATCGCCGCCACCTGCTTCGCCATCGAGGCGCGGGCCCGGGTGGTGAACTCCTCCGGCGCCCGCGCCGCGTACGCCGCCCACTCGTCGACGGAGACCCCTTCGGGCAGATAGCTGAGCGGATCGTGCGCCGAGGTCTGGTCGGTCACCACGTCGATGGGCACGCGGCGGCTCTGCAGCTCGGAGAAGACCGTCGCCGCGTTGCCGACCAACCCGACCGAGAGCGGGATGCCCTTCCTGGCCGCCGCGTGCACCCGGGTCACGGCGGCCTCCAGGTCGTCGGCGATCTCGTCGAGGTAGCCGTGCTGCACCCGCCGCTCCAGGCGCGCACGGTCGACATCGACGATCAGCACCACACCCCCGTTCATCGTGACCGCGAGGGGCTGCGCGCCGCCCATGCCGCCCGCGCCGGCGGTCAGGGTGAGCGTGCCGGCCAGCGTGCCGCCGAAGCGCTTCTCGGCCACGGCCGCGAAGGTCTCGTAGGTGCCCTGCAGGATGCCCTGGGTGCCGATGTAGATCCACGACCCGGCCGTCATCTGCCCGTACATCGTGAGTCCGAGGCTCTCCAGCCGCCGGAACTCCGGCCAGGTCGCCCAGTCGCCCACCAGGTTCGAGTTCGCGATGAGCACCCGCGGCGCCCACTCGTGGGTGCGGAAGATGCCCACAGGCTTGCCCGACTGCACCAGCAGCGTCTCGTCGCTCTCGAGACCGGTGAGCGCGTGCACGATCGCGTCGTAGGCCTCCCAACTGCGGGCCGCCCGCCCGGTGCCGCCGTAGACCACGAGATCGTCGGGGCGCTCGGCCACCTCGGGGTCGAGGTTGTTCATGAGCATCCGCAAGGGGCCCTCGGTCTGCCAGCTCTTCGCGGTGAGCGTGCTGCCACGCGGGGCTCGCACGGGTCGGGCTTCGTGAGTGGACATCGCCTGCCTTTCAGATCAACCGGGTCGCGGGTTCAAGTGCCGAGGCGGCCGCGTCGAGCACGGCGCCGCCACGCACCAGCTCGACCACGGCCTCGATCTCGGGCGAGAGGTAGCGGTCGGGGCCGGGTCCCTCGACGCTCGTGCGCACGGTCGCGACGACCCGGCGGAGCGCCGGCGCGGTCTCGAGCGGTGCGCGCAGGTCGATGGCGCGAGTGGCGGTGAGCACTTCGATCGCGAGAACCCGGGTCAGCCCGTCGACCGCACTGCGCAGCTTGCGGGCGGCATGCCAGCCCATCGACACGTGGTCTTCTTGCATGGCCGACGACGGAATGGAGTCGACGGATGCCGGCACGGCCAGCCTCTTCAGATCGGAGACGATCCCCGCGGCCGTGTACTGAGCGATCATGAGACCCGAATCGACCCCGGCGTCGTGCGCGAGGAAGGCCGGGAGTCCGTGGTTTCGGTTCGGGTCGAGCATCCGGTCGATCCGCCGCTCGCTCATGCTCGCGACATCCGCCACCACGATGGCGAGGAAGTCGAGCACGTAGGCCACGGGTGCGCCGTGGAAGTTGCCGTTCGACATCACCCGGCCGTCGAGGGTGACGACGGGGTTGTCGACGGCGGAGGCGAGCTCGCGCTCGGCCACCAGCCGCGCGTGCGCGATGGTGTCGCGGGCACCCCCGTGCACCTGAGGGGCGCAGCGCAGCGAGTAGGCGTCCTGCACCCGGGTGTCTTCGGGGCCGCGGTGGCTCGCCATGATCTCGGAGCCCTCGAGCAACGCCCGCAGGTTCGCCGCCGAATCGGCCTGCCCGAGCTGCGGGCGCAACGCCTGGAGGTCGGCGGCGTAGGCGGTGTCGGTTCCCATCAGTCCGTCGACCGCGAGTGCGGCACTGACATCGGCGCTCCGCATCAGCCCCTCGAGGTCGTCGATGGCCAGGCAGAGCTGGCCGAGCATCCCGTCGGTGCCGTTGATGAGGGCGAGCCCCTCCTTCTCGGCGAGCACGACCGGCGCGAGGCCGGCGGCGGCGAGCGCCTCGGCCGCAGGCATCGGCTCATCGTTCGCGTCGCGCACCTCCCCCTCTCCCATCAGCGCCAGGGCGCAGTGCGAGAGCGGCGCGAGATCGCCGGAGCAGCCGAGCGAGCCGTACTCCCGCGCGATCGGCGTGATGCCCGCGTTCAGCAGGCCGGCGTAGGCCTCGGCCGTGGCGGGCCGGATGCCGGTACGCCCGGTGAGCAGGGTCGACAGGCGCAGCAGCATCAGGGCGCGCACGACTTCGCGCTCCACCTCGGCGCCCGATCCGGCCGCGTGCGAGCGCACCAGGCTCTGCTGCAGCGTCGTGCGGCGGGAGGCGGCGATGTAGGTGGTGGCGAGGGCGCCGAATCCGGTGGAGATTCCGTAGTGCGGGCGCTCATCGCCGGCCAGCCGGTCGATGCGGTCGCGGCTCTCGGCCACTGCGGCGAGGGCGTCAGGATCGAGCTCGATGGGTGCTCCGCGGCGCGCCACCGCGACCACCTCGGAGACGCTCAGAGGTCCGATACCGACTCGCACAGGTGCTGCGTTGTTCATGTCTCCATCGTCGGGGTCGCGGCATCCGGGGTCACGCGGTTTAGGCTGGCTGGTGTCTCGCATACGAGACAAACGGATGCGCCGCTCGCGTCCCGCCCCCGTCGCCATGGTGCGCGCGCCGCCGCCCACGTGCCATCACCACCCGCCGCCACCACCACCACCGGAGAGGAATACCCACCCTTGGCCACCAGCGACGTGCCCGCCGCGCGCAGCACGCTGCGCATCCTGCAGCACCTGGGCCGGCAGCGCGGCCCGGTTCCTGCGAGCGCCATCGCCGCCGCCCTCGAACTCCCCCGCTCCACCGTCTACCGCCTTCTCGGGGTGCTGCAGCAGGAGGGTTTTGTGCTGCACTTCCCGGAGTCGCGGCGCTACGGCATCGGTGTCGCCGCCTTCGAACTCAGCTCGGGCTTCTTGCGGCAGGAGCCCCTCACCCGGCTCGCCCGCCCTATTCTCGCCGCCCTCGTCGACGAGCTGGGCCAGAGCGGGCACCTCACCGTGCTGCAGGGGCGCGACGTGCTCTACCTGGTGGAGGAGCGCGCGCCCGGTCGCCCCGCACTGGTGACGGATGTCGGCGTGCGGCTGCCGAGCCACCTCACCGCGAGCGGGCGGGCGCTGCTCGCGACGCTGCCGCCCAATCAGTTGCGGGCGCTCTTCCCCGATCGCGCGGCCTTCGCCGCCCGCAGCACCGGCGACGCCGAGCACGACCTCGGCGCCGTGAAGTCGTACGGCGAGCTGAAACGCCTGCTCGAATCGGTGCGCCGGCAGGGTTACGCCGCCGAAGACGGCGACGTCACGGCCGAGCTCGCCTCAGTCGCGGTCGCGGTGCGCGACCACTCGGGCTGGCCCGCCGCGGGCATCGCGGTCACCTTCGCGCGGGCCGAGGTCGCTCCGGAGGCCTGGCCGGCCCTCGCCGACGACGTGCGCCGCTACGCCGCGGAGCTCTCCCGCCGCATCCGCGGCACGCTCTGAGTCGGTTCGTTTCGCCCGTCGCCGCCGTTTCCGGCGCTCGGCGCCGCTTCTGCCCTCCGCGCCGGTTGCGCCTGCCTCGCCACAGCCGCGCCCCGTTTCCGCCCTCCACGCCCCGTTACGCCCTCCGCGTCCCGTTACGCCTGCCGCGGCACAGCCGCGCCCCGTTTCCGCCCTTCGCGCCCCGTTGCGCCTGCCGCGCCACAACCGCGCCCCACCTCCGCCCTCCGCGCCCCGGTTCTGCGCCTTCGCGCCGCGCCACCCCCGCGCCCCGTATCCGCCCCGCGCCCCGTTCGGCGCTCCGTTCGCCGTATCCGCCCCGTTTCGGCGCTCCGTTCGCCGCTTCGGGAGGAGGATGAGCAGACGACAGCCCGTACAGAGCCTCGTGCCACGCTGCTCCTCCCGAAACGGCACGAAGCGCAAAATCGCGACAGCACTGAATCGAGCCCGCGCAAAATCGCGACAGCTCCGAATCGCGTCAGCGCCACCCGCGCCGAGGCCCGTGACGACCCCTCAGCCACCCGCCCCGAGGCTCGTGACGACGCCTCAGCCGACCGCGACCTCGAGCTTCGCCGTGATCTCGTCGAGGTCGAAGTAGTTCTCGATCACCACGATGTCGGCGTTGGTGCGCCCGATCGCCCCCACCAGCTCGGGTGAGGTCAGGATGACCTGGGCGTCGGCGGCCGCCGAACCCACGCTCGCGACATCCGTGGCACTGACCTCGGCGTCGATGTCGAGCCGCTCGAGTGCGCGCACGGCATTGACGCGCAGGATCTCGGAGGTGCCGATGCCCGCGCCACAGATGGCGACGATCTTCATGGCTTCAGGATAGGTCAGCGCCGGCGGCCGCGCCGAGCAGACGTCGGATCTCGTCGCACGAGCCGGCTGCGGCGAGCGCGGGCACGATCGTCTCGTCGTTGAACACGTTCGCCAGAGCGGCGACGGATGCGACGTGCTGGTCGGCCTCGGTGGCGGCCAACCCGATCACCACCGACACCGGGTCGTTGTGCGCGTGACCGAAATTCACCGGCTCGGCGAGCGTGACGAGCGCGAGGCCAGGCGCATGGACATCCGCACCCGGGCGGGCGTGCGCCATCGCGAGGCCCGGGGCGATGACGATGTAGGGCCCGTACTCCTCGACCAGAGTGATCATCCGGTCGCCGTAGGACGCGTCGGCGTACCCCGCCGCTTCGAGGGCGTCAGCCGCGACACGCACGGCCGATCGCCAGTCCGTCGCCGTCGCCTTCAGTGCGATGGCCGGATCGGGTAGGTGGTCGAGCGAGGGCAGCGGGAACGACATCTCTGAGGATTATGTCAGTCGGCCAGACGGTCAAACGGGGAGTTCGCTGGAACCGCCCTGCGCATCCGCTCCGCGGCCTCCGCGGCGAAGGCGAGGAACTCGGGCGGGCCGTGCAGCGTGTATTCGACACCCACCGGAATCCACGCCAGTGAGGACAGCATCGTCTCGAGGCTGTCGCCGGAGATCGGCCAGCGGGTCCACTCCTCGTCGATGGCCTCGGCGTCGGTCGACCACGGGCCGAACTGCTCGCGCATCACGCGGAGCGGCATCCTCAGATGCGCGTCGGCGGAGACGCGGCGGCGGAGCGCCGTCAACGCGCTCGCCACGAAAGCGGCGGCGTCTTCGGCCGGAAGGTCGCGCTGGTCGAAGTGCACGCGCGTGCCGAAGAAGCTGCTCATCCGGTCGACGCGGAAGGTGCGCCAGTCGTCGCGCTGCAGATCCCAGCACACGAAGAACCAGCGGCGCGCGGCGGCCACCAGGGTGTGCGGCTCGACCACGCGATCGCTGTCGACCCCGCCCGCGGCCACGTAGTGGAACCGGATGCGCTCGCGATCACGGCAGGCGAGCGCGAGCTGGCCGAGCAGCTCTTGCGAGACCGGTGCGTCGGAGAAACGCGGAGACTGCGGCTGCACGAATCCGGCGACCGCATTGACGCGCTGACGGAGCGCGGCCGACAGAACCTGCTCGAACTTGGCGAGGGCACTGAGCGTCGTCTGCTCGCCGTCGGCCAGCCCCTGGGTCGCGGCGACGCGCAATCCGATGGCCATGGTCACGGCCTCATCGTCGGTGAGCAGCAAGGGCGGCAGTTGCGAGCCGGCCTCGAGCCGGTAGCCTCCGGCGGCGCCCCGGGTGGCTTCGACGCGGTAGCCGAGCTCGCGCAAGCGCTCGATGTCGCGCCGGAGGGTGCGCTCGGTGACGCCGAGGCGCTCGGCGAGATCGCCGCCGCCCCACTGCCGGTGGGTCTGCAGCAGGTTCAGCAGAGTGAGGATGCGCGAGGTCGTTTCGGCCATGTTCTACATTCTCTCGCAATCAGGACAGAAACTGACCTGAATGGTTTCTAGGGTGATCGCATGACCTCATCACCTCACTCCTCTGGCTCCGCTCGCTCCCGCGACGCGATCATCACCGCCCGCGGCTTGACCAAGCAGTTCACCGTCAAACGCGCTCAAGTCGACGCCGTCACCGACCTCGACCTCGACGTCACCCGGGGCGAACTCGTCGCCTTCCTCGGCCCGAACGGCGCCGGCAAGTCGACGAGTCTCCGGATGCTCACCACCCTCCTGCCTCCCACCAGCGGCACGGCCGTGGTGGCCGGTCACGACATCGCCCGCGATCCGGCCGCCGTGCGCCGCACGATCGGCTACATCGGCCAGGGCACCAGCGCCGGCAACAACCAGCGAGTGCGCGACGAGATGCTGAGCCAAGGGGCCTTCTACGGGATGTCGCGCAGCGACGCCGCCCGCCGCACCGACGAGCTCCTCGAGTCGCTCGACCTGGCGCCTCTCGCCAAGCGCACCGTGATGGGGCTCTCCGGCGGGCAGAAGCGGCGGCTCGACATCGCGCTCGGACTCGTGCACTCCCCTTCGCTGCTCTTTCTGGACGAGCCGTCCACCGGACTCGACCCGCAGAGCCGCGCCAACCTCTGGCGGCACATCCTGGAGCTCCGCGAACAGCACGGCACAACGATCTTCGTCACCACCCACTACCTCGACGAAGCCGACCAGTTCGCCGAACGCGTGCTCGTGATGGACCACGGCCGCGTCATCGCCGACGACACCGCCGCCTCGCTCAAGACGACACTCGCGGGCGACGTGATCACGCTCGGCTTCGAGGGCGGCGCTCCGGATGCGCGCGGCACCACGGATGCGCTGACTCGCGCCCGGCAGGTCGCCGCCCGGCTGCTCGACGGGCACGCTGGCGAGGTCGTCCCCGCTCGCGGCAGCGCGGGCTCCGCCACGACGGCATCAGGCAGCACCGCTGCCGGGCCCGGCGCACCACTGCGCCTCGAGCTCGTCGTCGACCACGGCGACCGGGTGCTCCCGGTGCTCCTGCGCGAGCTCGACGCATCCGGAATCGCGGTCACCTCCGCAGCCCTCCGCCAGCCCACCCTCGACGACGTGTTCCTCGCCCTCACCGGCCGCAGCCTCCGCGACGAGGGCGAGACCACCGCCTCCGCCGCCTCGAAGGCCGACCCCGCCGGGGGCACCGAGGCCACCGCAACCACCACTGCCCCTGCCCAGGTCTCCGCATGACCCCCCACCAGCGCACGCATCCGCCTCATCGAGTGGGCACGAATCGTCTCCCAGCCACCGCTCGAACGACAAATCGTGCCCACTCGATGCCCACCCACGAACGAAAGGCCTGCTCATGACCTCGATAGCCACCACCACCCGGGCCACCTCACCGGTGCGCGACACCGCGAACGTGCTCGTGCGCGAGCTGCGGCCGGTGGTGCGCGATCCGTTCTCGCTGATCTTCAGCCTGCTGCAGCCACTCGTCTTCCTCGGCCTCTTCGGGCCGCTGCTGGTCGCGAGCTCCGGGCAGCCTGCGAGCGAGACACTGCAGTGGTTCGTGCCGGGCATCCTCGTGATGATCGCCTTGTTCGGCACCGGAACGACCGGCGCGAACCTGCTGTTCGAGATGCAGACCGGCTCGCACGAGCGCACTCTCGTGGCCCCGATCGCGCGCTCGTCGCTGCTGATCGGCCGCGCCCTGAAGGAGATGGTGCCGATCATCGTGCAGGCCGGCGTGATCGCGCTCGTCACGATCCCGTTCGGGTTCAGTGTGAACCCGGCGGGCATGGTGATCGGTCTCGTGCTGCTCGCCGTGTTCGGCCTCGGCTTCGGCTCGCTCAGCTACGCGCTGGCCCTCGCGAGCCGCAACCGCGACTGGATGTTCTGGGGCGTGCAGCAGGCCACGATCTTTCCGCTGATGATCCTCTCGGGCATGCTGCTGCCGCTCGAGGGTGGGCCGGCCTGGATGCAGGTGGCGGCCGCCTTCAATCCGCTCAGCTACGTCGTGACCGCCGAGCGCGCGTTGTTCGCCGGCGACCTCTCCTCGCCCGCGGTGCTCTGGGGCTTCGTGGCGGCGATCGTGCTGGCCGCGGTCGGCCTGGCCGTGGGCATCCGCTCGATGAAGAAATCGCGCTGACCCTGGCCTCCGCCACCGACTCCGCAGTATCCTCACCACCACGAAAGGACCACATCATGGACTGGAAGATCGAACTCGTCGCCGTTCCCGTGAGCGACGTCGACCGCGCGAAGGCCTTTTACGTCGACCAGGTCGGCTTCATCGCCGACCATGACCACACGGTCACCGACGAGCTGCGTTTCGTGCAGCTCACCCCGCCCGGCTCCGCCTGCTCGATCGTGCTCGGCAAAGGCATCACCGAGATGGCGCCCGGTTCGCAGAAGGGCGTGCAGATCGTCGTCGCCGATGCCGACGCCGCGCGCGAGCACCTGCTGGCGAACAACGTGCCCGCCAGTGAGGTCGACGAGCAGGACTGGGGCCGCTTCGTCTACTTCAGCGACCCCGACGGCAACACCTGGGCCCTGCAACAGCTCCCCGACTACGCTGAGCTCGCGAAAAAGCAGGCGGGCAGCTACTCCGCGACCTGATCGCCCGCGACTCGTCCCGAATCGGGCCAACCCGTGGGTTTTGGCCCGATTAGGGACGAGTGGGCGAGCGGAAGCGCGATCAGGCCTCGTCGAAGCCCTCCGAGATGGCGTCGGCGAGGTCTTCGCGGTCTTCGAGGGGCAGGAAGGTCGCGGCGGCCGCGTTCAGCTGGAAGACCTCGATGTCGGCGAGGTCGTAACCGAACGCATCCGTCAGCAGGGCGAGCTCGCGGCTGATGGTGGTGTTGCTCATGAGGCGGTTGTCGGTGTTCACCGTCACCTGGAAACCGAGCTGGTAGAGCAGGTCGAAGGGATGGTCGGCGAGCTCCTCGCCCCAGGCCGCGATGGCGCCGGTCTGCAGGTTCGACGACGGCGAGAGCTCGAGGGCGATCTCGCGGTCTTTCACCCACTGCGACAGGAGGCCCAGGGTGACGTAGGTGTTCTCGTCGTCCTGGCGCTCCACCTCGATGTCTTCGGCGATGCGCACGCCGTGCCCGAGCCGCAGCGCGCGGCCGTGGAACAGGGCGCCGCGGATGCTGTCGAGACCGTCGGCCTCGCCGGCGTGCACAGTGACCGGGAAGAAGTTCTGCGCGAGGTAGTCGAACGCCTCGAGCTGGCGGGCCGGCGGGAAGCCGAGTTCGGCGCCCGCGATGTCGAAGCCCACGACGCCGCGGTCGCGGTGCCGCACGGCGAGTTCGGCGATCTCGAGACCCCGATCCGCGTGCCGCATGGCCGTGACCAGCTGGCCCACGCGGATGCTGTGACCGTCGTTCCGGGCGTCGTCCGTTCCGAGTTCGATGCCCTCCTGCACGGCCTCCACCACCTCGTCGAGGGTGAGGCCTTTGGTGAGGTGCTGCTCGGGCGCCCAGCGCACCTCGCCGTAGATCACGCCGTCGGCGGTGAGGTCGTTCACGAATTCGCGGGCCACCCGCGTGAGGCCTTCGCGGGTCTGCATGACCGCGATGGTGACGTCGAACGTGGCGAGGTAGGTGGGAAGCGACCCGGAGTCGGCGCTGTCTTCGAACCATTCGCCGAGTTCGAACTCGTCGGTGGCGGGGAGCTCGAGCGAGAGCGCGTCGGCCAGCTCGATGATGGTGGCCGGCCGCAGCCCGCCATCGAGGTGGTCGTGGAGGGACACTTTGGGAAGCGAATTGAAGCTGATTCCGGTTCCGGGGACGAGGTATTCCTCAGGCGCTGCAGTCATGGCACCAGCCTAGGGTCTGCGACCCGGCTCCGGGGCGGGGACGCGGGCGGAGAGACGCGGGCGCGGAGTCGCGGGCCCGCACGGGACGCAGGGGCACCAGACGGTGGGCCCCCACAGCGGGCCCAGGCGGATACGATGTCCTGGCCGCCGGGGGATCCGCGGCGGAAGGGATGACGGATGCGCAGGAATCGCCGGCCGATCGTCGTGACGGGCGTCGTGCTCGCCGCGCTGGGCCTCGTCGCGGGCGGCTATTGGGGTGTGAGCGTGCTCGCCGACCAGCGCCTCGAACTCTGGACGGCCGTGTTCGCGACGGCGACCGAAGAGGAGACGGCCGCGCAGACCGCCTACGACGCCCGGATGCGCAACGGCGTCGACGTGACCGCACGCGTGGGTTCGGTCGTCGCCACGGCCGAGTTCGGTGCCGACGCGGCCCCGGAGGCGACGGCGCTGCGGCAGTCCTTCGAAGCCCTCGACGCACTGGACGACGCGCCTCCCGTGGAGCCGGACGGAGAAGCATCCGTCGACTCGGCCGAAGCCGGCTTCCGCCCGCCTTGGGAACTCTTCGCCGATGCGGACACTCTCAGCGCTCTCGCCCGGGATGCCGCGGGCGACCGGGATGCGCTGATCGCCGCAGCCCAGGCGGCCGACGACGCGCAAGACGCCGTCGACGACGCCGAGGCCAGCTACTTCGGCGCAGTGGCCACCCGCGGCACGAACGACATCGCCGCGAACACCCTGGCCACCAAGGAGTCACAGGTCGCACTGACCCGCCTTATCGAACAGGCCACCGACCAGAGTCAGAGCCCGTCGCGCGACGGCGCGTTCCTCTCGTCGTTCGTCGCGGCCGAGAATGCGCTGGCCGCCTCGCAGGCGAGCGAGGCCGCAGAACTCGCCGACCCGGCGCTGGCCGTGCGCCGCGAGATCGAGGACTACGCGCGCTCGCTGAGCAGCGGCACCACCCTCGACTTCGTGTGGGCACCCGAGGTCAACGGCAAGGGCGAGGGCTGGTACTCCGGCACCGCCCAGACCTGGACGAGCGACGGCGGCTGGGCGATCATCACCTTGAACTACGGCGTGGAGGAGTACTGGGGCGACGACGAGAACGCGCGCGCCCTGGTGGCGCACGAGGTGGGGCACACCCAGGCCTACCGCGACGTCTGCTGGCCGCTGTTCAGCGGTCCGACCTTCCACGAAGACCAGGAGATGTGGGCCACGGCCTGGTCGATCAGTCTCGGATTCGACACGGCGGGCTCGGGCATCGAAGCCTACGGCCGGCCGAGCGACGAGCAGATCGCCGTTGCGGGGCAGTGCCGCTGAGCACGGAAGCCAGCCGCGCTGAACCTGCGACCCTCAGAGCCCGAGGTTGGCGCTGATCTCGGCGGCGGTCGCCGCGGCGGCGTCGCGCACGCGGTCGCTCGGCAGTTCGCTCAAGCTCGTCGCCACGTAGGGCACGGTGAGCGCCGCGAGCGCCCGCCCGTCGCGGCCCAGGATGGGAAACACGACATCCGTGATCGAGGGTTGCAGCGGGTCGGCCCGCACGAGGAATCCGTCACGGCGGATGCTCGCAGCCGCGTCTCCCTCGGAGCCCGGCACCGCGGCATCCGATGGCATGTAGGCGGCGATCACGGCGCCCGTGGCCGTGCTCTCGAGCGGGAAGAGGGCACCGACACGCACCCGGAACCCGAAATCGCCCGGGCTCTCCACCTGGGCGACCACGCGAACGCGTCCGGCATCGATCACGCTGAGGTTGCACGACTGCCGCGTGCCCTCGGCGAGCCGGCGCATGGGCGCGAGCGCCGCGGCGTCGAGCGAGCGCAGCGGGTCCTGGCGGTGCGCGAGGTCGAACAGGCGCAGGGTCAGCGTGTAGAGCCCCGACTGGCGGTCGCGATGCAGGTAGCCGCGGCGCTCGAGGGTCGTGAGCACCCGAAAGATCTGACTGGCCGAACGATCCGTCGCGCGCGCGATCTCGAGCTGCCCGAGACCGCCGCGCTGCTCGGCGAGCAGTTCGAGGATGTCGAGAGCCTTCTCCAGGGCGGGCACGGCGTAGTCGGGGGCCGACTTGGTGGCGGCATCCTGAGGGGCGTCGACGACCTCGGAGCCGGAGTGGGCATCGGGGCCGGCGGCAGACATCCGCGTCACTCCGCCGCGTGCATCGTCGCGAGCATCCGTCGTGCGATGGTGCGGTCGATGTCGTCGGGAACCGGCTGGGCGCCTGGTGCAAGTGATGCCGCCGCGGTGGCGACGCGTTCGAGCGAGAGGGTCTGCAGGAGAAACCCGAGGTCCATCGACTCGAGCGAGTTGCCTTTCGGCTCGCGGCCGGCGAGGTTGAACATGCGGCCGCCGGCGAGCAGGATGACGTGCCGCCCGTCGGCGAAGTCCAGTCGCTCGATCGCGTCGTCGATCTCGCGGGAGGCCACGGCGGCGGCCCGGAGCCCTGCGACGTCGATCTCCCACGGGAAGTGGCCGCAGTTCGCGAGAACGGCACCGTCGTGCATCCGCTCGATCGCGTCCATCGTCAGCACGTCGGCGTGGCCGGTGGCGGTGATGAACACGTCGCCCCAGGGCGCGACGTCGACGGCGGTCGACACCCGGAACCCGTCGAGTGCCGCCTCGAAGGCTTTCAGCTCGTCGACTTCGACCACGGCGACCTTGCCGCCGAGCGCACGAAGGTAGTGCGCGACGCCGCGGCCGCACCAGCCGTACCCCACCACCACGAACCGACGGCCCGGAACCATCAGGTTCGTGATGCGCATGAAGCTCTCCACCACGGACTGCCCCACGGCGTGCTTGTTCTCGCCGATGGCCTTGAGCAGGCTGTCGTTGATGACGATGACGGGGAACGGGATGACCCCGGCCAGCTCGCTGCGCAACCGGTCGCCGCCCGAGGTCGTCTCCTCCGTGCCGCCCAGGATGCTCGCGGTCGCGCCCCGCGCCACGATGCCCGCCGCGAGGTCTCCCCCGTTGTCGAGCAGCATGTCGGGAGCGGCGTCGAGCACACCCGCGAGGTTGAGGTGGTGCTGCTCGAGGGTGTCGTCGCGCGAGCCGAACACCGTCATGCCCTGCCCGAGCAGGAACGCGACCACGTCGTCTTGGGTCGAGCCGTGGTTGCCGGTGCTGACAATCTCGGCGCCGCCGGCCTGGAGGGTCTCGAGCAGCACCGCCGTCTTGGGCTCGATGTGCAGCGACATGCCGATGCGGCGGCCGGCGAAGGGTTGCCGCTCGGCGAACTCCTCGCGCATGGCGGCGAGCAGCGGCATCCGGGAGCGGATCCACTCCACGCGGGCGGCGCCCTTCTCTGCGAGATCGGTCGACGACGGCTGCGTGCTCTGCTGCTCTGCGGTGCTCATACCGCGAGTATTGCACAGATGAATGTTGTTTTCATATATGCAAGCACCTTCCGGGCGCGAGCTCAGGCCGCGACGTCGACCTCCACCGCGTCTTCCAGCTCCGCGAGCGTCAGCCGCGCACCGAATGCCGGGCCGCCGGGCTGCAGGATGCGTCCGCCCGCGAGGCCGTCGATGACGAGCGGGTCGTACCCCATCGCGTCCACCATCCGCGAGACCAGCGCCACTGCCTGCGGGTCGTCGCCGGCGACGCCCTGAGCGCGCCGCTCCGGGTCGCCCGCCGGTCGGCGGTCTTCTTCGAGGTCGTGGTAGCCCGTGTGATTGAGGGTCTTCACCACGGAAGCGCCGGCGAGGTGGCGCTGCACGATCTCGCTGGTTCCGAGAGCGCTGTCGGTGAAGGCTGCCAACGTTCCGTCGGTGGGCGCCCAGTAGTTCATCGCGTCGATCACGATCTTGCCCCGCAGCGCCTCGGCGTCGATCGCGAGAAAACGGTGCAGCGGGATGGCGAGCACGACCACGTCGGCCCGCCCGATGCCCTCGGCTGCCCAGACGGGCTCGACTCCCGGCATCACCACCTGCGCGATGAGGGAGATGCGCTCCGGCGAACCCGACGCCGAGACGGTGACGTCGTAGCCCGCATCCCGGGCCGCCCGCGCTATGGCGGGACCGATGTGGCCCGTGCCGAGCACGGCGACGCGCAGTGGGGTGGGAGTAGGGGTGGGGGTGGGGGTGGGAACGATCGATTCGGTCATGAGCGGGTGTTCTCCAAGTGGTCGCGCAGGGCGGCGGTGATGCCGGCCAGATCGTGCAGTTGAGCGGGGGTGAGGGCGTCGACGAACGTCGTCTTGATCGCCTTGAGGTGGGGGACGGATGCGCGCCGGAACGCTTCGGCGCCGGCCTCGGTGAGCACGATCTCGGCTCCCCGATTGTCGGTCAGACACTCGTCACGACGCAGCAGATCGCGCTTCTCCATGCGGGCGAGGTGGTGCGAGAGGCGGCTCCGCTCCCAGGCGATGGTGGCCGCGAGCTCCGAGGAACGCAGGTGGTGCTCGTCGGCCTCGGAGAGCGCCAGCAGCACGGCGTAGTCGCCCGGCGAGAGATCGGCTTCTTTCTGCAATTGCGCGCCGAACACGGTGGAGAGATCGGAGGCGACCTCGATGAAAGACCGCCAGGTCGCGAGTTCGTCTGCGCTGAGCCGGTAGGAATTCATCACTGCCTCCTGTTGTTGACATGTCAACTATACCACTTATGATTGATGTGTCAACCATATGGCCACCGAGGGAGAACAGATGATCACGCGCCTGGACGACCACCCCATCACCTTCGGCGTCGACTCGTTCGGCGACATCACGACGGATGCCGACGGCGTTCCGTTCAGCGACGCCGAGAACATGCGAGCACTCGTCGAGGAGGGGGTGATCGCCGACCGCTCCGGCATCGACCACTTCGCGCTCGGCGAGCACCACATCGCCGAGATGCCGCTCAGTGCACCCGACGTGGTGCTTGCAGCGATCGCGGCCCGCACCACGCGCATCCGACTCGGTTCAGCGGTCACCGTGCTGAGTTCCGACGACCCGGTGCGGGTGTTCCAGCGCTACGCGACCCTGGATGCCGTCTCGAACGGCCGCGCGGAGGTGATCCTCGGTCGCGGGTCGAGCACCGAGTCGTTCCCGCTCTTCGGCTTCGACCTCGCCGACTACGAGCAGCTCTTCGAGGAGAAGCTCGACCTCTTCGCCGCGGTGCGTGCCGAGCAACCGGTGACCTGGTCGGGAACGATGCGGCCTGCGCTGCCGGGATTGCCGGTGTACCCGCGCACCGCATCCGGAGCTCTGCCCACCTGGGTGGGCGTCGGCGGCAGCCCGAACTCCGTCGTGCGTGCCGCGCGGCACGGCTTCTCGCTGATGCTCGCGATCATCGGAGGCAACCCGGCGCGCTTCACCAACCTCTCCGAGCTCTACCGGCGTGCGGGCGCCGAGTTCGGCGGGCCTCCGCTGCCGATCGGGGTGCACTCCCCCGGGCACGTCGCCGCGAGCGACGACGAGGCGCGCGAGGAGTTCTGGCCCTTCTACGAGAGCTTCCTGCTCGACGTGCGGCGGTCGCGCGGCTTCCCTCCGATCACGCGCGAGTACTTCGAGCGCGAAGTCGATCGTGGATCGCTGTACATCGGCTCGCCGGAGACCGTCGCGCAGAAGATCGCGAAGACCATGGCGCTGCTCGGTGCCAACCGGTTCGACCTGAAATACGGGATGGGTCCGATGCCGCACGCGGTGCTGGCCGAGAACCTCCGGCTCTACGGCACCGAGGTCGCGCCGCGCGTGCGGGAGCTGCTCGGGGTCTGAATAGACTCGTTCTTTCACCACCCCGACCCGGCGAGGAGCAACCGTGCCGCAGAAGATCATCCTGGACTGCGACCCCGGTCACGATGACGCCATCGCGCTGCTGCTGGCGCACGGCAATCCGTCGATCGAGCTGCTCGCCGTCACCACGGTGGTGGGCAACCAGACGCTCGAGAAGGTCACCCGCAACGCGCTCTCGGTGGCGCGCGTCGCGGGCATCACGGGCGTGCCGTTCGCGGCCGGATGCGCCAGGCCGCTGGTGCGGGCCATCGAGGTCGCTCCCGACATCCACGGTGAGTCAGGGCTCGACGGCCCGGAGTTGCCGCCGCCGACGCTCGCGCTCGACCCCCGGCACGCGGTCGATCTCATCATCGACACGATCATGGCCGAGGAGCCGGGCACCGTCACCCTCGTGCCCACGGGCGGCCTCACCAACATCGCCCTCGCCGCCCGTAAGGAACCTCGGATCGTGCCGCGCGTCAAGGAGGTCGTGCTGATGGGCGGCGGCTACCACGGCGGCAACTGGAGTGCCACGAGCGAGTTCAACATCATCATCGATCCCGAAGCCGCGCACATCGTGTTCTCGGAGCCGTGGCCGCTCACCATGGTCGGTCTCGACCTCACCCATCAGGCCATCGCGACGCCGACGGTTCTCGAGCGCATCCGATCGATCGGCACCGCGCCGGCGCAGTTCGTGGTGGAGCTGCTCGAGTTCTTCGGCGACAGCTACCTCGAGGCGCAGGGCTTCGCGCACCCGCCGGTGCACGACCCCTGCGCGGTGGCGCGGGTGATCGACCCTTCGGTCATCACGGTGCGGCGCGCACCTCTGGCGGTCGAGCTCGCCGGAACCCACACGCTCGGGATGACTGTGGCCGACTTCCGCGCGCCCGCCCCCGCCGACTGCACCACGCAGGTGGCCGTAGACCTCGACCACGACAAGTTCTGGGACCTGATCGTGGACGCCCTGGAACGCATCCCGGGCTGAAAGACCTCAGACGATATCGAACGCACCAGGCCCTACTCGACGACCCAGGGTGAGCGCGCGGCCGCGTCAGCGACCGCACGCGAACACGTCGCCTCGCGCCGCAGAAGCGGCGGCGCGAGCAAGAAGCGACGCGCGACCGCAGGCCGCGCATCGAGGGAAGCGGCGAAGCGGTACCCCATCAACCCCACCCGATCCCCCCGCCGTGGCCCGAATGACTGCACGCATTCGGACCACGGCGCACGGATCGGATGCGCCGCGACGGCCGTCTAGCCTTTCACGTCGTCGAGGTGGTGCACAGGGTCGTGCACCATGTACCGGGCGAGGGTGTCGACGGTGAAGGCCGATCCGTCGCCACGGAAGCCTTTGCGCTCCCACGCGTCATCCGGAACCGACTCGAAGGCCAGCGCGAGCGCTTCGGCTGCTTCGGCGAGTTCGACGGCCACGACCGCCGGATCTTGCTCGTTGTAGCGTTCTTCGATGGCGGTGACGTCTTGATCCCAGTTCGCGAACTCGGGATCGTCTTCGTCGAGCATCAGTTCGAGGCGCACCAAAAAGATGCGGAAGACGTCGCGCACGTGCGCGGCGTACTCGAGGTCGGACCAGGTCGCTTCGTCGGGCCGCACGGCGACGTCGTCGCGTTCGAGCACCGCGGGCCACGCCGAGGCGTTGACGCGCAGCAGCCCAGGAACGTCGCTCGCCTGCGTGGCGCTCGAGTCGAAGCCACACTCGGGGCATTCGCGTTCGAGCACCCAGGTCCAGTTCTTGGTGTCGGGAACAATCGCCATGCGTCCGACTCTACGTTCTCATCCCCGCCCCCTCCACCCCTTTCCCGCCACCCCACCCCCACTTCCTGCCACCCGCCGTCGGCCCTCCGTCGAATCTCCAAAACACGCCGTTACGCGGTCTGCCATTCCGTCCGATTTTGGCGACTCGACGAAGCACCTGTGGAGAACGCGGCGTAACGATGCCCGCAATGCGGCATGGTGTGCGCATGAGTCCGCGATCACCCCGCCCGCAAGCGTTCCCCGCTCGGCCGTTCAGCGTGGCGGAGGCGCGCGCCAACGGTGTCGGCGAGCGACGCCTCCGGGCGGGTGACCTGCGCACGCCGTTCCCGGGCATCCGAGTGGCCGCCGACACATCTCCCCTCGACTTCGTCGCTCGCTGCCGCGCGCTCGTCGCGCGCCTTCCTCCGGGGGCAGCGATCAGTCATGCGAGCGCGGCCGCGCTCCACCGACTGCCGGTGCCGTCGCGAGTGCGGAGCGAGCGCATCCACGCCCTCGTCCCGCCTCCGCATCGGGCGATCCGGATGCGCGGTGTGATCGGGCACGAATGCCCGCTGGGTGCAGACGAGCTCACCGATGTCGGTGGAATCCCGGTCACCTCGGTCGTGCGCACGTGGCTCGATCTGGCCGGCGAGCTGACTGCGTCGGAACTGGTCGCTACCGGCGACCACATCATCCACCATGAATTGCCGCTCGCCAGCCGAGCACAGTTAGCGCAAGCGGTCGGCACCCGAACGTCTCGTCGAGGCATCCGTGCCCTGCGCCGCGCTCTCGAGTTGCTCGACGACCGCGCCGAGTCACCGCGGGAGTCGCTGCTGCGCGTACTCCTCATCGAGGCCGGCTTTCCCCCTCCACGGACTCAGGTCGAAGTCTTCACCGCACACGGCCATTTCGTCGCACGGGTGGATCTCGCCTATCCTGAGCGCCGAATCGCGATCGAATACGAGGGCGACCATCACCGCACCGACAAAGCGCAATGGCGAAAAGACATCATCCGGATGAGGCGCCTGCACGCGCTCGGGTGGACGGTGATCCGCGTGACGCAGGCCGACCTCGTCGCCCCTGCAGCACTTTTGCGCGAGCTGCGCTCGCTCGTCGCGTGAACCGATCCACCGAGTCGCCAAGACGCGCCGCTACCTCGACAGCCATTCCGTCAGAATTTGGCGATTCGACGGAGTGGGCTACGAGATGCGCTCGGCCACGAGGGGGGCGGGCGGCGTCCAGGCCGCCGGCGCGCCGATCTCGTAGGCGCCCTCGAGCGCCTCGAGAGCGCGCGCGAACCGCTCGGGCTCGTCGGCCGACAGGGTGAACAGGGGCTGCCCGGCCACAACCGTGTCGCCCGGCTTCGCGTGCAGATCCACACCCGCGGCGTGCTGCACAGCATCGGATGCCCGCGCCCGACCCGCGCCGAGCCGCCACGCCGCGATGCCGAACGGCAGCGCCTCCTGCCGGAGCAGAACGCCGGAGGAAGGTGCGACGACGACGTGCGTCTCCCGCGGCACCGGCAGCGGCGCCGTCGGGTCGCCGCCCTGCGCCCGGATGACCCGGTTCCAGGTGTCCATCGCGCGCCCGTCGCGCAGCGCCGCCTCGACGTCGGCATCCGGTTGCCCGGCCAGCCGCAGCATCTCGGATGCCAGCGCGAGCGTCAGTTCCACGACATCCGCGGGCCCGCCCCCGGCCAGCACCTCCACCGACTCGCGCACCTCGTTGGCATTGCCGATCGCGAGCCCGAGCGGCACGTTCATGTTGGTGAGCAGGGCGGTGGTGGCGACGCCGGCGTCGTTGCCTAGATCGACCATGGTGCGCGCCAGCTCCCGCGACTTGGCGATGTCCTGCATGAACGCGCCCGAGCCGAATTTCACGTCGAGCACGAGCGAGTCGGTGCCTTCGGCGATCTTCTTCGACATGATCGAGGAGGCGATGAGCGGGATCGCCTCGACCGTCCCGGTGATGTCGCGCAGCGCGTAGAGCTTCTTGTCGGCCGGTGCGAGGCCTGACCCGGCCGCGCAGATGACGCCACCCACGTCACGCAGCTGCGAGAACATCTCCTCGTTGGTGAGGGAGGCCCGCCATCCGGGAATCGACTCCAGCTTGTCGAGCGTGCCACCGGTGTGCCCGAGTCCGCGCCCGGAGAGCTGCGGCACCGCCACGCCGAACGACGCGACGAGCGGCATCAGCGGCAACGTGATCTCGTCGCCCACCCCGCCGGTGGAGTGCTTGTCGACGGTCGGCTTGCCGAGCCCGGCGAAGCTCATCCGCTCCCCCGACGCGATCATCGCCAGCGTCAGATCGCGGATCTCGTCGCGCGACATCCCGTTCAGCAGGATCGCCATCGCGAGTGCCGCCATCTGCTCGTCGCCCACGAACCCGCGGGTGTAGGCGTCGATCAGCCAGTCGATCTCGGCGGTCGTCAGGGTGCCGTGATCCCGCTTGGTGCGGATGAGGTCGACGACGTCGAAGGCTTCGGTGGCCATGGTGGTGCTCCTAACTGCATCCGCGACTCGCCAAAAATCGCCCCGAAAGTTGCGCCGGGAGGGCGGATTCTGGCTAATCGCGAGGATTGCTACTCCGCGAGGGACTCCTCGCGGTACTCGATGAGGGTGCGGGGCCCGAACGCATCCGGGATCACTTCGTCGATCGTCTTGATGCCCGAGACCGTCTCGAGCAGCATGCCCTCGGCTGAGTGCTCGAACAGCAGCTGCCGACACCGCCCGCAGGGCATCAGGGTGTTTCCGTGCCCGTCGACGCAGGTGAACGCCACGAGCCGCCCGCCCCCGCTCATGTGGAGGGCCGACACGAGGGCGCATTCGGCGCACAACGTCAGTCCGTACGAGGCGTTCTCCACGTTGCAGCCGGCGATCACCCGCCCGTCGTCGACGATGGCGGCCGCGCCCACGGGGAACTTGGAGTAGGGCACGTAGGCCCTCTCCATGGCCTCGAGAGCGGTCGCGCGCAACGACTCCCAGTCGACCGGCGTCGAAGAAACAGCAGCACTCATCGAACCCACCTCACGAACTCACATAGGGTCTACCAGCCGCGGCAGGGCCGCGCACCCGCCCGACCAGTCCGGCGACCGCGAAGATGGTGATCAAGTAGGGCAGCATCAGCAGGAACTCGGATGGCACGGGAGACCCGATCACACCGAGCACGTATTGCAGGTTGGTTGCGAACCCGAAGAGCAGTGCCGCGAGGGTGGCCCGGATGGGGTCCCAGCGCCCGAAGATCACCGCGGCGAGAGCGATGTAACCTGCGCCTGCCGTCATCTCCTTGTTGAACGATCCGACCGAGCCGAGGGTGAAGTACGCCCCGCCGAGGCCGGTGATGGCGCCCGCGAGCAGCACGTTCCAGAACCGGGTCGGGTTGACCTTGATGCCCACGGTGTCGGCGGCTTGCGGATGCTCGCCCACAGCCCGCACGCGCAGGCCCCAGCGCGTCTTGAAAAGCCCGAAGAACACCACGGCCACCGCGATGTACATGAGGTACACGATGATGGTCTGCCGGAACAGCGTCGGCCCGATGATCGGGATCTCCGACAGCAGCGGGATCGGGAAGGTGTCGAAGCGCGGCGGCGAGTTCAGCAGGTCGGGGTTGGCGGTCAGCACCTGCGAGTAGAGGAACGACGTGAGCCCGACGACCAGAACGTTCAGCACGACACCCACGATGACCTGGTCGACGAGGTACTTGATCGAGAACGCGGCCAGCACGAACGACACCAGCGCACCGGCGATGACCGCCCCGATCAGGCCGGCGAACACGTTGTTGGTGACGGAGGCGATCACGGCCGACGCGAAGGCGCCGCCGAGCAGCTGACCCTCGATCGCGACGTTCACGACACCGACGCGTTCGGAGATGACGCCACCGAGCGCACCGAAGATGAGGGGAACACTGAGCGAGACGGCGCCGACCAGGAGGCCGGGCACCGGGATGGTCTGCCCCGCCGATGCCCAGGTCAGGAACGCGACCAGGAACAGCACCGCGAACACGGCCATCAACCAGATCCGTACCTTGCGGCCGGTGGCGACCAGCCAGACGCTGAGGCCCGCGATCAGCACGAGCACGATCGAGATGACGATGCCGGTGGTGCGGGTGGGCAGCACGACGGCGGGCAACTGGATGACGTCGACGTCGGTGGAGAGCTTGAAGGTCGAGACGCCGTCGCGCCCGAACACGACGAACAGGATGATCGCGCCGAGGGCGAAGATGCCGAACGCGATCGGCGCCTTCCAACTCTTCACGAGCACCTTGACCAGGTCGGGCGAGGAGTCGGGGCGGTTGTGCTCGGGGGGCGGGATCGCCCCCGTCGACGCGGCCAGAGTGTTGGTGGTCACGTGCTCAGGAAGTCGGTCGCTCATTTCGCCGCCACCGCCTCACGGGTCGCAGTCGGCACCGCTTTCGGCGGTTTCGGCTTCTTCGGTTTCGATGGATCGGGCAGGCGGAACACCGTGCGGATGAGCGGAGGCGCTGCGATGAACAGCACGATCAGCGACTGCACGACGACCACGATGTCGATCGGGATGCCCTGCGACGCCTGCATCGCGAATCCGCCGGCTTTGAAGGCTCCGAACAGGATTCCCGCGATGAAGATGCCCCACGGCTTCGAACGCCCGAGCAGGGCGACGGTGATGGCGTCGAATCCGATGCCCGCATCGATACCCGACGAGAAGCCCGTCGTCACCGTACCGAGCACCTGGAACACGCCGGCCAGACCGACGAGCCCGCCGGAGATGAGCATCGCGTAGACGTACATGTTCTTCACGTCGATGCCGGCCACCCGGGCCGCGTTCGGGTTGATGCCGACTGCGCGGAACTTGAAGCCCAGAGCCGAGCGGTTCAGCAGCCACCACACGAACACGGTCACCGCGATCACCAGGATGAAGCCCAGATGCAGATTGAACTTCGGACCCAGGATGTCGGGCAGCACCGCGGTCGGATCGATCGGCGGCGACTTCGGGTTGTTCGATCCCGGTGCCTGCAGCACGGGCGTGCGGAGCAGGTAGGAGACGAGGTAGAACGCGACGTAGTTCAGCATGATCGTGACGATCACCTCGTGCGCACCGGTGCGAGCCTTGAGGAGACCTGCGATACCGCCCCAGATGCCACCGCCGATCACACCGGCGAGGATGGCGACGATCAGGTGGATGCCGAAGGGGAGGTGCAGGGTGAACCCCACCCAGCCGGCGCAGGCCGCTGCGATCAGCATCTGCCCGCGGCCACCGATGTTGAACATGCCGACGCGGAACGCCAGGCCGACACCGAGACCAGCCGCGATCAGCGGGGTCGCGAAGGTCAACGTCTCGGTGAGCGGTTTGATCTGGTCGAGGAAGTCGGGGCGCTTGAAGTTGTAGATCGAGCCCTGGAACAGCGCGACGTAGGCGCCGGAGACCGCCTTCCAGATCTCGGCGAAGGTATCGCCGGGCCGGGCGAAGAAGTAGCCGGCGGCCTTCTGCACGTTTTCGTCGGTGACGGCGATCAGGATGCCGCCGGCCACGATCGCGAGCACCACGGCCAGGATCGAGATCATGACGCTGCCGCCGATGATCTCGTTGAAGGTGGCGCGCCACCGCGAGGGCGGCTCGACCGCGGTGGGCGTCGCCGTGGTCGCCGCCGTACCCGTCGCCGCCGTGCCCGCCGCCGGTGAGGGAGCCTCGGGGGGCGTCACGGGCTTGTTCTCAGGCGAGTCGCTCACGCGGCCGCTCCTTCCGGATCGATACCGGCGGGGATCTCCCCCGCCATCATGAGGCCCAGGATGTCGCGGGGGGTGTCTCCGGGAACGATCCCGACGATCCCGCCGCGATACATCACCGCGATCCGATCGGCGAGCGCGACGACTTCGTCGAGCTCGGTCGAGACCACGACCACGGGGATGCCCTCGTCACGGGTGGCGACGATGCGCTTGTGCACGAACTCGATCGATCCGACGTCGATGCCGCGCGTCGGCTGCGCCGCCACGAACAGCCGCAACCCGCGGGAGAGTTCCCGCGCCAGAACGACTTTCTGCTGGTTTCCGCCGGAGAGCCGGCCGACCTCGGTGCCGATGCCCTGGGAACGCACGTCGAACTCCTTCGACTTCTCTTCGGCAAAGGTGTTGAGGTAGCCCAGCTGCAGGCCGCCGCCCTTGACGAACGGCACCCCGTTGGAGCGGTCGAGCATGAGGTTCTCGGCGATCGTGAATTCGCCCACCAAGCCGTCTTCTTTGCGGTCTTCGGGAACGAAGCCGACACCCGAGTCGAGAACCCTCCGCACCGACAGCCCGCTCAACGACTTGCCGTCGAGGGTCACCTGCCCGGTCACCCGCTCCTGCAGGCCCATCAGCGCTTCGGTGAGCTCGGTCTGGCCGTTGCCCTGCACGCCCGCGATGGCGAGGATCTCCCCCGCCTTCACGTCGAACGACACCTCGTTCACCACGACCTGGCCGCGTGCGTCGATCACCGAGAGGTTCTCGACCACGAGCGCCGCAGCCCCCGGCTTCGCCGGGTCTTTGTGCACGGTCAGTTCCACCGCACGACCCACCATCAGCGACGCCAGCTCGGCGTTGGTCGCCGTGGGCGACGCCTCGCCCACGACCTTGCCGAGACGGATGACCGTGATCCGGTCGGCCACCTCGCGCACCTCGCGCAGCTTGTGCGTGATGAACACGATCGACGTGCCTGACTCCTTCAGCTGGCGCATGATGGCCATCAGCTCGTCGGTCTCCTGCGGCGTCAGCACCGCGGTCGGCTCGTCGAACACGAGCACCTTCGCGTCGCGCGACAGGGCCTTGATGATCTCGACCCGCTGCTGCACGCCGACGGGCAGGTCGTCGACCAGCGCATCCGGATCGACGTCGAAGCCGAACTGGTCGCTGATCTCGCGCACCCGGCGGCGGGCGGCCGAGAGATCGAGGAAGCCGGCGAAGCCGGTCTGCTCGTGCCCGAGCATCACGTTCTCGGCGACGGTGAAGACGGGGATGAGCATGAAGTGTTGGTGCACCATGCCGATGCCGGCGTTCATGGCGTCGCCCGGGCCGGCGAAGTGCTGGACGACGTCGTCGAGCACGATCTCGCCCTCATCGGCCTGGTACAGGCCGTAGAGCACGTTCATCAGTGTGGATTTGCCGGCGCCGTTCTCTCCGAGGAGACAGTGGATCTCGCCCGGCTCGACGGTGAGGTCGATGTGATCGTTCGCGGTGAGGGAACCGAATCGCTTCGTGATACCCCGGAGTTCGAGCTTCATAGAGTCAATCTACCTACCTGCGGAGATGTGTCCGTTAAAAGGTCGGGGGGACCAGCAAAAGGCTGGTCCCCCCGACCGTCGTTGTTCGGGTTACGGCGTCGAGGGCGACTCGACCTGGATCGAGCCGTCGATGATTCCGGCCTTGATGGTATCGAGCTCACCCTGCAGGTCAGGTGAGACCTTGCTCTCGAAGTCATGGAACGGGGCGATGCCCACACCGTCGTTCTCGAGCGTTCCGATGAAGGGCTCGGCGTCGAACTCGCCGGCCGCGGAGGTGTCGACCACGTCGACGACGCCCGCCTTGACGCCCTTCAGCACCGAGGTGAGGAAGAGGTCCTTCAGGTCGGGAGCGGTCTCGAAGTTGTCGGAGTCGACGCCGATCAGCGCGATCTCCTTGCCCGAGTCGCGGATCGCCTCACCAGCGGAGAGGAAGATCGGGCCACCGACGGGAAGGATCACGTCTGCACCCTGGTCGATGAGGCCCTGGGCCGCGGTCTTGGCCTCGACACCGGCGGCGAAGCCACCCGTGAACGAACCGGTCTGCGCCGCGACGTCCCAGCCGATGGGCTTGACGCTCGTGCCCTTCTGCTCGTTGTAGTAGTTCACGCCGTCGACGAAGCCGTCCATGAAGATGGTGACCGACGGGATCTGCATGCCACCGAAGGTTCCGACGGTGCCCGACTTGCTGAAGCTCGCTGCCGTGTAGCCGGCGAGGAACGCGGCCTGAGCGGTGTCGAAGACGATCGGCTTGACGTTCGGCAGGTCGATCGACGAGTCATCGATGATCGAGAAGTTCACGTCGGTGTTGGCCTCAGCGGCCGCCTTCGTGGCGTCGGCGAGCAGGAAGCCGACCGAGATGATCAGGTTGCAGCCGCCGCTGACGAGCTGGTCGATGTTCGGGGCGAAGTCGGTGTCGGCTGAGGACTCGACGGTGACGGGCTTGACGCCGAGCTTGTCGGCCGCTTCGGTGAGGCCTTCGAAGCCGGCCTGGTTGAACGACTTGTCGTCGAATCCACCCGAGTCGGAGACCATGCAGGGAACGAAGTCGCTCGCCGCGTCGCTGCCGCTGGTCGATGCGGTGTCGGACGGCGCGGACGCACACCCGGCGAGAAGAGCGGCCACCCCGAGGGTGGCGAAGCCGGCCAGGCTGGCGCGGCGCAGATTGATGCTCAAGATGTCCTCCAAGTTGCTGCCCTGCAAGGCGCGCAGGTGCTGTGTGAGAGACACGTTACCGAAAGTTACGTTCCGCGACAGAAAGGATTCGACTTCGCGTCGCAAGCGTTACAAAGCCGCGATCACGGCGTAATCTGCCCGAAATGTCCACCCCATCCGCGTGAAACACGCCACCGGCGTATCAGGACGCGTCGGCGCCACTCAAGGGGTCGACGGCGAATCGACCGTGATGGTGCCCGCCACGATCTCGGCCTTCAGGGAATCGATCTCGGCCGAGAGGGCGCTCGGCACGGCGGACGCCAGATCGTGGAACGGCGCGAGCGCCACCCCGCCGTTCTCCAGCGTGCCCACGAAGGGCTCGGGAGAGAAGGAGCCGTCGATGTCGTCACCGATGATCTCCACCACCGCGTCACCGGTGTTCTTCATGACGCTGGTGAGCACGATCGGCTGGTATTCCGCGGGCAGGGTCTCGAATCCGTCGTTGTCGACCCAGATGATCGACACACCGGAGGCTTCCGATGCGGCGTTCGCCGCACCCTCGCCGACCTGGCCCGCGACTGGCAGGATCACGTCGGCGCCCTGGTCGATGAAGCCCTGCGTCACCGTCTTGCCCTTGTTGATGTCTTCGAAGTCGCCCGTGAACACGCCGTCCTGAGTCGCTTTGTCCCAGCCGAGCACCTGCACCTGGGTGCCGTGCACCTCGTTGTACTTCGCGACGCCGTCGACGAATCCGTCCATGAACAACGTGACCGGAGGCTGGTTGCCGCCGCCGAAGGTGGCCACCTTGCCGGTCTTCGAGACGCCGGCGGCGAGATAGCCCGCGAGGTAGGACGCCTGCGCCGTGTCGAACAGGATCGGCTTCACGTTCGGGGCGTCGACCGTCTCGTCGACGATCGCGAAGTGGATGTCCGGGTTCTCGCCGGCCGCCGCGAGGGTCGCGTCGGCGAGCTCGAACCCGACCGTCAGTACGAATCCGCATCCGCTGTCCACCGCTTGGGTGACGTTGGGCGCAAGGTCGGTCTCGGAGGTCGACACGAGCACCTGGGCGTCGATGCCGAACTGCTTCTGCGCAGCCTGCATCCCCTCCCAGCTCGACTGGTTGAACGACCGGTCGTCGAGCCCGCCGGAGTTGGTCACCATCCGTGCGCAGTAGTCCCCTGCCGCATCGGTGGCCGCGTCGGTTCCCGACGTCGGTGCCGGTGCGCATCCGGCCAAGGCCACGAGGAGGCTTGCGGCCACGATGCCGGAGGCGAGGGAGACGATTCCGTTTCTACTCATGCCCAAAGTCTAGGCAGCCCGCTACAGCACGTCTCCTGACCCGCCAGCACGCAACGCATCCACGACCGACTTCACTCGCTGCGCATGCTCGCTGGTGGTGACGAGCAGCGCATCCGGCGTGTCCACCACCACGATGTCGTGCACCCCGATGAGGCTGATCACCCGCTTCGACTGCGACACCACGATGCCGCTCGAGGAATCGGCCAACACGCGCGCGTTCTTGCCCAGGATGGCGAGCTCGCTGCCTCGGCCGGCGCTGTGCAGCTTCGCGATCGACGCGAAGTCTCCCACGTCGTCCCAGTCGAAGTCGCCCGGGATGACCGCGAGGGTTCCCGCGGCCGCGGCCGGCTCGGCGATCGAGTAGTCGATGGCGATCTTCTTCAGCGTCGGCCAAACACGGTCGACCACCATGCCGCGGCGCGGGGTGTCCCAGGCCTCGGCGAGTTCCATGATGCCGGCGAGCAGCTCCGGCTCCGAGGCGCCGAGCTGCTCGAGCAGCCGGTCGGCGCGCGAGATGAACATGCCCGCGTTCCAGAGGTACTTGCCCGACGACAGGTAGCGGCGGGCCGTGGCGAGGTCGGGCTTCTCGACGAAGTTGCCGACTCGCAGGGCCTGCGGAGCGCCCTCGATCTCGAGCTCTTCGTCGGTGCGGATGTAGCCGAAGCCCACCGCCGCATCCGTCGGTGTGATGCCGATGGTCGCGATGTAGCCGGCGTCGGCGACGGCGACCGCCTGCACGACGGCGGCGCGGAAGCGCTCCGGGTTCGCGATGACGTGGTCGGCGGCGAAGGAACCGATGATCACGCCCGGCTCCCGCTGCTCCAGGATGGCGGCGGCCAGCACGATGGCGGCGGTCGAATCGCGCGGCTCGCTCTCGAGCACCACGTTCTCATCTTCGAGCTTCGGCAGCTGCTCCTCGACGGCGGCGCGGTGGGCGCGGCCGGTGACCACCATGATCCGCTGCTCACCGGAGAGCGGAGCCAGTCTGTCCCAGGTGTCGCGCAGCAGACTCTGGCCCGAGCCGCTCAGGTCGTGCAGGAACTTCGGCGCGTCGGCGCGGGAGAGCGGCCAGAGCCGCGATCCGATCCCGCCCGCCGGGATGACGCTGTACAACCGGTCGAGCGCGGAGGGAGTGGAATTCATGAGGCACAGCCTACCCACGGCCGATGACGCCCGGATGTCGGGCCCGGGAGCCCTGCCCGCGCCACTTCCGATGGAAGCCAGACGCTCACCACAGCGCCACCTCGATGTCACCCTCGGTCCATCTCGCCTTCTTACCGTCAGAACGTGGCCGGATGAGGCCGCACGGCGTCGCCCCCTGGAGGCACAGATGCGAGTTGCGATCATCAGCGAAAGTTTCCTTCCCACCGTCAACGGAGTCACGAACAGCGTCTGCAAGGTGCTGGACTATCTGGCCGATCACGGCCACGAGGCGATCGTGATCGCCCCGGCAGCGGGTTCGCCCGCTCACTACCGCGGATTCCCGGTGCACCAGGTGCCGTCGGTCGCCTATCGGCAGTTCCCGATGGGCATCCCGAACGCCCAGGTGGCACGCCTGATCTCGAAGTTCGCGCCCGACGTGCTGCATGCGGCCTCGCCGTTCCTGCTCGGGGCGCAGGGCATCGCCGCCGCCAACCGCTTCGGCATCCCCACCGTCGCCATCTTCCAAACGGATGTCGCGGGCTATGCCAAGCGCAACCGCCTCGGTTCGGCGTCGAAACTGGCCTGGCGCTTCGTGCGCTGGATCCACGACGGCGCCGACCTCACCCTCGCGCCCTCGCTCGCCTCCCGCACCGACCTCGAGAATGCGGGCGTGGAGCGGATCGCACTCTGGGGCCGAGGCGTCGACCTCACGCGCTACCACCCGAACAACCGGGCCCGCCCCGCCGCTCGCGCGCTCAACGCGCTGCTGGCCGGCCCGGGCGGCGACACCGTCGTCGGCTACGTCGGCCGGGTCGCTCCCGAGAAGGGTCTCGAGCGCCTCGCTTCCCTGCGCGGACTGCCGAACCTGCATCTCGCGATCGTGGGCGACGGGCCGAGCGACGACCACATCCGGGGCCTGCTCCGAGGCATGCCGGCGACGTTCCTCGGCCGGCTCTCCGGGCAGCAGCTGGCCGACGCCTACGCGAGCTTCGACGTCTTCGTGCACACCGGCACGGAGGAGACGTTCGGCCAGACCCTGCAGGAGGCGCACGCCACCGGCCTACCGGTGGTCGCCCCGGCGGCGGGCGGGCCGATCGACCTGGTGCGGCACGGGGAGAACGGCTACCTCTTCGACCCCGGCGACCCCGGCGACCTCCGCACGGGCATCCGTTCGCTGGTCGAGGATCCGGCGCTCCGGATGCGGATGGGCGAAGCCGGACGACGGGCGGTGATCGGCAAGTCGTGGGAGGCTCTGTGCGACGAGCTGATGGCGCACTACGCCTCGGTGACCAGTCCGGCAAAGACGCGCAAGCGCACTCCGGCTGGCTCACACGCCTGAATACCACGGGGTATTCAGGAGCCGTCTCGGCGTGTGTTTACGCGGGATGCGTGGGAGCGCGGGCCTGTATACAAATAAGGCCTGCCTAACAAGCATCCGGCGACCTCTGAGCGTAGACTGCTTACGGTCGTGGATCGAGTGCGCACCGTTCGACGTGTGGGCGATCGCGAATCCAACTGAAGCCAAGGAGGGTTGTTCGTGCCTGAAAACTCGGCGGGAACGATGACACCACGGCGGCCGGCTGGCACCTTGTATCGCGGCCGCGAAGGCATGTGGTCGTGGGTGCTGCACCGCATCACGGGCGTCGCCATTTTCTTCTTCCTACTCGTGCACGTGCTCGACACGGCGATGGTGCGGGTCGCTCCGGGTGCCTACAACGCGGTGATCGACACCTACAAGAACCCCATCATGGGTCTCGGTGAGACGGCGCTCGTGGCCGCGATCGTGTTCCATGCCTTCAACGGCATCCGAATCATCCTGATCGACCTGTGGTCGAAGGGCGCGAAGTACCAGCGCGTGATGTTCTGGATCGTCATCGGCCTCTGGGCCGTGACGATGCTCGGCTTCGCACCCCGCCACCTCATCAACGTGTTCAGCGAGGTCGGTCACTGATGGCGACGACGATCGATTCCCCCCGCGCCCCGCACACCGTCCGCCGCTCGCGTGGTGTGAACTGGGAGAAGTGGGGCTGGATCTACATGCGCGCCTCGGGCGTGGTGCTCCTCATCCTCATCTTCGGTCACCTCTTCGTGAACCTGTGGCTCGGCGACGGCATCAAGGCCATCGACTTCGCCTTCGTGGGCGGCAAGTGGTCCGACCCGTTCTGGCAGGTGTGGGACTGCGTGATGCTGTGGCTCGCGCTCATCCACGGCGGCAACGGCATGCGCACCATCGTGAACGACTACGCCACGCGTGCCCTCACCCGCAAGATCCTGCTCGCCGGCATCCTGGTCGCCGTCGTGGCCGAAATCGTGCTCGGAACGCTCGTGATCTTCACCTTCGACCCGTGCCCCGCAGGCTCCCCGGCAGATCTCCTGCCGTCGTTCTGCCCCGTCAACTAGTTAGAGCCAGCCAATCAGCATGAGTGAGCCTGTGACCCAGTACGAAGACGGCGCCGTGATCGACGGCGTGCATTACCACCAGTTCGACATCGTGATCGTGGGCGCCGGTGGTGCCGGCATGCGTGCGGCCATCGAGGCGGGCCCGAAAGCGAAGACGGCCGTCATCTCGAAGCTCTACCCCACGCGTTCCCACACGGGTGCGGCGCAGGGCGGCATGGCCGCGGCGCTCGCGAACGTCGAAGAAGACAACTGGGAGTGGCACACCTTCGACACCGTGAAGGGCGGCGATTACCTGGTCGACCAGGATGCCGCCGAGATCCTCGCGAAGGAGGCCATCGACGCGGTCATCGACCTCGAGAACATGGGCCTGCCGTTCAACCGCACGCCCGAGGGCAAGATCGACCAGCGCCGCTTCGGTGGCCACACCCGCGACCACGGAAAAGCCCCGGTTCGCCGGGCCTGCTACGCGGCCGACCGCACCGGGCACATGATTCTGCAGACGCTGTTCCAGAACTGCGTGCGCCTCGGCATCAACTTCTTCAACGAGTACTACGTGCTCGACCTGGTGATGACGTCTGTGGATGGCGTCGACAAGCCTTCGGGGGTCGTGGCTTACGAGCTGTCGACCGGCGAGATCCACGTCTTCCAGGCGAAGGCCGTCATCTTCGCCACCGGCGGTTTCGGCAAGATCTACAAGACCACGTCGAACGCGCACACCCTCACGGGCGACGGCGTCGGCATCATCTGGCGCAAGGGCCTGCCGCTCGAAGACATGGAGTTCTTCCAGTTCCACCCCACCGGATTGGCGGGGCTCGGCATCCTGCTCACCGAGGGAGCGCGAGGCGAAGGAGCGATCCTCCGCAACGCCTCGGGCGAACGCTTCATGGAGCGCTACGCCCCCACCATCAAAGACCTGGCGCCCCGCGACATCGTGGCGCGCTGCATGGTTCAAGAGGTGGCCGAGGGGCGCGGCGCGGGGCCGCACAAAGACTACGTGCTGCTCGACTGCACGCACCTCGGCGCCGAAGTGCTCGAGACGAAGCTGCCCGACATCACGGAGTTCGCGCGCACCTACCTCGGTGTCGACCCGGTGGTCGAGCCGGTTCCGGTGATGCCCACGGCCCATTACGCGATGGGCGGCATCCCGACCAACATCAAGGCCGAGGTGCTCAGCGACAACGACACCGTCGTTCCCGGCCTTTACGCCGCCGGCGAGTGCGCCTGCGTCTCGGTGCACGGATCGAACCGTCTCGGCACCAACTCGCTGCTCGACATCAACGTGTTCGGCAAGCGGAGCGGCAACAACGCCGCGGAGTACGTGCAGACGGTCGACTTCACGCCACTGCCTCCCGAGCCCGCCGCCGCGATCGTGTCGCTGGTCGCATCCCTCCGCAACGGAACCGGCACCGGCACCGAGCGCATCGCGGCCATCCGCAAGGAGCTGCAAGACGAGATGGACAAGAACGCCCAGGTGTTCCGCACCGACGAGTCGCTGGCCGAGGTCACCGCGACCATCCACCGGTTGCGCGAGCGCTACCGCAACATCCAGGTGCAAGACAAGGGCAAGCGGTTCAACACCGACCTGCTCGAAGCCATCGAACTCGGCTTCCTGCTCGACCTGGCCGAAGTCGTGGTCTTCTCGGCCCGCAACCGCCAGGAGAGCCGCGGCGGCCACATGCGCGACGACTACCCGAAGCGCGACGACGAGAACTACATGAAGCACACGATGGCGTATCTCTCCGGAGACCCGCACTCGAGTGACGCCGCCGACCACATCCGGCTCGACTGGAAGCCCGTCGTGATCACGCGCTACCAGCCGATGGAGAGGAAGTACTGATGTCTCTGGTTCTTGACGACGCCCCCGCGGGCGGACCGGCTCCGGAAGCGCCGATCGAGGCGTTCACCGTCACGCTCATCATCCGTCGCTTCGACCCGGATGTGGATGACGAGCCGCGCTGGCAGGACTTCGACGTGCAGATGTTCGCCACCGACCGCATCCTCGACGCCCTGCACAAGATCAAGTGGGAGCAGGACGGGTCGCTCACGTTCCGCCGCTCCTGTGCGCACGGCATCTGCGGGTCGGATGCGATGCGCATCAACGGCCGCAACCGCCTGGCCTGCAAGACGCTCATCAAAGACCTCGACATCACGAAGCCGATCTACGTCGAGGCCATCAAGGGCCTTCCGCTCGAGAAAGACCTGATCGTCGACATGGACCCGTTCTTCGAGTCCTTCCGCGAGGTGCAGCCGTTCCTGCAGTCGTCCTCTGCTCCCCCGAAGGACAAGGAGCGCATCCAGTCGGTCGCCGACCGCGCTCGCTTCGACGACACCACGAAGTGCATCCTCTGCGCCGCGTGCACCTCGTCATGCCCTGTTTTCTGGACAGACGGGCAGTACTTCGGCCCCGCCGCCATCGTGAACGCGCACCGCTTCATCTTCGACTCGCGCGACGAGGCGGCCCAGACGCGGCTCGACATCCTGAACGACAAAGAGGGCGTGTGGCGTTGCCGCACCACCTTCAACTGCACGGATGCCTGCCCCCGCGGCATCCAGGTGACCCAGGCGATCGCCGAGGTCAAGCAGGCCATCATGCGCGGCAAGCCGTAGGGTCGCGCCGCCCGCCCGCTCGCACCCACGCCCGCTCCGCTCCGCTCCGAAACGACGGAGTCTCGGCCCCTTTCCGGGCTGGGGCTCCGTCGTTTCCGTTAGGCGCCGGTATTCTCCGTCGTTTCGACACGGGGCTGGGCGACGGATTGCTCCTCCACAATTCGCTGCTCTGGCTGATTTGTCCCCAGATTCTGCCGGACCACCCGCCTCCCGTGGATGGCAGGGCAGAGTCGCTGCATGCCGTCCGCTGCCCTCTACCTGCCCGAGTTCTCAACCCCCCGGTCGCTGCAGCGGCTCGGCATCGCGGAGCAGCGCCTCCGTTCGCTCCGTCGTGACGGCTCTCTCGTGCGCGTTCGGCAGGGCGTGTACGCGCGACCGGATGCTCGCAGCCAGCTGGTCCGTGCCGTGCGGCTCGGGGGCAGCCTGACCGCGCATTCGGCGCTCAACGAGTGGGGGGCCTGGTGTCCGCCGGGCGACGAGCGACTGCACGTCGCCGTCGACGCGCATGCTCGGGCGCTCCGCGATCCCGACACCGGAGCACCGTTCGTGTCGCGATCCGATGTGGTCGTGCATTGGAAGAGCGCGACGTCTTTTCGCGACCCCAGCCCACCCGGCATCGTCGCGCTGCCGCGTGCCGTCCGACACCTACCGGCATCACTCGAGCACGCCCACGTGGTCGCTGTGCTGGATTCCGCGGTGCGCCGGCGGTTGTGTACCACCGCTCAGCTCGCGGCCGAGTTCGAGACCGCGCCCCGGCTGGCGCGCGCCCTTCGGCGTGTCGACCCGCGTGCCGAATCGGGAACGGAATCCGTCACCCGCGTCCGGTTGCTCGAGGTCGGCATCGAGGCGGACCTGCAGGTGAAGATCGGTGTCCATCGCGTCGATCTTCTGATCGCCGGCCGCCTCATCATCGAGGTCGACGGCAAGGAATTCCACGACACCGAGTCCACCTTCGAGTCGGACCGCCGTCGCGACACCGAACTCGCGTATCGCGGCTACCGCGTGCTCCGGTTCAGCTACACCCAGGTGCTGTATGCCTGGCCGACCTGCCTCGCCGCCATCCGCGCCGCGCTCGCTGCGCTCTGAGTGGCGCGCGCTCGCGCGACGAAACGACGGAGGTGAAAGCGTTCGTCGGTCCGAGGCTCCGTCGTTTCCGTCACGGTGCCACTTTCTCCGTCGTTTCGGATGGGACCAGAGGTGGGGTGCGGGTGGGAGGGGTTTCGGGTGGGAGGGAGTGCGGGGGTCGGGTGGGAGGGAGTGCGGGTGGGAGGGGTGTCCGGGGGGAGGGAGTGCGGGGGTGCGGGTGGGAGGGGGCCGACGAGGAAGGGGTGGGAGGGGCGGACGAGAGGGGAGCGGGAGAGCGGGGTCCGTTCTAGGCTCGGGACATGAGCGACGAGCGGGGCACCACGACGGGAAGCACGGCCGTCGATGACGATCGGGCGACGACCAGGAGCAACGCCGCCGGCAAACCGGCCATCGACGTCGAGAAGAAGGCCGAGGGGCCCGCAAAGCCCAAGTCGGGCATCCAGAAGCTCATCGCGTGGGTGATGGCCCTGCGTCTGGTGCGGGTGTTCATCCGCTTCAGTTCGAGCGGCGGCGAGATCATGGCGTCGGGCATGTCGTTCCAGGCGGTCTTCGCCGTCTTCGCCGGCATCTGGGTGGGGTTCTCGATCTTCGGCATCGTGCTGGCCTCGAACCAAGCGCTGATGGATGCCGTGGTGCAGCAACTGAGCAACTCGATTCCCGGCCTCATCGGCGAAGACGGCGCCATCGATCCCGACATGCTCTCGCAGGCACGTATCCTCGGCTGGACCGGCGCCATCGCCCTCGTCGGACTGGTGCTGACCGCGATCGGCTGGCTCGCGTCGACCCGCGATTCCATCCGGCGCATCTTTAAACTCGACCCACCCACCACGAACCCGGTGATCCTCAAGCTCAAGGATTTCGGGCTCGCCCTCGGGTTCGGCATCGCGATCGTCCTCTCGTCGGCGGTGAGTCTGTTGAGCAATCAGGGGCTCACGATCGTATTCAACCTCGTGGGCATCGATTCGGAGTCGCCGGTCGCCCTCTTCGTGGCTTGGCTCGTGGGCGTGCTCGTCGTGTTCGCGTTCGACAGTCTCGTGCTCGGAGTGGCCTTCCGTGTGCTGTCGGGAGTGAAGATCCCGTTGCGCCGTCTCGTGGTGGGTGCCGTCATCGGAGGCGCCGCCCTCGGCGTGCTGAAGATCCTCGGCAGTCTGCTCCTCGGCGGCGCCACCTCGAACCCGCTCCTCGCGTCGTTCGCCGTGATCATCGGAATCATGATCTTCCTCAACCTGGTCTGCCGCGTCATCCTCGTGTCGGCCACCTGGATCGCGGTGGGCATGGATGACGCGGGCATCGATCCCCGCGCGCTGAGCCCGGAACAGATGGAGGTCGAGCGTCAGCAGCGGGTGGCGGATGCGCGCGACACCCTGGTCTCGGCCGAGCGCGAGCGCCTGCGGAACGAACTCACCACCACGCACGGGCTCGCCCGCCGGCGTGTGCGCAAGAAGCTCGAGCGGCTCGAGAAGCTCGACCGGGCCGAGGCGCTGAAGCTCTCGAAGAAGCTCTGAGCCGGGAGCAAGGAGGTCACGCCCGGGGCCCGCGCCCGGCGTCACATGGGCGAACGGATGCACCGGGCCGCCCCCGGAAGGCGGTGTCAGCGCCCGCCGCTACAGTAGAACCATGCCCCAGAAGCCCCTCCGAATCGCCTCAGTCAACGTGAACGGCGTGCGCGCTGCATTCCGCAACGGCATGGGCGAGTGGCTGAGCACCAGGGGGGTCGACATCCTTGCGATGCAGGAGGTGCGGGCCGAGACCAGTGACCTCGAGAACCTCCTCGGGCCCGACTGGAACATCCTGCACGACCCGGCGACGGCGAAGGGTCGCGCCGGTGTGGCGCTCGCGAGCCGCGACAAGGCGAACATCCATCGGGTCACCTTCGGGCCCGACGACTTCGACAGCGCAGGGCGCTGGCTCGAGGCCGACTACGAATGGAACGGCAAGCTCGTCACGGTGGTCTCCACCTACGTGCACTCCGGCGTCGCCGACACCCCGAAGCAAGACGAGAAGTACAAGTTCCTCGACGCGATGCTCGCCCACCTTCCGATGCTGCGCGAACACAACCCGCTCGCGCTGGTGGTGGGCGACCTCAACGTCGGCCACCGCACCCTCGACATCAAGAACTGGAAGGGCAACGTGAAGCGCGCCGGCTTCCTGCCCGGCGAACGCGACTACTTCGACAAGTTCCTGGGCGCCGAAGGCGACCCGGAGTACAACAAGGGCGCCGGTCTCGGCTGGGTCGACGTCGGCCGTCGATGGTCGGGCGAGGTCGAGGGCCCCTACACCTGGTGGTCGCAGCGCGGGCGCGCCTTCGACACCGACACCGGCTGGCGCATCGACTACCAACTGGCCACGCCCGATCTCGCCGCCACGGTCACGAACTACGCCGTCGACCGAGCGGCCACCCACGACGCACGCTGGAGCGACCACGCTCCCGTCGTCGTCGACTACGACCTGTAGTTTTGTTGCTGCACCGCCGCTACTGCGGCGCAGCGTTCGTACCAGAACAGTGAGAAACGCCCCAATGACCGACTCTTCCAAGCCCCGCCTTCTCTCGGGTATGCAGCCCTCGGCCGATTCGCTGCACCTCGGCAACTACATCGGCGCCCTGCTCAGCTGGAAGGCGCTGCAGGAGACGCACGACGCATTCTTCTTCCTCGCCGATCTGCACGCCATCACGGTGCCGCAAGACCCGATCGCCCTGCGCGAGAACACCCGCCGCACCACCGCGCAATACATCGCGGCCGGCATCGACCCCACCCGGTCGACGCTCTTCGTGCAGTCGCACGTTCCGGCACACGCCGAGCTCGCCTGGGTGCTCAACACCATCACCGGATTCGGTGAGGCGGCGCGGATGACCCAGTTCAAAGACAAGGCCTCGAAGCAGGGGCAGGAGGCGGCATCCGTCGGTCTGTTCACCTACCCGGTGCTGCAGGCCGGCGACATCCTGCTCTATCAGGCCGTCGACGTGCCGGTAGGCGAAGACCAACGGCAGCACATCGAACTCACCCGAGACCTCGCGAACCGCTTCAACGCGCGCTTCGGCGACACGTTCACGGTGCCGAAGCCCTACATCCTGAAAGACACCGCGAAGATCTTCGATCTGCAGAACCCCACGGCGAAGATGTCGAAGTCGTCGGAGTCGACCTCGGGGCTGATCTGGCTGCTCGACGAGCCGAAGATCACCGAGAAGAAGATCATGCGGGCGGTGACGGATGCCGACGGCGAGGTGCGCTTCGATCGCGAGCTCAAACCGGGGCTGGCGAATCTGCTCACCGTCTTCGCGATCCTCACCGACCGCACGGTCGACGACGTCGTGGAGGAGTTCGCGGGCGGCGGCTACGGCACCCTCAAGAAGGCTCTGGCCGAGGTGGTGGTCGAGACGGTCGCACCGATCCGGCAGCGCACGCTCGAGCTGCTCGACGACCCGGGCGAGCTCGATCGCATCCTCTCGGTGAACGCGGATCGTGCCAACGAGGTGGCCGAGGCCACCCTCGCCACGGTCTACGACCGGGTGGGTCTCCTCCCCCGCCGGCGCTGACCCCCGCCCTCTCCTCCCTCCTCGCGACTCGCTCTCCTCCTCGCGACTCGCCAAATTCCGCCCTTTCCAGCGTCGATTCAGGGCGGATTTTGGCGAGTCGCGAGGAGTGCGAGGGGGTGGGGGCGACGTCAGTGCAGGTCGTCGACCGCGCCCAATATCTCCTCGCGCACGCGCCGCAGGTCTTCGAGGAGCGAGCCGATCAGTATCCAGTGCGACGGATCGGGCGAGAGGGTCTGGATCGGCGCGGTGAGCGCCGGCTCCGGGTCGCTCAGCCGCTCGACGTCACGCGAGGACGGCGCCACGTTCTCCATCACGAGACGCAGGTCGTGGGCGGCTCGACGCAGCTCTTCGGCGATCGACGCCGTCATCGGTTCGGAACGAAGCTCGTCGTCGAAGTGGTCGTTCACGGCGCGGGTCATGCCGAGCACGCGGGTGACGACCGTTCCGAGCATGGTCATCAGCGCGGCATCCGTTTTCAGCACGTCGCGATGAGCGGATCGCCGGGGGTTGAACCGCAGGCTGTCCTCGGCGGTCTCGAGCGTTGCGAGCGCCTTGGTCTGCATCGGCCGGAGCAGCCGGGCCTCCACCAGCAGCAGAGTGCGGAACTTCTCGTCGGTCGGCTTGCTGAGCACCGAGGCGAGCCCGTCCATGATGGCCGCGACCTCGCGGCCGAGGGTCGCGACGGCGTCATGCGCCGGCTGCACGGCCAGCGGCGGCACGATCAGCCAGTTGACGAACACCCCGATGATCGCCCCGATCACGGTCTCGACGATGCGCTCCACCGCGTAGCCGGGCGTCTGCGCGCCCACCGAGAGCACGAGCATCGCGCTGATCGGAATCTGCACGGTCGACGAGGGCGGAAAGCGCAGCGCCCAGCCCACCAGCAACGAGATGACGATGGCGGCCAGGATGAGCCAGCTCGGCGCTCCGAAGACGAGCGCAACGAGATAGGCGACGACCACCCCGACGATGACGCCGATCGACCGCTCGACCGCACGGCTGAACGACTGGTTGACACTCGGCTGCACCACCAGGATGGCGGCGATCGCGCCGAAGATCGGCGGTTCGTCGCTCGCGATGAAGGAGCAGGCGACCCAGGCGATGACGGCGGCGGCCGCGGTCTTCAACACCTGCAGCAGCGGCGTGCGCGCACTGGCCTGGAAGGTGCGCACCGGCACCATCGTGGCCCGCGCCATCGACCGCCAGCGCCCGGTCCCGGTCTGCTGCCGAGGAGGGGGCGAGCTGGCGCCGTCGGTCGTTCCGCCCGAGCTCACGCTTCCACAGTAGTGCGCGCCGCAGCGGGCATCCGGATGCCTGTCAGCACTCCACGACGTTGACCGCCAGACCCCCCAACGCGGTCTCCTTGTACTTGTCGCTCATGTCGCGGCCGGTCTCGCGCATGGTGGCGATCACCTGGTCGAGACTCACGTGATGGCTGCCGTCGCCCCACAGCGCCATCTTCGCCGCATTGATGGCCTTCGACGCCGCAATGGCGTTGCGCTCGATGCACGGGATCTGCACCAGCCCGCCGATCGGATCGCAGGTGAGCCCGAGGTTGTGCTCCATCGCGATCTCGGCCGCGTTCTCGACCTGCTCGGGCGTGCCGCCCATCACCTCGGCGAGCCCCGCGGCCGCCATCGACGACGCCGACCCCACCTCGCCCTGACAGCCCACTTCGGCGCCCGAGATCGAGGCCTGCTCCTTGTAGAGCACCCCGACGGCAGCCGCAGCCAGGAGGAAACGCACGCACACGTCGTCGTCGGAGGTCACGGGCACCGGCACGGTCGCCCCCGGCGGTAGGTGGTGCGGCAGATAGGTGCGCGCGTAGTGCAGCACGGCCGGCACGATTCCGGCGGCGCCGTTCGTGGGAGCGGTCACCACACGACCCCCGGATGCGTTCTCCTCGTTCACCGCGAGCGCCACCAGGTTCACCCACTCCTGCCAGAACTCGGGTGCTCCGTGAGGGTCTTCCACCCGCAGGCGCTCCCGCCACTCCGGCGCCCGGCGCCGCACCGCGAGCCCGCCCGGGAGCACGCCGGTGCGCCCGAGGCTCGTCTCGACGCACTCGTCCATCACGTCGCGGATGGCCAGCAACCGGGCCCGCACCCCGGCTGCCGCATCGTCGGCTGCCGTGTCGCCCGCCGCGGCATCGCCACCTCCGGCCAGTGCCACCTCGTTGGCCAGCATGACGCCGGCGAAGCTGAGTCCGCTCGCGCGGCAGTGCCCGAGCAGCTCGCCCGCCGTTCGGAACGGAAAGGGTACTGCGGTGGGGGCAACACCAAGGGCGCCCCCAGCGCCGCCAGCGCCCCCATCCTGCTCCCGCTCCACGAACCCCCCGCCCACCGAGTAGTACGTCTCCTCGACCAGCACCGCACCGTCACCGCCGAAGGCCGTCAGCCGCACCGCGTTGGTGTGCTGAGGCAGCACGGTGAGCGGTCGCATCACGACGTCGGCTTCGCACAACGGGATCGGCCGGCGCCCACCGAGCAGAGTCGTCGACGTCGTTGCGATCCGCGCTCGTCCTTCGTCCATCTGCGCGGGTGTCACGGTCTCGGGCCGCAGTCCCTCGAGACCGAGCAACACGGCCGACGGCGTTCCGTGCCCCACACCCGTTGCCGCCAGCGAACCGAACAGGTCGACCCGCACCCCCTCGACGCGGTCGAGCACGCCTCCCTCGACGAGGGAGCTCGTGAACGAGGCCGCGGCGCGCATGGGGCCGACCGTGTGCGAACTGGACGGGCCGATGCCCACCGAGAAGAGGTCGAAGATGCTGAGTGTCATGGGACTCCATTCGCCCGCGGCGCGCTGTTGCGCCGACGGTGTCCCTCTCCGCTCTGTACCTGACCTGAGAGATTTCGCGGTAATCGCCGCTTGCCCCATCGGTGGAACCACACGCAACGGGTGCGCCGCGGTGATTCGCTCTCCAGAGTCGCCCAACTGCAGCGGTGCATGGGCCTGAGAGTTTCCCGGAGAGGAATTGCTCCTACGGCGCCGACCGATGGCTCTCGGACGGACTCTCCCGCTGCTGTTCGAAGGCTTGTTCAATTGCATACTGCCAGTTGACTGAACCAGAACCTATCAGACGGGCCTCAGGAGATCGAGGTCGTCTTTCCTGCGGTCTCGACCCGCGCATCCGGAACGCGCACCCGGTGCTCGCCGAACACCCACACCCGGTAGAGCACGAAGCGGAAGATCGCGCCGAGCACGAGCCCGATGACATTGCCCGAGATGTTGTCGGCCAGGAGCGAGGTGTAGTGCAACACGTAGTGCGAGAACCAGAGGCAGGCCAGACCGATGCCCATGCCCATGATGCTCACGGCGAAGAACTCGATGCTCTCGCGCAGCATGTCGGCGCGGCGGCGTTCTTTGAACGTCCAGTACCGGTTGCCCAGCCAGTTCACGAGGATGGCCAGGCCGGTCGAGATCAGCTTCGCGATCACCGGCCCCTCGTGCATGTGCGCCGGGTCCATGACCGTCGTGCGCAGGAGGTTGAAGACCCCGACATCCACGATGAAGCCGAGCCCGCCGACCAGGCCGAATCGGATGAATTCGACAGCGAGCAGACGAAAGCGCGACCTCGTTGCGGGGGCACTGGTCATGAAGGAATACCGTTTCTGACGTACGAAACCAGAGATAAGAACTTTTCGTATCTTCCAAGAGAATGCTGAGCGTAACTGGGGAAAATGAACAGGAAGCATCGATACGCTTTCGAGCGCCGTCAGACTTGGCAGCACCTGACCGATTGAGGAAACTATGGCGAAAACTGTCGTGGTGATACCGACTTATGACGAGATCGGCTCGATCGCCGGCGTCACGCAGCGGGTTCTCGCCGCAGAGGCCGGCACCGAGGTGCTGATCGTCGATGACAACTCGCCCGACGGCACCGGTCAGCTGGCCGACGACTTGGCCGCCGACGACGCCCGCATCCACGTGATGCACCGCACCGAGAAGAACGGTCTGGGCGCCGCGTACGCCGCCGGCTTCCGCTGGGCGCTGCAGCGCGACTACGACTTCGTGGTGGAGATGGATGCCGACGGGTCGCATCAGCCCGAAGAGCTGCCGCGCCTCACCGCACTGCTCCGCAACGGCGCCGACATGGCTATCGGAACCCGCTGGATCCCGGGCGGTGTCATCAAGAACTGGCCCGCCTACCGCAAGCTCATCTCCCGCTCGGGCACCGCCTACGCCCGCATCCTGCTGCAGTCGAAGCTGCACGACCTCACCAGCGGCTACCGCGGTTTTCGCGCCGACTCGTTGCGGGCGATCGACTTCAGCACGGTCAACTCGCAGGGCTACTGCTTCCAGATCGAGCTGGCGTGGATGTTCGAGCGCTCGGGCGGCACCATCGGCGAATTCCCCATCACGTTCGTCGAGCGTGAAGAGGGCGTGTCGAAGATGTCGACCGGCATCGTGGTCGAAGCACTGGCCAAGGTCACGTCGTGGGGGCTGGCGAGCAGGATCGGGCGCGCACCCGAACCGCTCAGCCTTCCCGCCGCCCGAAGCACGCCCTGACAAGGGCGGGGAATACTTCTCACCCCAAAGCGTTGGGGTATAACTAGATACAAGAAACGTGCTCCGGGGTCAGTGAGATTCTGAACCGGCGGTCATAGTCCGCGAGCCGAAGCCTTGCTGTTCGCAGTCGGGTGACGGTTGATCTGGTGGAATTCCAGAACCGACGGTAATGGCAGTGCCGCAAGGCCTGTCCAAGTCCGGATGGGAGGATGCACGGACGGTTTTCGCGATGGCGGAGCCGTTGGCACTTTCGAGCGCATCCCCGGAGCCGCGTCAGCAGACGAGGACCGGATGAACGCGAGCATGACCGAGAACGACGCGATGAACCGCGCCCTCGCCCTCGCGCTCCGCGGCCCCCGGCACGGGGTGAACCCGCAAGTCGGCTGCGTGCTGCTCTCCTCGGAGGGTGAGGTGCTCGCCGAAGGCTGGCACCGCGGCGCGGGAACCGCTCACGCGGAGGTCGCCGCTCTCTCGGCACTGGCCGATCCCGAACTCGCGCGCGGCGCCACCGCGGTCGTGACTCTCGAGCCCTGCAACCATCTCGGTCGCACCGGGCCGTGCAGCGTCGCGCTGATCGAAGCCGGTGTTGCCCGCGTCGTGTACGCGGTCGCCGACCCGGGCGAGCGGTCCAGCGGCGGCGCCGAACGGATGCGTGACGCCGGCCTCGAGGTCGAGCAAGGCCTCGGCGCCGAGTCGGTCGAGGAGGCCATCCGGCCCTGGCTCACGGCCGTGCGCCAGCACCGACCCTTCGTGACCGTCAAGTGGGCGTCGAGCCTCGACGGCCGGGCTGCGGCAGCCGACGGAACGAGCCAGTGGATCACCGGCCCCGCCGCACGCGCCGACGTCCATCGCCGGCGCGCGGATGCCGACGCCGTCGCGGTGGGAACCGGCACCGTGCTCGCCGACGACCCGGCTCTCACGGCGCGCGACGGCGATGACCTCCTCCCCCACCAGCCGGCCCCCGTGGTGATCGGCCGCCG
Organism: Herbiconiux aconitum; assembly: GCF_024979235.1. NCBI lineage: Bacteria > Bacillati > Actinomycetota > Actinomycetes > Micrococcales > Microbacteriaceae > Herbiconiux > Herbiconiux aconitum. The sequence continues at coordinate 217,418 of NZ_JANLCM010000001.1, forward strand.
ACCGGTGCCTTCGTCGGCACGGGTGCACGCGCATCCGGAAGCCCTCCGCCGCTTCGCCACGCACGACCTGGCCGCGGTGCTCGACGAGCTCTATGCGGGCGAGGTGCGCTCCGTCTTCGTGGAGGGCGGGCCGACCCTCGCCAGCGCCTTCCTCGCCGCCGGCCTCGCCGACGAGGTGCTGGTCTACCTCGCGCCGACCCTCCTCGGCGGACCACGCACCGCACTCACCGACCTCGGAGTCGGAACCATCGGCGAGCAGCTCACGCTCGCCGTCACGGATGTCACACGACTGGGCGACGACATCAGGATCGTCGCACGACCGGACGACTCGTCGTCCACGAAGGAGTAGCCCGGTGTTCACGGGAATCATCGAAGAACTCGGCGAGGTGCTCGCCCTCGAGCGCACCTCCGACGCCGCCGTCATCACGGTGCGCGGCCCACTCGCCGTGAGCGACGCCGGGCACGGCGACTCGATCTCGGTCTCGGGTGTCTGCCTCACGGTCATCGACCAGACCGCCGACAGCTTCACCGCCGACGTGATGGCCCAGACCCTCGCGATGTCGACCATCGGCGGCCTGTCTGTCGGCGACCGGGTGAACCTCGAGCGCGCCGCCCAGGTGGGCGACCGGCTCGGCGGCCACATCGTGCAAGGCCACGTCGACGGCACCGGCGAGGTGCTCAGCGTGGCACCCGGCGAAGCCTGGAGCGTTCTGCGCTTCTCGATCGACGCATCCCTCGCCCCCCTCGTCGTCGACAAGGGTTCGATCTCGGTCTCCGGAGTCTCGCTGACCGTCTCGAACATCGGCGACGAAGCGGATGGCTCGCACTGGTTCGAGGTCTCGCTCATTCCCGAGACGTTGTCCGCCACCACGCTCGGCGCCCTCTCCGTGGGCGACCGGGTGAATCTCGAGACCGACATCCTGGCCCGCCACGTGCAACGCCTGGTGTCATTCGAAAGGAGCAACTCATGACGCTCTCCCCCATCTCCGACGTGCTCGACGCCCTGCGCGCCGGCAAGCCCGTGATCGTGTCCGACGCGGCCGACCGCGAGAACGAAGGCGACGCCATCATGTCGGCGGCACTGGCCACCCCCGAATGGATCGCCTGGATGGTGCGCAACACCTCCGGCTACCTCTGCGCACCGTTGCCCGGCGAACTCGCCGACCGCCTCGCACTTCCGCCGATGGTGGTCAACAACGAGGACACCCGACGCACCGCCTACACGATCACCGTCGACGCGGCATCCGGCATCACCACCGGTATCAGCGCGCACGACCGCGCGCGCACCCTCAACCTCCTGGCCGACCCGGATTCGACGCCGACCAGCTTCATCCGCCCGGGCCACGTGCTCCCGGTGCGGGCCGTCGACGGCGGTGTGCGCGAGCGCGCCGGCCACACCGAGGCCGCGGTGGAGCTGATGCGTGCCGCCGGGCTCGCTCCGGTTGGCGTGATCGGCGAGATGATCGCCGAAGACGGCTCGGCCATGAAGATGGACGAGCTGTACGCCACCGGCGAGCGCGAAGGCCTGCCGGTGACCACGATCGAGATGCTGATCGAGTGGCTCGACGGGCTGGACGGGGTGGAGGCCGACGCGACCGACGAGTCGGATGCGGCGGTCCCTGCGGCGTCGGCCGCCGCCGCGACAACGGGCACCGCCACCGATACGGTCACCCCCGCCTCCGCCGATACCGCCACCCGCACCTCCCCCGATGCCTCGGCCCCCACCTCCCCCTCCGCTCTCGCGGAACGGGTGCACTTCGAGGTCGAGACCAACGTGCCCACCACCCACGGGCTGCTGCGGATGCGCGCCTACCGCGACCTCGACACCGGCGCCGACCACGTGGCGATCGTCTCAGGAGATCCCACCGCCCGGGGAGCCCTCGTGCGCGTGCACTCCGAGTGCTTGACCGGCGAGGCCTTCGGTTCACTCAAGTGCGAGTGCGGCCCGCAGCTCGACGCCTCGCTCGACCTGATCGCCGAGCACGGCGGCGTGGTGGTGTACCTCCGCGGGCACGAAGGCCGCGGCATCGGCCTGGTGAACAAGCTGCGCGCCTACCGCCTGCAGGAAGACGGCCTGGACACCCTCGACGCCAACGTCGCCCTCGGCCTCCCCGCCGACGCGCGTGACTACGGTGCGGCGGTCGCGATCCTGAACGACCTGGGCACCACGAGCATCCACCTGCTCACGAACAACCCCGAGAAGGTGCGGCAGCTCGAAGCCCACGGCATCGACGTGGCCGAGCGCATCCCGCTCGTCGTCGGAGCCTCGACCTTCAACCAGAAATACCTCGACACCAAACGCGACCGCATGGGGCACGATCTGCCCTCGGCCGTGCGCTGATCCGAACAACGCTGAAAGGAAACACCATGAGCGGAGCGGGAGCCCCGAGTCTCGACCACGACCTCGACGGAACGGGACTGAACATCACCGTCGTCGCCGGCACCTGGCACGAGGAGATCACGAACGGCCTGCTCGAGGGGGCACGCCGCGCCCTCGCAGCCGCGAACGTGACCGTCACCGAGGTGCGGGTCGCGGGCAGTTTTGAGCTGCCCGTGGTGTCGAAGGCGGCCCTCGAGGCGGGCGCCGACGCGGTGGTGGCGCTCGGCGTCATCATCCGCGGCGGCACACCTCACTTCGAATACGTGTCGGATGCCGCGACGAGCGGTCTCACCCAGGTGAGCATCCTCACCGGCAAGCCCGTGGGCTTCGGCGTGCTCACGCTGGAAGACGAGCAGCAGGGCCTCGATCGCGCCGGGCTCCCCGGTTCGAAGGAGGACAAGGGCGCCGAGGCGGCCGAGGCCGCCATCGCCACCGCGCTCACCCTTCGGGCGATTCGCGGCGCCTAACCGCTGGAGTTCTCCAAACGAAACGGCGACCGAAGCCCCAGAGCGGGGCGGTCGCCGTTTCGTTTGGAGAAGTCCGGGCTAGGGCTGCGCGCCCACCGAGCCCACGGAGGCCGCGGCGGCCAGCGAGGCCGCCTGCATCGCATCCGGCTCACTGAGCCCGGCCGCGAGGCCCGCGGCCAGGGTGCCGCAGAAGCAGTCGCCGGCGCCGGTGGTGTCGACCACGACCGAGACCGCACCGGCCGGAACCTCGTGCGACCCCCAGCGCGAGCCCTTCGCGCCCAGGGTCACGAGCACCGAACGCGGCTGGTAGCCGTCGGCGGCGAGCAGTTCGTTCTCGTGCTCGTTCACCACGATGGGGTCGGCGAGGTCGAGCACGTCACCGGGCAACCCGGCATACGGCGCCAGGTTCAGGATGACGCGGGCCCCGCGGGCGGCGGCGATGCGAGCGGCCTCGGCCACGACATCCGTGTCGATCTCGAGCGAGCCGAGCAGCACGTCGCCCGGCCCGAGCTCGTTCAACGAGGCCAGGTCGCCCACGGTCACCCGCGCGTTCGCGCCGGGCGAGACGATGATCGTGTTCTCGCCGTCGGCGGCGACCGCGATCGCGGCGTGCCCGGTCGAGACCCCGGTCGTGCGGGAGAGGTGCGAGGTGTCGATGCCGTAGCCGGTCAGCCGGTTGAGATAGGCGTCACCGTCGGCATCGTCGCCGACCCGGCCCACGAACGCGACCCGGGCTCCGGCCCGCGCCGCCGCGACGGCCTGGTTGGCACCCTTGCCGCCGAAGTACTTCACGAGGTCGCCACCGAGGAGCGTCTCGCCGGGCTGCGGATGCCGCTCGACCTCCACCGTCGAATCGATGTTCAACGAACCCAGAACGACGACCCTGCCCACGCGCAACTCCCTCGAAAGACGTACCTCCGACATCCTAGGCCAGCGTAAACTGGCGATTTCCGCGGGAATCCCGCCGACCGAAAGCGCCTTGATGACCTCCACCGTGCTCGACGCCCCACCGGCCGCCCCCGCGAACACGAGGGGCCGGGTGATCCTGGCGAGTCTGATCGGCACCTCGATCGAGTTCTACGACTTCTACGTCTATGCGACCGCAGCGGTGCTGGTGTTCCCGACGTTGTTCTTCGCCAACGCCGACCCCACGATCTCGCTGCTGCAGTCGTTCGCCGTGTTCGGCGTCGCGTTCGTGGCCCGGCCGATCGGCTCGATCCTGTTCGGCCACTTCGGCGACCGGATCGGGCGCAAGCGCACCCTGGTGGCGTCGCTGCTCACGATGGGTATCGCCACGGTGCTCATCGGCGCACTGCCCACCGGTCTCACCCCGGGCTGGCAGATCCTCGCCCCGGCCCTGCTCGTGATCTTCCGGTTCTGCCAGGGCCTCGGCCTCGGCGGCGAGTGGTCGGGCGCGGCCCTCCTCGCCACCGAGAACGCGCCGAAGGGCCGGCGTGCCGTCTACGGCACCTTCCCCCAGCTGGGCGCCCCGATCGGCTTCATCATCGCCAACGTGGTCTTCTTGGTGCTCAGCACCACGCTCGACTCGGAGTCGTTCCTCGCCTGGGGCTGGCGGGTGCCGTTCCTGGCCAGCGCCGTGCTCGTGATCATCGGACTCTACGTGCGGTTCAAGCTCGTCGAGACCCCGGCGTTCACCAAGGTCGTCGACGCGGGTGCGGTGGCGAAGCTGCCGGTCGCGCGGGTGTTCAAGACCAGCTGGCGCCCCCTCATCCTGGGCACCTTCATCATGCTGGCGACCTACGTGCTGTTCTATCTGATGACCACCTTCACGCTCACCTTCGGCACCACGGCCTCCTCCGTCGAGGCAGCCCAGGCGGCAGCGGATGCGGCGGGCAAGCCGTTCGACCCGTCCACCTTCGTGCCGGGGCTCGGCTACGGTCGCAACGACTTCTTGATCATGCTCGTGATCGGCTGCGTGTTCTTCGGAATCTTCACCCTCGTCGCCGGCCCGCTCGCCGAGCGCTTCGGACGCCGCATGACGCTCATCTGGACGACGATCGGCATCGCCGCCTTCGGACTCTTCTTCGTGCCGCTGTTCGCGGGAGGGTTCGTGGGCGTCATGGCGCTCCTCATCATCGGCTTCACCCTGATGGGGCTCACCTTCGGCCCCATGGGTTCCGAACTGCCCGAACTCTTCCCGGCGAACGTGCGGTACACGGGGTCGGCCATCAGCTACAACGTGGCCTCGATCCTCGGCGCGGCGGTCGCCCCGTTCATCGCGGTGGCGCTCTGGCAGGCCGCTGACGGCAGCCCCGCCCTGGTGGGCAACTACCTCTCCCTGATGGCGCTGATCACGCTCGGTGCGCTCTTCATCAGCAAGGAGACCCGCGACATCGACTTCGACAACACCCTCAGCTGAGGCGTGTTCGCCCTCGGCTGAGAGCGAGCTGTCAACCGAAGTTGACAACCCGAATCCGTCAACTAGGGTTGACACATGGATGTCACCGATGTGCACACACTGGCGGCGGATGCGGGCAGTAACGACCCGATCGTCTCGCTGCGGGCCGTGGCGAAGCTTCGTCTCGAACTCGATCGCATCGAGGCCGTGGCCGTTCGACGCGCCCGCAACGCGAACGCCTCCTGGCAGTTGATCGCCCTCGCACTGGGCGTCTCGCGCCAGGCCGTGCACAAGAAGTACGGCCGGCACTGACCCCGCCTGCCCCACGCATCCGTTCTCCGCACAGAAAGAAGACCATGTCGACCACCACGTCCACCCCCGAGAAGGAAGACGACCGCCCGGCCCCGCGCTCCCGGAGCCCCTTCGGTCGCGGCCGCAAGCCCGAGGAGGGCCCGCGGGCGAAATTCCGCCAGCTGCTGCCGTTCCTCTTCGAGCACAAGAAGGTGCTCTCGATCGTCGTGGTGCTGAGCATCCTGGGCGCCGCTGCGAGCCTCGCCCAGCCGCTGCTCGTGAGCCAGGTGATCACCGTCGTGCAAGCGGGCGACCCGCTCGACATGCTGGTGTGGGCACTCATCGCCCTCGTCATCATCTCGGGCCTGATCAGCGGGTTCCAGCACTACCTCCTGCAGCGCACCGGCACCAGCGTGGTGCTCTCGGCCCGCCGGCAGCTGGTGCACCGGATGCTCCGCCTCCCGATCAGCCAGTTCGACACCCGGCGCACGGGGGACCTGGTGTCACGCGTCGGCTCCGACACGACGCTGCTCTACGCGGTCATCACCCAGGGCCTGGTGGATGCCGTCGGCGGCTCCCTGGTGTTCTTCGGCGCCCTGGTCGCGATGTTCATCATCGACCCGGTGCTCCTCGGCCTCACGGTGCTCGTGATCGCCGTCTCCGTGGTCACGGTCGTCTCGATCTCCGGGCGGGTGCGCACCGCGAGCCGCAAGCAGCAGGAGAAGGTGGGCGACCTGGCGGCGGCGGTCGAGCGCTCGATCAGCGCCATCCGCACCGTGCGCGCCTCGAACGCCACCGAACGCGAGATCGCAGCGGTCGACAAGGATGCCCAGGGGGCGTGGGTGCAGGGCGTGAAAGTCGCGAAGATCTCGGCTCTCGTCGTGCCGATCGCCGGCATCGCGTTGCAGGTGTCGTTCCTCGTGGTGCTCGGCGTCGGCGGGTACCGCGTCGCATCCGGAGCCATCACCATCGCGAGCCTGGTGTCGTTCATCCTGTTCCTGTTCATGATGATCATGCCGCTCGGCCAGGCCTTCGGCGCCATCAACTCGGTGAACCAGGCGCTCGGGGCGCTCGGGCGCATCCAGGAGATCGTCGAACTGCCGATCGAGGGTCAGGACGACCGGAAGGTCGCGGCTCTTGCAGCCCCAGGCTCGGCGTCACCGGATGCCCCGGCGATCGAGTTCGTCGACGTGCACTTCAGCTATGACGAGTCGGTCGCCGCCGGCGATTCCTCGACGCAGAACCCGGAGGCCGAAGAGGTGGAGACCGGCGTGCTGCACGGCATCAGCTTCGCCGCCGGCCGCGGCAAGCGCACCGCGATCGTCGGTCCCTCCGGCGCCGGGAAGTCGACCATCCTCGCGCTGATCGAGCGCTTCTACGACCCGACCTCCGGCACTGTGCGGTTCGGTGGCGTCGACGTGCGTCAGCTCGACCGCGTGGAGCTCCGCTCGCAGATCGGTTACGTGGAACAGGATGCCCCGGTGCTGGCCGGCAGCATCCGCCAGAACCTGCTGCTCGGCTCTCCCGAGGCCACCGACGAGGAGTGCGTGGAGGTGCTGCACGCGGTGAACCTCGACGAGGTGCTCTCGCGTTCAGCCGACGGCCTCGACGCGGCCGTGGGTGAAGACGGCGTCATGCTCTCCGGCGGGGAGCGCCAGCGCCTCGCCATCGCGCGAGCGCTGCTCGCCGCTCCCCCGGTGCTGCTGCTCGACGAGTCGACCTCGTCGCTCGACGGGCTGAACGAGCAGATGCTCCGTGAGGCGATCGACGCCGTGGCTGAAGACCGCTCGCTGATCGTGATCGCGCACCGCCTGTCGACCGTGGTCGACTCCGATCAGATCGTCGTGGTCGACCACGGCCGGGTGGTGGGGGTGGGCACGCACTCCGAGCTCGTCGCATCCACCCCCCTCTACCGCGAATTGGCGAAGCACCAGCTGCTGGTCTGAGCGGGGCGGGCCGCCGGGTCAGTTCTTCGGGGTGGCCCGGCGCAGCAGCACGAAGCCGGTGAGGGCCGCGAGAGCGGTCGGCACGAGGCTCCAGAAGATCACGCCCACCGCCCCGTTCTCGACGAACCACGCGCCCACCGCCGGCCAGCTGTCGGTGAAGACGACGAGGGCCAGCAGCCCCACGATCACGAGGGCGAGGGCGGCGAAGAACACCAGCATCCCGTTCACCCGCCAGCGAAGGTAGATGGTGGCGATCCCGGAGCCGACGAAGAAGAAGAACAAGAAGATCGCGAAGTAGATCAGGAAGCGGAACCACCACGACTGGTCGGGAGGGCCGAAGTAGAACGCGGTGAACATCCGGCCGCCGAGGCCCCACCCGTTCGTGGCCTCCTCGATCACCGCGAGCACGGTCATACCCGCGCTGTAGAGCGCCGAGAGCACCACGAAGGCGAGGGCGGAGCCCAGCCAGAACTCGCGGCGCGTGACACTGAGACCGAGGCCGAACGGGAAGGTCAGGGTGATCGCCTGGATGCCCAGCACCATCATGTAGACGAAGATGTAGAACGTCGCGCCGCTGTACTGCAACCCGTCCTGGGCGTTCTGGGTGGACTCGGGGTCGCCGCGGGTGGCGGTGGCGATGATCCACCAGATGATCAGGTTGATCAGAAAGATGAAGCCGAGGATCATCCACGGGATGGCGAAGACGCTGAACCGGTTGACGAGGTGCAGCCTCATCACGGAGATCACGCGTCCTGCGCCCAGGGTGGGTGCGATCGCGGGTTCGGGAGTGAGAGTGGAAGTGGTCATGCGCTCTGCTCGAATTCCTTGTGAGGGACGTTGGTCTTCTGCACGACCAGTTGCTGCAGCGACACGGGCGAGAGCTCGAGGCCGGCTTCGACGGCTTCGACGCGTTCGCTCTGGCTGAGCCGGCCGACGGTGACGGACGAGAGTCCGCCGAGGTGATCGGTGTGGAGCACCTCGCGATGGGCGACGAAGGCGTCGACGGCGGCGCGCGTGCCCACCACCGTGGTGGCCGAGCCGCGCAGGCTGTCGGCATCCTGATCGATGATGAGGCGCCCGTCGTCGATCACGAAGACGTGCTCGAGCAGGTTCGACACCTCGTCGATCAGGTGGGTGGAGAGCACGACGGTGCGCGGATGCTCGGCGTAGTCGGAGAGCAGGCGATCGTAGAAGATCTGCCGCGCCACCGCATCCAGGCCCAGGTAGGGCTCGTCGAAGAAGGTGAGCGGGGCGCGCGAGGCGAGGCCCACGATGACGCCGATCGACGAGAGCTGGCCGCGCGAGATCTTCTTGATGCGCCGCGTCAACGGCACGCGGAAGTCGTCGATCAGCTGCTCGGCGAACACCCCGTCCCAGTTCGGGAAGAACCACGGAGCACTGCGGAAGACGTGCTTCGCCGTGAACTCCTCCGGGTACTTCTGGCTCTCCTTGATGAAGCAGACACGCTGCAGAACGTGCTTGTTCTCCACCGGGGTCTCACCGAACACCCGGATGCTGCCGCGGGTCGCGAAATCCTGACCCGTGAGTAGCTGCATCAGAGTGGTCTTGCCGGCGCCGTTGCGGCCGAGGAGGCCGGAGATGGTGTTCTCCTCGACGGAGAAGCTCACGTCATCGACGGCCGTGACGTTCTTGAATCGCTTGGTGAGGCCCGAGACCTCGATCACCGCGGTCATTCGGTGCCCTCCTGTCTGATCATCTCGACCAGCTGCGACTCCGAGATGCCGAGCTTGCCGGCTTCGGTGACGAGCGGTCGAACGTATTCGTTCTGGAATTGGTCGCGGCGCTTGGCGACCAGTCGGTCGCGTGCCCCGGTTGCGACGAACATGCCGATTCCCCTCTTCTTGTACAGAACCCCGTCATCGACGAGCAGGTTCACGCCTTTTCCGGCGGTCGCCGGGTTGATGCGGTGGAACGCCGCGAACTCGTTCGTCGACGGCACCTGCCCCTCTTCGGGCAGGATGCCGGCGATGATGTCGTTCTCGATCTGCTCCGCGATCTGAACGAAGATCGGCCGCGACTCATCCATTGCTGCGGCCGTTCGTCGGTTCGTTACTCATGTAACTAACCAACCAGGCTTGCTGCGCCGTGTCAAGGGCCGGTGCCAAGATTGGTGCGTGACCGCTCCCGAGCCTCCCCGCCCCCGTAGCTTCGCCGAGGCCGTCACCCCTGCGCCGGCGGTGGATGCGGCCTCCGCTTCCCACGTGGCGGCGGCTGTCTTCGGTGTCTCCGGGCTGGTCGCAGCGCTGGGGAGCCAGCACGACGCGAATTTCTTGCTGGAGGCGACGGACGGTCGGCAACTGCTGCTGAAGTTCGCGCATCCGTCGACCACGGTCGCCGAGCTGACCGCGCAATCGCTGGCGGCGGAGCGGTTCGCCTTTTCGGCGGCCGACATCGCCGCTCCTCGAACGCACCGGGCGCTCGACGGGTCCTTCGTGAGCGCGGTACCGATCGGCGCCGGCGGCTCGCCGTTGCTGGTGCGGATGCTCGACTTCGTCGCGGGCACACCGCTCTCGGGTTCGCGCTATCTGGCGCCCTCCGTCGTGGCGCAGTTGGGCACCTTCGCGGCGCGATCGGTGCTCGCCCTGGCCGGGTTCGAGCATCCGGGCACCCGGCGCGTGCTCGAATGGGACCTGCGGAACGCCGGCCGAGTGGTCGACGAGCTGCTGCCGGCGGTGGGGTCGGGGCCGGGCTCGGGCTCGGGCTCGGGCTCGGGCTCGGGCTCGGGCGATCTTGCTCGGCGGGTGCGGCGGGCGACGGATGCGTCGCTGCGCGCACTGTCGGCCCTCGACACGTCGCTGCCACAGCAGGTGGTGCACGGCGACATCACCGACGACAACGTCGTGGCGCGGCTGCCGGCTGAGGGCGGGCGGCTGGAGCCGTGCGGCATCATCGACTTCGGCGACGTCATGTCGACCTGGACCGTGGCCGAGCTCGCGGTGACCTGTTCGTCGGTGCTGCATCATCACGGGGCGTCGGCGGTGTCGATCTTGCCGGCGGTGCGGGCGTTCCACGCGCTGCGACCCCTGTCTTCGGCGGAGGCGGATGCGCTGTGGCCGCTGGTGGTCGCGCGGGCGGCCACCTTGGTCGTGAGCGCGCACCATGCCGCGGCCACCGACCCCTCGAACGATTACACCCGCGCGAATGCCGCCCACGAGCATCGCATCTTCGAGGTGGCGACGAGCGTGCCGGCCGCGGTGATGACGGAGCTGGTGCGGCAGGCGGCGGGCTTCGCTCCCGCGGCGCTGCGCGCCCTGCCGGTGGTGTCGCACCCGCTGCTGCCGGGTCTCGCGGATGCGTCCGTGCGGGTGGTCGACCTCTCGTCGACGAGCCCGGCGCTGGCCGGAGGGCTGTTCGCCCACCCGGATGCCGAGAGCCTCGTCGCGGCCGCCGCCCTGCGTCCCTCCGCGACCGCTGCCGGCCCGCGCGACGCGACGGCGACCGCCCGCCGCGACCCCGCCACCCCCGCCGTAGCTGCCACCCCGCGCGACCTCGCGACCACCACCGCCGCCGCCGGCCCGCGCGACGCCACCACCAGCGCCGGCCCGCGCGACGCCACCCCCTCCACCGCCGCCGCCGTGACACGCTTCGGCGAGCGCCGCCTGACCCGCTCCTTCCGCGAATCGCGCGCACCGCATCCCTGCGCGGCACTAGGCATCGAGGTGACTCTCTCCGGGCCCGGCCAGACCGTGCATGCGCCGTGGCCCGGCACCGTTCACCCTGCCGCGACCACCGGCGGGGCCGTTCGGCTCACCACCCCGGAAGGCCTCACCCTCGAACTGACGGGCGTGGCCCGGTCCGACGACCCAGTCGAGCCCGGATTCGCGCCCCCCGCCACCCGCGCGACCGACCCCGCGGCCCCCACCACCCGCGTGACCGACCCCGCGGCCCCCACCACCCGCGCGACCGACCCCGCGGCCTCCACCACCCGCGCGACCGACCCCGCGGGTGCGGTGCCGAGCGGGGAGGTCGTCGTTCGGGCCGGGGACGTGCTCGGGGCGACCAGTGCCGACACTCCGCTCGGCATCCGGCTGCTGACCGGCGACATCCACTCCGATGAGGTTCCGTGGTTCACGACCGCCGAGCTCCTGCCCGGCTGGCTGCCGTTCGCGCTCGACCCCACACCCCTGATCGCGGGCCCGGACGCCGAAAGCGCCGGAGTTCTCCAATCGTCGTCGCCACCTCGGCGTATGGAGCCGCGGTCGGCGTCTCCTTTGGAGAAGTCCACGGTCCTCACCCTCGAGTCCCGAACCGGCGACGCCGCCGCACTCCTTGAGCGGCGCGAGCGCCACCTCGCCGCCGTGCAAGAGCACTACTTCGCCGATCCGCCCGTGATCGAGCGCGGCTGGCGCCACCACCTCTTCGACACCGATGCGCGCCCTTACCTCGACATGGTGAACAACGTCGCGGCGGTCGGCCACGCCCATCCCCGCATCGCCGACGCCGTCGCTCGCCAGCTGAACCTGCTGAACACGAACTCGCGGTTCAACTACGCCTCGATCGTCGAGTTCTCCGAGCGGCTGGCGGCCCTGCTGCCCGATCCGCTCGACACCGTCTTTCTCGTCAACAGCGGCACCGAAGCGGTCGACCTGGCGCTGCGCCTCTCCTGGGCCTGGTCGGGTCGGCGCGACGTGCTGGCCGTGCGGGAGGCCTATCACGGCTGGTCGGATGCGGCCGACGCGGTGTCGACATCCGTCGCCGACAACCCCCAGGCGCTCGAGACACGACCAGCCTGGGTGCACACCCTCGATGCGCCGAACGCCTACCGTGGGCGCTACCGGGGCGCCGACGCGCACCGTTACGCCGCCGATGCCGTGGCGGCCATCGAGCGCATGCGGGCCGAGGGCGCACCGCCCGCCACCTTCATCGCCGAGCCCTTTTACGGCAACGCCGGCGGGATGCCGCTCCCCGACGGCTATCTGCAGGCCGTCTACCCCGCCGTCCGTCGCGCCGCCGGCCTCTGCATCGCCGACGAGGTGCAGGTCGGCTACGGCCGGCTCGGCGAGTTCTTCTGGGGCTTCGAGCAGCAGGGCGTGGTGCCCGACATCGTCACAGTCGCCAAGGCGATGGGTAACGGGCATCCGCTCGGCGCAGTCATCACGACGCGCGAGATCGCCGACCACTATCGCTCACAGGGCTACTTCTTCTCCTCCGCCGGTGGCAGTCCGGTGAGCTCAGTGGTGGGCCTGACGGTGCTCGACATCCTCGCCGACGATCGGCTGCAGGAGAACGCGCGCGTCGTCGGCGCGCACCTCAAGGCGCAGCTCGAGGGCTTGGCCGAGAAGCACGAACTCATCGGCGCGGTGCACGGCCTCGGACTCTACCTCGGCGTCGAACTCGTGCGCGACCGCACGACGAAAGAGCCCGCACCCCGCGAGACGGCGATGATCTGCGACCGGATGCGCGAACTCGGCGTGATCGTGCAGCCCACCTCCGACCGCCAGTGCGTGCTCAAGATCAAGCCCCCGCTCACCCTGTCGCGCGCCGGTGCCGACTATTTCGTCGACACCCTGGACGCGGTGCTCACGCACGGCTGGTAGCCCTCCTCGCGAGCCGCGAGGAGGGCAGGTCAGAGGGTCACGAGTTCGGGATGAGGGTGTACTTGGTCGAGAGGTACTCGTGGATGCCCTCGAGCCCACCCTCGCGGCCGAGCCCCGACTGCTTCACGCCACCGAACGGTGCCGCCGCATTCGAGATGACGCCCACGTTCAGGCCCATCATGCCGGTGTCGAGCTTCTCGATCATCCGCTGTCCACGTGCCAGGCTCTCGGTGAACACGTAGCTCACCAAGCCGTACTCGGTGTCGTTCGCGAGCCGCACGGCTTCGTCTTCGTCGTCGAACTCGACGACGCTCACCACCGGCCCGAAGATCTCCTCGCGCAGGATGTCGCTGTCGGCCGGCACGTTCGTGACCACGGTCGGCTCGTAGAAGCTACCTGCGCCCTCGATGCGGTGACCACCGGCCACCAGCGTGGCGCCGCGGGTGAGCGCATCCTGAACCAGCTCGTCGGCCTTGTCGACCGCGTCGTCGTTGATCAGCGGGCCGATCCCCACGCCCTCTTCGGTGCCGCGCCCGATGCGGAACGCGGCCACCTTCTCCGCCACCCGCCGCGAGAACTCGGCCGAGACCGAGCGGTGCACGATGAAGCGGTTCGCCGCGGTGCAGGCCTGGCCGATGTTGCGGAATTTCGCCAGCATCGCGCCGTCGACCGCCTTGTCGAGGTCGGCGTCGTCGAACACCACGAACGGGGCGTTGCCACCGAGCTCCATCGAGGTGCGCAGCACGTTCTCCGACGCCTGCTTCATGAGCGCGCGGCCCACCGGCGTCGACCCGGTGAAGCTGAGCTTGCGCAACCGCGGGTCGGCGATGATCGGAGCGGAGACCGCGTTCGACGTCGACGTCGTGATCACGTTGACGACCCCGCCCGGGAGCCCGGCCTCTTCGAGAAGGCGCGCGATGTAGAGGGTGGTGAGCGGGGTGAGGGTCGCGGGTTTCACCACGACCGTGCAGCCCGCAGCCAAGGCCGGAGCGATCTTGCGCGTGGCCATGGCGAGCGGGAAGTTCCACGGGGTGATGAGGAACGAGGGACCCACGGGCCGCTGCGACACCACCATCTGCCCCGTGCCTTCGGGGTTGCGGCCATAGCGGCCGGCGATCCGCACCGCCTCCTCGCTGAACCAACGCAGGAACTCGCCGCCGTAGGCCACCTCGCCTGCGGCTTCGGCCAGCGGCTTGCCCATCTCCAGGGTCATGAGCAGGGCGACCGCATCCTTGCGTTCCTGCAGCAGGTCGAAGGCGCCGCGCAGGATCTCGCCGCGCGCCCGGGGAGCTGTGGCAGCCCACTCGTCAGCCACCTCGACGGCGGCATCGAGAGCGCGGATGCCGTCTTCCGGCGTCGCATCGGCGATCGACTTCAGCACTGCACCGGTGGCCGGATCGTGCACGTCGATGGTCTTCCCGCTCGATGACGCAACCCACTTGCCGCCGATGAAGAGGCGGTCGGGCACGGATGCGAGGAGGTCGGCCTCGGATGCTGCGGTCATGTCGGTCCTTTCGAAGTGGTCGCGTGGTGTCGACCGTACGCTGTGAGTGTACAGTTCAGGGTCGGCGATCTGGCACTCGGATGGGTGCAGCTTGCCAGAGTGGCATCATGCCGAGCCGTGAAGGTCAACCCACGGCGCGGCAGGTCGGCGGTGGGCTTCGGGCGGCCGGCGCGCGCCAGGCAGCCCTCGTCGGGCGGCGGGCGCCAGGCTTCAGCGTTCCACGAGGTCGGAGGTGATCAGGTCGGCGCCCGCGTGCGCGAGCTCGGCGATGGCCGCTCGCGAGGCATCCGGTGACACCCCGGCCACCAGGTCGGTGAGCACGCGCACGTGCCGGCCGTGCTCGATCGCGTCGAGCGCCGACGCACGCACGCAGTAGTCGGTGGCGAGCCCCGCGACGTCGACCTCGGTGACACCGTTCGCGTCGAGCAGCTCGTTCACGGTGCCGCCCTCCTCGGTCGTGCCTTCGTAGATCGAATAGGCGGGTTGACCCTGCCCCTTCCGCACATGGAAGTCGATCGCATCGGTGGTCAGCTGGTCGTGGTAGTCGGCGCCCCGGGTGCCGGCCACGCAGTGCACGGGCCAGGTCGACTCGAAATCGGGTTCGCCGTCGGTGGCGAAGTGGCCGCCGTTGTCGTTGTCGGCGTCGTGCCAGTCGCGCGATGCGATCACGAGGTCGTAGGCATCCGGATGCGCCGCCAGCAGCGCCGAGATGCCGTTCGCCACCGCGGTTCCACCGTCGACCCCCAGTGCCCCGCCTTCGATGAAATCGTTCTGCACATCGATGATGAACAGTGCTCTCGACATCGTCTTCTCCGTCTTCGTCGGGTGAAGTGAGATGATTCGATTTTACGTCGCTCAGTTGTTGGAAAGGCCGTTTCCGCACTGATAGACGCCGGTGGTGAGCGCGTCGAGAGCGCTCTTCGCGCTGTCGCCGACGTCGTCGAGCGCGAAGAAGGCGAAGGTCAGCACGGTGCCGTCGGCGGCGTTGACGATGCCCGACAGGGTGTAGCCGGTGTCGATCCAGCCGGTCTTCGCGATGACGTTGCCGGCGGCCGGCGAGCTGCCGAAACGCCCGGCGAGCGTGCCGCTCTGCCCGGCGACGGGGAGCCCGTCGTAGATGACGCCGAGATTTCCCTCGCGGGCGTTGATCTTGACGAACAGCTGCGTCAGGAAGTTCGGCGACACCCCGTTGTCGTCACTGAGTCCCGATCCGTCGACGATGGTGAGCCCGCTGGTGTCGAGGCCGTAGGTGGCGAGGGCCTGCGGGATGGCGGTCTGCAGCGCGGCGAAGTCGTTGCCCACGCCGAGCTTCACCGCGACCAGCCGCGCGAGCATCTCGGCCTCGGTGTTGTCGGAGCGTTGCAGCGCATCCGGGATCATCGTCGACACCGGTGCCGACAGCACCTGACCGAGCTGCGGGGCACCCGCCGGCGCGAGACCTTCGGCGAGCGAGGCGTTCGGAGCGTCCAATGCGAGAGCAAAGGCCTGGCCGGCGCGCAGCACGGCGTTGTCGCTCCGGCCCGAGACGTTGGCCGAGGGATCGGCGCGATCGCCGTCGACCTGCAGGCCGGTGACCTCGGAGGAATAGCCGTCGACCTGCTCCTTGCGGTTCCACGAGGGCTGCCAGCGATCGCCGGAGAAGACACTCGCATCCATCACGATCGAGGTGATCTGCGTGCCCGCCGTCGCCGGATCGGCGGCCCAGGCCGCGTTCACCTGTGCGGCCAGGTCGAGCATGCTCGCGGCCCCGGGGTAGATGTTCGACGATCCGCTCGCCAGCGTGATGTCGCCGCCTCCCACGAGCACCACCTGGCCGGGCTCGGTGCCTTTCACGACGGTGGTGGGCACCCGGTGGTCGGGGCCGAGCACGGCGAGCGCGGCCGAACTGCTGAGCACCTTCATGACGCTCGCGGTGCGGGCGTAGGTGTTCGCGCCGCGGTCGAAGAGCACCTCCCCGGTCGCGGCGTTGCGCACGGCGCCGAGAAAGGTGCCGAGCCGGGCGTCGGTGGCGAGTTCAGCCACCGAGCAGGTGCGGAGCAGGGCCGGACCGGCCACCGCCGCGGGCTGGGCGCGTGGATCGGGGGTCGGCGTCGGAGTCGGAGTGGGCGTCGCTGCCGGGGTGGAGGTGGTGGCGACGACGGCGACCGGCGCGGCATCTGCTCCGGTCGAGCCGATCGCGGCACCCGCTGCGAAGGCACCGCCGCCGAGAAGGATCAGGGCGACAGCGGCGGCCGCTCCGATCCAGAGGCGCGGATGCCGGCTCACGAGAGCACGGAATCCAGGTGCGGCGGATGCGGCGGATGCGGCCGAACTCGCAGCGCCGGGTGTCGGGGGCGTCGGCGTCGGCGGCCCTACGGCTCCGGCCCCGCCCTCGGCTCCGGCCCCGCTGAGCGGACCCGTCGCGGGTGCGGGGGGCGGAACGAATGCGGCCGTTGCCGCTGCAGCGGAGACGGGAGCCGTCGCCGTGGGGTCGACTGCACTCGCACCCGCACGCGCCTCCGCTTCGGCTTCCGCCTCGCGAAGTTCACGCCGCGATTGTGGCACCCCTGAATCCGACACCTCAGCCATGGTACGCGTCGCACGCAGATGAGTCACTCGCCGGGGTAGCGCAGCCCGATCTGCTCGCGCACCTCGTCGAGCACCCGCATGATGGCCACCGACTGAGCGAGAGGCATCAGCGGGCTCTCTCTTTCGCCCGCCGTGATGACTCGCTCGAGTTCGAGCGCCTCGTACTGCATACCCCGCGAGACGACCGGATGGTCGAACCGTTCGATCACGTCGTGCTGCGAGTGGTAACGGTGAACGTGGTCGGGCCGTACCACCAGCGGTCGATGTCGATCCACGCATCCGTGCCGATGACGGCGCCGCGCACGGGGCCCGACGCGTCGAGAGCGCTCTGCGAGATCGATTGGCGCCCGCCCTCGTGCTCGAAGATCAGAGCGGTCTGGCGGTCGACGCCGGTGGCGGTCATGGTGGCGCTGGCTAGCACCCGAGTGGGGAGACCGAGGATGTCGACCGCGAACGAGATCGGGTAGATCGCGAGGTCGAGCAGGCCGCCGCCGCCGAGGGCGGGATCGTTGATGCGGTGCCTCGGATCGGCGGGCAGTTTCTGCCCGTGGTCGGCGATGACCGTGCGCACGTCACCGAGCGTTCCGGCGGCGATGATCTCGCGGATGCGCACCATGTGGGGCAGGAACCGCGTCCACATCGCCTCCATCACCACGACACCGGCCTGTTCGGCGGCAACAGCGATCCGCTCGGCCTCGGCGCCGTTCAGCGTGAACGCCTTCTCGACGAGCACGTGCTTGCCGGCGGCGATCGCCAGCAGCGAGTTCGCGGCGTGGAAGGGATGAGGCGTCGCGACGTAGACCACGTCGACCGCCGGATCGGCGACGAGGGCCTCGTAGCTCCCGTGCGCGGTCGCGATGCCGAACTTCGTGGCGAAGGCATCCGCCGATTCTTGGGTGCGTGAGCCCACCGCGGTGATGGTGAGCCCTACGGCGAGGAGGTCTGTCACGAAGCTGTCGGCGATGCCGCCCGTTCCGAGAATTCCCCAGCGGATGAGTTGCGACATCGTTGGCTCCACTCGTGCTGTGCGTTCAGAGACGACAGAAGCCCGGAATTCCGGGCTTCATGTGTGGTCGGAGTGGGGCCGCCTCCGGGAATCGAACCCGGGACCTATTCATTACGAGTGAATCGCTCTGCCGACTGAGCTAAGGCGGCCTGGCCTCGCGACTCGCGCTCGGCACAGCAACAAAGCATAGCCGATCCACGGGGCCCCCGCGGACACCCTGGACTCAGACGCGCTCGGGCACTCCGGCCACCTCGCGCAGACGCCGGTAGGCGCTCATCACCAGCTCGGGCAGTGACGTGGTGTCGGGATGCTCGGCCCAGGTCACCCAGGCCGACCGCGCCAGCGTGAGCGACAGCAGCCCGATCAGGCGCGCGCGCTCGGTGACCTCGACCGGGTCGAACTCGTCTCCACGCTTGGCCGCATCCGCTTCCAGCCGACGCACGACGGATGCGCCGACCTCCGCTTCGAACTCCCGCATGCGGTCGATCTTCAGCGCGAAGATGCGCGGGTACTGGGTCATCAGGCTGCGCCGGAGCTCGTGCAGCTCGGGGTCGACGCCGCCGTCTTCCTCGGCCTGTGCGGCCATGATGGCCATCAGGTCTTCGAGCGGATCGCCATCCGGACCCGCGTTCTCGAACGCATCCGCGATGTCATCGGTGAACGAGAACGGGGCGTCGCCCGCGAGCGAAGCCTCCTTCGAGGGGAAGTAGTTGAAGAAGGTGCGTGGGGAGACACCAGCGTCTCGACTGATGTCTTCGATCGTCACCTGGTCGAGACCGTTCTCGGCGGTCAGGCGGAGCACCGCGACCTGGATGTTGCGGCGCGTCGCCCGCCTCTTGCGTTCGCGCAGGCCGAGCTCCTCGGCAGGCGGCTGACTACGGGCGGTCATACACCCATGATCTCAGACTCCCGACCGGTCGATGCATTTTCACGCAGTTCGCCCTTGCACCGGGTGCCGGTCGTCGCCCACTCAGTTCGAACAATTCGGATCGCTCGAGGGCACCGTGCCGGACAGGAAGTACGCATCGACCACGTCGGCCACGCAGTTCGAGGAGTTGTAGGCGGTGTGACCCTCGCCCTGGAAAGTCACCAGGTGCCCGTTCTCGAGTTGACCGGCGAGTGCCTGCGCCCACTTGTAGGGCGTGGCCGGGTCGCCGGTGGTGCCGACGACGAGGATGGGGCCGGAGCCCGCGGCCGTCACCGGCGCCGGAACGCGGCGGCTCGGGTAGGGCCACTGCGAGCAGGTGATGTCGCCGTAGGTCCAGTACGGTCCGACGGTCGGCGAGGCCTTCAGCAGCTCGGCGTTCTGCTCGGCAACGACGGCCGGGTCGGTCACCGCCGGGTAGTCGGCGCAGGAGATGGCGTTGAACGACTCGATCAGGTTGTCGGCGTAGCTGCCGTCGGGGTTGCGGCTGTTGTAGGCATCCGCTAGTTGGAAGGCGAAGTCGGCGTCGCCGTTTTCGACCGAGGTGAACAGTTGGTCGAGGTAGGTCCAGTTGTCTTGGTTGTAGAGCGGGTAGAAGATCGCCGTCAGCAGGTTGGAGGCGCCGAGCTCGCGTCCGTCGCTGGCCCGCAGCGGGCTCTGCTCCACCTGCGCCAGCAGCTGCTGCACCTTGGTGAGCGCTTGATCGGCGGTGCCGTCGAACCAGCAGTCCGAGCCGTCGACGCAGCTCTGCAGGTAGGACTTCAGAGCGTTCTCGAAGCCGGCGGCCTGCGAGATCGTGATGTCGAACCCGCTCGAGGCCGGGTCTTCTGCCCCGTCGAGCACCATCCGGCCCACCTTGTCGGGGAAGTTCTCGGCATACTCGGCGCCGAGGAAGGTGCCGTAGGAGTAACCGAGGTAGTTGAGCTTCGGGTCGCCGACGACCGCGCGCAACATGTCGAGGTCGCGGGTGGTGCTGTCGGTGTCGATGAACTCGAGCAGCGGGCCGGTGTTCTCGGCGCACTTGTCGGCGAAGTCTTTGGCGGCTGCCGTGTAGGCGTCGATCCACTCCTGCGAGCCGCGCTCGCCTGGAATGATGTCGTAGAGGTAGGCGTCACGTTCTTTGTCGGTGAGGCAGTGCACCGCATCCGAGTGGCCGGTGCCGCGGGGGTCGTAGCCGATCAGGTCGTAGCTCGCCTGCAACGACGGATGCGCTGCGAAGTCGGCCGACTGCTCTACCAGGTCGAAGGCCGAGCCACCCGGGCCGCCCGGGTTCACGAACAGGCTGCCGAGCTTCGTGCCTCCCGATGCGGGCTTCTTGATCATCGCGAGCGAGACGGTGTCTCCACCGGGGTTCGACCAGTCGAGCGGAGCGGTTGCGGTGGCACAGAGGAACCCGTTGTCACAGGACTGCCAGTCGAGCACCTGCCCGTAGAACTTCTGCAACGCGGCCGGCACGTCTTCGCCCGTCGGAGACGAGGTCGACGGCGCGGAGCTGGAGCCCGCGGCCGGGAAACCGTTCTGCGGGCCGGTGAACCACGTCGCGCATCCGGAGAGCGCCAGCATCGCTGCCGTGACGATCGTCAATGCGGTCAGCGCGCGTCTCGCGGGGGTTCGTCGACTCCGTGTTTGTCGGATCACCGGGCAACCTTTCGTGATGCGGAGCGGCCCGCCTCGGCGAGCGTGATCAGCATGGCTTCGAGCGCGAGGGCCGGGGCCACGTTAGCGGCAATCCTCCGCCGCGCGTCTGAGATCGCGTCCATGGCAGCGAGGGTCGATGGCGAATCGTTATTCTCCGCCGTGCGCCGCACCTCGGCCGAGATCGCCTCGTTCACCAGCTCGACGCGGGCACCCAGCTGCAGCAGCACGATGTCGCGGTAGAGCGAGAGCAGGTCGGTGAGGATGCGGTCGATCCCGTCGCGGAGACTGCGCGTCGCCCGCCGCTTCTGGTCGTCTTCGAGCGACTTGATCTGCGAGCGGAGGCCGGGCGGGATGGCCTGGCCGGGCTCGATGCCGAGTGAGCGCAGGGCCGCGGCCCGCTCCTCCGCATCGCGCTCCTCGGTGATGGCCTGGGCGTCGGCCCCGGCGATCTCGAGCAGCTTCGCAGCACCGCGCACGGCGTCGCCGACCGTGGCGACGGAGAGGGCGAGTTCGATGGTCTCCGCGCGCCGGGCGCGCGCCTCGTCGTTGGTGGCGAGGCGGTGGGCCATGCCGATGTGGCTCTGCGACTCGCGTGCGGCGCGCTCCGCCGTCTCGGCGTCGACCCCGTCGCGCTTCACGAGCAGGGCCGCCACGTCGTCGGTGCTCGGCACCCGCAGGCGCACGGAGCGCACCCGCGAACGGATGGTGGGAAGCAGGTCGGCCTCGCTCGGCGCGCAGAGAATCCACACCGTTCGCTCCGGCGGCTCCTCGAGGGCTTTCAGCAGCACATTCGAGGTGCGTTCGGCCATCCGGTCGGCGTCTTCGATCACGACCACGCGGTAGCGGGCGACCGACGGCGAGAACTGCGACGAGGAGACGAGCTTGCGCACCTCGTCGATCGTGATGACGACGCGGTCGGTGGCGAGGATCGCGAGATCCGGATGCGTGCGGGCGGCCACCTGACGACAGTCGGCACACACGCCGCACCCGCCCTCGCGGCAGAGCAGGGCCGACGCGAAGGCGTAGGCGAGGTTCGAGCGACCCGACCCGGGAGGGCCGGTGATGAGCCAGGAGTGGGTCATCGAATCGGGCGCCGCGGTGGCCGTTCCGACGGGCACGGCGGAGCTCTCCGCGGCGGCGCGGAACACCTCGATGGCGGCCCCTTGGCCCGTGAGGTCGTCCCAGACGGTCATGGCTTCAATCTACTGGGAGCGTCTGACAAGGAGCTCTTCGACCCGTTGCCGGATGACGGCCGCGATCTCCTCGGGCGGCAGCGCCGCATCGACCACCAGGAACCGCTCGGGTTCTGCAGACGCCAGAGCGAGGAAGGCCTCGCGCACCCGACGGTGGAAGTCGCTCTTCTCGGCCTCGAGGCGGTCGAAACGCTTGTTCGCTCCGTCGAGGCGGGCACGCGCGACATCCTCGTCGAGATCGAGCAGGATCGTGACGTCGGGCAGCAGCCCCTCGGTGGCCCAGAGCGACAAGTCGCGAATCTCCGCGGCATCCAGCACCCGCCCGGCGCCCTGGTAGGCGACCGAGGAGTCGAGGTAGCGGTCTTGCACCACCACCTCGCCGCGTTCGAGGGCCGGGCGCACCTTGGCGGCGATGTGCTGGGCGCGATCGGCGGCGTAGAGCAGGGCTTCGGCGCGCGGCGCGATGTGGCCACGACTGTGCAGCACGATCTCCCGCACCTCGGTGCCGAAGTCGGTGCCGCCCGGTTCACGCGTGCGCACGACCGTGCGCCCGCGCTCGGTGAGCCAGTTCTCCAGAATCTCGGCCTGCGTCGTCTTTCCGGAGCCGTCCCCGCCCTCGAGCGTGATGAACACGCCGTTCACTTCTTCGGAGCGGCCTTCCGTGCGGGCGCCTTGCGTGCCGCGGGCTTCTTCGCGGCGCCGGCCTTCGGCTTCGCCGGGCCCTTCGCACGCTTGTCGGCCAACAGCTGCACGGCCCGCTCGAAGTCGACCTCGTCGACCGTCTCGCCGCGCGGGATGGTCGCGTTCGTGACACCGTCGGTGACATAGGGGCCGAAGCGACCGTCCTTCACCCGGATCGGCTTGCCGCTCTCGGGGTCGGCGTCGAACTCCTTCAGCGCGGATGATGCACGACGAGCGCCGTACTTGGGCTGTGCGAACAGCTCGAGTGCGCCCGGCAGGTCGATCTCGAAGATCAGGTCTTCGCTCTCGAGCGACCGGGTGTCGGTGCCCTTCTTCAGGTAGGGGCCGAACTTTCCGCCCTGGGCGGTGATCGGCTCACCCGACTCGGGGTCGTCGCCGACTGTACGCGGCAGGTTGAGCAGGCGCAGGGCCGTGTCGAGGTCGATCGTGGCGAGGTCCATCGACTTGAAGAGAGATGCCGTGCGCGGCTTGACCGCGGCGGCGGCCTTCTTCGCTGCCGGCTTCTTGGCCGGGGCCTTCTTCGCTGCGGTAGCACCGGTCGCGGGTGAGGCTTCGGTGTCAGTCGGCGTCGCACCGGCTTCCGTGGCCGGGGCCTCGGCAACGACGGGTTCGAGCTCGGTGACGTACGGACCGAAACGGCCGTCCTTCGCCACGATCTCCTTGCCGTTGTCGGGATTCACGCCGATGATGCGGTCGGTGACGACCGGAGCGTCGACGAGTTCGCGCGCCTTCTCCGGGGTGAGCTCGTCGGGTGCGAGCTCCTGCGGCAGGTTGACGCGGCGCGGCGGCGCCTCCAGGTCACCCGAAGGGTCGAGCACCTCGAGGTACGGACCGTACTTGCCGATGCGCAGAGTGATGTCATCGGTGATCGCCACCGAGTTCACGGCCTTGGCGTCGATGTCGCCGAGGTTGTCGATGACGTTGCGGAGACCCGGGTGGCCTTCGCTGCCGAAGTAGAAGCCGTTCAGCCAGTCGACCCGGTCTTCTTCGCCGTCGGCGATCTTGTCGAGGTCGGCTTCGAGGGCCGCGGTGAAGTCGTAGTCGACCAGGTCGGCGAAGAAGTCCTCGAGCAGGCGCACCACGGAGAACGCGGTCCAGCTCGGCACCAGCGCCTGACCGCGGGGGGTGACGTAGCCGCGATCGATGATGGTGGAGATAATCGACGCGTAGGTCGACGGCCGGCCGATGCCGAGCTCGTCGAGCGCCTTCACCAGGCTGGCCTCGGTGTAGCGCGGAGGCGGCGTGGTGTCGTGGCCGGCGGCCTCGATGTCGACCGCGTCGAGGGCCTGGCCCTCTTTCAGCGTGGGCAGCTTCGCCTCGGCCTGCTCGTTCGAGGCGTTTCGCTCCTCATCACGGCCTTCTTCATAGGCGTGCATGAAGCCGCGGAAGGTGATGACGGTTCCGGATGCCGAGAGCTCGGCCGTGGTCGCGCCACCCAGCTCCTCGACGGTGACCGGACCGGCCGCGATCGTGACCGATGCCGTCGAACCGCGCGCGTCGGCCATCTGTGAGGCCACCGTGCGCTTCCAGATCAGGTCGTAGAGCTTGAAGTCGTTTCCGCGGAGCGCTGACGACACCTCTGACGGCGTCTTGAAGACCTCTCCCGACGGACGGATCGCCTCGTGAGCCTCTTGAGCGTTCTTGCCCTTGCCACTGTAGAGACGCGGCTTGTCGGGGATGGTGTCGGCTCCGTAGAGCTTCGTGGCCTGGTTGCGCGCCGCGGTGATCGCCTGCTGCGAGAGCGAGGGCGAGTCGGTTCGCATATAGGTGATGTAGCCGTTCTCGTAGAGCGACTGCGCGACACTCATGGTCTGCCGTGCCGAGAAGCGGAGCTTGCGCGAAGCCTCCTGCTGCAGGGTCGACGTCGTGAACGGCGCCGCCGGGCGGCGGGTGTAGGGCTTCGACTCGAGGTTCGTGACCCGGATGTCGACACCATCGGCTTCGAGGGCCTGCTTCAGCGCGTTCGCCGCGCTCTCGCCGAGAGCCACCGCCTTGCTCTTGAGCTTTCCCTGCTCGTCGTAGTCGCGGCCGCTCGCCACTCGTTCGCCATTGAGGCGAACGAGTCGGGCCTCGAAGGAGTCGGCGACCGAGCCCTCCGGGTTCTTCGCGGCATCCTCGGGAGCGAGCACGACCGTGAGGTCCCAGTAGTTGGCGCTCGTGAAGGCGAGTCGCTCGCGCTCACGGTCGACCACGAGGCGGGTGGCGGCCGACTGCACGCGACCGGCCGAAAGGCCCGGCCCGACCTTGCGCCACAGCACCGGCGACACCTCGTAGCCGTAGAGCCGGTCGAGGATGCGTCGGGTCTCCTGAGCGTCGACCAGAGCGTCGTCGATCTGACGGGTGTTGTCGCGTGCCGCTTCGATCGCTTCGCGGGTGATCTCGTGGAAGACCATCCGGTGAACGGGCACCTTCGGCTTCAGCACCTGGAGCAGGTGCCACGCGATCGCTTCGCCTTCGCGGTCTTCATCCGTTGCGAGGTAGAGCTCGTCGGCGCCGGCGAGGGCTTTCTTCAGTTCTGCGACCGTCTTCTTCTTCGCATCCGACACCACGTAATAGGGCTCGAACTTGTTTTCGACGTCGACGGAGAACTTGCCGAGGGAGCCCTTCTTGAGTTCGGCGGGCAGATTCTTGGGCTCGACGAGGTCGCGGATGTGTCCGACCGAAGCCATCACGTCGAAGCCTTCGCCCAGGTATTGGGCGATCGACTTCACCTTCGTCGGCGACTCGACGATGACGAGCTTTCTCGGGCTGGACAACTGTTCTCCTTATATATGTCACAAGGCGGCCGACGAACATCCGGAATGAGTCCGGAGCGACTCCGTGCACCTTCGCGGCCGATGACGGTTACGACTGATCCGTCAGGCACACCATACACATACCCTGCCTGGGGGAACCTAATCAGGCCGTTCGCCCACGAAGAAATCAGCTCCCATTGCGCCTGCAGCGTAAGGAGGGACAATGGTGATGACCACTTCAATGGAGAGGGGCTGGGCACCATGGCAGCAACCGAGAACGACAGCTACACAGCGAAGTTCACCGACGGACCGCTCGAAGGAAAGACCATCCGCACCGACTTCACGGATGCCGGTGAACCACACGCGCGCCTCACCATCCCGGCCGCGTCGAGCGCGAAGAAGTACCTCTACCGGCGCTCGTCGGGCCTGGAGTTCGGCGAGTCCGAGCGCCCCAGCGCGGTCGACTACCGCTACGTCGAGGCCATCGTCAGCTGAGGCCGGAGCCGACCGGTCAGCGGATGAGCTGACGTGTCAGCGGAGCTGGCTGCTCACCGGATGAGCTGAATCGTCAGCGGAGTTCGGGTGGCCCGGCACGAGCGGAGGCGTCGATCGAGACGCCGAGCACGGTGGCAGAGACCCGCACGGTCGCACGACCACTCGGGTCGACTCCGCAGTCCGAGAGGGACACTCCGAGAGCTCCGGCGAGCCCCGAGGCCGCGTCGCACGGCGAGCCGGCGACGCGGCCGGATGCGGTGTCGGCTGCGGCGAGCGCCGCCGCGTCGGCGGCGCCCTGAAGGTGCTGCCGCGCAGAGAGCGCACCGCCGATCGGCGCGATCGCGACGAGCAAGGCGCAGAGCACCCCGATCACGGCGAGGCCCGTGATCCCTCCGCTTCCGCTCTCCCCCGCCACGCCAACCACATCGCCCGTCGCGGCGGACGAATGGACCGGTGCTCTGGTCGCATGGGCGTGGCGGAGGAGCCCGCCCGCATCGCTCGTTCGGGGTGGATGTCGAGTCATCGGCCTGCCGGCTCCGGGGCGGGCATCGTGGTGTCGTCGAGCGCGCATCCGCGCCCATCGAAGGAGAAGAGCGCGCCGAGGAGCCCCGGCGACACCTCGGCTCGCGCGGTCACGCAGACCACCGAGCCGAGGTGTTCGACGCTCATCTGCGCTCCCGGCTGTGCGCGAGCCACTCGGGATGCGGCCAGGCTCTCGGAATCGCCGCGACCGAGGATGCGCGCGGCGTCCGCCGCCGCATCCGTCAACGCCACCCGCACGGCGCCGAGTTGCACCACGCCCACGGCGAGCGCGAGCACCACGGCGACGGCCGGCAGGATCATCGCGAATTCCGCCGTCACCGAGCCCGACTCGGATCGCCACCGGTCAGACCGAGATGGAGAGCGCACGATGGATGATGTCGGTCAGCATGCCCTTGATGTCGTCGCCTCGCAGAACGACGACGAGCAGCCCGGCGAACCCGACGGCGGCGAGCGTCGCGATCGCGTACTCCGCCGTCGCAGCGCCCGACTCCTCGCGGAGGGCGCGTGCTGCTCGCCGGAGCAGCTCCGGCGCGCTGGGGTGGTGGGACGTCGGGCTGTGCACGAAGGCAGCAGTGGTGAGCGGGATGGACATGGTGGTGTTCCTTTCTACGGGGGGGGTGATGAGAAGCGTCGATGGGAGCGCACGCGGGATGACGATGGGGTGCACATTGAGCGTCGATGGGAGCCCACGCGGATGGTCGATGCGAGTGCAGGTGTGAGCGTCCATGGGGCTCATGCGGAGTGTCGGTGGCCTCCTCATGTGCGATCGCCGATCACGCGAGGTCGGTGCTGGAGAGCACACCGATCAGCACGGGCGCGACCGCGAGGAGCATGAAGGCCGGGAGTACGCACACGCCGAGTGGGAGCATCAGCCAGGTGCCGAGACGAGCAGCTCGCTCCGTGGCTTGGCTGACGGCGTCACGCCGCACCCGCGCGGCCTCGTTGCGCAGCAACTCGCCGGGTGGCGCCCCGGAACGCGCTGCGAGGGCGAGCACCGACTCGACGGCTGCCGAATCGGAGTCGGCGTCGAGCCCGAACCGCGACATCGTCTCGCCGACGAGTTGTCGTGCCTGAGGCAGGGAACCACCACCGGCGACGGCCACCGCAACGAGGTCGAGCGACAGTCCGGGGGCCGACTCGATCCGTCGTGCACGGCGGAGCAGGGCACCGCTCCAGAAGCGCCCCGTCGCCATCAGGATGAGACCCGACGCGAGGCAGGCGAGTCCGGGCGGGGACCCGAGCAAGGCCGACCCGGTGTCGAGCCCGAGCAGCCATCCCGACGCGAGCGAGATGATCGGCAGCACAGCGACGAGCCTGGTCGTCGCCGCCGGCCCCGCCAGCGCAGCCGATGTCTCACGTTCGACCTTGCCGACAGCACGCAACGAATCGGCGATGTCGTTCAGGCATCGGGCGAGCGGAGCACCCGCTTCGCTCGCCACGAACCAGGCGGCCGCGAGCACGCTCCAGGGATCGCCGTCGAGACTCGCCGTGTTCGCACGCGATCGGCTCGACGGCACGCGACCTCGGGCGGCCATCGCGACGGCTTCAGCGACACCCGCTCCGCGCTCGATCCGGCGAGCGATCGACAGGAGCACCCGATCATCGGCGCCCTCGGCCGCGTAGCTCCACGCCGTCGCGGGGGAGACGCCGGCTCCGATCAAGACAGCCAGCCGCTCCACCACGGCTCCGAGGTGCTCGGCGGCCGGCCGGCGACTCCGCCCGCGCGCAACCGTCTGCGGCACGGCGCGCGGCGGCGTGGTCGACCCCGCTCGACTCCTCCGATGCGGGTGGCGGTTCGATGACGTGGTCAACACGATGCGCCCTCGAGCGCGGACTCGCTGGTCACACCCGCGTCGATCTCCGGCACCGGCACTGGCACAACCACCGGCACGACCACCAGCCGGTCGCGCTCGTCGAGCGCCAGCCGCCCGAACTCCTCGATCTCGCGCCGCTGCTTCGATCGCCGCAGATGGCACACGAGCCCGATCGCACTCACCGCCTGACGCGCCACCGCCTCGGCGTTGAGCCCGGCCAGCGCACCGAGCGCTTCGAGGCGAGCCGGCACGTCGGCGATCGCGTTGGCGTGCAGCGTGCCCGCTCCCCCGTCGTGCCCGGTGTTCAGCGCCGAGAGCAGTTCACGGATCTCAGCCCCACGGCACTCGCCGAGCACGAGCCGATCGGGACGCATCCGGAGCGCTTGGCGCACCAGTTCGGCGAGCCCGACGGCGCCTGCGCCCTCGAGGTTCGGCTGCCGCGCTTCGAGCGCGACGACGTGCGGATGGTCGATACGCAGCTCGGTCACGTCTTCGATGACGACGAGGCGGTCGCCCGGATCGGCCGCTGCGAGGAATGCGGAGAGGAAGGTCGTCTTGCCGCTGCCTCCGGCGCCGGAGATCAGAACGTTGGTGCGGTCGCGCACGGCCGACTCGATCAGCGCGCGACGAGACGCGCCGAGCGAACCCGCCCCGAACAGTCCCCGTTGGTCGAGCTCGCCGATTCGAGGATGCCCGCGCTGCGGGACCCGCACCGAGATGAGCGTTCCGCCCGTCGAGATCGGTGGCAGCACGACGTGCACCCGTCGGCCTTCCACCCGCACGTCGACGCACGGCGTCGACTCGTCGATGTGCCGCCCGCCGCGCGCGACGAGGCGCACCGCGAACTCGCGCAGCCGATCTTCACCGGGGCACGACCATTCGGTCTCGAGGCAGGCGCCCGAGCCACGATCGACCCACAGTTCTCGATGACCGTTGACGAACAGGTCGGTGACGGATGGGTCGTCGAGATAGGGGGCGAGCGGGCCGAAGGCCGAGTCGGGAGGGCGGGTCATGCCGAGAATCTACGAGTCTCAGAAGCCCGGTAGACCGGGGGCGGTGGATCGGTGGAGAACCCGGCTCGCGCATCCGATTGTGGAGAACTGGTGAAGCGGCCGTTAAAGATAAAGGGGCGGCACCCAATGGGGGGAAGGGTGCCGCCGCAGCAACGCTGGATTGGGGGGAATCTCTATTGCGCTGCATCCAAACACGAGGTTTGGTAGCTCCGAGTTTACTCGTTGGAAACATGCACGCAAACCACTCCAGCGAATTCTCAGCGACGTTCTCGACGCCTCGCCGACACCCGCGCAGGCGTCGAAAAACGCTGTCCGACCGTGCGGCGTCACGGAGTCCTCGCCCGCCGACGGGGTGCAGTATCGTCGGAGAAGGTTCGGCGCAAAGGAGCAGCGGAAGCATGACCATGAACAACATCGACAACCTCTTGCACGAGTCGCGCAGGTTCCCGCCGAGCGAGGTCTTCGCCGCCGGGTCCGCCGAGACCCGGCGGCTCTATGAGGAGGCCGCGGCCGATCGCGAGGGGTTCTGGGCCAAGCAGGCGAAAGAGCTGCTGCACTGGCACAAGCCCTTCACCCAGACGCTCGACTGGACGAACCCGCCCTTCGCGAAATGGTTCGGCGACGGCGAGCTGAACGTCGCCTACAACTGCCTCGACCGGCACGTGCTCGCAGGCAACGGCGACCGCGTCGCGCTGCACTGGGAGGGCGAGCCCGGCGACCAGCGCACCATCACCTATGCCGAGCTAACTGCCGAGGTCAAGAAGGCCGCGAACCTCCTCGCTGCCCTCGGCATCGGAGCCGGCGACCGGGTCGCCATCTACCTGCCTGTGGTTCCCGAAGCCCTCATCGCGATGCTCGCCGTCGCCCGGCTCGGTGCCATCCATTCCGTCGTGTTCGGCGGATTCAGCGCCGAGAGCCTGCGCGCCCGCATCGACGACGCCGAAGCCAAGCTCGTCATCACGGCCGATGGCGGCTACCGCAAGGGCAAGGTCTTCCCGCTGAAGGCCGCGGTCGACGCGGCACTGACTCTGACCGACAAAGCAAGCTCCGTCACGAACGTGCTGGTGGTCAAGCGCGGCGGCAACGACGTCGAGTGGACCCACGGCCGCGACCTCTGGTGGCACGACGAGATCGCCCAGGTCGACTCCGAACACACCGCCAAGCCGTTCCCCGCCGAGAACCCGCTGTTCATCCTCTACACGAGCGGCACCACGGGAAAGCCGAAGGGCATCCTGCACACCAGCGGCGGCTACCTCACCCAGGTGGCGTTCTCACACCGGCAGGTCTTCGACCTCAAGCCCGAGACCGACGTCTACTGGTGCACGGCCGACGTCGGCTGGGTCACCGGCCACAGCTACACCGTCTACGGCCCGCTTGCGAACGGCACCACGCAGGTGCTCTACGAGGGCACGCCCGACACCCCGCATCCGGGTCGCTGGTGGGAGCTCATTCAGAAGTACGGGGTCACGACCCTCTACACGGCGCCTACCGCGATCCGCACCTTCATGAAGCTCGGGCGCCAGATTCCGCAGGAGTTCGACCTCTCGAGCCTGCGCGTGCTCGGTTCAGTCGGTGAGCCGATCAACCCCGAGGCCTGGATCTGGTATCGCGACGTCATCGGCGGTGGCGAGACGCCTGTGGTCGACACCTGGTGGCAGACCGAGACGGGCGCCATCATGGTCTCCGCCCTGCCCGGGGTCACCACCCTGAAGCCGGGGTCGGCCCAGGTGCCGCTGCCCGGCATCTCGATCGACATCGTGACGGATGACGGCACGCCCGTGGGCAAAGACGAGGGCGGCCTGCTCGTGGTCACCGAGCCCTGGCCGGCGATGCTCCGCGGCATCTGGGGCGACCCGGAGCGCTTCAAGGAGACCTACTGGGAGAAGTTCGGCGACCGGTACTTCGCCGGCGACGGCGCCCGCTACGACAAAGACGGCGACATCTGGTTGATGGGCCGCGTCGACGACGTGATGAACGTCTCCGGGCACCGCCTGTCGACGGCGGAGATCGAATCGAGCCTGGTGGCGCATCCGATGGTCGCCGAAGCCGCCGTGGTCGGCGCGAGCGACGAGACCACCGGACAGGCCGTCGTCGCGTTCGTCATCACCCGCGCCAGCCAAGCGGATGCCGCGGGCAAAGACGATGCGGCCGCCGTGCTGCGGGCGCACGTGACGCAGCAGATCGGCGCGATCGCCCGGCCTCGTCAGATCTTCATCGTCTCCGAGCTGCCGAAGACCCGCTCGGGCAAGATCATGCGCCGCCTCCTGCGCGACGTCGCCGAGGGCCGCGAGATCGGTGACACGACCACGCTCGCCGACGCGAACGTCATGACCCTCATCAGCGAAACGCTGCGTTGACCCCGCTGACCTCGTCGCGATTCGCCAAAATCCGCCCTCATTCACGCTGAAGAGGGCGGATTGTGGCGAGTCGCGGGGTGGAGGCTACGCGAACTCGACGATGAGCTCGACCTCGACCGGGGAGTCGAGCGGCAGCACCGCGACGCCGACGGCCGAGCGCGCGTGCACACCGCGGTCGCCGAACACCGCCCCGAGGAACTCGGATGCGCCGTTGATGACGCCCGGCTGCCCGGTGAACGACGGATCGGATGCGACGAAGCCCGTGACCTTCACGACTCGCGTCACGCGATCGAGCGAACCGAGCACACTCTCCACCGCGGCCAGCGCGTTGAGCGCCGCGGTCTGAGCGAACTCCTTCGCCGCAGCGGGCGAGACGAGCGAGTCGCCCTCGCCCACCTTTCCGGTCTGCGAGAGCGCTCCGTCGACGAAGGGCAACTGCCCTGCGGTGAAGACCAGATTGCCCGAGATGACGGCCGGGACGTAGGCACCGGCCGGCACCGACACGGTCGGAAGGGTGATTCCCAGCTCGGCGAGGCGGTCGGTGATCTGCGACATCCGGGTCACTCCCCCGCCGCCGCGATCGGCCGTTTCAGGTAGGCCACGAGCCCGCCTTCCGGGCCGGTGACGATCTGAACGAGCTCCCACCCGTCCGACCCCCAGGTGTTCAAGATCGCCGCGGTGTTGTGGATCATCAGCGGTGTCGTCACGTATTCCCAGGTAGGCACGGGGCCCCTTTCACGGCTAATTGCAGGTTTGTCGCTTACCCTTGATCTTATGTCTGCCCCGAAAGCCACGGCTAGCGGTGTGGTCGGGGCCATTCTCGGCATAGTAGGTATGAGCGCAATTGCGGGCATCCTCGTCACTGCCATGGTCACGCCCGCGCTCGCTGTCACCGGCATTGCCGCGAACAACTCCATCGGTATGTTCGAGAACCTCCCGAGCTACATCAAGCCGGATGCGCTTGCCGAGAAGACGAACATCTACGCCACCCAGAGCGACGGCACCCCGGTGCTGCTCGCCTCGGTGTTCGAGCAGAACCGCGAAGAAGTGGGCTGGGACCAGATCTCCCCCTTCGTGAAGGATGCGGTCATCGCCACCGAAGACCCCCGTTTCTACAGCCACGGCGGCGTCGACATCGCGTCGACCCTGCGTGCTGCCGCGGGCAACGCCCTCGAGACCTCCGCCAGCGGCGCGTCGACCATCTCGATGCAGTACGTGCGCAACATCCTGGTGCAGAAGGCCGAGTCCATTCAGGATGAAGCCGAACGCGACGCCGCCTACAAAGAGGCCACGCGCACCTCGGTCGACCGCAAGCTGAAAGAGATGAAGCTCGCGATCGGCCTCGAGAAGGAGTTCTCGAAAGACGACATCCTGCTCGGCTACCTCAACATCGCTCCGTTCGGCGGCCGGGTCTACGGCATCCAGTCGGCCGCGCAGTACTACTTCGGCGTCAACGCCTCCGACCTCACCGTCGCCCAGGCCGCGAGCCTCATCGCCACGGTGAACGAGCCCAACGGCCTGCGCATCGACGAGCCGGAGAACATTCCCGACAACCAGGCCCGTCGCGACAAAGACGTGCTGCCCTCGATGCTCAAAGAGCACAAGATCACCCAGGCCCAGTACGACGAGGCCATCGCGACTCCGGTGACGGCGAACATCGTTCAGCCCTCCACAGGCTGCCAGACAGCGAACCCGATTGGTGCCGGCTTCTTCTGCGACTACGTCACCCACGTCGTGAAGAACGACCCCGCCTTCGGCGCCGACGAAGACACGCGGTGGACGAACTTCAAAACGGGCGGCTACCAGATCTACACGACGCTCGACTTGGATCTGCAGAACGCGGCGAAGAGCGCCATGGACACCTACGTTCCCTATACCTACGACTTCGACCTCGGCGGCTCGCTCGTCACGGTGGAGCCCGGCACCGGCCGCATCCTGTCGATGGTGCAGAACAAGGACTTCAGCGACGACCCCGAAGTCACCGCCACGAACCTGGGTGCAAGCGCGATCAACTACAGCACCGACTACGCCTACGGCGGGTCGACCGGTTTCCAGGTGGGCTCGACCTACAAGATCTTCACCCTCGCCGAGTGGTTGAAGACCGGCCATTCGCTCGGTGATGTGCTCAACGGAAACGCCGGCACACTGAACCTCTCCCAGTTCAAAGACAGCTGCACCGGCGGCAACGGCGGCACCTACTCGGTGAAGAACGACGGCGGGTCGAACCCCGGCAACGTCACCGTGATGCAGGCCACCCGCGACTCGGTGAACCTCGCGTTCCTGCGCATGGCGCAGAAGCTCGACCAGTGCGAGATCCGTAAGACCGCCGAAGCCTTCGGTGTGCACCGGGCCGACGGCGATCCCCTTGGCGAGAACCCCGCCGACGTGCTCGGCACGAACGAGATCGCCCCGCTCACCATGGCAGCGGCGTTCGCCGCCGTGGCGCACCAGGGCTTGTACTGCTCGCCGATCGCGATCAGCAAGATCCTCGACTCCACCGGCAACGAGCTGCCCGTTCCCCAGTCGACCTGCAGCCAGGCCGTCGACCCGAACATCGCAGCGGCCATGGCCGTCGCCTTGCAGGGCGTCGTCAACGGCGGCACCGGCTCCCAGTCGAACCCGAACGACGGCATCCCGCACCTCGGCAAGACCGGAACCACCGACTCCGAGAAGGACACGTGGTTCGTGGGTGCGAGCACCAAGCTCGCCACGGCCGTCTGGATCGGCAACGTCGTGGGCACCGTCTCGATCAGGAACACCTCGATCGCCGGCGAGAGCGGCGGAAACGTGCGTCACGACGTCTGGAAGCAGTACATGACGGATGCCGACGGCAAGTATGGCGGAGACGCGTTCCCCGTGGCCGATCGCACCCTGGTCAACGGCGTGCAGGTGCAGATTCCGAACGTCGCCGGCATGTCGGTCGACGCGGCAAAGGCGGCTCTGACCACGGCCGGCTTCGACTACCAGGACGGCGGCGTGATCGACTCGACGCAGACGGCCGGAACCGTCGACAGCAGTTCGCCCGCGGGCACCGCCTCGAAGGGGTCGACGATCACCGTCTTCACCTCGAACGGCCAGCTGCGCACCGTGCCGAACGTGGTCGGGATGAGCCCTGACGACGCCAAGAAGGCCATCACGGGGGCCGGCATCGAGGCAGGTCAGATCGCCTTCGAGGGCCCGTCGGGGGGCAATGCCAAGGTGACGGCAACGAACCCGGGGGCGGGGAATCCGATCCGATTCGGATCCGACAAGCTCAGGGTCACCACGAAGGCCGGCTAGCGTGACGGCTGCCACCCGGGCCACCGCGACCTCCCTCGGAATCGTCGCGGTGGCCGGTGCCGCCGCGGTCGCTTACGGCACGTTCATCGAGCGCAAGCAGTACACCCTGCGCACGGTGACCGTGCCGGTGTTGCCGCCCGGCGCATCCGACATCCGCGTGCTCCACCTCTCCGATCTGCACATGGCGCCCTGGCAGACCGACAAGCAGGAGTGGATCCGCGACCTCGCGCGCCTCGATCCCCACCTCATCGTCGACACCGGAGACAACCTCGGGCACCGCGACGGTTTGGCGGGCGTGCAGGCGGCCCTCGACGTCTTCAACGGCGTGCCCGGCGTCTACGTGAACGGCTCGAACGACTACTACGGGCCGTCGTTCAAGAATCCGTTGCGCTACTTCATGGGCCCGTCGAAGCACAGCGGAACGGTCGAGCGCCTCGACACCAAACGACTCATGGCGTACTTCGATTCACTCGGCTGGAAGAACCTCAACAACCGCGCCGCCACCACCGAGGTGAACGGAACCATCATCGATTTCTTCGGGGTGGATGACCCGCACCGCCACTACGACAAGCTGGAGCGCATCCCAGGAGCCCTCGACGAGCTTCGCGAGGAAGACGACCGCGGCCCGCGGCTCATGATCGGTGTCGCCCACGCGCCCTACCAATACGTGCTGAACTCGTTCGTGACCCATGGCGCGGAGGTCATCTTCGCGGGCCACACGCACGGCGGTCAGGTGTGCGTGCCGGGCTACGGCGCGATCGTGACCAACTGCGACATCCCGCGCAAGCAGGTCAAGGGCCTGAGCCTCTGGCGGCACGGCTTCCACTCCGCCTACCTCAACGTGTCGGCGGGCCTCGGCACGTCGATCTACGCGCCGTTCCGCTTCGCGTGCCCTCCCGAAGCGACCCTGCTGACGCTCACCTCCCGGGCCTGAGCCGAGCGGTCTCGGCGCGCTCGAATATCGGCTATCCTTGTTAAGGCCTCAGCCGCGGAGACGCGCTGAAGCACACACCTCGGGGTGTGGCGCAGCTTGGTAGCGCGCCTCGTTCGGGACGAGGAGGTCGTGGGTTCGAATCCCGCTACCCCGACGAACACGAACCGGCCGGAGACATCGTCTCCGGCCGGTTCTGCGTTTCACGTCTGTCGACTTTCGATCAATCCGGGTCGTCGATGTCGAAGCGATCGAACTCGCTCTGCGACACCGCCGCCGCCCTCGGCATGTCGAGCGACCGGATGCGCCGCCGCAGCGCGTCGAGCAGTACGTCGTCGTGCGGGTCGGCGTAGGGCGAATCGACCGGACGACTGATGAACTGGCTGGCGGGGCCGATCACGAGCTGCACCGACGTAGCACGCCCGTCGTCGTCGACGACCGGGATCTCCACGGTCTCCGCGCGTTCGTTCTGGCCGAGTGCCGCCGCCAGCCGCAGCAGCGCATCGGCGATGTCGTCCGCCGTCGAGAAGGTCAGGCCTGCGTAGGAGACACTCTTCATCTCTCCACCATGCTCCTGGTCATCCGCAGCAGCAACCCCGGCCGGCAGGCCGGAGCGAAGCGATGACTACATGGCCGCTGCCGTCACGGTCACGGTGAACGAGACGGTGGAATCGGTCTCGGAGTTCGACAGCACGACATCCGAGGTGCCCTCGGCCAGCGGCGTGAGGCCGGGGTTGAACTGCGCGCTTCCGTCGTCTTTGCCGGGCACGAATTCGATCACCGACTCGTCGGAGATCTTTGCCGTCCAGGCGCTCACGCTCTCGTTGTCGCCCGTGACCAAGTCGACCACGTTGTCGAGGGGCACCTCGACCGTGGTGCCCTCGGCATCGGCGATTTCGACGATCACCGGGGGCAGCATCGAACTCGACTCGGAGGTGCTGGAGGGAGTCGCGGCGGGTTCGTTGCCGTTCGTGGAGGAACAGGCCGAGAGCCCGACGGCAGCGGCGCCCACGATGGCGAACGCGGCGAGAACTCGAGTCGTCTGGTGATGCATCATTGCCCCCTGCGGTGGTGTTCGAATCCGACGGCTAAAACGTAGCATCGCCACCGCCCGGATCGGCTCAGATGCGCCCGAGCACGCCGTGGGACTCCTCGAGATAGCAGGCTCCGCAGAGCGACTCGTAGGTCACGTCTTCGCCGTCGATCGCGACCTGCGCGCCGTCGAAGACGTAGCGATCACCGATCTTGCGGGCGTTGAAGATCGCCTTACGTCCGCAGCGGCAGATGGTCTTCAGCTCTTCGAGGCTGTGAGCGACTTCGAGCAGACGGATGCTGCCCGGGAAGCCTGCCGTCTGGAAATCGCTCCGGATGCCGTAGGCCAGCACCGGCACACCGTCCATGATCGCGATGCGCAGCGCATCGTCGACCTGCAGCGGGGTGAGGAACTGCGCCTCGTCGATCAGCAGGCAGCTCACGTCGACGCCGGTCTCGGCCACGATCTCGTCGCGCCGAGCAGCGAACTCGACGCGCACATCGGTGTCGGGCGCGATGAGGAAGTCGGCGTCGCGCGTGACACCCAGGCGCGAGATGATCTGCATGTCGCCCTTGGTGTCGATCGAGGGCTTCGCGATCAGCACCTGCTGGCCCCGCTCCTCGTAGTTGTAGGCAGCTTGCAGCATCGCCGTGCTCTTGCCGCTGTTCATCGCCCCGAACCGGAAATACAGTTTTGCCACCCGAATACCCTATGCCCCTTCTCCGTGACCTGGCCGAGGGTGACCTGGAGGGTGAATTGGCCCCGTTTCGCCTCCGCGCCACGCGTTCACAACGCACCATTGATTCATCAGTTCACCCGAATTGCAGATCGATCGCAGATTCCCCATCCTCGCGATCGGTCGACTGACCGGCCGCTAGGTTCCCCATCCCGCGGCCGGTCACCCCTTCTTCTCTGCCGATTTCCCTGCCGACACCGCTCCGCAGTCAGAACAGCATCGGCTGGCTGTCGCCCACCGGCCCGAAGCTCGGCCCTGGCGGCCGATCGAGCCGCCCGGGCGGCGCAACTCCCCCGGTGACGCCCGAGGGCCGGCCGCGATCGAGTCCGTGTTTGCGCACCAGCGGCCGCATCCGGGCCGACAGCCACTCGCGATACTCCTTCGGCGCATACGTTCCTTTGGCGTAGATGCGGGCGTAGGCCGACACGAGCTCCGGATGCTCACGGCTGAGCCACGCCATGAACCACTCCTTCACCCCGGGCTTCAGATGCAGCGCCGAGTAGACGATGCTCGACGCCCCGGACTCGGCCACCTGGCCGAGCGCCCGGTCGAGGTGCTCCACCGAATCG
This sequence comes from Herbiconiux aconitum, assembly GCF_024979235.1. Lineage (NCBI taxonomy): Bacteria > Bacillati > Actinomycetota > Actinomycetes > Micrococcales > Microbacteriaceae > Herbiconiux > Herbiconiux aconitum. The sequence goes on from NZ_JANLCM010000001.1 coordinate 255,460, forward strand.
GTGAGCAGCGGCAGGATCGGCATCAGGAAGACCTGGCACTCGAGGCCCTTCTCCCGCACCGCGGTGACGGTAGCCAGCCGCGCCTTGGTGCTCGGGGTGCCCGGTTCGATCGACTGCTGCAACGCGTCGTCGTAGACCGCGATCGACATCGCGATGCTCACCGGCACCACCTCGGCGGCCGAGGCGATGAGCGGGAGGTCGCGCCGCAGCAGCGAACCCTTGGTGAGGATGGAGAACGGCGTGCCCGACCCCGCGAGCGCCTCGATGATGGAGGGCATCAAGGCGTACCGCCCCTCGGCGCGCTGGTAGGGATCGGTGTTGGTGCCGAGCGCGACCGACGGATGCTCCCACGATTTGCGCGCCACCTCCCGGGCGAGCACCTCGCCCACGTTCACCTTCACGATGATCTGCTGGTCGAAGTCGTTGCCGGCGTCGAGCTCGAGGTAGCTGTGGGTGGGGCGGGCGAAGCAGTAGACGCAGGCGTGCGAGCAGCCGCGATAGGGATTGATGGTCCAGGCGAAGGGCATGACCTTGCTCGCTCCGGAGACGTGGTTGAGCGCGCTTTTGGCGAGCACTTCGTGGAAAGTGATGCCGGCGAACTCCGGCGTCTGCACCGAACGCACCAGATTGTTGAGCCGCGCCAGCCCGGGGAGGGTCGACGGCGCTTCGGTGTCGAGGGTTTGTCCGTTCCAGCGCATGAGAAGATTCGAACATAGATTCGAATATTGGTCAAGTCGAGTTAGAGCGACAATGTAGTCACACGTCTAGAGAGGCGGTGGTCATCGTGCGGAACGACAGCGGTTGGGTGGCGCAGATCCAGGCTGCCGACCGCCTGTCGGCCGCCCAGTACTCCGCGATGGCCGAGTGGATCGCGCCGGAGCCGCATTCCACCATCCTCGATATCGGTTGCGGGCCCGGCGGATTCCTCCCCTACCTGGCCGATGTCGCCCCGACCGCACACATCGTGGCGGCCGATCACGACGACGAATCGCTCGACGCCGCGCGTTCGCTGGTCACCACGCTCGCACTCGGCGACCGCGTGCTGATCGAGCACGGCAACGTCCTCGACCCGGACAGCCAGTCCGGTCCCTTCGATCTCGTCGTCACCCGTCAGATGGTGCGGCACCTGCCCGACCAGATCGACGCCATCCGCCGACTCGCTGCCCGGCTGGCACCCGGCGGCCGGTTGATCGTCGGCGAGGGCGGGCTGGCGCCGCACTACCTCCCGTTCGAACTCGGCCGGGGCACACCGGGGCTGATGTACCGCCTGGTCACGGCGCAGGCCATCCGTTACGCCGGCATGCGGGCCGAGCTCGATCATCCGGTCGCCTCCCGCTTCGGCTGGAACGTGGTGCTCGAGAAGGCGGGCCTCGTGGTGGAGGAGACGACGAGCTTCGTCTGGGACATCCCGGCGCCGGTCGCCGACGACGCCCGGGCGCACATCCGCAGCACCCTCCTCCGGTTGCTGACCGGCCCGACGCGACGGTATCTGGTCGACGAAGACGTCGACACCCTGGAGTGGCTGCTCAACCGGTCGAACCCCGACGGCATCGACTTTCGGCGTGACGTGTTCATCCTCGGCGCCTCGACCCTGCACCGCTGCGCCCTGCCCTGACACGAGCGGCGACCGGGCGGCGGGGGTGCCCCGAGTGCCCCCTACGCCTCGTAGAGCTCGAGCGGCTGCCCGTCGGGGTCGGTGAAGAACATCATCGCCTTGCCGGTGTGCGGATCGGTGCGGAGCTCTTCGCACGGCACGCCCTTGCGAAGGAGCTCCTCACGCGCTTCGGCCACCGAATCGACCTCGAACGCCAGGTGCCGGAGCCCCGTCGCTTCGGGCCCGGTGGGCCGCGGCGGCGGGGAGGGAAAGGAGAACAACTCGATCAGGTACTCGCCGTTCAGCGCCAGATCACCCATCCAGGAATCCCGTTCGGAGCGGTAGACCTCGCTCAGCAGGGTGCAGCCGAGCACGTCGAGGTAGAAGGCCTTCGATCGCTCGTAGTCGGTGGCGATGACGGCGATGTGGTGCACCCGGTTCAGTTTCACGCACCGATTCAAGCACGAAAAAATTTAGCGGGATGAGAGGACCCGATACTCTCATCCCGCAAGGAGACATCAACGAGCCTGCCATGTAGTGCCGTTACCCTTACGGCCATGAACCAGACCCGCGCTCGACGTCCCCGTTGGCCTCACATTACACCGTAGAAGCGATCGGCGAACGAGGGTTGCGCAAAGCTTGCGGGACGTGATCGTCAGTCGTCGCCGACAATGCGCACGATTCGTATTCTGCTCGTAACACGCCGCTAACCTGCGCCGGATACTCTCGAAAACGTGAACGAGATCGTGATCCTTCGAAAGACAGGCACCATCGCCACTCTCGGCCGCGCGGGCCAGAATCCGGAGACCAGTGCGCCGCTCGCCACCGTCTATCTCTTGAAAGACGGATGGTTCATGAAACTCACCCATCGACATGACCGGTTCGCGTGGTCGGGGCCTTTCGAGACCCCCGAAGACGCGATCGAGCGCTACACCCCGGCCGATGCGACCGGGCCGATCATGCGCGTTGCGGTCTGAACCGGCGCAGCACGTGCGTCAGGTGTCGCCCGGTCCACGCCGGGCGATGTCGGCGTGCGTGTAGCTGCCCTGCGGATTGCGACCGAGGCGGTCGCGCACGGCGGCGACCACCACGTGCCTGAGGTGCGTCATCCGCCCCGCCCGCACGATGCGGCCCCGGAAGGCGTAGGCATCGAGGTAGGCCAGCCGCGGCGCCCAGATCGGCTGCCGCCGGCGGTTCGAGACGCCCGCCGTGAGGTGCAGGAACGCCTGCGTCGTGCCGATCGCGCTGGCGAGGTCGACGCCCGGCGCGATCGACGGGAGCGACACGGCCGAGCCGTCGGGCGCATCCGTCGTCATCGCCACCAGGCCCCGCAGATCGCTGTAGGCGGGGATGTACGGCAGGAACCGCGAGTAGTCGACCTTCGACGCCGCGATCTCCTCGAGCGACGCGTTCTGGGGCAGACCCATGAAGCGCTCGAAGGTCCAGCGGCTGCTCGGGTGGAACGACGTGACCTGAGCTGCGAACCCGACGTTCACCACCAGCACGTCGGGAATTCCGAGGCTTCGCGCGTGGCGGGCGATCGTGGTTCCGATCTCCGGATGCGTGGTCTCCGACTCGTCGAACACCAGCGCGGCGCCGTCGAGGAACTCCCCCACGTTCTCCATCGTCACGCCGTCGCGGTAGACGTGCACCACCGCGGCCGGGTTGATCTCCCGCACCTGCTCGCGGAACACCTCCGCCTTCGACCGGCCGTAGGTCGCCGTGGTCGCGCCGGGCACCCGGTTGGCGTTCTGCGGCTCGAAGTCTTCGGGGTCGGCGATGCTGAAGCTCGCCACACCCATCCGGGCGAGCTTGGTGCCCACCTGGAAGCCGACTCCCCCGACTCCGGCGATGGCGACTCGTGATGAGAGGAGGGCTTGCTGCTCCGCCTCGCTCCAGAAGCCGTAGTTCCGCGCGAACTCGGGCGAGTCGAGCGACTTCATCCGCTTTCGGGCACGGCGTCGACGACGGCCGCCGCCCGTTGGGCCCGCGAGACGCGACCGAAGTACTCCAGCGCGCCGTCGGCCGCCGCGAGGGTGCCGAGGATGGTGGCGTTGCGCTCGGTGATGCGGGCTGCCGAGCCGGCGAGGTCGAACTCGACCGGAAGGTTGTAGTCGAGGTAGTGCTCGATGTAGCGGGGCTCACCGATGCGCGAGATGGCGAGCACGCCCGCGAGGTGGCGTTCGAGCCACGGTTCGATGATGGCGAAGGTGCGGCCCACGTGGTGCGAAGAGAAGTAGGCGGACATCAGGGCGAACAGATGCCATTGGATGAGCTCCTGCATCGCCACCCGCTCGTGCCGGGCGATCACCCGGGAGACCTCGACGCATCCGAGGGCCAGCGGATCGTCGGCGAACAGCTCGGGGCAGAAGTCTTCCACCGGCAGCGGACGGTTCTCGCCGTCGGCTCCTTTGATGATGGTGCGGGCGACTCCGACGATTCGCACCCCTTCAGGCGCGTTCTCGAGAACGGCGAAGGTGATGGATCGGGCGTCGTCGTCGTCGCGGTCGGTTCCGTCGGCGGAGAGGTCGGATGGATCGAGCTGACCCGTCTGTTCCACGTAGACTCGTCGTCGGAACTCGAAATGCTGCCGATAGACGTCTTCGAAACCGGGGAGCGCGACGCCGTTGACGCCGATGATGCCTGTGGCCAGTCGAGCCTCAGGCTCGACGATGAACGCGGGGGAACCCGCGATGACCGGAATGACCGCCGCGTTGCTTACGGAGCGATCAATTCGTGACACCGCTCAACTTTCGCGATATCGCCTTCTCGACAGTCGTCGTCCGGAGCACTTCGAATCCTCCGTCTTCAGGGGGTGGGTGGCCGCCCGGCGTGTCCGCGCGAAGCACGCTGCCGATGTCCCGAGCATAGAAGCGCGGCAAGTCGTTTGCAACTTGGGACATTATGTCTCAAAATGGTGCTGAGAGGGGCAATCATGTCTGAGAACAGCTGGACGAAGTCCGGAGCGGGCCGCACGCGCGTGCCGAAAGACGAGGTGCGCGCGAAGCTTCTCGACACCGCGATGTCCCTGGTCCAGGCCAACGGGCTCACCGTCGGTTTCGAGCATCTGCTCATGGATGATCTGATCAAAGAGGCCGGTGTTCCCCGCAGCTCCGTCTACCGCATCTGGGAGTCGAAGGAGGCGTTCTTCGAAGAGCTCCTCAGCGAGGTCGCGAACCAGGTCTCGCCCGGTCGCGCCGACGAGGAGTCCCTCGTGGCCACCTGGGAGTACCTCGGCTTCCGCGCCGACGAGCTGCGCACCGAAGAGGGCCGCCGCCGCATCCTCGTGGATGTGACCGGGCTCGCCGCCGAGCAGAACTTCGAGTCGGTGACGTCCTCCATCCAGTGGCGCACCTACGTCGCGCTCTCCTCCACCGCGCTCTCCTACCCCGACTCCCGCGTGCGTGAGCGCATCATCGAGGCGCTCCGCAACAGCGAACTCGCCTTCCTCGACCAGATGGAGGTGTTCTACCGCAACATCGTTCCCGCGGTCGGCTACCGCCTCCGCCCCGACCTGAACGACGACTACCGCCCTCTCGTGGTGGCCGCCGCCGCCATCATCGAGGGCCTCGGCATCGCCCGCACCACCATCCCCGACCTGGTGGAGGGCCGCTACAACGTCGACAACGAGGGCCGCCCGGCTGAGGTGTCGCTCGCCGCGATCTCCTACCACGCCATCATCATGGCGTTCATCGTGCCCGACCCGGCCTACGACGCGGAGGCCGCGATCGCACGACTGAGCTCCGGCATCGACGAGATGCCCGTGGTGCAGCCGCGCAGCCGCGATTACGAGATCCTCGACGACTGAGTCGCGGGGCTTCTCGGTTCGTAGGCGAAGAGCATCCGGAGCTCGCCGTCGTCGACCGTGACGGTGGAACGACCGAACACGGCGTTCATGACGGTGATGGATGCGCCGAAACGGATGCGTACGCCTGATTCGCCGCCCGCATAGGGCGCCCGCAACAGGATGCTCCGATGCGTGCCCACCTCGCGCAGCCGCACCTCCACCGGCGAGCGCGTCGACGTGGTGTGCACCTCGATCAGTGCCGTGATCACGGCCCGCAGCGCGACCTTCTGCTCCATCGCGAAGCCCTCGGCCAGGTCGTCGGGGTCGTCGACGCGAAGGTCGTCGGGATGCGCGCGCTCGAGTCGCCGGAGCCAGGGCAGCCCCATTTCGGTGATGATCACGGAGCGCAGCACGGCTGAGATGCGACGCGCCTCTGCCACGTCGGCCTCGGTCACCTCGCCTCGGGCGAGCACGCTCTCGAGAAAGGGCACGACCTCCACCGACAGCGCCTGCCGACCCGAGTCGCGCAGCAGTTCACGCAGCCGGATACGCACCCGGCGGCTCAGTCCGGTCTGCTCCCGCACGGCGGATTCCGCCGCACGCGAGAGCAGCAGGCTCACCCGGTAGGAGAACACCGAGGCGCCCACCCCGAACAGCACCACCGGCGTGCTCGCGATCACGGCCGAGGTGAGCGGAGAGGCGATCGCCGGCATCGCCAGGGTCTCGAGAGCTGCGGTGGCGCCGACGACGACCGCACTCAGCGCCGTGACCAGGGCGAGGTCGCGACCCGGCCGGAACTCCGCGAACGCGAGGATGACGACGCCCGTCACGAGCGGACCCCAGTTGTCCCAGATCACGTTCGACGTGCCCCAGGTGCTGATGCTCGACGACACGCTCGCGAGCACCGCCGACAGCACGGTGACGACGAGGCCCGCGAAGCGCACCGGCGTGCGCACCGGTTCGGTTTCCACGACCACGAGCACGGCGGCGATCACCACGAACACGATCGCCAGACCGGCGAAGACGGGGTCGCGGATCTCGTCGGCTCCGGCGAGCGTGCGGAGAATGGCGTAGATGAGCGACCCGACCGCCGCGGCGCCGACCAAGGGATAGATCGACCGGGCGATGATCGGATCGAGTCTCTGCGGTACCCCCCGCCAGGCGATGAAGCCGATCATCCCGGCTCCCACGCGTGTTCGGGTGCCACCGGCAGCGTGAACATGTAGGCGGTGCCGTTGCCGGGCGAGGTCCAGAGCTGGGTCTGCCCGCCGGCGTCTCGGATGCGGCCCTGGATCGATTGCGAGACCCCGAAGCGGTCGGGCGGCACCGCGGCCGGGTCGAAGCCGCGGCCGGCGTCGGCGATCATCACGACCACCGCATCCGCTTCGCCGTCGACCACGATCTCGGCGCGGTCGACGCCCGAGTGCTGCCGAACGTTCACGAGAGTCTGGCGCAGAGCGAGGGCGAGGGCAGCTGCGACCGCGGGGGTGAAGCGATGCAGGGAGGCGATGTCGCCGTCGACGTCGACGGCGAGGCCTTCGGCGTGGCTCGTCGCCACGACGTCGGCCAGGCCGGCCGGCAGTTCACCCGCTCGCGAGGTGGCAGCTCCGGGGGCGGAGGCGTCGTCGGGCCACCACGAGCCTTCGGCGATGAGCGCCAGGTCGCGCTGGATCGCCGAGCGCTGCGCGTCGCCGAGTGGCCCGGGCGGTTGGTGCGAGAGCACGGTCAGCTCGCTCAGCACGGTGTCGTGGAAGAGGGCGACGACCTGCGATTCGAGTTCCTGCTGGTAGTGCATGGCGTCCGCCTCGTGCCGTGCGCGCGCTACGGCGCGGTGATCGCTCGCCGTCCGGTGCCGCAGCAGAAGATCGGCGGCCGAGATGACGACCACGACGGCGGTGCAAGCGGCCGTGAGGTAGTCGAACGACGGCAGGTGGCCGGCGTTCATCGCCGCCGCGTACACCGCGAGCTGGCCGAGGAGGTAGGCGGTGCAGATCAGCACGAGCGATTGCAGGCCGAGCACGCGGGGCGCGACCGTGTAGACCACCGCGATCTGCGGGAGGGAGAGGATAAACGGGGATTCGACGATCGCGTCCGGTGCCGCGTTGATGAGGATCGACGAGTAGAAACCGATGCTGACCGCGGCGACCGCGAGGTAGGCGATCGTGACGCGGAGGTCGTCGCGGCGGTGGCGCACCGCCATGGCGACCACGATCGGCACCAGGAACACCAAGGCGAGCCAGGCTTCGTGGGTCGGCGAGTTGATGGTGCGCAGCACCACCAGTACTGCAGCGATGGCGAGCGCGCTCGATCCGAGCGCCAGCGACGCGCTCGAGATGGCGAGCACGACGCTGCGTGCGCTCGCCTCGCGCGGCATCCCCAGTGTCATCGGCACCCCCCAACGATCTCCCCCGAGTCTCGCACGACACGGCGTCCGAAACTCCCCAGACGCTCGTCTGGTAAACAGTCTGTTGCGATCATGTTTCCCCGGCCGATCGCGAGCATCTCCCCTTATATCTTGGGCTCGGCCCACCGGCGGGTTCAGGCTCTCCCGCCGGTGCGATGGACGCACGGCGAGAGAAACGCCCGTGAGCGATACCGTCCTTCTCTCGAACCAGGAGCATCTTGTCCAGATCAGCAAGAGCGTGGAGGAATGTGGCCGTCGCCACAGCACTCTTCGTCGCAGCAACTCCCGTCTTTCTCAGCGCGCCGGCCTTCGCTGCCGGTGCGACCAGTGCCACCACCACGGCCACCGCATCCGGCCCCGTCGCTTCCGGCGACGACTGGTCGGTCGTCGAGGTTCCCGGCGGCTACGAGGTCACGAAGACCCTCGCGGCCCCGATCGACATCCGGAGCGACGCCCCCACCCTCTGGGCCGACGGCGTCGAGCTCGGCATCGCGACCCAGTCGCTCGACGGCCTCACCCTCTCCCTCACCACCACCGACCCTGAGGTCGCCACCGCGACCGAGGTCGACCAGGGCTGGTCGGGCGCAGGCGACCCCACGATCGAGGCGCCGGTCGACAGCTCCGAGCTGCACTCCCTGACCGACCAGGTGCCGCTGGCGAAGCCGGATGCACCCACCCTCGCCGAAGACCCCTCGACCCCGGGGCAGTACGAGGTCGAGCGCGACGACTACAACCTGGGCGATGAGGCGGAGGACATCCGCGACTTCGGCCGCAAGGGCGAGATCCGCGCCGCCGTGTGGATGCCGATCGGCGCCCCCGGTGAGCGCCCGGTCGTGGTGTTCCTGCACGGTCGGCACACCTCGTGCGCCGGCGCCATCCCGTCGGGGGCGGTCGCCCGCGCCTGGCCCTGCTACCCGGCTGACGAGTCGACCGGTTACGAAGGCCAGGTCGATGTCGAGAGCTACCTCGGCTACAACGACGCAGCGCAGATCCTCGCGTCGCAGGGCTATGCCGTAGTGTCGATCTCGGCCAACGCGATCAACGCCCTCGACGGCTCGCTCGCCGATGACACCGGTGCCGCAGCCCGCGCGCAACTGGTGATGGACCACCTGACGCTCCTCCGGGAGGCGAACGACGGCCAGTCCGTCGGCCTCCCCGCAGCGCTGAAGGGCCGACTCGACCTGAACAACGTGGGCCTCATGGGCCACTCGCGTGGTGGCGAGGGCGTCGTGCGCGCCGCTCTGCTCAACATCCAGCAGGGCGAGCCGTTCGGCATCAAGGCCGTTCTGGGTATGGCTCCCACCGACTACTCGCGCATGACGCTTCCGGATGTTCCCACGGCGATGGTTCTGCCCTACTGCGACGGCGACGTCGAAGACCAGATGGGCCAGAAGTACATCGACGACTCGCGTCACGCCTACGGCGACGACGTGCTGCGTTCCTCCGTGCTCGTAATGGGCGGCAACCACAACTACTTCAACACCGCGTGGACGCCGGACAAGTACCCGGTCGCCACCAGTGACGACTGGTCGATCATGGATCGCAACCAGACCGACCCGACCTGTGGCGCATCCGCTCCCAGCCGGCTCACCGCTGATGAGCAGTACGCCTTCGGCAACGCCTACATGGCCGGCTTCTTCCGTCTCACCCTCGGTGGCGACCAGCAGTTCATGCCGATGTTCGACGGCTCCGACGCCGAGCCTGCCTCGGCCGGTCGTGCCGACGTGCGCGTCTCGGCCACACTGCCCACATCCGACCGCGTCGACATCGCGAACTTCGACACCCCCGACACCGCCATCCAGGCCGTCGGGGCGGGCACCTACCAGAACTGCGAGAGCATGAGCCCGCTCGACGTGCCGGCGACCCAGCCGTACTGCGTCACCGCGCTGCAGTTCGCGCAGGCTCCGGATTACGGATTCACCAGCGCCATCTACGGCAACGGCCGCGCCACCTCGGTGCCCTCGGCTCCGTCGCTGCACTTCACCTACACCGCTCCGGCTTCGCCCTCCGCGGCTGCCGGCGAGCTCCGCGTGCCGGTGCCTGCTGCGGCGGCGGACTTCTCGGGCTCCGAGTCGCTGTCGTTCCGGGTGTCGCCGGATGACTCGGTGCCGATCGGTGGCAGCACCGACCTCACCGTGACCGTCGTCGACGGATCGGGCGGAAGCGCATCCGTCACCGCTTCGCAGTTCGGTGACGCACTGAACGTGCTGCCGGGTTCCACGAACCCGCTGCGCAAGGTGCTGCTGCAGCAGATCGCGGTGCCGGTCTCCGCCTTCACGGGCGTCGACCTCACCGACATCCAGCAGGTGCGGTTCACCGCTCCCCGGGCCGCGGGTGGCGTGCTGCTCTCCGACCTGAGCCTGTTCAACGCTCCGACGCTCGGAACGCCGACCATCTCCACCCGTCCGGTCGTGTCGATTCCGGATGTCGCGGTAGAAGAAGGAGCGGGAGTCGGCTCGGTCGACGTTCCGGTCGTTCTGTCCCGGCCGGCCGAGGAGGCCGCGACGGTGTTCGTGAGCGCGATCCCGTCGTCGTCGAGCGGCAAGGTGCTGTCGGCGATGCAGAAGGTGGAGTTCGCTCCGGGTGAGGTCTGCAAGACGGTGACCGTGCCCGTGCAGGGCGACTCGGCCACCTCGACCAGCGCGACGGCGTCGTTCATCACGAACGCGTCCGACACCCAGGGCGGCGCCACGATCGGTGACTCGTTCGGCAAGATCGTCGTTCGTGAAGACGACGGCGTGGTTGCACGCGACGGAACCTCACTGCCCTCGGCTCCCGAGGTCGGTGCGCAGGGCGATGCCTGTGCCGAGGCGCTCGCGCTCTCGACTCCGGGCTCGCTCACGTCGTCGTCGGCGTCGCTCAACCGCGGCGACACGGTGACGGTGACGGGCAGCGGGTTCCGCACCGGCGAATCCGTCTCCCTCACGCTCGGAGCGGCCACCGTGGGAACGGTCGTCAGCACCGACGGAACGGTCTCGTTCGAGGTGACGGTTCCGGCCGACACCCCGTTCGGAACCAGCACCTTCACTGCCACGGGCGCCGGTTCGCGCTTCACGGCTGCCACGCCGGTGACCGTCGGACCGGCCGTCGACCGCATCGGTGGCGCCGACCGCTACGAGGTCGCGGTGAACACGTCGAAGGACGGGTTCCCCGACGGAGCGAAGACGGTCTACGTCGCCTCGGGCGCCGTGTTCCCGGATGCGCTCTCCGCGGCACCCGCGGCGGCCGTTGCCGATGCGCCGGTGCTGCTCACCACGGCCGACACACTGCCGGCTGGGGTGAAGGCTGAGATCGAGCGGCTCAAGCCGACGTCGATCGTGATCGTCGGTGGCACGGCCAGCGTGAGCAAGGCTGTGGAGAAGCAGCTTGGTGCGATTGCGTCGGTCAGCCGCCTCGGTGGCGCCGACCGGTTCGCGGCCTCGCTCGCGGTGGCTGCGGCGGCCTTCCCGAAGGGTGCGACCACGGCTGTGCTCGCCACCGGACGGAACTTCCCGGATGCGCTCTCGGCGGGTGCCGCGATCGGTGCCCAGGGTCCGGTCATCCTGGTCGACGGTGAGGCCTCTGGTCTCGATGCCGCCACGACCAAGCTGCTGACCGACCTCGGGGTGAAGGAGATCGCGATCGCCGGTGGCGAGGCTTCGGTCTCGCCCGGCATCCAGGCCGACGCCGAGGCGATCACCGCCACGGTGCGACTCGGAGGTGCCGACCGCTACGCCGCGTCGCAGGCCATCAACGCGCACTTCTTCACCAGTGCCGACCGCGTGCTGCTGGCGACCGGGGCGAACTTCCCCGACGCCCTCGCCGGGTCTGCTCTGGCGCCGAAGGTCGGTGGCCCGCTGTTCACGGTGCCCGGCACCTGCATCCCCGCGGAGACGCTGGCGCAGATCACTTCGCTCGGGGCAACCCGTGTGACGCTGCTGGGTGGCGAGAACTCGCTGTCGACGGCGGTGGAGTCACTCACCGCTTGCGCGGCCGCTTGACGCCAGTCGCATGAACTGTCCCGCCCCATCGCTCGCGCGGTGGGGCGGGACTTTGTCTTTTCTGACCCTGGCCGGTTCTTCTCAAACCATAACGATATTGTCAGCCCCATCGCCGTGGAATCACGAAGGAGGACGTGTGCGCCAACCGGTCGCCATCATCGCGAATAAGGTTCCTGAGATCACGGCGTTGTTCTGGGCGACCAAGATCCTGACGACGGGTATGGGTGAGACCACATCCGATTTCATCGTGACCACGATCGACCCGGTAGTCGGGGTCGCCGTCGCGTTCGTGGCTCTGGTGGCAGTGTTCGCCCTGCAGTTCCAAAGCCGCCGGTATGTTCCGTGGGTCTACTGGCTGACCGTGGTGATGGTCAGTGTGTTCGGCACGATGTCCGCCGATGTGGCGCACGTGCAGTTCGACATCCCGTACGCCATCTCGACCGGTGCGTTCGCGGCCGCACTAGCCGTCGTGTTCAGCGCCTGGTACCTGACGGAGCGAACACTGTCGATCCATCGGATCGACAGTACGCGCCGGGAGATCTTCTACTGGGCCACCGTGCTCACGAGTTTCGCGCTCGGCACGGCCGCCGGCGACCTGACTGCCACCGTGCTCGGTCTCGGCTACTTCGGATCTGGAGTGCTGTTCACCGCAGCCATCGCGGTGCCGGCCGTCGGATATCGCTTCTTCCGCCTGAACGGAGTAGTCGCGTTTTGGATCGCTTACGTGCTGACCCGGCCGGTGGGAGCATCCTTCGCCGACTGGTTCGGAGTGGCACCAGAGCGCGGCGGTGTCGGGATCGGCACGGGGCTCGTCAGTCTGGTGCTCGCCGCTGCCATCACTCTGTGTGTTATCGCGTTGAGTCGCAGCCCTGTCCGTCACCGGTGGCGCTGAGAGCAGGCAGGCAGTGGCGCCCCAGGTGCCACCCGCACTTCTCTGTGCACGGCCCCCGTCCGGGGGTCGCGGTACGCTGGAGTGGTGTCGATCCGTCAGGAACAGAAGGCGGAGACCCGCGCGCAGATCATGGCAGCCGCGGCCACCGAGTTCGCGGCGCACGGCTATGCGGGTGCGACGTTCACGAGCATCGCTGCGGCGATGGGCAAGCCGAAGTCGGCGCTCGGCTACCACCAGTTCCGGTCGAAGCAGGAGATCGCGAGCGCGATCGTCTCGCAGCACTATGAGCGCTGGGCGGCGTTCCGTGCGTCGGTCGATCGCTCGGTGCCGGCGGGGTTGCCCCGGCTGCTGAGCTTCATCTTGACGGTGGCGTTGGATGCGCGTGCCGACCCGCAGGGGCGTGCTGCCATCCGTCTGCTGCTCGAGCGCGGGTCGAGTGGTGTCGACATCGCCGAGCCGCCGTTCCGCTGGCGCGATCTGAGCACGGCCGACGTCGAAGACGCGGTGCGGCTCGGGCAGCTGCCTGACGGCGGCGCGTCGTCGGCGGCTTCGGTGGGCGGGATGATTCTCACCGCGGGCCTCGGGCTGTTCGAGGCCGAGAACCACGGTGTGCAGCCGGTCGACACCGAGGCGGCGCTGCGCGCGCTGTGGCGCGCCCTGCTCGCCGGCGCGGGTGCCACCGACGCCGAGGGCGCGCTCGCGGCGACCCGCTCGGTGCTGGAGTAGCCGCTACCCGACCCCGTGCCGTGAGCGTATCCAGAGCTCGTCGGCGCAATCCTCAGAACAGGCGCGAGCGTTGTAGACCATGTCTTCGCGCCGCACCCGGATGCCGCAATTGCGGCACCGTCGGAGGCGAGCAACGAACCGCACGGTCGGCTGCGCCCTCATGCGGCCTCACCCCGCACGTACTCGCGTAGGTAGGTGATGAGTATGGATTCCAGGTTCTCGCCTCGTGCCGCGGCAATAAGACGAGCTCGCTTTTCGAGGGCGTCGGATGCTCCGACGATCCGCTCTGATTCAGTGGCTGTCATGGCCCAATTCTATCGGGTGACGCAACACCTAACCAGACTTTTGCTCAACTAATTCGTGCCAATATTAGATGGTGCCCAATCAGCCCAAAACCCCAGTCAAAGGCTTTCGCATCCCTGTCGACCTCTACGACGCCGCGTTGGCGAAGGCGCAGAGCGAAGGCCGCACTCTCACCGACGTCGTGCGCGAGGCACTACACCGCTACATCGACGCGGACTGACTTCCGCCCTTATGTCCAGCGGCGGACCAGCCCTCGCAGCACGATGAGCGCCTACTGCGACGCGCCCGCTGAGATCGTCCACAACGAGTACTCATCAGGGTCACGCAGCCCAGTCAGCTGGACGAAGGAAGGGTCGGTGCCCTCGATAGTCGATACATCGAACATCACTGAAACCTCCAAGCCGCCCTTCACATGAGTGTCGAAGGAGCTGACGTTGTCCAGAAATCCGAACCCGGCATCGACAAGCGCAGCAGAGATGGCTTGGGTGTCCCCCTTGATCAACGCAACCCAGGAGACGCCAGGAGTGGCAGTAATTATGCAGGTGACCGGCACCGCACGGGATACCGCTCGGACTTTAGGAGGGGGCGTGACAGCGTGCCAGGGCACGTCTGATTCAAACCAGGCCGCCAATCCGTCGCAATTGATCCCATCGACCGTCGACGCTGAGGCCGATTCGTCGGGAGTCGTCGGTGTCGATGGCGCAGTATCGCCCGGTGCAGGCGCCACTGCGTCCTGATCTGCGGGTGTCGCGGTAGCGCTGTCTTCTGACCCGTAACTTCTGGTAGACGAGTCTGTCGCCTTCGGAGGACCCGTGGCGGGGACGCAAGACGCTAACATCAACGTCGCTGCGATCAAGCTCGCCCACACGCTGAAATGTGCCCGCTTCGCGCGCCCCATACTCCGCCCCTCGCGTGAAAATCCTATTCCTCCATTCTGTGCCGATGAGATGGGTAAGCGCGGTCTCGATATGATCGAGCTCAGCCAGAGGGAGGCACCCTGTACAGATCGCCGATAGTGCGGCAAGTCTCCACCGTGCTAATCATTGTGTACGGAATAGCTGTATTGGTCGTGGTCGCTTGGCCAACGCCCGTCGACTCAGGATCAGGCGGGCTGTTGTTCCGTGCCCTTCGCGTCTTGCACCAACATGGGCTGCCGGAGTTCGTCAGTTACAACGTCGTCGAATTTGCAGCGAACATCGCAATGTTCGTGCCACTCGGCGTCCTGATTGCTTTGCTGTTCGGTCCGCGCTGGTGGTGGGTCACAATTGTGGCTTGCCTAGCCCTTTCGATCTCGATCGAGGTCTACCAGTATCAATTCCTGCCGTACCGGTATGCGACCGTCCGAGACGTGCTGGCAAATTCCGCGGGCGGAGCAATCGGCGCAATCGCTGCAGTTATCGCGATCGCCTGGCTTCGTCGTTCCTGGGTTGAAGAGGAACCAAGATGATCACGACAGTGCAGCCATGCGAATCACACGGCGTCGTTTGGGTCCTCATCGAGAATCGCATCGGGAAATCCTGGTGCCCGTTTTGCGAACCGGCGCCCGAGAGTCGGTGGGGGGCTCACCTCGCGGGGTCGCCCGAACCCCCCGATTACCCAACGGGCGCAGGAACACTCCGATCGATTCCCTCGGCGAGGTATGGCGCAAGGGATTTCGCATAGGTCTGCGTAAGGTGGGCGCCGCCATCGCGATAAACCGGCACATTGCCCACGACAGATGGGCAGAAGCCGTCGCGACAAAAATACTGGGTGAGATCAACCAGATTCACACCTTCGACCGAGGCGGCCGCCGTGAGTAAGGGGTCGGGGAGCTGCCCGTCGAGGGGAGTACCGCAATCGTTTTGCTTCGGATCGAAGCCGACCCGCTGGTAACAAAGCATGGCCTCGTCGGACACTGCCGGCACATCGGGCACGACTACAAGTTTGGTTCCAGAGTCCAGAACTCTCTGAAAGGCTTCCGCAAAACCTTCCGGGAAGTTGCCCTTCGTTCGCGCTGAATGCGCGATAACGATGTCGTACTCGCCACTCGATACACGATCAAGGATCTTCGGCATCATCTCGCCGCACTTGTCGGTCAGCTTCGTGGAGAGCAGACAGCCATCACCAGTGAAGGCGTCGACCGCCCAATTTCCTTGAGTGACACCACCGAAGACCGCGGGTAGGAGATGCTGAGCATGGCTGTCGCCGACGACCGCCACCCTAACCGAATCTGCATTCCGGATGCCATATGGACATGGCTTCAGATCGCCAGTCGTTTGAATCCAGCAGAGCGACTTGCCATCGACCTTCATCTGATCGTCGGGCGCATCCGCGGCTGTCGGCGTGAGAGTTGACCCCAAGTCGACATCCGAACAGTCTGACGCGGGGTCCATGGCTGCAGCGCCGCGGCATCGAGTCGCGTCATCGACGTCGCCGACACCTTCGTCGGCGACCACACCCTGTGACGCATTCAAACCGACCTCCGCAGCAGCCGTGTTCGGCAGGTCGTTGGTGCGAACGAAGGCGACGTAAACCAAGGCAATTGCAACGGCGCCCATGACACCGAACAGGGCAATCCTCGGGGTAGTCCTCCGCCAGAAGTTCCTCCGGCGTTTCTTCCGGCGACGAAGCTCCCTTGTCGACAGCTTGACCGGAGTCAGCCAAGTGGATTTGCGGATGGGATCCTCGACCAAATGGTACGAGAGAACGCTGACGGCGACGAGGATCGCCGAGGCGACGATGTAGTAGAAGATGTTGTCTCCCGGCATTACCGCCAGCAACAAGATCAGCACCGGGAAGTGCCAGAGGTAGAGAGAGTACGAAATGTCTCCTACGTACCGACTGGCTCTGTTGGTCAGGGGCCAAAGGTATGGCTGATTCCCCTGTTCGCCCGCCAGCAGCACCAGCGCTGTCGCGAGTGTTGGCAGCGCCGCCGCGGGCGCTGGAAACCCCTGAGCGGGGTCCACGACGAAGCAGGCTGCGACTATCAGGGCGAATCCGACCCAACTCATCACGGTGCGCAGCGTCACGCTCTTAGACGTGAAGTACACGCCGAATACCGCTACTAAGGCGCCGACACCGAGCTCCCATGCGCGATCGAAGGAGCTGAAGTACGCGAGATTGGTGTCTGCCTTCGAGAGATATAGGGCGTAAACGAACGATGCGACTGAGAGCACTCCGATGGTGGTGCCGACGGCAACTCTTCGTCGTCCCGAACTCCACGCGAAGATCTTGATTCCGACAGCGAGAACCCCCAGCATCACCCAGGGCCACACGAAGTAGAACTGTTCTTCAACCGCTAGAGACCAGTAATGCTGAACCGGGCTGGGCTGAAGATCCTGCTGAAAATAGTCGGTTCCCTGAAGTGCGAGGTTCCAGTTCGATGAGAAAAGCAAAGCCCAGAACGAATCAGTTGCCGTCCGGACGAAGCGGCTCCCCGGGGTAAGGAAATACGCCACAGTCACCGTGACGACTAACACGAGTATCGCGGCAGGCAGGATCCGCTTAACCCGGCGCTTGTAGAAACCTACGAAGGAGATCGTCTTCGTCCGGTCGTGTTCACGAAGCAGCAACCCGGTAATCAAGTAGCCGCTCAGCACAAAGAAGACATCGACCCCGACGAAACCACCTGCCGGCCACCCGAGCATGTGATTGAGAATCACTGCGACGACTGCCAATGCCCTGAGCCCCTGCACATCGCGCCGGATGTTATGTGTTGCAGGAGACTTTTCCGTCGGCGCAGCCGGCCCAGAGCGGCTTCGCCGCGATTCCAGGCTCGTAATATTGCGTTCTGATGCCATGTCCCCCCCAGGTGTGGCGACAGTCTAGCTCGCCAATGTTTCGCCTTTGCTAACGGTCCTCCGAGGTGGAGACCTAACAGGTGAACTGCAGATCGGTCATGTCGGGGTTGGCCAGCATGGGGCCAACGAGCGTTTCGACCTGTTTCTCCGGAAGGGCGCTTACGTCGATGTCAATGGTTGCTGTTTGCGATTGCCCAGGGGCAGCCTGGATGACGCCGCGCGCGACAGGGTACGACTGATCCGTGCCCGTGGTCGAATCTTCTTGACTGGTGCTGCCCGTGATACTCGCGATCGTGGAACCCTCGGGGGCATACACGTAGGTGAATACTCGCAGGTCGCCAAGAGGGATTCGGAATCCATTTCCCCCTGCCCCCGTGATGAAGGTGGAGAGCCCCTCGACCGCGGCTGGATCGAGGATATTCGTAGCCGTCACCTGCACTCGGACCTTGCGGGTACCGTCGGTACATTGCTGCTGACCGACGGCGATCGCAGTGCGGAGATAGTAATCCATCTTCGAACCCAGGAAGTCGCTCAGGTATACGCCGATCTGATGGGACGTCTCGGTCTCCTGCGGCAGGCGACCCTGAAGACCGGCGTCGACCACGAGATCTTGGACTATCTGATCGGTGCTCGAGGCGAGTAGTCTCCGCTCCTCACCAGCCTTCTGTACGGCAGTGATGAACTTCGGGATGTCAACCTTGCCGTTCATGATCGCCCCGAAGGCGGTTCCGGCCACGGCAGCGAAGTAAGCGTCCTGAGCGTCCGCATCCTCGGCATACATCTGATAGACGCCATTCATTAGGATGTCGGTGGAGTTCTGAGAATTCAACAATGATCCGTCGGGAAGAGTGATCGGACCGGTCGCATCCAGTATGTACGACAGCGCGATTGGGTCGACGAAGACCACCGTGTCTGCCGTCACTCCCCGCTGGTTCTGCCACATGGATCGGGTCAGGTCGGCTGCAACGTCGACCCGCGGCGTGAGGGTGTTGTTCTGACTCTGCACACCGAATGGAACCAAGAACAGATCGCGCGCCTCGCGGGGCAGGTGACTGTCAGCGAATTGCTCGGATTCGAACGCGAACTCCCGGCCGGATGCCTGCTGCGCGATGGTGACCCTACCCTGGTCGGCGGTGACCAGGATCTGCGCGCCCGCGATTCCGCCGAGGGGCCGCACCTCGGCGGAGTTCTCAAAGACAAGGAGGTAATTCTTCGGCCCGTCCGCTCCCAGGAGGCCCGGCAGCACCGGAGCTAGCGATTTCGCTGTGGCTAGCGCCGGCTCTATCTCGCCGACCATGCTGTCGATCTGGTCGACTGCGTTCTTCACCGGGCCGATGAGCGTCGACGTGTCAATGGCACCAACGTTCTCCTTGGCGCTCGTGAGGACGATGCTCGATTGCTCGAGCACGGGCAGCACCGACTCGATCGCGGCGAGATCGACAGCGCCGTCCACCGGCCTGAATACCGATGGTGAGAGAGTGTCGCCCAGATCTACAGCAGGAACCACTGCCTGATCGACCACATCCGACACGGTCTCCGCAACCACGCGGACGGCGCTCAGGTTGGGTCCGACTCCCGGAACTTGCTCAGCGAGCCACCATACTGGGCCGGAGGCAGCCTCGCGTGCCTTCGCGGCGTGTTCCGAAAGGACATTGGCATCAGCCTGCGCGCTCGAGGCTTCGCCGGCGAGGACCTTCTGTTTCACCGTTGACAGAAGTGGCTGTGCGGCCTCGAGTTCATCCTTGACTGTCAGTGCCTTAGTTCCGACCCAGACAGCGCCAGCGACGATCGCGAGCAACAGAAGGACGACGCCACCAACGACCCACGGCCAGCGTCTCCTGCGCGCTCGCTGTCGAGGCTTCTCCCCCCTCGTGGAATCATCCTTAATGGATCGGCGGCTCGGCATCTCGTCGGTCACCACGCAATCCTACCGAGCCCCTCCCTGGGAACTATCTTGCTTCTTCGCGCAGCCTCGAAGCTCGGCGTTGGGCGTGGAAGGTGACGCCGTCCTATCGACAAGGCGACACGCGTACAGCTGCGGGGTCATCAGGCCAAGGGCCGCCTTGCACCATAAGGCCGGCTTGTCACATTGCTATGCAGGGCGGCTGTCGCCGTACCGGAGCGCGCCGTTCGAACCAAAGGACAGCCCGCTCATGGGCTCCCCGATCATCTTCTCCGCTACAAACGTGGCGAAGAGGCGTTGAGGGGACCTGTTGGTGCGGTAGAACTGCGCTTCACCGTGTGAGTTCAAGTACCTTCGCGGTTGCTGCGATCGTCCTCTCGCTGGCCTTCTTATCCGGGTTCAGCTCCTTGCCGAACGACGGTATAAGCTTCGCCAGCTTCTTCTCCCACACCGGATATTCTGTCGGGAAGCACTTCTGAATCAGGTCGACCATGATCGGTACAGCTGTAGATGCCCCGGGCGAAGCTCCGAGCAGCCCGGCGATCGACCCGTCGGCCGACGTGACCACTTCGGTGCCGAACTGCAGCACACCGCCGCGCTTGGCATCCTTTTTCATCACCTGAACCCGCTGGCCTGCCGTGATGAGGTACCAATCCTCCGCCTTCGCCGTTGGCATGAATTCCTGCAGCGCCGCCAACTTCTTCTTCTTGCTCGCCAGCAGCTCGCCAATCAGGTACTTCATCAGGTCGAAGTTGTCGCGGGCAACAGCGAGCATCGGGCCGATGTTGTGGAAGCGGATGGACGCCGGCAGGTCGGTCCACGAACTCGACTTCAGGAACTTCGGGCTAAAGCCGGCGTATGGGCCAAAGAGCAGCGACGATTGACCGTCGACCACACGAGTGTCGAGGTGGGGCACCGACATCGGCGGGGCACCAACCGACGCCTTGCCGTAAACCTTGGCTTGGTGCTGTGCAACGACAGCCGGGTTGTCGGTGCGGAAGAATTGACCACTGATCGGGAATCCACCGAAGCCCTTGATCTCGGGAATGCCCGACTTCTGCAGCAATGGAAGGGCATGCCCGCCCGCGCCCACGAAGACGAACTTCGCGTTGATCGTGTGCGGTGTGTTGCCCACCCGATCGCGGGTCGTGATGTTCCAAGATCCGTTTTTCTGCTTCTTGAGCTTCTTGACCTCGGTCTCGGTGCGCAGCACCGCGCCATTCTGCACGAGGTTGTCGATCAGCTGGTGGGTGAGCGACCCGAAGTCGACGTCGGTGCCCGCGTTCACGCGGGTGGCTGCAATCTTCTCGTCCTTCTCGCGCTGAAGCACGAGAAGCGGAGCCCACTGATAGATCACCTTCGGGTCGTCGCTGAACTCGATGCCCTCGAACAGCGGCTCCGTCTTGAGCAGCTCGTAGCGCCGCCGAAGGTAGTCGACGTTCTCTTCGCCCCTCACGAACGTCATGTGGGGGGTCGGGTTGATGAACGATCCAGGATGCGGGAGCACGCCCTGCGCGACGAGCGACGACCAGAACTGTCGGCTCACCTGGAACTGCTCGTTGATGTTCACGGCCCGCGATGCCTCGAGCGTGCCGTCGGGCGCCTCGGGCATGTAGTTCAGCTCGGCGAGCGCTGCGTGCCCGGTGCCTGCATTGTTCCAGGGGTTGGAGCTCTCCTGGCCCACTTCGCTCAGCTGCTCGAAGATCACGATGGACCAGTCGGGCTGAAGCTGCTTGATCATGGTTCCGAGGGTGGCACTCATGATGCCCCCGCCGATCAGGGCGACGTCGACGCTTTTATTGCTCACAGGATCACTTTACGCTGCTTGTATACAAGGTCGGCACCGCACCGCTCGGCAATAAGCGCCGTTCTTTACGGACGGCCCATCGCCCGATACTCCCACCCCGCGGCCCGCCAGGATGTAGAGTCCAGCACGTTGCGTCCGTCAATGATCCGCCTACCCGCGACCAGACCCTCGATGTCAGCCGGAACGAGCGAACGGTACTCCTTCCACTCTGTCAGCAGCACGACGACCTCCGCATCTTTGACCGCGTCAGCTACGTCGTCGACGAAATGGAGCTGCGGATGCTTGGCGTGGGCGTTCGGGATCGCCTCAGGGTCGGTCGCGCTGACGATCGCACCGAGACCGTTGAGTTGCACGGCGACGTCAAGGGCCGGGGAGTCGCGGATATCGTCCGAGTCAGGTTTGAACGCGAGCCCTAGAACTGCGACCCGCTTCTCGAAAGCCTGGCCATCAAGAAGTTCGAGTACGAGGTCCACGACGCGCTGACGACGACGGAGGTTGATCGCATCGACCTCTTTGAGGAAGGCCAGCGATTCACCGCGGCCGAGCTCTTCGGCACGGGCGCCGAAGGCGCGGATGTCCTTCGGGAGGCAGCCACCACCAAACCCGACGCCCGCGTTCAGGAACCGGCGGCCGATGCGGGCGTCAAATCCGATCGCGTCGGCGAGCTCGGTCACATTCGCACCTGTCACCTCGGCGATCTCGGCGATCGCGTTGATGAAGGAGATCTTCGTGGCCAGGAAGGCATTGGCCGAGACCTTGACGAGTTCGGCTGTCGCGTAATCGGTCACGACGAGAGGGGTTTCCTCGCTGAGCGCCTTCGAGTAGACCTCGTCGAGAATCGCCTTCGAAGCGGCCGCAGCCTCCGGCTCAGGCGAAACGCCGTAGACCAAGCGGTCAGGAGAGATCGTGTCCTTCACGGCGAAACCTTCACGCAAGAACTCGGGGTTCCAGGCGAGGTTCGCGCCGGGCGCCACTTCCTGCACCCGCTCGGCGAGCCTGGCTGCCGTTCCGACCGGAACCGTCGACTTGCCGACGACGAGATCTCCGTCTTTGAGGAACGGGAGAAGAGACTCGAGGGCAGCGTCAACGTAGGTCATGTCGGCGCTATACGATCCGACTCTCTGCGGTGTCCCGACAGCGATGAAGTGCACCTGCGCATCCGCCGCACTCGCCATTTCCGTCGAGAAAGTCAGTCGGCCGGATGCGCTGGCAGAGAGCAGAATCTCCGGCAGACCTGGTTCGAAGAACGGTGCTCTACCTGCCGCCAGGGCTTCGATCTTGCGCTGGTCGACGTCAATTCCGATCACTTCATGGCCGAGTTCCGCCATCGACGCTGCGTGGACCGCGCCGAGATAGCCGCATCCGATTACCGAGATCTTCATTGCACTCCTCTGTTCAGCATTCGTCGTTTACGCTCGCCTTGAGCATCGCGCCGGTTTGGTACAGATACTGGTAGATCCAGTCTCCCAGTGACAGATTCCGCGGATCAGCCACGAACAACGCCCCGTCGATGCAGCGGTCGAAAATCAGCCGTGCCCGGTAGACGTGAGGCGTCGACGTGATGACCAAGACCTTGTTCCATCCGTTCTCTTGGGCTTGAGCCCGCACGAACCGGGCCTCGCCCTGTGTCGTGAAGGGATCGGCTAAGAAACAGGTGACGTCGGCGCCTGCCGGCGGATATGTGCAGGCCGGCAATGAACTCGCGCTGAACCTGCTCGTCGGTGGCACCGAGATCAGGATCGTTTCGGCGTAGCCTTCCGAGACCAGCTTCTCCGCGAGAGCGATCCGGGTTGCCTTCGGCGGCCCAAGCACGACGATGGCGTCGGCCCGCTCCGGCTGATCGACAGTGGGAAACACGTAGAACGGAAGACCGATCAGAGCGATAGCGGCCGCCGCCGCGACGACACCCGCGAGCACCTGCACGATCACCCGGCGGAGCTGCTTCGGAGTGAGCCGCGAGTTCTTCATCCAGCGTTCTCACCGTTTCGGGCGGAGAGGCGCGAGATCTCCGCCCAGTACTTCGCAGGCGGAAGCTCCCAAGGCTTGCCCGCGATCAACTCCTTCTGCACGTCGGCAGTCAGGCGACTGCCGATCGATCGTGCAGGATTACCGACCACAATCTGGAAATCATCCACGTCTTTGGTGACGACGGACCCTGCTCCCACGACGGCTCCTACGCCGATCCGGCGACATCCTGGCAATATCGTCACGTTTGCGCCGATCCAGGTGTCTGCGCCTATCTCACAGGGCGTACGCGAAACATCGTTGTCGGCGGCCACCAGGCCGAGCTTGGGGTTGTACCAGTATGGGTGGAGGCTCGGCGCCTGCATCGGATGTGCAGCGCCGATTCGGCGAACATTCGGTCCGATCGACGCGTATGGCCCGATCGTCGTCCCGCGATCGGCGAACCCTGGGGTGAGAAGCGACCCGTAGCTGTGTGGACCAGCGCTGACACCGTAGTGCTGCCGCAACACAGCACGGAGCGAAATCGAAGTGGTCTGACCACCTTCCGCCTTGACCGCTATCGCCAGCAGCCGATGTCGCGCCGGTAGTCTTCTGTAGAACTTGACGACGAAACGTCCGATTGCCGACTGACGCATCGATGGGAACTTAGCCGAATCGAGAGCGGGCATTCTCATCCCTTGCCTTTCAGAAGCGAACGAAGACCGTTGACTAGGTCGCGCGGCTTCGGTAGATATTCGATCAACGTCAGCCTGAGCGCGACCGCCAAGAACACGATTAGCGTGATGTAGCCGGCCGTCGACGCCAGAGCAGCTCCAGGAGCAGCAAGCGAGGGTGCCAGCGCGAACAATAGGATCGTCGACACCGCGAGCGAGGCTAGCTGGGCGATGCTCATGGCGCCACCTCGGCCGAGGGCCGCGAGCAGCATCGAGTAGACATACGCCGTCACCATGAACACGGAACCGATCAGATAGATGAGTGTGATCGGAACCGCAGGAGCGAACTCCGCGCCAAAAAGAAGTGGCACCCCGAATGGAACGATTGCCGCGAGTACAGCACAGGTGACAATTGCGAGCGCGGCTCCGGCGCGCGCGCCTTCTCCGACGATTGCTCGCCGTTGCTCCTCTTTGGCTACAGCCGCTGGACGAAAGTAGCTTGCCCCCAGCGCCTGGCCGACTGCGATCGGAATTCCACCGATCGTGACCGCCACTGAGTAGAGACCGGCGTTGTACGCACCAAGCAGCGGCAGCGCCAGAACTTGATCCAATCGGTTGGTCGCCGCCTCCGCCAAGGCACTGCCGCTGAACCTGACTCCAGATTTCAGGAGATGCCAGGAATTGTCGGCCTCTCCGAAGATCGAGACCCTTACCAGTATCTGCCCCATCAGGAACGTGATCGCGTTGCCGGCGATGTTGGCGATCAGCACCGTCATCGTGCTCGCCATTCCCGAGAGCCAGAACACCAAGACAAGGATCAGATAGGTCGCGGGCTGAGCGACCAGCAGCAACAACTGCGCGCGATAGCGTCCACTGGCCAGCAGCACGCTGTTGTCGGTGAGCCAACTGGACATCAGCGGAGTCAACACGACTCCGATCGCGGCGACGAGGCGCACTGGTGGCTCGAACCCTGCGAACAAGGTGAAGTACAAGATCGCGGAGACTCCCGTTGCGGGGAGGAACATGAAACCAATCAACCTGCGCGAGGCTCGCACGACCGGCTGCATTGTGCCGATGGACACCCGACGCCGCACCTCGAGCGGAACGCCGAGAGCCAACCCGATTCCCACGAGAAAGAAGACGCCTATCGCGGCAGCGGTTTCGCCGCGCCCATCCGGCCCGATCGCTCTCGCCACGATCGGGGCCGTGATCAAGCCAAAAAACGAGACAGAGATTCTTCCCAGCGCGATCAGAGAGGGACTCTCTGCTCGAAGGGCACGCACTAGGAGGTTCAAGGCACGCTTCATCGGTTGTCCGCGGATCGGCGCAACGACCGCCGGAAAGTCCCTAATGCGGCTCGAGCCGTGTTGGCGGGGTTGCGCAGAGCGAGTCGAAGCAAGCCGTAGCCGGCGTACTTTGGAACGGCCTTCCCCGCCAGTCGCCGGCCGAGCAAACGGCCGACCAGAGTGAGTTTGCGCTTGACTTGCAGCGGTTGCACGGGCCTCACCCGGTCCAACTCCAACGGCATGATTGCGATCGCTCCGGCAAGCGCTGCTTGTTGCAGCAGTTCGTGTCCCCGTTGGGTGCGCGCGATCACCACCGAGTTTCCTGCGCCTTCCTCGAAGAGCGGATAACCGTTCTCATCGGCCATCCAGTAGTCGCCCACGGCGATGTCGGCATGGGCTCCGGTGCCGTCCACGCAGATCTTGCATCGTTGTTGCAGTTGCCGTCCGAGATGCTTTCCCCAGGACTCGTCATACGACAGGGAGCCGGTCGTTGCTCCGTCGGACACCTCGAATGTACCCGGCCAGCCACCGCCCCGATATTTCATGGACACCGCTGCGCCTGGGTCGACTCCCAGCTGACGAACGAGTGCATCCGTGGCGAATTGGCTGGGGGTGCCCGCGCAGAAAAAGGAAAGGAGCACTGGACGATCGGATGCGTCGATTCCCAGCGCATCCTGGAGCTGGCTGGCGGCCGACACCTCACACGGCTTCCCGACGAGGCCGACCCTTGGGTCGCCGGTTTTCCATCCCGCCAGGTTCGCGACCGGTCCATAGCGAGATCCCGCTGACTCTAACGCTTCTGCCCGGGTCATGATCGTCACGGGCACCGTTGTGGTCGGTCTGGTCGGTTTTGCCGCACTTCCCGTGATCTGATTGACAATCTCGGACTTCAGCATCCACTCGGTCATCGCGGTGATCACGCCGCCACTTGAACCCATGAATCGAGTTGTGTCGTCTCTGGCGTAACCTTCCCAAACGCTCACATAGCGCCCGAAAATCTCGTGCTCGGCCCCTTCCACCCGGGGGGCCATTATCCGCTTGCCAGGGCAGACTCGGTCGAAGAGCGCCGCTTCTCGCCTATCGGACGCTCGATCAACCACGGACCCAGTGCTAAGTCGGGGCCTCTGGTATCCGTCCGGAGACAGTTCCATGCCGATGCGTGCCGAAATCAATTCGCAGGCTCCACAACCGGAGCAGTTGTCGTTCGCCAGAACCCGCCCGACCGAGCGATCCAAGGCCGGCACGCGCTCAGCCATCTATGGACGGGACTCTCACTCGGAGCGCGTCTGCCGCATCCTGCAGCCTCTCGCTAGTGCGAGTGCGCAGCGATGAGACATCGGCATCGAGAAGACCTTCTGCCGCTTGCCCTGCGATCACCAGGGCTTCTTCAGCGACCGTGTCGGATTTACGGAGGTCGATGGTGTGATTCCATCCGATGTCGTCAAGCAACGGGGCAAACTTGCGAGAGTAGGCCAAGGGGATGGCGGGCGTTCCCACAGACAGTGCATTCAAACAGGCGTGCATACGCGAGCCGATTACGAGGTCAGCGTCCGCGACCATGGAACGCACGTCGTCCAGATCCTCCGGCACCAAGGCTTGGATGTTCAGCTCCGCGGCGAGCTCTCGGACGACTGAGGTGTCGTCATCGTGGGTCGAATTTGCCAGGACATGGGCAAGCAGTGCGACCTCGCGGCCGGAGTCGCGTAGACCTTGGATGAGCGACCGAACCGCGGCTTGATACCGAACGTAGTCGACATGGGAGTTCTCGCTCCAGAGGAGACCGGAAACATTGAACAGGACCTCAAAACGCTTGCGACGTTCTGGGACCTCGAGATTGAAGACCACATCGGTGGCGTGCGCTGCCGGTACGAACCCGAGCCGCTTGGTGTAGGTCTCGCTGATGCTGTCGCGCACCAGCACGCCGGTGGATGCACGAAGCGACCGTCTGGCGATAGTGCGGCCCCAGCGGGTGTTGAACGGACCAATCGTCTGCGGACCGAACACGAGCGGCACCCCGACTTGCTTCGCTGAACGGTGCACGTAGTGCATCGTCAGAAGGCGTCGCGCGCCGTAGATGTCGGTGAAACTGTCGCCGGCACCGGAGTCGATAATCGCGTCATACTGACGCAACTTGCTCTTGATGGGCCCGCTACGGCGGCCAAAGTCACGAGCAATGGTGCGGGTGCCGAATGAGATGTCCGAGTCGCCAGCTCCGAAGTTCTGGAACTCGACCACGGTCTCGGGTCCCCACGCCGCTCGCGCGAGCTCGGCCATGCCTTGAGCCAAGACTCGAACGCCCAGATTCGCCGAATGATTATCGGCCCATAGGACCAGTACGCGCGCCAAATTTACCCCTCCACTTGCCAGCACAATAATGCCAAGGCAGCGGTGCCTCTGACAGCTCTGCCACGATACCATCCGGGCACCTGCCGGTACTCATTCACCTCGGGCAAACTCGTGTGCGGAGTCTCATCAGCGCCGTCTGGTCGTCGTGATTATAGGCGTAGAACTCCGGGAGTCCGGTTCGTCAATATCCGCGCCCCCAACCGGTAGCTGCGCCCGTGATCCGTAGCCCAACGCGGTGCCTGCGAGAATCCACAGCGTTCCAGTCGCGTCGAGTCCGCCCGCTGTCTCGGACAGGAGGGCAACCAGCACTGCCGCCGTTAGCGCGGCGCCGTTCATCGTCCGCCCAGCTCTGACTCCTCGATAAATCAGGTAGGCGATAACGAGGATGCCGAACCATCCTGCGGCGGCCAAGAAGATGGCTGCCAGACTTTCGCCGGCATCCGTCGACTCCCCGGTCAGGCTGGCGACCGCGTTCCCGACGCGACCGAACCCACCGCCGATCGGATGCGTCAAGGCGTACTGGAAACCGTAGAACGCCCCGTCGACGTGACGTCCGCTCTGGCCATCGTCAGAGAACTCCTGTAGAGCAACGAAACCGATAACGGCGGCCACCAGGATGAACGCAAGTTGACCAGATTTCCGGGTCAGGAAGGGCTGCAGTATCGCCAGGGCGAGGATGACGAATCCACCTCGTGAGAAGCTCGAGATGGCACCGAACAGCAGGATGGCGCTGAGGCTGAGGTTTGCGGCCATCGATCTGCGTCCCGGATCGAGCCAGACCCACATGAAGGCCGCACCACAGTACATTCCGAAGGAAGGCGGATTCAGCAGCAACCCGCCGGTGCGGATGAGGGCTTCACCGTCCGGCAGGTAGTAGTAGTAGAAGCCCGGCAGATCGCGGCCGTACGACAGGGTCGGCCCCGTCGACTGGAAGCCGGAATAGCCAGCTGGGTCAACGGGATAGACGCCCAACAGTTCGAACGCCGCGTAGAGGGCGCCTATGACCCCGAGAAAAATCACGAATGGAGTGAGCTTCTGCACCTGTTCCTTCGTCAGGCACATGCCGAAGAGAACAAGGATCACCGGCACGAGGATCTGCCGGAGCTGATAGATCGCGATCGACGTGTTGGTGGCTTGAACGAACGCAACGGCCATGATCAGGAAAAAGACGAGGATGAACACCACCGTGCGTGACGAGATGTTTCTTCTCCGAAGGAACTGGCTCACCACCCAGAGTGCGACGGACACCAGAACGAGGTCATCCAATAGGAGAGCATTAGGGTTCTCGAAGATGGCGCCAAGAGCCCGTTGCAACAGAGAAGCCGTGAAGAGCAGCACAGCAAGGTGGATGGGCTTGTCCATCAGCACGAAGGCGAAGCTCGTGATTGCGACCAAGCCCATGAATATGACCCACGCGACGTCCTTGTCGCCCGCCGCCAGCCAAATGAAGAATCCGACGAGTCCAAGCGACGTGACGGACAGGAGAATGGTGCCGGCCGACAGGCCAGCACCACCGCTGCTTCGGTACCTCTGTGAGCTAACCATTCGTCACACGCCAGATGGGACAGGTCGCCGGCGTCGTGCGCCGGCGATGAGCCCACGGAGACCAGCACGGAACTTGACGAATCTGCCGTTGCTTTCTTTCAACGGCCGCGCAGATAGTCGGGCTGTTTCTAGCATTCCTCGGCCAAAGAGAAGCGACAGCGTTGGGGACCCGTGGTCAGCCACGACAAGGAACCGATTGCGCTGCATGTAGTAATAGTAGGTGGCGCTCTTGCCACCGGTCGTGTCCCCCGACCCTCCGACCAGATGCCAGATGACGGCGGCCGGTACGACGCCCAGCGTCAATCCCAACCCCCCGGCCCGGAGGCTCCAGTCGACGTCTTCCCAATAGAGGAAGAGTTCGGATCGAAATCCACTCGTCTTCCGCCATGTGGATCCAGTGAACATCGGGGCCGCACCGGTGACAAACTCTGTGGCGAACGGTGACTCGGTTCGGTTTGAGGTCGCCCCCAACCCAAGATGTCGTACGGTGCCGGTCGGCAATGAGACCGTGCCGCCTCGATACCAGATTTTCGGTTCATCGGCCGTACCCATCATGATCGTGGGCGAGACGATGTCGAAAGTCGAGAGCGCCTCGACCATCAGCGATGTAGACCCGGGCGACACCAACGTGTCGGGGTTCAAAACCCAGACAACGTCGTCATCCGCGGGATCGATCAGGGCCAACGCCTTGTTCACTCCTCCACCGAACCCGAGGTTCTGGGAACCGAACTCGACTTTCACGTTTTCGTGCTCACCAACAACTCGTTCAAGCTCGCTTCGCTGAGACGGGGTCGAAGCGTTGTCCACGATGACGATGTTCTCGATGGGTTCGTTCTTCAACGATTGCAGGAGTGCTTCCACCAGCTCACTCGAGTTGTAACAGACGATGGCGACCTTCGTCGATCGCTTCGGCTCCGCCATCAGTTCGAACCCATCAAAGTATCGACCCACCCACGAAACTCGATCAACGACTGCTGTTCCGACCCTTCGAGGTCGACCGCGAGGTCGCTCATCTCCGAAGCTAGCAGGGCACCGCGGCCCAGCGCGTCCAGAATCCCGGACGCCAGTGAATCGACGGTCGGCTCCACGAAGACCGCGCCCTTAGTGAAGTATTCACGCAGAGCTTCAGTATTGCTCGTGACTAGAGGCTTGCCGGCCGCAAGGGCTTCATATCCCGCCCGCTGCATGGTGCTCTCCCGAGTGGTCAAGGCCATCACCGCGGCGGATTGGACCAGCAGCCAAGAATACACTTCGTCGCTCACGAACCCACTGAACACGACGTTCTTCGGAGCAGCAGCGCGGACCTCTTCGGGCGCTCTTCCGGTGAGTACGAACTTCACCTCCGGCAACCCGCGGGCCGCTCTCAGGAGTTCGGCGATGGGCTCATCCGAGGCATACGTGACGGGAACTAGTAGGTACTTCTCACCCACCAGTGCGTCCAGTGGTCCCGTGGGAACAGTGGCTTTGGAAAAGTCTGATGCGTCGATCAAGTCGTGCATGACGAGCGTGCGCACCTGCGCAGCCCGCGGTATCCGGGCAAGCGTCTCGTTCGTAACGATCGCTCCGCCGCGCCTTTTCAGGATTCGGAGAGTGGACGGAGCAGCCCAGGCCCACCGGCGATCATTGAACACACCGCTGTGCAGGTCGCCGATCAGAGCGAACTTCAAGATCACCGCGAGGGGCGCGACCACCCAGACCGCGACAGCAGGTGGAAGCATCAGCACGACAACCGAAGGCCTCAGACGTACGAGCACTCGAATGGTATGAAATGCCTGGATTACATATCGCAGTGGGAGCGACGGCGCAGTCGAGTGAACGTACACGAGCTCTGCGCCCAGAAAGCGAGCGATGCCGTCGCTACGACCATGCCGGCGAATCCAGCTCAGCATGAGCGGTGCCCGGCGGGGCGTTCGGCCGATCATGCAGGGACAACCCGGATCGCGCTCGCCTTAGCCAGCATTCCGGCATCGATCTCAGCTACCTCTGCGGTGGGTACCAACTCACGACGGCGGAGTTCTTCGACGATCTGCAACTGGTGATTGTCGACGTGCTCGCCCCGCTCCGCACGACGCGGAACAGCCAACGTCGGAACGCCCATATCCATGAGCTTCATCAGTGTGCCGACTCCGGCATGAGAGATGACCAGGTCACTTTCGGTCACGAACCGGTCGAACTCAGCCGACTTCATCTCCGGGTAGACCCGGCCCGGCAGATCGTCGCGATCGGTAACACCGAGTTGCCAGACGAGTTCGGTATCCGGTCCGACCGACCCTACGATCGTGTCCACGAGAGAGTCGAAACGATAGGGGCGGATCGTTCCGAGTGTGACGAAGATTCTACGAGGCGTTGGGGCTGCAGCGCGCCAATTGTGATCCCTCGTGTACGCATCCATGACGGAGAACTCGTGCTTCCATTTGGCGTCGGACCACCGCTGGTGCTGCGTGAAAAGTTCGACTCCGGGCACCTTCGACAGGATCCGTCCCGTCAAGGACGGGCCGTTGAGTCGTGACACGCTCTCGATGTAGACACGTCGCATACCGATCGGTACGACATGAGACGCCAGCGCCAATCCGGCCCCTGTGCTCACCGTAGCGGTGAAATTGTTGCTCTTCACCAGCTTCCGAACGGTGCGCTGTGCCTTCGCCACGCCGAGGTAGTCCCGGGGTGCGACGTATGGCACGAAGGTGTGATCGAAGTTGCTGACTAGCGATTGGCTCTGCGCGTTGTCGAACGTAACCCACATCGACCCATGGCCTGGCTGGATCATCTCGGAGATCCTCACGAGTTGGGCGAGGTGCCCGCCGGTCGAAGCAACGAAAAGAATCTTTTCATTCCGCAGTTCATCGATCAGTTCGGACAATGCGTCTCCTGGTTCTCTGTATGCGTCAGTATCCGAGAGCGGACTACGCTTGCCACGATGCTAGTTGACTTTGATTTCGCGGCGATTAACGAACGAATTCGGTCAGGGATCATTTTGACAGCTTGACGGCGACCGAGTGATGAAGGGCATCTTCTCGGACACCCTCGCGGTGAAGGCGTGGGGCGACCGATCCCCGTCTCGGGTCGCACCAGATGGACGATCCATCTCCTTCGGGAGGTCTGGTGCCCTTGCAGAAGCGGGTTCACAGGTCCACCGGTTCGCAGCACCGAAGGCGCACGCCGTTGCGTTTGAAGCTGCGGCGCACTGCAGCCGCGTAGCCAGCACGATGGTGAATAGGCACATCAAGCCGCCGGAGCAGACAGAACAGTCGGATGCCGCGAACCGCACGATCATCGGCATATGGAGCGTCGCGGCGAGTAGGAACGGAGCAAAGACCTGCCGCGGCAGCGAACTTTCTCTTCACACACAACCCGCGGCGAATTCCGCGAGGTCTACCGGATTCAAATTCGAGATGTCTTCGTGGTCGCCGACCGATTGGACGGCGGTGATCTCGGAGCCAGGAGCCACGATGCTGGGTAACAGGTCCGCGTTCTGCGCTTTCACTATGATCGTGTCTGACGGGGATGCGATCGTACGATAGCGAGCAACCGGAAGCAGCGGGTCACCAGACGCCGGGTTCCACAACGGTGGCATCGTGCCTGCGTAGGCGTTGCGCACCTGGGCGAGAGCGTTCGGGGCGGTGAGCGCCACCGCGGCAAGGTCCACCGCCGGTTTCGCCCCGTACCAGCACTCTCCCGGAAGCGCGCCGAACCGCAGCGCGTTCAACGTCGCCACTCCACCCATCGATGCTGCAACGAGCATCTGGTTGTCAGTGCCAGCACGGGTTCGCGCGAACTGTGACAGGTCGACGAGAGACTGAACGCCGACGTCGTTGCCCCAGTTGTTGCCGCCCATGTCGGACGAGGCGACCATCCAACCGTTCTCCATTATGACGTCGAACCAGGTGGAAGTTTCGAGTGCGGTCTCGTTGCCGCCCTGACCGTGCGACCACAGCGCCACACCAACGGTGGGTACGTCGGGGTTCCAGCGGACGAGGATGCTCTGTCCGTCCAGGTTGCCGCGTATTTGCCCGGGCTCGTCGACGGTAGCCGTGAAGATGCCTGGCCCGGGGGTGAAAACGGGGATGCTGGGACCGGTGGGAGTCGGAGTGGCCGTTGGAATCGGTTTTCGGGTGACTGCGGGAGCTGGCACCGTGCCGGCGTTGTCGCTTTGGGCTGGGTTGTAGTTGAACGCGACCACGACAATGGCAGCCCCCACGACCGCGGCAGCGATCAGCCCGATCGGGGTGCGTCGCTTGATGACCCAGCGCCGCAAACGCCGATACCACGGCTTACGACGACGACGGTGACTGCTGGAACCCATCCGGTCAGCCTAGATCCGTCTAGACGACAGATGTCGAAGTTCTATACCCCCAGTTCGGGGCGGCTTTTCAGCCGCTCCCCAGGAAAGTCAGGAGCCACCTTCCCGTTCCAATGCGCCGACGAACACGCGTCCGGCGAGGTGGTCTTTGTCCTAGTCCTCGTCGTCGATGATCTCGAACACCTCGACCAAGATGGTTGCGAAGACCTTGGCGAGGACGATCCTGTGATCTCCTTAGAGTTCCACCATGCGCCCAGTCGGTGCCATGTCCCGATTCGCGGAGTCTTCCCACGGCAGATGGTGGAGGGCAAACAGTGGCAGGGCGTTCAGATCCTCAACCCGCCGACGCTATTGCACGAGAAGCGAAGCGGTCTCTGAGACCCCATTCGTCCACCCCGCGCGAACCGCTGTGACCCTGACGCTGATTCTATGGCCAGTGTCTGTTGAGCGGACGCGATACGTCGCCGTATTGACCCCAGGAATGTCCGTCCCGTCCAGCAACCATTGGACCGAACTGCTCTGCGCTCCGGGTGTCCAGGCCCCCTTGATAATGGTGAGCCAGCTTCCCACGACAGGGCTTCCCGTGATCGTCGAGGGAGTGGCTGGAACCAACGCATCCCCCGGGGCGATCGTCAACGGCTCGGAAGTCGCCTCACCGACCGCATAGCCCGGGCGCTTTGCCCTCACAACCGCAGTCAGGGTGTGACCGACATCGGCAGCGACCGTGTCGTAGCGTGGGTTAGTGCGATCGACACCACCAACAATGTCGACGCCGTCGCGACGCCACGTATAGAGGTACGTGACAATCGGAAGCGACCAGGTCCCCGGGCTGACGCTCAGAGTCTTCGCCACCTTGGCTTCGCCGCTAACCACCGGCGGAACGGTGCAAACGGGCGCCGGCATGGGCTCGATGTCTACCGGCGGAGCGGTCGTGAACGTGTTGTTCGTCGTACCTGCCGCCGCTATGTATGGAGTGGTGACGGAATCGCCGAGCTGGATGTTGGTGACGGAGTTGTTGGAACCAGTGAAACTCACGCCCACGGGGCTTCCGCCACTGATCGAGCCGCCTTCTACAGTGCAGTTGGAAGAGAGCACGATGTTGGGGCCGTAACTGTCTCTGATCGTGATGTTCTTCGCGTTCACTGGACCCTGGGCGAAAATCGCGCTCCCCGACGCCTGCAGGCGGGATATCGACACGTCCTCGACCTGGGCCGCGACCGCGACGACGGACGTAATCGCGACGCCAGGTCCGGCACCGCCGACGATTGTGCCTCCAAGGACTTTCGTGTTGTCCGCCCTGACCTGAACACCTCCGCGCCCGCCCTCCACGTGGGGAACGATGGTGGTGTTCCAGCCGACGCGGTGCGTGTCGACACCCTTGTCGGAGCAATCGATCGCATGGGGCTCGAAATGGCAATCCTCCGGCTCGCCCGCGGGGCCGATGTTCGGCAGGTCCGGGCCGGCGTTCGTCGTGACCGCATGACGGACGCGCAACATGGTTCCTTTGACCACCAGGCCCCGAGTTGCGCCGCTGACGTTCACCCCATAGCCGAAATAGACCGTTGAGTCGTTGAGAAGATCCCTGACCGTGCAATCGATCGTGCCGCCAAGGGAATGGGCCACATTGATTCCCGTCGTTCCGTTGTCGGAGACCGTGATGCCGGAGACCTGCGGATTGTTCGTCGCGAAGAAGTCGATTAAAGGGCTTCTTCCCGCAGAGGGCGAGGTGTTGAATATCGATCCCGCACCGAAAATACGGAGAGTCGGCGCCAGAGCCATCAACGCTATCCGCGGATTCAAGCGGACCTCTCTCGGAATCGGTGCATCGATTCGGATCTGCGAGCCCGAAATCTCGGCGACCCGGCGCATATACCCATGTTTATTTGTCGAGTTCGGAATGATGTCGTTGCCGGAGATCATGATGTACTCGCCGACCTTGTATAGAGCCGAGTTCTTCACGGGTAGCCAAACGATACTCGTCGTCACCGCGTACGGCAGAGTCTCACGGAGCGTGACAGCGCCCCTGCGGATGAGGGCCGTACTGTTTCCACGAACCTTCAGCTTGGCCGTGGACCGCAGTTCCAGCTGCCTCAGTGTGTGGGGCACGATCACGGGATTGTCGAGGAAAAATTCGCCCCCGATCGACGCAGACGTCTGCTGAGCGGCCAGATAGCTCGTAAGGAACGCCGATCCGTCCTGTCCAGGTCCTGGCAGAGGAACTCGCGGCACCGCCCCTACCTGCGCGAATGCAGGCTCGACCGAAGCGCTCGATGCTACTAGCGTTCCTGCCCCAATAATCAGAAAATTGCGTCGCGAAAATGTTGGCATAGTGCTCAACTCAATTCTTCCCGCCCCGCGGTGACCCCAAATCACCAAACCCCGAATGGACGAGAACCCAACGCCAATGCTAGACCAGTCCGCCCGGCTCCCCGCAGCTCACGTATGG
The DNA here is from genome assembly GCF_024979235.1 of Herbiconiux aconitum. NCBI lineage: Bacteria > Bacillati > Actinomycetota > Actinomycetes > Micrococcales > Microbacteriaceae > Herbiconiux > Herbiconiux aconitum. The sequence goes on from NZ_JANLCM010000001.1 coordinate 291,176, forward strand.
ATCACGTGGCGTAGCGCTCGATGACGACATTGCCGTTGAGGCCGTCTGCCTGGAGCGAGGTCGTCGTAACCGAGGCACCAAAATCGACATCCATCACGAAATTGTTCGAGCCGGTGAACTCGATTCCCACCGGACTGCCTCCGCGGATCGAGCCGCCGTACACGATGCTGTCCGAATTCAGGACGATGTTATGCCCGAAGCAATCCCGGATCTTAACGTTCCTCGCGATCATCGGGCCCAGCGCGAGCAGCGCTGTTCCCGGCGGCTTGAGCTCCGATATGGTCACCCCGACAACCTTCGCTGGCACGATCACCACCGCGCTGACTGCCACTCCTGGCCCGGAACTTCCCCGGATCGATCCGCCGATCACCTTGGTGTTGTCCGCTCGCACCTGGACACCACCAGCACCACCACTTACGCGCGGAACTATCGTCGTGTTCCAACCGGCGCGATGGGTATCGATCGACTTGTTCGAGCAATCTATGGCAATCGGTTCAAACCAGCAGTCTTCTGGTTCACCTGCGGTCCCGACATCCGGGAGGTTCGGTCCTGGGTTGGTGGTGACCGCGTGTCTGACCCGCTTCATAACTCCCTTGACGACCAGACCTCGAGTCACTCCGGCGACATTCACTCCGTAGCCGAAATGCGTGACTCCATCGTCAAGCAGATCAGTGATGGTGCAGGCTATCCGACCTCCGAGGCAATGAATGACGCTGATCCCCGTCGTGCCGTTGTTCGACACTGTCACGCCCGACACTCGCGGCTCGGATGTGGCAAAGAATCTAATCAACTCACTCTGTCCGTTCTCGGGATCGAGGTTGAAGATCTGGCCACGCCCACGGATATGCAGACTCGGCGCGAGATCGATGGCCGCAATCCGTGGACCGGATGTGATGCTCCTCGGAATGCCGCTGTCAATGCGAATCCGCGACCCTGATATCTGCACGATTTGCCGCATATATCCGTATTTGTCAACTGACCCGGGAATCACGTCGCGCCCCGAGATCATGATGTACTCACCCTCGATGTAGAGCTTCGGATCCGACACAGGAAACCAGAGACGCTCCGTATTGACCGGGTAAGCGAGCGCCTCACGAAACGAGATGCGACCCTCTCGTACCAGAGCGCTTGTATTTCCACGCGCTTTCAGCTGGGCGGAAGGTCCGAGCTCCAAAACTGAAACGCTGTGAGGAACAACCACGGGCTTGTCCAGGACGAACGCACCGTCGATTCTGGCAGTCGATCCCTGCGATCTCACTAATTCTGTCAGGTAGGCGGATGCATCCTCCTGGGGAGGCGGGAGACCCACTGCATCGGTATTCCCGCTTGCGCCTGTACGCGCGAGCGGCCACCCTGTTAGCGCACCAACCCCTACTACTCCGAATTCACGACGCGAATACGAGCGCAATGTCAGATCACTCTGAGACGCGGATACTTGCAGCCGTCGGCCGCGCACCGAGACGTCCACGGGTTCGAGCAATGATGATGTGGCCCACTCCCGCGGCTCCCTTCAACAGCCGTCTTACCCGACCGCGGAACAGAGCGGCAGCGGTCGTCTGGTGGCCGGGGTGGTCTTGCAAGAAGAGTTCGGTCGGCGGCCAAACGACAATCACGAATTCACGTGGCCACTTTCGCGCCGGGAGGGACTTGAGGTAGCCCAGCCACTGGCCGGTTCGCGACCTGTGGGCGCGCCGGTTGTGCCATTCCTGGAGCTCGCGGTCCGAAGCAAGGTATCCGGGTTTCGCGGTCGCGCCCAGCCTTTCAAACAGCGGCTTCAACGTCTCACTGGCACCGCCTATTGCAGCCACATCCACAATCTCGTCGATCAGCGCGTCATCTTCGGACACCACCTCGATCAGAAACTCCAATTCGTACTCTTTCGAGCGGTCCCATTGCTGGCGAATCGAGTGGAGGGCCAGAATCGCCGCGCTGGAGGCGCGCCCGGTCACCGCAACCTCCCTGCCGGCCAGGACCATCGACGACCGAGTACGCCAGAGCTCGCCGAACACCACCTCGTCTGGCGCCAAGAATCCGGGAAACCGAAAGTGCACGTCGATGTCGCATGGCCACCGATCATTGATCAGGGTGATGGAATGCGACCCCACGCGATCGGTAAACCAGTTCGGCCCGCGCTCGTGCCAGCCGCGTTTCGCCAAGAGCGCGACGAAGGCATCCGAATCGTGTGTCGGAATCCAGACGTCCACATCGGCATAGCCGCGCGGATTTCGGAGGCCCTGTTCCGCCAGAACCGGACCCTTGATCAGAAGTAGCGGAATGCCCGAGCATTCAGCAACATGGGCCGAAAGCGCTGCGGCCAACTCGACCGCCGTGGATTGCTGAAGACGGGGTCCTTGGCTGGGGACATCTGCGTCAGTAGGCGCCGTCACGTGCCACAACCGCCTTTGCGGTACGCCACAAGATGAGGAAATCACCCGTCAACGACCAGTTCTCCACGTAGAAGAGGTCGAGCCGAACGGTGTCCTCCCATGACAGGTTGGATCGGCCGCTGACTTGCCAGAGGCCGGTAATGCCCGGCTTTACGAGAAACCGCCTGTGCACATGCTGCTCGTACTGGTCGACCTCGCGCTCGAGCGGAGGGCGGGGACCTACCAGCGACATGCTGCCGCGGAAGACGTTGAAGAGCTGCGGAAGCTCATCCAAACTAAAGCGTCTGAGAAATTTGCCAATCGGCGTCACCCGAGGATCATCCCTCATTTTGAACATGACGGAGTTTCCCTCGAGACGATCTTCGTTCTGAAGAGATGCCAAGCGCTCTTCCGCATCGATTACCATCGAACGGAATTTCAACATCTTGAATCGTGCCCCGTTGTACCCGATGCGTTCTTGTCGGAAAAGCACAGGGCCCGGGGTGCTCAAACGAACAATTGCCGCAATCGCGAGAAGGAATGGGGACGCAACCACGATGAGCAGACCAGACACGAAGACATCGAAGGTCCGTTTCGCGAATCGCTTGCTTCCTTCGTAGCGCGGAGTTTCAACGTGAATGAGCGGAAGGCCCGAGACGGGTCGTGTATGGATGCGCGGTCCACCGATATCGACCAGGCTTGGCGCTACGACGAGGTGCTGGCGACCCGGTTCGAGGCTCCAACTGAGTTCGCGGACACGCTGAGGGGGAAGCTCGTCGGCGCTGGTGATGACGATCGTGTCTGCACCACTCACTTCCAAGGCCCGGCTCACCTTGTCGAGGTTGCCAAAAATAGGAATATTCGTACCCGGTAGGGTGTCGCCGACCAAACTGGTCGGCACACATGCTCCGATGACCAGGTAACCAGCGTCGGGGCGCCGGACCAGCTCACTCGCGATTGACGTCACAGACGCCGCAGAGCCGACCAGGAGCACCCTCGCCGAATACTCGCCGTTGGCGCGCTTAGCTGCGAGCCACTGCCGCCACCACCAACGAGCAAAAAGCAAGCCGGCGAGTCCGACAGGCAGCGCGATGAGAATGTACCCCCGGGCGAAGTCGACCTGAAACAGGAACGCAAAAATTGCGACGAGACCGAACAATCTCAATGTGGCGTCGGCGATCAGCTTGTACTCCTGCGTACCCGTGCCCACGACACGATGGCCTCGTGTGCCGTAAATGCTGAGCACCGCTAGCCAGGCGGTGAAGATCACGACAGAGATGACACTGTAGCTGACGGCGAGCTGACCCGACGCCTGACCCACGGCGAGATTCGCCGTGTTGAACCCAAACCAAACCACCTGCACACCGAAGATCACGATCAAGAGAACGATGAAGTCGGTGATGAACAATCGGCGAGCATAGATCTGCGACCACGATGTGGAAGATGAACTCGATAGAGATGCCCTTGTTGTTCGAGAAGAGGAAGTAAAGCTCGTCGTACCGCTCAACATAGTCATCCTTCGTTGCCGTTGCCCCGTGGGACATCGGCATCCCCTTGGTGGAACCTTATCGCGTCAGTGCTGCCACGACGAGGTTTTTTTTGCCGCCTTCAAAACGTGTTCCAGGTTTCCCCATCGTCGCCGCTGACTGCTGTCCGGTCCCCGGTCCAGACCCAGATCGCAGTCGGACCCGTCGCAATTGAAATCGAGGACGACCCCTCCACAGGTGCGCATCCCCACGCTCGCCCGGCAAAGTCGGCGCCGGCTGCATCGAAGGTGAAGAGCTGCAGTCCGGCACAATCAGAGCTGTCCGCCACTCCCCCGATGATTTCCGGCGCTAGCCCTCCGTCGCCGGAATCCAGCCAGGAGAATCCGCGCAATGCGAGCGTAGTGATCGGCTGCCAGGTTCTGGTCGACGCCGAGTACGCGAAAACGCCATCGCTGCACCGTACTGCGTCACCTTCTGCAGACTGGGAGAGTTCAAGCGGCATTGAGCACGGAGACGGGACATCGGTGCCGGAGATCACGACGACGGCCGGATCGCCTACGTCGATGTAGGACTGCTCGACGAGTCGTTCAGGATAGGCCTCCCAAAACTGGCCTCCGGTAAATGTCGTCAACACCGTTGGCTCGCACGACGGTCCCGTCAAGGCCACGAGATCGACCTGGTCAGCGGTGACGACATCCATTGCCACGATTTGCTGCACTCCGAGATCCGCCGGAATCGCCGTCGGAATCCAAGTTGCACCACCGTCCGATGTGAATTCGACCGATGGAGCCGCGCCCCCACAGTTGCCCGCTACGGCTCTGACAGCAACACTCTGGTCTGCGAAATCAAGAAATCTCTTGTTGGTCTGCTGGTCATCCGGAGCGGGCGACCCAGTCGCGGTCGGTGGGGGATTCGATATTGGCGCCCCGGATGCGGTCGAATCGACGGTAGGGGTGATGAGGGCTCCGGCATTCGGAACTGGTTCAGTTCGCAGCGCGAAGTAGGCGAGCCCGGCGGCGACACACGCCAACAGGACTATGGCGACGGTCATCACCACTCGCCCAGCACGCCCAGCACGCCCACCTCCACGTTGCACCACTATTTGCCACGACTCTTCCGATCCGTCTCACCGGACTGATCTGGCTCGTCGATCCCGTACCCGTACCCATAGGCATACCCGTATCGACCGTATCCATACGAGTCCGGCCCCTTGGTCGGAAGCATGGTCATTACGACGCCCGCGACCTTGGCGCCGACATTGGTAAGCGCGGTGACTGCTCCTCGCACGTGGTTCTTATGCGCTCGACCTGCGGCCACCATCAGCAATGCTCCGCCTGTCTTGGTGGCCAGAACCGCCGCGTCCGTGACCGGAAGCAACGGAGGTGCGTCAAAGAGGGCGACGTCGAATGACTTCTCCAGTGAGCGGATGAGGTTCACCATGGCGACCGACCCGAGCAATTCGCTCGGGTTCGGGGGAATCCGGCCAGCAGGGAGCACATACAAGTTGGTATCGCCCCAGCGGGTGATCACCTCGTTGGGCTGTGCGCGGCCCACCAAGACGTCGGTCAATCCGACCGACCCTTCGATGCCGAGATAACTCGCCAATCGAGGCTTTCGCATGTCGGCGTCCACGATGACGACACTCTGACCGGAGAGCGCCATCGCGATGGCCAGGTTCGCCGCCGTCGTGCTCTTCCCCTCGCCCGGAATTGATGAGGTAATGACAAAACTGTTCGACTCTTCGAGACCTACGAACTGCAAGTTTGTTCGGAGAGTCCTGAACGACTCGGCGCGAGGGCTCCGTGGATCGTCGCGGAGCACGAGTGGATTCTCAGGCGTGCGAGCATCGAACGCGATTCCACCAACAATCGGCGCATCGGTGATGGCTTCCACGTCGTGCTCATTGCGAATACGTGTGTCGAGGACATAAAGGACGACGGCGAGCCCCATCCCGAGAACCAGACCGATCAAAGCCCCAGCGGTGATGTAAAGCGGCACGTTGGGCGAAGCCGGGCCTGCTGGAACTGAGGCATCCTGCAACACCGTGATCTTCACAGGGGTGAGACCCTCGGCGTTGGTCGGGACGAGGTCAGAAACGGCTGATTCGAAACTGGAAGCCACAGCATTCGCAATGCGCGCAGAGCTGTCAGGGTCGCCGTCCACCGCTGTGATTTCGAGAATCACCGTGTCCGAAGGCGATGACGCAGTGATGCTCTTCGACAGTTGATCAACTGTCGAGTCGAGTCCTAGCGAATCGATCACCGGCTGCAACACGATCGGCGTGTTCACGATGTCGGCGTAGGACTTGACCTGGTTTTGGAGGAAGCTGCCACCCTGGGTCAAGTCGCTGATCGATCCCGTCGACTGTACCGAGACGAAGACTTTTGCCGTCGCTTCATACTCGGGAGTTTTCAGGATCGAAAGGAGCGCTGCGATGGCGATTCCCAGGAGGGTCAAGACAACGATGAACACCCAGCCTTTTCGTAATGCACGAACGTAATCGCGAAACTCCACGCAGAAGCACCCTTTCCCCAATGGCCCATTTAGTGGCTTGTACCCCAAACATGGTCTCACATGGGATGTGCGGCTTTGACCGCGTGAACATCACGTTACAAATCGGCATGACTCCCTGAGATCGTGATTGAATCACGCTCAGGGACAGCGTTGTCGAACGATTCGATCGACTGGGGAAGAACGTGTCTGCTGAGCAAGTCATTGCCATTCCGGCGCCGAAGCGCCGAACAAAAAACACTCGACGCGGGGGCGGTCTAGCGATCGCACCAACCACCGGGATCGTCGTCACTCCGGCTGTGTCTCCTGCAGAGTCGGCCGGATGGGATGCTATGACCGTCCTGCCCGCCGCACAAGACGACAGGCGGCCTTCGGTCCGATCCGCGTCTCGGGTAAAGCAAATGTCCCTTTTCGCAGGATTACCTGCTCTCGCAATTGCTACCTTCACCCTGGTAGCGGTTGCGTCAGCCCGATTCTGACAATGGTCCGTCGCACACCCGTACCTGATCCGGATAAACGAAGAGTGACTGGGATCGTGGTCGTAGTCGTCGTCGGCATTGTGGCCCTTGGCCTGTTGCTCACAGCGTTGATTTCTGCCATCCGCTGAACCGGCGATCAGCTGGCTGAGCGGTCCGCCACACGCTGGTAGCGTCGAAGGCGTGAACATCGAGATGGATAGGACGTATGCGCAGAGTTCACGCTGGCGCCTCCGCTCCGACGTCGCTGTCGTGGCACATGACGAACGTGTGACGGTCTTGGCACTGGAACCAGTCGATGCAGTACCCTTGGAGCTCGCTGGACCAGGCCTTGAAATTTGGGCTCTGGTCGACGGTCAGCGTGACCTAGCCGAGATTGTCGGGCGGCTTGGCGACAAGTTCGGTATTGGGGCCGAGGCCCTGCTTCCCGACGTCGTCAAATTCATGGAGCAGCTGGAAGCTGCCTCGATCCTCGAACGGTATTGAGCCGAATCGACGCTATGCACCGTGCCTATTCGTGCGCGCTTCTATGCCAGACACCTGCCACGCGAGCCTGTCGACGAGTTCGCCGATGCGGCTTCCAACACGCTCGTGCGTTTCCGCCGATCGCCTAAAGGGGTCTTCGATGTCGTCTTCGTCGCTCAACGCGATCATGCCGCGAAACCGAGACGCGTCGAGCATGGTCTGAAAGAGTGTTCGTCTAGAAGAAACTGACGGCCGCGGGACCTCGGACGCGAGTTCGTCCAGGATTCTTACGAACTCGCTTAAGGTAAACGTTCGTTTCATGGCAAACGGATACTCGCGGGCGACCTCCGCTCGCTGCTCCCTCGTCATCGTGATGACCAAGGTTGATGACCGAAGAAGTTGCTCCGAGATCTGAACGGCCTCATGACTGGGATCGGCACCATAGCGCACTGCGATGGCCTCCGGCAGGGTGTCCATCCTTGCGCCCACGACCGCCTGCAACCCGGCACTCGAGGCGATTATCCCTTCATTCGGGAGTGAGTCAATCCGGGCGCGGAAGACTTTCTCAGCAAGTGGAGAACGGCAAATGTTCCCGGTGCAGACGAAGGTCACCAAGGGCGGCCCGTCGGGGGCGGCCGGCGGCGCGAAAAGATCGTCGAACATCGTTAGTCGGAGCCTTTAGCCTTGTTCCGGAGCTCGCGCCTGGTGAGGGTCTGCTCGGGTGGAGCGTTGGGAGTGAACAGGCTCTCAGGCTCGAAGACTTCTGACTCCGTTGCCGTCACATCGTCTGGTCCGAAACCTGCACCCGCCAGGATGTCGTCGAAGCTGGCGTCCGTCGAGGTTCCGTAATCACGAGTCGGCTGTGTGGCCGCATCGACGGGCATGGTCGCGGCGACGGGCGCCAGCGAGCGTAGAGGCTCGGAAGTTTCCCGTGCTGGATCATTTCTCCCCTTGCGAGGCTTGTATCCGTATCCGTAGCTATAGCCGTAATAGGAGCCTGCTCCGCGTCGCGGGACACGATTCAAGATGATGCCGAGCGGACGCCCGTTTGCCCGCTGCAGATTCTGAAGTGCCTTGTTTAGTCCCTCGTACGAGGTCTTTCCGACGCTAGCCACGATCAACGCACCATCAGTATTGTGAGTGAGGATCGCAGCATCAGTCACGGGGATTAGCGGCGGCGCATCGATGAGCACGATCGCTTTGCTTGCGAGTTCGGCCAGCAACGTGTGCATCCGCTCAGAGCCCAGGAGCTCGCTAGGGTTCGGAGGAGTTTTTCCTGCCGAGAGAATTGCCAGCCGACCCGACGTTCCCCATGGCTGAAGAACGTCGACGAGATCTGATCGACCTGCCAAAACTTCGGTGAGACCGGCACCCTCTATTAAGTTGAACGTCTTCGACACCGTTGGTCGCCGAAGATCGGCATCGACCAGCACCACGGGCTGTCCGCTCGCGGCAAGGGCGATCGCCAAGTTTGCTATCGTGGTCGATTTCCCGTCGCCCGGCAGCGGGCTTGTAACGACAATCACGCGAGGAGGATTGTCAACATCCATAAACTGCAGATTTGTTCGCACTTCTCGTAGAGCCTCAGCGACCGCGACATCGTCGTCATCGTAGTTGGTGTAGTCGGTAGCGCCGTCCATCGATACCAGGCGATCATCGTCGGTGAATCGCCGATCGATAGGGATGGCTCCGATGACGGACAAGCCGGTTTCGCGCTCCACCATCTCGGCAGACCTGATCCTGCGATCGAGCGTGTGGCGAATTGCGGCGTAGACGATGCCCAAGACTAGGCCGGCCAGAAGTCCGATGACGATCGCGAGCCGCGTGTTCGGTGATGTCGGCGACGTCGGCAACACAGCAGAATCCAACGGGACGAGTTGCACAATGCCAGCGGTCGCGCCATCTCCGGTTGGGTTTTCCAAAGTTTGGATCTGCTTCGCGATTCCCCTCAGCCACGCCTCCGCGAGATCGCGGGCGCCGGTTGGCGTAGACCCTCGAGCGGTCACCTTCAGCAAGACGGTGTCCGAAGGGTTGGTAACGACGATCTGTCCTACCAGTTGTTCAGGCTTGACGCCCTGCAGACCCAAATCGTCGATCGCGTACTGAGCGACAGCTCGAGAGCTTCCAATATCTATGTACGACTTGACCTTGGACTGTGCCAGGTTGTCGCCCACCAGTGCATTGCCGGTGTCGGAGTTCGTTCCCGCGGTGACATATCCGCTGGCGTCGGCGGAATACACTCGCGGCTGGAGCAGCGACCACCCGAAGGCAGCGACTCCGCCGAGCAGCGTCAGCAGGATTATGGCAATCCAGTGCGCCCGAAGGATCGGAAGTACAGATCTGAGCTCCATGTATTCCCCTTGTTCGTCCGGGAGCCCGACCGCAGGCACTCGGAATTACCCCACCTGGCCGGGGCAACAACGGCCCAATTTGAACATTCTAGGGTGGCGGGTCTGATTCTTGTAGCCGACCAAGGTCGCATCGGCATGGTTGAAGAGTAGCGCTGCGGGCTTCAAGGCGCGGAAACCGGCTCACACCGCGCGGCGCTGCCAACATCGTAGCGCCGCGATCGTCGTGACTGAGGCAAACTCCCGCAACCACAGGTTGACAAAGGCTTGGCACCACGACAGCGGAAGGGCGCCGCCCCCGATCACGGACAGCGTGTCGGTGGGAACGGCGCCCTGGCGCGGAGTTACGGCGTGACTGCGAACTGGCCGGTCTGGCTGAGGTAGGTCGCCGACAGCGTGGTCTGCACATAGGAGGCCGGCAGCGGGTTCCCGGTGGGAGCGTTCAGACGCAGGCGTGGAAGGATGGCCTGGGTTCCGTTGACGAGACCCGTGTACTGGTAGGTCACGCTGCCCGTGGGCCCGTCAGCCGGAGCTTCACCCACGCGGGCCCAGCCCATCAGATCGATCTCGGTCAGGTGATAAGCACCCGGCGTGGTGACCGGGCCTCCCGCACCCCAGGAGAGCGCGAATGAAACGACGCCGGCGGTATAGAGGCCGTTCGGCTGGAGGTCGCCGGTCTCGTTGTCCTGCACGTAGAAGCTGACGTAGGAGCTTCCGGTGGGGTTGATGTTGACACGGTTCGGGTTCACGGTCTTGACGACCTGGAGGGACACGCCCGAGTCGAACTGCGAGGTGTAGGTGCCGTCGTTCGGTGCCGGCACCGGGTCAGATGCGGCGGCGAGGGGCGTTGCAACGGCAAGGGCCACGACGGGAGCAGCCCAGGCGGCACCGACCATGACCTGGCGACGACTGAGTCCGGTGGAAGCGCTCGTGGGCGTGAGCTCGGTAGTGCTTTCGAAAGCGTCCTTCAAGGTGATCCTCCATAGGGTTCGGGCCTGGCATTGCTCGACGCTCGGCTTCGGGCCACCCGCGCGAGACTCTGAGTTGACGCTATGGCACCGGCCCGAGCGCCCTATCTCTGTGGATCAGGTTTCACCCCACCGTTCACCCTCGCTGCAGAACGCCGACCTCAACGAGTGACGCCGCTGCCGCTTCGACCAGTGCAATCGCCGCACCGCCACCGGGACTTCCGTGCCTATGCTCCACGGAGCGGCTTATCTCCTCGAGCGTGGTGGGCAGCTCGGTCGCCTCCCAGATCGCCGGGCCGATCCCGTCCAGCACCCGCACCATGCTTCCGTGAAGCAGGACCATCACGTCGCCGATTCTCACACCGTCGAGCGCCTCAACCCTGACGTACGAGCCGGGCGGCACCGGACCTTCGCCTCTGGAAATCGAGACAGCAGACCACGGTTCGCGCCGATCCGTCTCTGCCAGCGCACGCAGCAATTCAGGGCCGATAGACCCCGCTTCGGCGTAGATAATGCGGTTCACGCCACCGATCGCACCGATCAACCCGGCCAACCGCTGCAACGGCTTGTCCAGTTGCGGCAGGTAGCTGAGCTCCGGAACCAGCTGCGTGAGAGCGTCGGCGAGAGGCACCGCCTCCGATCGAGGCGGACCCTCCCAGTCTGGTCGCCTGTCGATCAGAGCGATCGACCCGATCTGCAGCGGCCGCTCTGGCAGGTCGAGAAGGCCGAGCGCTTGCGGCGACAGCTGTTCTTTCGTGCCTTTCGCGGCAACGCGAGAGAGTGGCTTGCGATACGGTCTGACGCTCCCGTGAGCCTCGATCCCGATGGTCTCATCTGTGACATACGCCAGAGTTCGCGCCAGCGTCGACACCAAAGTCGTCTTTCCGCGCCCGGACGGTCCGACGAACGCAAACACAGTGCCGTCCGGAGTTGCCACGCCACAGGCATGAAGCATCACCAGCTGCGACTTGCGATACTCGATGGCGGCCAGAGTGACCTTCGTGGATAGCGCAGCGACGGCGCTACCGAAGTTCACTGCGGCAACGTCGAAGCGGCCGGCGAACTCGACCGCTGTCGTTCCGAGGGTCACGTGAATGTGGATCTCGGGCCGAGAGCTGGCAGGCGCAACTGCACCTTCCCATGCGGTCGCGAATCCCGTGGCGTCCTGTGCAGACACCGCGTCGTCGAACGTGATCTCTACAACGGCGCCGAGGGCGCTGACGAGAAGAGGGGACGGCATATGAGAACGGTAGTGCACCGCGTTTCCGAGCGGCGCAACGCGCACGACGGTTGGGGCGCGAACTCATCCGTTAGCCTGATCCTCGTGACGAGCACCGGGCAGAGCGTGAAGGCCGCGCCCCGCCGCAGCCGCCTCCGGCGCATCACCGGCAACCCCCTCGTGCACCTCGTCGCCGCATTCCTCGTGCTGGCCCTCGTGCAGGCCTTCCTCGTCAAGCTCTACTACGTGCCATCCGGATCGATGGAGCAGACGCTCGAGACCGGCGACCGCATCCTCGTGAACCGTCTGGCGTTCACCGGAAGCGAGCCGACCACCGGCGACGTCGTGGTCTTCAACGCCTCGGCCGCGTGGGACGGCGAAGGCGCCGAGCCGAGCAGCAACCCCCTCAGCGCTGCCTACCACTGGGTCGCGGGCGCCCTCGGCATCGGGCCGTCGGGTGACCACACCCTCGTGAAGCGGGTGATCGCGGGGCCGGGCGACACCGTGTCGTGCTGCGACGCTGAGGGCCGCGTGATGGTCAACGGCGTTCCGATCGAAGAGCCTTACGTCTTCGAAGACCTCCCCTTCGAAGCTGGCACCCTCGACTGCGACAGCGCGGCCACCTCCTCTCGCTGCTTCGACGAATTCATCGTGCCCGACGACCGATACTTCTTGCTCGGCGACCACCGCTCACTGTCGAACGACTCCCTCGGCGCCTGTCGCGGCCTGCCCGGCCCGATCGACGACTGCGTCAAGCTCGTGACGCGGTCTGACATCGTCGGCCGGGTCTTCCAGATCGTGCTCCCGTTCGGCCGATGGGGGCCCATCTGAGCCGCGGCCCACGGCGAAACCGCGTTACCGATACACTTGTAGAAATCCGCACGTCCTGATCGAACGGGGAAACGATGCTCGGCAACCTCAACGGATGGCATCTCGTCATCATCCTGGTCGTCGTCCTGCTGCTCTTCGGCGCGACTCGACTTCCCGCGCTGAGCAAGAGCGTTGCGCAGTCGATGCGCATCTTCAAGAGCGAGACGAAGGCGATGAAAGACGACGACGCGAAGCCCGAGACCGTGGCTGCGCCCGCCGCCACGCCCGCTGCAGACGCGACGCCCGCGCCCGCGCCGGCCCCCGTGAGCAGCGAAGCGACCAGCACCACCGACACCAAGTCCTAGTCGCTGGTGACCCGCACCGAGCGCACCTCGCGCTCCAGCAAAGGCACGCGCCCGCCCAAGACCGGCAAGGCCCGCGACGGGCGGATGTCGCTCGGCGCCCACCTCGTCGAGCTGCGCAAACGACTCTTCCTCGCCGCCATCGCCGTGGTGCTCGGCATGATCGTGGGCTGGCTGGTCTCCGACTTCGTGCTGAACGCCCTGCGCGTGCCGATCGAGCAGCTCGCCGACGAGCAAGGACGCGTGGCGAGCCTCAACTTCACCGACATCTCCTCGGCGTTCGACCTGCGACTGCAGATCGCATTCACCGTGGGCGTCGTCGTGTCGTCGCCGTTCTGGCTCTACCAGGTCTGGGCGTTCCTCATGCCAGGGCTGAAGCGCAAAGAGAAACAGTATGCCGTGGGCTTCGTGCTCTCGGCGGTGCCGCTGTTCCTTCTCGGCTGCGTGGCCGGCTGGCTCGTGATGCCCCACATGGTGGTGCTGCTCACCGGATTCGCGCCGCAAGACACCACGGCCCTCATCTCTGCGCGCACCTACTACGACTTCGTGCTCAAGCTGGTGCTCGCCATCGGCATCGCCTTCGTGCTCCCCGTCTTCCTCGTACTGCTGAACTTCGCCGGTGTGCTGAGTGCGAAGGCCATCTTGAAGTCGTGGCGCATCGCCATCCTCGCCATCACCGTGTTCACGGCCATCGCGACACCGGCCGCCGACGTGATGTCGATGTTCCTGCTCGCCATCCCGATGGTCATCCTCTACTTCAGCGCTGCGGGCATCGCCTTCCTCAACGATCGCCGCCGCGCCAAACGCGCCGTCGCCTTCGACGCCGAACTGGCCGTCTGACCAGCAGCTCTCAGTCGTGCACCCAGCCCCGGATGCTCGCATCCCGGCACTCAGGCGCCTCACCCGACACGCGCGCGGTGAACTCGTCACCCACCTCGGCCGCCGAAGGCTTCACGATCGTCACCACCGGCACCGTCGCCTCCCGCCGGCCGTCGACGAGCGCCGCATGACTGAGGTCGATGCGGGTCGTCTCCACCAGCTCCACGAACCAGTCGTCGATCAGCACGTCACCCGCGCTCACACCGTCGGCGCGATATCCGGGCGACCAGCGCAGACTGAGCGTCAGGGTTCCGGATGTCGGCACCGAGCTCTCGCGAACGAGCCGCACCAGGGCGTTGCCGAGTGTGACGCTGGCGGCATCCGACTGACTGTTCACCGCGAACTCGGCACGGAGCTCGAGGGGGCTCACGATGCCCGGGAGCCGATCGGCCTCCAACGTCGACACGCGCGACACCACGGCCGACGCCCAGGATGCGACGTGCTCGAGCTCGCGGCGGGGAGACGAATCGGCCTCGTCGTCGGGGTGCGAGAAATCGTCGTCGGGTCGAGGAAAGGAGTTGGTCACAAGCTCTCCGAGCGGGTAGGGCCACACCCAGCAGGCGATCGGGTTTATCGCCGCGGAGAAGGATGTCGCGGGTCATTCGCTAGTTTCACTAGTTTTGTTTGAGAACCTACCCCACGAAAGCGGTACTTCGCGCTAGCGGTGGTCAGCTCGCGCCGACCTGCAACTGGGTCATGAGGTCGAGAGTGTCTGCATTGAGCCAGTATTCGACCACCTGGCCGTCGGCGACTCGGAGGATGTCGCTCCCGTGGAAGGTCACCTCGGTGCCTACCGGTGCCCCTGCGCCGGGAATGCCGCCTCCGTAATGACCGGTTGCGACCCAGCGCACCACGACGTGGTCGCCGTCGACGATGGGGCCGACGTCGACGGAGAAGACGAGGTCGGACATGAGGGATCGCATCTGGGTGACGAGGCCTTTCATTCCGGAGACCCCTCCGACGGCGCTTCCGTCGCCCCCGTCGAACATGGCGGCGTGCACTCGGTTGTCAGGCGAGATGATCGCATCGGCGATCGCGAGGTCTCCGTTCCAGAGAGCGACCCAGTTCGTGACGAGCGCGGTCGCCGCAGCCCGGTCGGAGGCGGGGGCGGTGTTGGCGGTGTTGGCGGTGTTCTCCATGATGTTCTCCAATGGTGTGGTTGATCGAGGTGGTGTTTGAAACTACTGGGCCGCACCCGGGGCGGTGGTCTCGGCGAACTGACTGAGCCCGGCGATGAAGCCACGCACGAGGCGTTCGAAACTGCGGTCGACATCGGCACTCCAACGGAAGGCGCCGGCGGTCTCATACGAGACGAATCCGTGCAGGGTCGATCGGAAGGCGCGGATGGCATCGACCGCGTCGTCGCCCTCGAGGTGGTAGGCCATCAACACGTCGGCGATCACTTGGATCGCGGCGACAGAAACGGCCTCGTCTTCGAGGTCGCCGGGTGCGGGCATCTGGTTGGACGCCTCGTACTGGCCCGGATGCTGCAGCGCCCAGGCGCGGTAGGCGTGCGACATCGAGGTGATGGCATCCGCCCCGGAGCGGCCGACCGACGCGCGAGCGAGCACCTGCCCCAGTTCGCGTTTCGCCCGCACGGCGAGGTCGCGGTGGAGCCCGGCCATCGAGTCGATGTGCTTGTAGAGCGAGGGCTGACGGATGCCGAGACGCTCGGCCAGTGCGACCAGCACGAGCTTGCTCAGACCGACCTCGTCGGCCAGCAGCGCGGCTTCCTCCACCACGCGATCGCGGTTCAATCCAGAGCTAGCCACAGCTGCCGCCAATCGTTCGGTTCATGGAGCTAAGACTGACGTGCCTTCACGCCCATGTCAATAGCCTATTCCTATTTAGCTATTGTCTATAGCCGCATTGCGAAGCCATCTCGGCGTCTGCGATCGGGGCCCCGCGCCGGTAGAATCAGGTGCCGGCAAAATGTGCTGACGATCGATCGGGAGGGCACCGTGGACAGCGGACGCATACCCGCTGGCGGCGCGCGAGCCGCCCACATCCTGCTCGACGCCGTCGTCTCCCAGAGCACCGGCCAGACCGTTCAGGCGAACGTCGAGGCGATGACCCTCGCGCTCTCCTCGCTCACGATCGAGAACCCCGACTCCCCCGACGCCGTGCCGTCGCCCGGCGACATCGTGGGCTCGGCCGTCGTGTGCATCTCCTGGCTGGCCACTCGGCTCGCCACGACATCCGGCCGCGACATCGAAGACGTGATCGTCGACCTGCGCACCTTTCTCGAGTCGGTCTCAGCACCCGAAGAGCAGGACTAGCGCATCAGCGCAGGATGACGCCGCGCACCTCCGACGGCGTGCTGTAGCCGAATGCATCGAACGCCCGTCGCAGGTCGGCGGCGTCGGCGAATCCGCTGTGGTGCGCCACCTGCGTGATGCTGAGCACGCGGAACGCCTCGTTCGTGAGCATCGAAACGGCCAGATCGGCCCGCTGCCGACGGATCTCCCGCGACGGAGTCGAGCCCATGCCGGCGAACACCCGCTGCAGCTGCCGCATCGAGATGTTGAGCGCATGCGCCAGCGAGGTCGGGGTGAGCGTCTGGTCGGTGCGGTAGGCGGCGATGTGCGCCATCGCCCGGTCCAGCATTCCGAGGCTCGGCCGGGCGAGACTGGCCGCCCCCTTGCTCTCGAGCATCAGCGAGGCCATCATCTCCCACACCAGCTTCTCGATGAAGTACGCCGGAAGGCGGTCGAGCTCGTCATGGCTCTCCATCACCCCCACCAGAAACTTCTTCACCGGCCCGAGAACCGCCGATCCGCGAATGAGGTCAACGTGCCCGCTCTCGCCCGCGTACTCGTCGACGGCCGCCAGCGGAACCGCGACCGCGAGCGCGAGACCGCCCTGGGTCGAGAACACGGCGTAGCGACGATGACCCACGAGGTAGATCGACTCGTCGGGCCGCACCACCCGCTCGTCACGGCTGTCGTTGCGCACCACCACCGAGTTCTCGAGCGGAAAGAGCACCTCGACCGACGGCGACGAGGTGCGGCAGATCTTGCGCAAAGGCGCTCCGCCCGCCGGCACTTCGAGCAGCGAGACCTCGGTTTCGCCGACCTGCAGATGACTGCGCATGCCCGCCTGCGCGGCCCCGAGCGACGCCGGTCGCCGTTGAGTGGATTCCCCTGGTGCCATCGTCGTCATCCCCCGGGTCAAACGGAAATCGTGTGGGAATCTCGGGTCGGAACGACCGAGACGATCGCATCCGTGAGCCCGACGACGTCGTCGAGCCCTTGGGCAGGTCCGGCCGCGACCATCCGGTCTGTGCCGAGCAGCAGCGCGCTCGGCACCCCGGCGATCCCCGCCGTGGCCATGAGAGATCTATAGCCGAAGAACATCCGCGCGTCTAGGACTGGATAGCGGTCACGGAAAGACTCCGGCGACTCGGAGGTCAGCACCGCAATCTCCACGGCGTCGCCCAGCTGTCGGCGCCAGCCCGGGAGCTGGTCGGCCACGATCCCGCAGGGCGTGCATTCGGCTGAGAGCAGCACCAGGAGCACCGGGCGGTCGCGGGCGATCGAGGCGAGCTCGACGGCGCGACCCGTCGCATCCGTCACCTCCAGATCGGGCACGGGCCACGGATCGGAGGTTCGACCCGGATGCGTCGACGGGAGCCTGTGCAGGGAGCGCGACCGCCCCACAAGCAGCAGCGTTACGGCGACCGCGAGCAGCACCGTCGCGCCGGCGAAGAACACGGTCCATTCCCCCGCGTCGAACCCGAGCATCGTGGGCACACCGCCCTGTCGAGCCCCGACGGCAATGGTCACGGCACCCGCGAGCAGCAGCCCGTTGCGCACCACCGCGATCGAATCGATCGGCCGGGTCGACTGTGCGCCGAAGCAGGCGCACACCACGCTCTCGCCGCGGGCCACGACAGCCAGGGTGAGAGCGAAGAACAGAGCGAACAGAGCGGATGTCGCAAGCGCGGCCGCGGTGAAGAAAAGCCCCGGCGCGAGCAGCAGCGCCAGGCCCAGGGCGAGCTCGGCGAAAGGCAACGCCTCGGCGAGCGAGCGCCGGCGCAACATGCGCGGCACCCGCAGCTCATCGAGCGAGCGCAGCGTGTCGGCCGACTGCCCGATCTTGAGTGCCCCGCTGACGAGCAGCACCAGGGCGAGCGACCAGATGATCAGCACGAGCAGTGGGAGTGCCATGGTTCCACCAGACTCTCGAAGGAGACGCGAAAACAGAGCGACCGACGCCGGTCGGCTCCTGCCCGAGGGCGAGAAGCCGGCCGGCGTCGGCTTTCGATCAGGTGGCGGAGCAGAGGATCAGCGTGGAGCTGACCGAGGCCGCCGGCTTGCCGCCGGTGCCGACGAATCCCGAAGGCAGCGTCGTCACGGCGTTCAGCGTGAACGACACCGAGATCGACAGGGTGGTGCGGAAGGCGATCGTGGCGCCGGCCGGAACGGCCGAGGTGAGCGTGATCTGACGGCTGGTGTTGCTCAGCACGTTCACGTTGGCGGTGCCGCCGGTGACGCTGAAGACGCCGATGTTCGCGATACCCGAGCCGGTGATCGTGACGGTGGTGCCGATGGGCAGCGGCTCGGTCGGGCCGGCGGTCAGCGTGAAACCGGGGCCGAGGAGGCCGAGAGTGCCACAGCTTCCGTTGAGGTGGTAGGCACCGAGGTCGGTGTCACCAGACGCGGCAGCGGCGGGAGTCGCGACGGCGAGAGCGATCACGGGGATCGACCAGGCGGCGCCCTTCATGATGGTGCGGCGTTCGAGCGTCGGTTCGACCTCGGTCGAGACAGAGTCCTTCTTGAGCATACTTTTCCCCCAGGGATTGGCGTGTGACGGGCAGCGCAGCAGGGCGTCCCCACCGCGGATCTCAGCTTCGCTTTTCGCCTCGAAACACCGCGGGTTTGCGACAACACCCGTCGTTTTGGTGACGGGATGCGTCGCGAAATGAACGTTTGTTGCTCAGGCGTGCAGTGCGCGTCGGAGGGGATGAGTACGATCTACTACATGGGGAATCTGCACTACGAGGGCGCCGACCGCGCCATCATCCATTCGGGCGACATCGAGAAGCCGATCGCGCGGCTCTACCTGCTTAAAGACGGCTGGCACGCGAAGCTCGCCACCGTGCACACGCGTCAGGCGTGGTCGGGCCCGTACGCCGATCCAGAGGAGGCGGTGGCGCACCTGCTCGGCACCTCAGTCGTCGACTGAGGCCTCCCGCGCCGCCTTCATGCGGCGCAGCATCTCGACGTTCGCCTCGGCATCGAAATCCGGGTCCTGTTCGAGGAAGCGTTCCAGGATGGCCACCAGTGCGAGCGCGGGCAGCGCCCAATCCGGGTCGTCGGAGGTGCTCGTCGCCGGCCCGCGATAGCTTGCATCCACCACCCCGGGGTTGCCGAGATGCCGCAGTCCGAGGCCCTCCACCACCGCCGAGATCACCACGGCGTACGGCCGGTAGTCGCCGTTCCATTCGGCGCGGATGCGGTAGCCGAGGATGGTCGAGAACCACCGGTGGAACTCCGCCATCCGCTCGATGAAGGCATCGCTGCCCGCCCGCAGCGCCCGCTCGATCTCCTCGCGTGCCGACGACTCGAGATGGCTGAGCAGCGTCGCCGAGAGTCCGACATACGACTGCCACGGCACCGACGCGATGACCGCGCGGTAGTTGTGCTCGAGCGCCACCCGGATGACCTCGTACATCACCCGCTGCCGCTCACCCGGATCGGTCAGGCTCTCGACGTTGTCGAAGAGGATGCGCTCGCTGATCTCCAGGGTCTCCGCGTCGGCGAGCTTGTTCGATGTCTCGGTGGCGATCTCGATCAGCAGGTCGGAGACGAACGCCTCCTTCGAGTCCCACAGTCGGTAGGTCGAACTCCGGGGCACCCCGGCTTCGCGGATCAGGTCGTCCATCACGAGATGCTCGAAGCCGATGGTCAGGCCGATGCCCTCCACACGGTCGAGTGCGGCATCCAACACCCGGCGACGCACTTCGGCGGCTCGGATGCGCGAACGGCGCCGATGCGACTCGTCGGCGCGGGAGGAATCGACCACCGACTGCACCCCCAGACGACTGTTACACGGCGTCTCTGGATCGATGAAGACGCATCGTTAGGTAAACAGTAGTGAATACCGAGGGCGGAACCCGACAAGACGGCTCACAACTCACCCCGGGGACCACCCCGAGTGCACCGGGACGACGCCCCGGACTCCACGACCACATCCAGAACAGCGCGGCCGCAACGGACCCGAACGCCGCCTCGACGCGCGTCCGTCAGATGCGGACGACCGCAGGAGCCCGGGGCGCCGCTTCCGGCACGGCGCCCCTGCGAGCGGAGTTACCCGCTCGCAGGAGCGCCGGCGTGAGCTCGGCAGCGGTGCGGATCATCGCAGGGTGGGGTGAACCGGCGAGATCCTGCACCGCTGCCGAGGAATCAGGAAGAGCCGAGCCCATGCGCGAAACGGCCTGAGCCGTAGTTGCGCTGCCCGCGTTAACAACGACGGCACGCACCTTGTCGGTGACGGTGTCTCGCTGGATCATCGGGCTCTCCCTCGTGACCATCGAGGCGACAACCTCGACGTGTCATGAAGCTACAGCGCCCAGCGAGGCCCCGACGGGCACCCGGGGCAACTATGCGCGATCGATGCGGATAGCCGCAGAACCGCATCGAGGCGTAATCAGCTGAGGCGGTCGATGTCGAACTGCACCAGCAGGGTGTCGTCGGTCACTTGTTCGCTGGCCCGATGGAACATCAGTCGCGCCATCCGGATGAACGGCAGCACGTCTGCCCGCAGCGCCCGCACGTCGTCGGCACGGCAGCGCACCACCCCGAACCGGTCGTCTTCACCCTCCACCAGTTCGAGCGAGATGCCCTGGGGGGAGACGTGCGACGAGCTGCCCAGGGCGATCAGCAGTGCCCGCAGAGTCGCTCGGTCGTCTTCGTGCAGTCTCGGCAGCAAGCCGGCCTCGTCGGTCAGCTCCGAGACGTGGTCGCTGATCGAGTCCGACTGCCGCGCCTCGGCGATGGAGCCCTGCAGGTTCTGGGCGAGCACCCCTGCGCGCACCCGGTCATCGACGGTCATCGTGCCGGATTGCCGGACGCGCGCAAGGAACGGCACGATCTCCTCCCGCAGCGATCCGATCTCTCCCACCACGTCGTCGTCGACGAAGGTGCGGCGCAATTCGTCGAACTGCCGGTCGCGACTCGCGGCCTGATCCAGTCGCTCGGCGTAGATGCCGAGCAGCAGTTGCCGCGCGTATCCCACCGAACCGAGGCCGAGCGCAAGGGCCGGTGCCACCGCCACCACCACGATCACGGCGAGCGGGATGCTCGAACCGAAGCTCGTGAACGAGTGCAGCACTGCGAGCAGCACCGCGATCGCCGCGGAGATCGTGGTGTAGGTGCCGAGTTCGGCGTAGGTGCGGAACGGTGCGGCAGCCATCAGCACCAATCCGATCGTCACGAGACCCCAGTCATCGCGCACGTACACGTTCGAGCCGAGGCAGCTGAGCGAGTTCAGCACGGTCGCGATCGCGACGAGGGCGTAGGAGACGGCGAAGCGGTCGTTCGAGACACCGACATCGAAGTGGGCGCTGCGGATGAACCATCCGTATCCGGCCGCGAGCAGCACCAATGCCAGCACGGCCAAGGGCCAGGACGAGATCTGATCGGCCGTCACCACGGTGAGGCCGATGGCGCAGAGCATCGACACCGCCGCGACCACGATCAGGAACCCCCGCGCACTGATCGCGGCGAGCGGATCGAGTTCGAGCGCGGTGAGCCCCCGCGGCGGCCGCAACACCTGGTGCGGCCCTCGACGCGTCGGGGAGGGAGTGGGCACCGGCGCCACGACCGGCGAGACCGCCCGCGCTCGGCGGCTCACGGCTGACCACCCGGCACGGTCATGAACACCGCGGTGCCGGCGCCCGGTCGCGACCAGATCTGTACCGATCCCCCGAGGTCGACGATGGCCTCGACGACGCCCATCCGCAGCCCCACCTTGTCGTCCGCGGTGTCGTTCACCTCGAACCCGACTCCCGAGTCCGACACCATCACGCTCAGTTCCGACGGACTCGACATCACCGAGATCTCCGCCTCGCGCACCCCGGAGTGCGCCAGCACGTTGTCGAGGCATTCGGTGATCGCCCGTTCGAGATTGCGGGTCACGGCGAACCCCAGTGCGTTCACGGCCGGAAGATCGCCGCTCACCCGGATTCGCAGGCCCCTCTGCTCCGCATCCCGCACCAGACCCACCAAGGCGGGCACGGCGACGAGAGCGCGTGTGGCGGAGCCGGTGACTGCCGGGTCGTCGAGCACCATCCGCACGTCGGCGAGGTTCGCGAGGTCGCGGTCGATCGCCTGGGCCTGCTCCTCGGAGAGCGGGCCGGGATCGGATGCCGCGAGCGAGCGCAGATCGTGCAGCACGGTGTCGTGCAGCCAACTCGAAGCCCGGGTGGAGAAGCGCCCCAACGCGACATCCCGTTCTTCGTCGAGCGCAGCACCCGACATCAGCGCGGTGCCGAGGGCTGCATCACGACGACCGATCCACAGCACCACGACGAACAGGCTCAGCGCGAAGTAGCACAGCAGCACGGGCACGTCGGGGGCCAACCGCATTCCCTGCTGCCAGGCGGCGAGCTGCACCAGCCCGGGGCCGGCGAGCAACGCCAGGGTGCCGAGGCCGAGCGCCCGAGGGAGCGATCGGGCCGAGATGCCCACCACGAGAATCGCGAACTCCGGCATCGACATCAGCACGTAGTCGCTCGAGGGCGCCGCACCGGGCTCGAGCAGCGAGACCGCTGTCGCGATCAGAGCGAAGACGTAGAGCCCGCCGCAGGCGATCAGGGTGAGGGCGATCGCCGCGACGACATGGCGAACGTGGAGTGCCCACACCACTCCCACCCCGGCCACGGCGAGCGCCGCGCTCCCGACGGCGATTTCGAGGTGACCGGTGACGGGGATGAACACCGCCGACACCAGGATGGTGGCGGCCAGAAACACGCCGGCGAGCCAACTGCCGGCCTGGGCCAGCGCGCGACCGGTGGCGACCCCGTCGACATCAGCCGCGATCTGAAGTGTCACGACAGGTACCCGTCTTCGGCCGCTCGCAACATGAGTTCCTGCTTCTTGTCGGCCACGCGGCCCTCGTCGGCGTACTGCTGCCGGATGCGCTCGAGCGCATTCTTCACGGCCTGGATGTTCGTGCCGCGGATCATCGCGACCTCCACCGGGCTGTGGCCCGACGCATACAACCGCAGCGTCTCCTCTTCTTCTTCTGTGAACCGGCTGCTCGCTGTCGCGCCGTGCACGATCGGCCGGGGCGCGTCGTCCCAGGCGTCACCTGGGCGGGGGGCCACCCCGAGCACCGAGCGCGCGGTGCGCACCAGATCGCTCGCCGGGCGCGACTTCGACACGAAGGCTGCAGCGCCTGCCGCGAGCACCCGTTCGACGGTCTCGGGCGAGTCGAGCGCACTCATCACCACCACCCGGGCACCGACGGAGAGGCAGATCCGGATGCGTGCCTCGACCGAGATCGGCTCCTTCAGCTGCAGATCCATGATGACGAGCTCGGGTGGGAACGCCGGATGCCGGGCCATCTCGACCCAGCTCGACGAGCGGATCACGACGTCGAGGTCAGGGGCGTGGGCGCCGATCCAATTCGACATCCCGTCGAGGATCATCTCGTGGTCGTCGACGATCCCGACCGCGCGGGGTCGCACACCGCCCGCGTTCGCCACACCATCCACAACGACACCCCTGCTGAATGATACGCGGCACACGAATGACCGGTCCAATCACGGGGAACCGTTGGCTGTAATCTCATCCCATGAGCCCGGGGAGCGTCGTCGTAGAAGCGGACCGCCGCTCGCGCGTGGACCGCGCCGTCTTCCAGTCGCAACTGCTGCTCGCCGCAGCCCTCCTGCTCTTGGTCTGCGCCGCCTTCGTCTTCCAGCCCGGCTCGGTGCTCGACGTGCGGTTCTTCGGCGGTGTCGCCGTCGTGTTCGTGCTCACCGGCGCCGCCGCGATCGTGCCCTGGTCGACCCTTCCGCACTATTGGATCGCACTGCTGCCGATCATCGACATCTTCGCCATCGTCGCCGTGCGGCAGGGCAACTCGGTGCTCGGCGCCGGACTCCTGCTGGTGTTCCCGGTGATCTGGCTCGCCGGGTACTTCGGATTGCGGGGGGCCGTCACCAGCGTCGTCACCTCGTCGACGCTGCTCTGGCTCAGCGCCCTACTGAACGGAGAGCCGCTCACACTGAACAGCATTCCTGGGCTGCTTCTTCTCCCGGTGACGCTCACCTTCATCGCCACCACGACGCTCTTGACGTCGAGCAGAACCTCCGCTCAACGGGGTCTGCTGCGGCAGCAGGCCGACCTGCTCGAGGTGGCCCTCCGGCGAGCGCGGCGGCAGGAACAGACGCTCGACGAAGTGCTGAACGCGGTGACCTTCGGCGTGGTGGCCTTCGGCAAAGACGGCGTCGAGTCGATCGTGAACCGGGCCCACCGCAACTTCCAGACCCAGTTCGGCCAGCCGGAGTCGAGCGTCGAACCTCCCGTGCTCTACAAACCCGATCGCACCACCCCCTACCTCCCCGAGGAACGGCCCTTCCGACGCGCGACCGGGGGTGAGCGCTTCGACGACGTCGTGGTGTGGCTCGGCGAGCCCGGCGAGCACCGCGTCGCCCTCTCGGTGAGCTCCCGTCCGCTCACCGCGCCCGACGGCGAACTCGACGGCGGCGTGATGGTCTCCCGCGATGTCACGGCCGAGATCAACGCGATCCAGGCCCGCGACGACCTCGTCGCATCCGTCTCGCACGAATTGCGCACGCCGCTCACCTCGATTCTCGGCTACCTCGAACTGGCGCTCGACGACGAGGGCCTCGATGCCTCCACCCGCTCGATGCTCGAGGTGGCCTCCTCGAACGCCGACCGGCTGCTCGCCCTGGTCGCCGATCTGCTCACCGCGGCGAGCGAGAAGGATCAGCAGATCGTGATGTCGTTCAACCAGTGCGATCTGGCCGAGATCGCGGTGCAGTCGATCGAGGCGCAGCGCCTCAGCGCCTCCGATCGCGGCATCTCGATCGAGAACTCCATCGCCGAGCCGGTGCTGCTCGAAGCCGACGGGTTCCGGCTGCGTCAGGTGATGGACAACCTCATCTCGAACGCCATCAAGTACAACCGCGAGAACGGACACGTCTCGGTCAGCACCCGCAGCTCCGCGAGCCATGTCGACCTCATCGTGAGCGACACGGGCATCGGCCTGAGCGACCTGGAGCAGACCAAGCTGTTCGACCGCTACTTCCGAGCCGAGGGTGTGCGTCAGTCGACGATCCACGGTTCCGGGCTCGGGCTCACCATCAGCCGCGACATCGTGCGCCGGCACGGCGGAGACCTGGTGGTCACGAGCGCTCTCGGCGTGGGCACGAGCTTCACCGCCTCCATCCCCCGCGCACGCTAAACTCCGACTCACAGAACGTTTCGATCGAGGGGGGTCTCGGCGCATGGCACTCGACCAGACCACTCTGCTCATCCTCAGCGGCCTCGTGATCATCCTCTGCGGAGTCTCCTTCATCGTGAACACCGCGATGCGCCGCAACGACGCCTCGGGCCGGTTGTGGAGCATCTCCTTCATCGCGGGCATGCTGACGGCGCTCTCCTTCTTGGTGTGGAGCGTGTCGCCCCTCCTCTGGTGGGTGCTCGCCATCGGCAACACCGCCTACGTCATCTCCATCGGCGCC
The DNA here is from genome assembly GCF_024979235.1 of Herbiconiux aconitum. NCBI lineage: Bacteria > Bacillati > Actinomycetota > Actinomycetes > Micrococcales > Microbacteriaceae > Herbiconiux > Herbiconiux aconitum. The sequence goes on from NZ_JANLCM010000001.1 coordinate 316,783, forward strand.
ATCTGGTCGGGTGCGCGGGTGTTCAACGGTCGTAAGTCGTTCATCGGGCTGGCGCTCGCGGGTGGCGGCGTCGTCGCCCTCCTCACCGCCCTCGAAGGGCCGAACGGCGGCATCTGGACGGGCTCGACCGGGCTGTTCATCGGCATCGCCGTGTTCGCGGGGCTCGGCGGGGCCGAGACGATCCGCTCCCGGATGCGCCGCAACCTCAACGCGCGCATCCTCAGCTTCTGCCTGTGGTTCGTCTTCGGTTTCTACGTGCTGCGCAGCTCGATCTTCGTGACCCTCGGGCCCGAGAGTGCCATCTTCGCCACCTACTTCGGGTCGGAGATCACCACGGTCATCACGATCGTGCTGGTGCTGCTCGGCGCCATCTCGATGTCGATCCTGCAGGCTGAGCGCTCCGGCGCCCGCGCCCTCGGCGACGTCACGGTGGGGGTGCACTCCGTGGTGGGCGTGCTCTCCGCCACCTCCTTCATGCAGCAGTGGGCGGATTGGGTGGAACGCGCGTCGTTCAACGGCGACCGACTCGCGATGATCGCCATGGACGTCGACAACCTGCCGCAGATGAACACGGCGTTCGGCCGCACCTTCGGCGACGCCGCCATCCGATCGGTCGCGCAGATCGTGCGGCACTACGCCCCGACGACATCGCTGCTCGGGCACACCGGTGCAGGGCGATTCGTGATCGTGGTGGTGACGTCGAACGCGAACGAGGCGGAACGACTCGCCATCCGCCTGCAGACCGCCCTGGTCGACGAGCCGATCGACCCGCAGCAGTCTCTCCGGGCCACCGCGAGTTTCGGCGTGGTCGACACCGACGGTTTCGGCTACAGCCTCCCGGCCCTCCGCCGGGCGCTCGACGACGCGACGCTCGCGGCCCGCGACGAGGGTGGCAACCGCATCGTGGTGGGGCGCGCCCTCCCGGCGAGCTAGCTGCCTCGGGCGCCGTGCTTCGCGCGGCGTCCTCGGGCGTCGCCGGTCCTTGCCCGGCGCCGCGCGACATGTTCGCGTGAGGTCGCTAGCGCGGCCTCGCACTCACCCTGGGTCGTCGAGCGCGGCCCGCGGCTTGCGATCGCGTTGGCACTACTCGGGCTGTGCGATCGCGATCGTCAGTTGGTCGACTGCGGTCTGCTTCGCGTAGTCGTTCGAGGTGGGGGCGGTCTGCTGCAGGATCTCGTAGGTGAAGGCGAGCGTGATCGACGTGGCCGCCGGGTCGAGCGCCGGAAGGATGAAGGTCTGCGTGTAGCTGTAGGGCGCCTTGATGTAGTAGCCCTGCGGCAGCGAGGACTGGTCGCTGATGGCGGCCGGCGCCGGCAGCTGACCGGTGAGGCCCGAGACCGCAGGCGTCACCGTCACGCGCGAAAGGTAGAAGCTCTGCCCGTCGTCAGTGCCCAAGGAGCCCTTGAGGGTGAACGTGATGGGCTTGTTCGCCCCCGCGGTCCACTCGTCCATGCTGAGCGTCGAGTAGTAGTCGACCGTGAGCGAGATGTCCCCCGCCTTCAACTGGTGCTGGGCCGAGCCACTGGCCAACTCGTTCACGATGGGAGTGATGGTGGCAGTGGGCGTGGGCGTCGCCGTCTTCGTGGGCGTAGGTGAGGCGGTGCTGAAGCCCGGCTGGTCCCAGGGGGCCGTTCCGCATCCGCTCAACCCGGCGACGAGCGCCGTGGCCAGCACCGTCGCGGTGCTGAGAACGGCCGTTCTCCGGCCCCGTGCCCCCTGTTTGCGCGCCATCGGACCGCCCCTTCCCTCGACTTGAGCCAATCTTAAGGTGATCTTGACGAGACCCTGGCTCATTGGCGCCGGGAACGCTGGGGGTCGTCTTCCAGACTGAGGGCATGGCAGAGATCAGCAACCCGTACGTCACGGACCGCACCGACATCGGCGCCGTCCAGGACGACCTCGCAAACGACTTCATCGAGTCGGTCGAGGCGCTCCCCACGTACCGCCCCACGATCGGGTGCATCATCCCGGCGTACAACGAGGCCGAGTCCATCGGCGCCGTGCTCGAATCCCTCCTCGGCCAGACCCGCCTCCCCGATGTCATCCACGTGGTGGTGAACAACACCACCGACGACACCGTGAAGATCGCCGCGCAGTACGCCGGCCCGCACCTCAAAGAGGTCGACGGCGTCGAGCAGTTCACCGAGGTCTACGTTCACGACATCGGCAAGAACAAGGACAAGAAGGTCGGCGCCCTCAACTACGGCTTCCAGCTCGTCGAAGGCTGCGACTTCCTGCTCGGCGTCGACGGCGACACCACGGCGGCTCCGGATGCGGTCGAGCGCCTGGCCGAGGAGATCACCTCCGACAGCCGCATCGGCGGCATCTCGGCGATCTTCTCCATCGACGACCAGCCCATCAAGGGTTTCATCGCGAAGTTCCTCATCACGGGCCAGCGCTTCCAGTTCGCCGCCTTCAACATGCAGAACATGCTGAAGGGCCGCAACATGGCGGTGCTCGGCGGCCAGTTCTCGATCTTCAGCACCAAGGCCCTCCGCCAGATCATGGTCGAGAACCACCAGGACACCCCCTGGGTGAAAGACTCCGAGGTCGAGGACTCGCTGCTGTCGCTGCAGATCAAGAGCGCCGGCTACCTCACCAAGATCTCCGCCCATTCGCGAGCGGATGTCGGTGGCATGACCACCCTGCGCGGCCTCGACGCCCAGCAGGTCAAGTGGAACTTCGGCGCCATCGAGCTCATGTGGCCGGGGCAGCGCGGCGACACCAAGGGGCAGCCGTTCCACCCGAACCTGCGCCTGCGCTGGCTCGAGAACCTCTCGATGCTCACCAACCTCGTCACCCGCGTGCTCTTCGTGCTGCTGCTCATGGGTTCGCTCTCCATCAGCGCCTTCGTCTTCTCGCCGATCTGGCTCGTGCCGCCGGTGGTCGCCATCCTGCTGAACCTGCGCACTGCGCTCTCGATGCAGAACCGCAACGGGCGCGACTTGGTGTTCGCCCTGTTCCTCTTCCCCGCCGAGATCTACATGTGGGTGCGGCTCGGTCACTTCCTGCGGGCCTGGACCAAGTTCCTCAGCCGCAAGCAGACCGACAACTGGGCCGCCCAGGCCAAGGCCGAGCGCGGCCGCGGCAACGGCTACCTCGTGCCGCTGGTCATCCTCGTGCTCGTCGTCGCCGTGATGGTGCTCGCCTGGTTCCAGCTCGACCCGTTCGTTCAGTCGACCATCCTCTGGATCGGCTGGCCTGTGCTCGGCGTCATCACCATTCTTCAGACACTCAGCATGGTGGCGAAGGTTCTGCGCCGTTACCGGGGGTACAAGGTTTGACCCCATCGCGATACGTCGAACCGGACGTGACACTCGCACTCCTCAACTCCATCGGAGACGAGAGCAGCGGCCGGTTCGTGCTCGACTTCATCAACCTCTGGGAGACCCGATCCCAGAGGTTGATGAACGCGCTCAGCAGCCACGACTTCGACGAAGCCGATGTCGTGCTGCTGAGCATCCGGAGCAGCAGCACCATGCTCGGCGCATGGCCCCTCGAGGCCATCGCCGGCATGGTGCATGCTGCTGTCAAGAAGGCCGATCTGTCCGCGAGCCTGAATCACCTGCCGCGACTGCGCGAGGTCGGCGACGCGACGTGTCAGGAGCTCCGCGCCGTGCTGGACCGGCCGGGGCCGTCGCATCCGATCAGCGGAGACGGCCGAGCCTCATGAGCTCAGTCGTCTTCGGAAGCAGCCAGTCGGTAGCCGACGCCGCGCACGGTCTCGATCCAGCGCGGCGTCGTGATGCTGTCGGCGAGCTTGCGCCGCAGGTTCGCCATGTGCACCTCGATGGCTCGCTTGTCGGCCTCGCTCACGAAGTGGGCGGTGACGTAGCTCTCGCCCCGCAAGAGCAACGCCAGGTCGGCCTTGCTGCGCACGCGACGCTTCGACTCCATCAGGGCGGTGAGCAGGTCGAACTCGCTTCGCGTGAGCTCGACGGGACCGCCGTCTTTCTTCTCGGCGAGACGCATCTCCGAGTTCACGCAGAGTCCGTTGTGCTCGAGCCAGCCGTCGTCGGGGTCGAACGATTTCGGGGCGGCGGGCTCCGCCGGGGCCGGGGGCGCGGCCGGAGCCGGGGCTGCGGCTGCCGGAACGGCGGCGGCGGTGTCGGCAACCCCCGCGGCATGGGCTCCGTGCGCCGGGGCGTAGGCGGGCGCGACGGGCTGGGCCGCGGTCGTGAGGGGAACGGGCGCGGGCTGCGCGACCGCAACCGGTCCGTCGTGCGCGAGAACCTGGCGCGGGCGGCGCATCATCGCCTCGATGCGGGCGCGCAGCTCGCGCGGGCGGAACGGCTTCGTGAGGTAGTCGTCGGCGCCGGCCTCGAGGCCCTGAAGCGTGTCGATCTCCTCGTCGCGCGCCGTGAGCATCACGAGGTAGGTGTTGCTGAACGCACGGATGCGCTTGGCCGCCTCGAAACCGTCGATGCCGGGCATGCTCACGTCGAGCGTCGTGACGGTGGGGTCGTAGGCGCGCACGGCTTGAACGCCGTCGAGTCCGTTGCCGGTCGCCACCACTTCGAAGCCCGCCTGAGTCAGAACCGTCTCGAGCAGGTGGCGGATGTCAGCATCGTCTTCGATGATCACCGCGACGCGTCTTTCCGCATGAGAGTCCATTGCGATGATCGTACCAACGGATGGGCCCCGAATTGAGTGTTTCAGCGGGCGATGCGGCCCGCGTCGCGATCGTCAGCAAAGACGCCCTCTTCACCGGCGGACTCCGGCATTGGCTCGGCTCGAACGATCCGCAGCTCGCCGTCGTGCTCACCGCCACCAGCTGGGGCGACCTGCTGCACGACCCCGCGTTCCCCACCGATCTCGTGGTGCTGGATGCGGCGTCGAGCAAACGCAACTCGGTCGAGTCCCGGGTGCGCACGTTGCGCGCATCCGGAACCGCGGTGCTCGTGATGACGACCGCCGCAGCCGGCGACGACCCTCAGCGCGCTGTGTCGGCCGGCGCGTTCTGCGTGCTCGACAAGAGCGTGCCGCTCGGGCTGATCGACGAGATGGCGCGCGGCGCGGTCGGGTTGCCCATCACGCCCTTGCGGTCGTAATGCATGATTTCAGCACGACCGATGGCCTATAGGGCATCGGTCGCTCTGAAATCGTGCATTACGCCGCCCCGTCTCACCAGCCGGCGTTCGTCGCCAGCTCGAGTGCCCCCGCGTTCCACCATTCCCCCGCGGCCGGGCCGCCGTTGCAGGTGCCGTCGCTCTCGCCGGGCGGCTTCACCCAGAGATTCGCATCCTGCGCGCTGCCCGAGGGGCTGACCGCGGGCTCGGCGCCGAGCGCCCGCCCAGACGGGTTGCACCACTGCCCGTCGGAGCCGTTGCCGTTGCGCGAGGTGTCGATCACGTAGTGGGCGCCCCCGGTGAGCGCCGAGATCTGATCCGCATACGCCTGCTCGACGTCGGTGGCGTTGTAGTTCGAGACGTTGGTGGAGAAGCCGCGTGCTCGGGAGACCCCGGCGCGGTTCAGCAGGTCGGCCATGTCGGCAGCCGGCCCCCAGTTGGAGTGCCCGGCATCGAGGTAGACCGTGAGGCCGGTTCCCGCCAGGGAGTCGACCGCGGCACCGATCTCGGCCAGCCGCTCGTCGACGTTTCCGCACTCGTCGGCCAGGGCCAGCGCATCCGGTTCCAGGATGACGACGGCCGGGCCGCCGGAGAGCGCATCCGCGATCTCCTGCACCCACACCGGGTACTGCTCGGCCGAGAGGCCACCGCTCGAGAGGTTGCCGCAGTCGCGGTTCGGCACGCCGTAGACCGAGAAGACGGGGGTCTGGCCGAGCTTCTGCGCCGCTTCCGCGATGCCGGAGACGTAGCCCCCGATCTCGCCCACCGGATGCTTCTCCGGAGTCAGCCAGATCGCCGTCGGCACCGCCGCGATGCGGGTGAAGGTGGCCGCATCCGCGTCGTCGTCCGAGCCCGCCGCCGCATCCGCCGCCGTCTGCGCCTTCGAGCCCGGATCGACGAAGAATGAACTGCCCGCGAACGGGTTGTCGCCGGCCACGCCGCCCTGGGCGTAGATCGCCCCGACCCCGGCCACCATCGTGGCGAGCACACCGGCGATCGCGACGATCGCCACCCCCAGGCCGACGCGCGGCAGAACGTTGCTCAAGAAGGGTCCTCCCCCGGTCGGACTCGTCCCACTCTAACCCCGCGCGGCCGCACGGGACCCGCTCACCCGACGCGTATCCCCGAACCCGTGACCGGCGTCGCCCGGGTGACGGTGCCCGCGGGGCCGTAGGCCTTCAGCCGCGACATGGTCTGCGCGAAGGGCACGGGCCGGCCGTAGAAGAAGCCTTGCGCGTGACGCACGCCGATGCCCACCAGCACGTCGACCGCATCCTGGGTCTCGATCCCCTCCACCACAGTGGAGTAGTCGAACGCGTCGCCGAAGCCCTGCAGCGCACGCACCACCTCGCGCTGGCGGGTGTCGTCGAGGTTGTCGACGAGCGAACGGTCGATCTTCAGGATGTCCATCGGGATGCGCACCAGAGCGCCGACGCTCGACGCCTCCGACCCGTAGTCGTCGAGCGCGATCAGCATGCCGAGCTGCCGGAAATGCTCCGCCTGCGCCCGCAGGTCGTCGTCGATGTCTTTCGTGGAACGCTCGTTGAGCTCGAGGCAGAGCGAGACATCCGGATACCGCGGCACGATGTCTTTGAGAAAGGCGCCGACATGCTCGTCGCGGATCTGCTCGACCTCGAGGTTGATGGTCATCACCGAGATGCCCGGCACGATCTTGCGGAACTCCCGCGCCGCCTTGAGCGAGGCCTCGATCACCTGCTTCGTGAGCAGGTCCATGCGGCCGAGACCCTTCGCCTTCTCGATGAGGGAGGAGGTGGAGATGCGGCCGAGCTCCGGATGCGTGTAACGCACGAGCGACTCAAACGCCCAGATCTTGTCTTCGAGCGTGTTCACGATGGGCTGGTAGACCACGTTCAGGGTGCCGTCGTCGATCGCCTTCGCCACGATCTCGTTGATGCGGCTCGAACGGTGCGGCGAGATGCCGATGCTCGACTCGAACGACGGACCGCCCTGCCGGCGGGACTTCTTGATGGCGAGCATCGAGTGATCGGCGTCGACCACGATCGACTGCGGATCGGTCTCCTGGTGCCCCGAATAGGCGAGGCCCACGCTCACCAGGGGGCGGTACTCCCGGCCGCCCAGCATGGCGGGCGCACCGATGTTCGCCACGATGTGGTCGGCCACCGCCTTCGCCTCGGCGAGCGACTGCAGCTTCGTGAGCACCACCACGAACTCGTCGCCGCCGACCCGGGCCACGAAGTCGTGCGGGCGCACGCTGGCGCGGAGGCGGGTCGCCACGGTGGAGAGCACTTCGTCGCCGATGTGGTGGCCCTCGGTGTCGTTCAAGCGCTTGAACTGGTCGAGGTCGATGAAGAGCACCGCGATTCCGGATGCGTAACTGCGGTCTTCATTCAACCGCGACAGCGATCGCTGGAAGGCGTTGTAGTTCGGCAGCCCGGTGAGCGAATCGCGGTCGACGCGGTCGAGCAGGGTGTCGTAGGCGCCGCGCACCCGGGCGGTCTCGGAGGCGATGTGGCCGATCGCATCCAGGGCCAGCTCATCGTCGGGAGTGAACGGCGCACCACCGTTCTTGCGGCTCGCCACCAGATATTCGGTGGGTTCGACGGCGTCTTCCTGATGCTCCTCGGTGACCTCGTCGTCGGGCGCCATCGACTCCGGCGTGAGCTGCGGGTCGGTGGCGTTGATCGGCGAGAAACGAGCGCCGATCTCGTTGCGGCCGGGCGGGCGGCGGCGCACGTCGAACTCCGCGGCGTCGATCGCCCGACGGGCGAACTCGACCATCGTCTCCTTCGGGTCTTGCTGCACATCCCAGGGCAGGGCCCGCGCGGCATCCACCACTCCGCTCAACCGTCGTTCGCTGTCGCGGGTCTGCCGGCGCTTCGCCGCGCCGTAGAACAGCAGAGCGACCACGAGCAAGGGGATGGTCTCGCGCGCGAGACGCAGTTCGTCTGCCGAGCCGTCGACCACTCCGAGCAGGCCCGTCGAGGAGACGTAGACGGCGATCGCCACCCCGGAGCACATGGCCAGCACGCCCAGCAGACGCCAGGGGCTGAGGGCCGAGAGGCCGAAGGTGTGCTCGATGCTCCAGCGGCCGCGTTCGCGCAGGAACTCGAGGCCGAGCACGATGAGCATGTAGGCGAGCACGCTCAGCACCAGTGCGAGCGGGGCCCACCAGCCCAGGCCGATCAGCAAGCGCGACAAGGCGACGAACCCGATGCCGCCGATGGCGGCGACCCCTGTCCACTGCGCCGCCATCCACAGCGCTCGCGTGGTGACCACCCGCGAGATGAAGTAGGCGATCGACCAGAGGCCCACCTCGAGCACCGGATTCGGACCCGTCGTGCCCACCACCAGCAGAGCGCCGGCGACACCGAACGGAGGCAGGCCGGTGACTCGGCCGATCGGCATCTGGTAGACCGCGGTGACGCCGACGCTCAAGAGGAACACGAGGCAGGTGATCCAACTCATCGGGGGCGATGACAAGCCCGCGACCACCCCGGCGGCTGCGGTCGCCACCGCGACCACGACGAGCAGGTAGGAGACCACGGCGGAGGCAGCCGTGCGGGTCTCAGGCTGCTCTGACATGCCGTGAGTTTATCCGCTGATCGGCGTTTTCCGGGCTCTCTCGTGTGCGGCGATCACGACCTCGGGCGAAGCGGCCCGGATCGCCTCCGCGATGACCTCGGCGGCGAGATCGTCGTAACGACGGAAGCGCACGCAACTCTTGCCCATGTCGAGCTTCTTGCCCGTGCCCGCCCACGCGTCGCGGAAGGAACTCTCACCCGCCTCACCGAGCTGCACGCAGTTGAGGTAAAGGGAGGTGTAGTTCTTCTGGGCGGCCAGGGCGACCACGGCGAGCGGATGCCCGTTGTAGGTCTGCGGGTAGTCGGCCAGCGGAATCACCCAGGCGGGCATCCCGTACTCGATCGCCCGCTCGTAGCCGGCCGGCAGGGCGCTCTCGACGAGCGCCACGACCTGGCCGATGAGGGCGGCGCGATCGGGGGCGAGCGCCGAGACGTAGTCGGCGAACTCGGGCGGCACGGCGGTGGGCGGGGTGGACGAGCTGGGGTGCGGGGCGGGCGCGGGGCTGGACTGCGGGGTGGGCGCCGGGCTGGGCTGCGGGGCGGGCGCGGGGGTGGGCTGCGGGGTCATGCGACCAGGGTAACGCCGTGCCGGGCGTGCGTCTCTGAGCAGTTCGGGCTCAGAGGCCCAGCCGGTCGAGGGCGGCGTCCATGCGGCGCGCGATCTCGGCGTACCCATCGTCGTTCGGGTGCAAGCCGTCGGCGGCCATCCATTCGGGGTGCCCCTCGATCCAGCGCGAGGCACCCGGGAGGTAATCGGCGTCGATGACGGCGGCGTTCTCCTGCACACGGTCGATGATCCACCGCACCGAATCGGGCCGCTCGTCGCTGTACCAGAACGGCTCCACCACGATGATGCGGGCCGATGGCAACTCCGCGCGGAGGGTGCGCAAGTCGATACGGATGGCGTTCTCGATCGCCTCGTCGCGCACGGGCATCGAGAAGTTGTCGTTCAGTCCCATCGTCACGAACACGAGATCGGGCCTCTCGGCCACGATCGTGGGGATCGCGTCGCTCTCGAGGTAGTCGGGCGGAGTGCTCGCGCGATTGTTCACGAAGCCGAGGCCGTTGACGCTCGGGTTGAACTCCGTCCATCCGCGCTCGACGGAGATCAAGGTCGACCAGCGTTTCGACGGGTGGGAGGCACCGGTGCCGAGCGTGTAGGAGTCGCCGTAGAACGCGGCGACGGGCGCGTCGGGGTCGATCGGGCCCTGAGCAGTCTCCGACGTGGTCGTGGCCACCGCCGACAGACCGACCATCGTGCCGATCAGGGCCGCGCATCCGAAAACAGCCGCGCTGAAAGCGGCGATGCGGCGGGTCGGGGCGTGCATACCCTCTATTCGGCACCACCCCGGCCCCGGATTGCCAGATGCAGTGGACTTCCAAAGGAAACGGCAACCGCCCCCGAATACGGAGGCGGTTGCCGTTTGGCTTGGAGAAGTCCGGCGCTAGACCGTCACGGGAACCGACGCGTCGGCCGCGATGAGCTCGGCGATCTGCACCGCGTTCAACGCGGCACCCTTGCGGAGGTTGTCGTTGCTGATGAAGAGCGCGAGACCGCGCTTGCCGGGCACCGACTGGTCTTGACGGATGCGGCCCACGTAGCTCGGGTCGTTACCGGCGGCCTGGAGCGGCGTGGGAACATCCGACAGCTCCACACCGGGCGCCGACGCCAGAAGCTCCTTGGCCCGTTCGGGCGTGATGTCGTTGGCGAACTCGGCGTTGATGGCGAGCGAGTGGCCGGTGAAGACGGGCACGCGAACGCAGGTGCCGGCCACGAGCAGCTCGGGGAGTTCGAGGATCTTGCGGCTCTCGTTGCGGAGCTTCTTCTCTTCGTCGGTCTCGCCTTCGCCGTCGTCGACGATCGACCCGGCGAGCGGGATGACGTCGAAGGCGATAGGGCGCACGTACTTCACCGGCGCGGGGAACTCGACCGCGCGGCCGTCGTGCACCAGGTCGAGGAGACCGGGCTGCTCGATGGCGGCGCGGGTCTGGCTCGCGAGCTCCTCGGCGCCGGCGAGACCGGAGCCGGAGACCGCCTGGTAGGTGTTGACGATGAGGCGCTCGAGGCCGGCCTCGGCGTGCAGCACCTTCAGCACGGGCATGGCCGCCATCGTGGTGCAGTTCGGGTTCGCGATGATGCCCTTGCGTGCATCCGCGATCGCATGCGGGTTGACCTCGGAGACGACGAGGGGAACATCCGGGTCCATACGCCAGGCGCTGGAGTTGTCGATCACCAGCACACCGGCCGCTGCGAAGCGCGGGGCCTGGGCGCGACTGCCGGTGGCACCGGCCGAGAACAGGGCGATGTCGAGGCCGCTCGGGTCGGCGGTCTCGACGTCTTCGACCACGATGTCCTCACCCTTGAAGGGCAGCACCGTGCCGGCGGAGCGGGCGGTGGCGAAGAAGCGGATGCTCGCGATGGGGAAGTCGCGCTCCTCGAGGAGGCGGCGCATGACCTTGCCGACCTGGCCGGTTGCGCCTACGACGCCGACGTTGAGTGCCTTGCTCACGGTGTTTCCTTCGTTCATACGATTCACAACTCCTCGCGAGCCGCCAATATTCGCCCTTTGGCTGAGATTTTAGGGCGGATTTTGGCGGGTGGTGAGGAGGTGACGGGGGGTGGAGAGCGTGTGGAGGGATTGTGGAGGGCGTGTGGTGGGGTCAGCGACCGGTGCCGGCGTGCACGACGGCCTCTTCGTCGGAGTCGAGGCCGAAGGCTGTGTGCACCACGCGCAGCGCGTCGTTGATGGTGTCGGCGCGGGTGACCACCGAGATCCGGATCTCGCTCGTGGAGATCATCTCGATGTTGATCCCGGCCTCGAACAAGGCCGTGAACAGCTTGGCCGAGACCCCGGCGTTGGTGCGCATGCCGGCGCCGACGAGGGCGAGCTTGCCGATCTGGTCGTCGTACTGCAGGCCCAGGAAGCCGACCTCATCCTGCTCGGCGCGAAGAGCCGTCAGGACACCCTGGCCCTCGCTCTTCGGCAGGGTGAACGAGATGTCGGTGAGGCCGGTGCTGGCCGCGGACACGTTCTGCACGATCATGTCGATGTTCGCGCCGGTCTTGGCCACGATCGTGAAGATCTGCGCCGCCTTGCCCGGGATGTCGGGAACGCCGACGACGGTGATCTTGGCCTCGGAGAGGTCGGTGGCGACCCCCGCGATCATGGGCTCTTCCACAGCACCCTCACTTCCGCTCTCGATGGATTCGTTGTGGCCGGCGGTCTCGTCGTCGGTCGGGTTGTAGACGATCGTGCCCTCGTTGTTGTTGAAGCTCGAGCGCACGTGGAGGGTGACGCCGTGCCGTCGCGCGTACTCGACGGCACGGATGTACAACACCTTCGCACCGTTGGCCGCGAGCTCGAGCATCTCTTCGCTGGTGATGCGATCGATCTTGGATGCCTTCGGCACGACCCGGGGGTCGGCGGTGAAGATGCCGTCGACATCCGTGTAGATCTCGCAGATGTCGGCGTCGAGCGCTGCTGCGAGGGCGACGGCCGTGGTGTCGGAGCCGCCGCGACCGAGGGTGGTGATGTCTTTGGTGTCGCGGTTGAAGCCCTGGAACCCGGCGACGATCACGATCGCGCCCTCGTCGAGCGCCTCGCGCAGCCGCACCGGGGTGACGTCGACGATGCGGGCGGCGCCGTGGCGCGCATCCGTGATCATGCCGGCCTGGCTCCCGGTGAAGGAGCGGGCGTCGTGACCGAGGCTCTCGATGGCCATCGCGAGCAGCGCCATCGAGATGCGCTCGCCGGCGGAGAGCAGCATGTCCATCTCGCGGGGGGCCGGGATGGGGGCCACCTCGTGCGCGAGATCGAGCAGTTCATCGGTGGTGTCGCCCATGGCGGACACGGCGACCACGACCTCGTTGCCGGCCTTGCGCGTCTCGACGATGCGCTTCGCCACCCGCTTGATGCTCTCTGCGTCGGCGACGGAGGATCCGCCGTACTTCTGCACGATCAAGCTCACGTAGGACTCCTGCTGGCGCTGCGCTGGTTGCACTGTACTTGGTAGGGAATGGGCTTCGGAAACCCGACTGCCCACTATATCGCGCGCCGGATGCACGGATCCTGCGTGACCACCCGAGGGCGCCGGGCCGCTTCGTGGCCGCTTCCTGGCCGTTTCGCAGCATCCGTTCACACGTCATTCACTCGCTCCGAATAGCGTCGCCGGGTGACCAACTGGACCAAGAAGGCCCTGAAGGCGCGGCTGCGAGCCGACATCGCCTTCGACACCGCCGTGCGGCCCGTGACGGCTGTCGTCGCCACCCGGAGACTCGAGTACTTCAACATCGTGACGGGCGTCGACGCCGGCACCATCACGCCCGAGGCCGGGGCGACGCTGTTCGACGAGCTCAGCGACACGCTCGCGGCCTGAGGGGTCTCGCTCGACGCCGCTCGTGCCCGGCCTGGTGCCCGCGTTGCCGCCGTTTCGGGAGGAGCTGCGTGCAACGAAGCCTCTCTGAAGGGGTCGTTGCCGTCTGCTCCTCCCGAAACGGCGGCGCGCGGCTACTTGGCCTGGTCGTAGCTGTCGACGATCGCGACCGTGACCGGGAACTGCACGGGGGCGTCGCCGAAGATGAGGCGGCCGGCCTCCCGGGCGGCGTCGCGGAGCTCCTCGGCCACGGCCTCGGCGAGGTGCGCGGGGGTGTGCACCATCACCTCGTCGTGCAGGAAGAAGGCGAGGTGTGGGCGCTGCTCGAGGCGGAGGTCTGTGGCGGGAGCGGTGGGGGTGGTGGGGGCGGTGGGGGCGGCGCCACCGCGCGCGGTCGGCGCGAGGGTTGACGCATCCAGGAGCCAGAGGCGGCGACGGATGGCGCTGATCCAACACAGCGCCCACTCGGCCGCCGTGCCCTGCACCACGAAGTTGCGGGTGAAGCGACCCCAACTGCGGGCCGCCGACCGGGCGCGGGAGCGGGCGGCTTCGGTGGCGTTGTCGGCCCCGGCCTCGTCTTGCACGTCTTGCCAGGCGTCGCTCGGTCGCGGTGACGTGCGGCCGAGGCGGGTGGTGACAACGGCACCGGCCTCGCCGACCCGGGCGGCGTCTTCGACGAACTTGATGGCCGCCGGATAGGCCCGGGCGAGGCGTGGGAGCATGCGACCGCTCTCGCCCGTGGTTCCGCCGTACATCGCGCCGAGCATCCCGACCTTCGCGTGGGCTCGGGTGTCGACGGCGCCGGAGGCCACGATGCCGTCGTAGAGGTCGCGATCGCGGCCGGCGGCGGCCATGGCGCGGTCGCCGGCAAGTGCGGCGAGGATGCGCGGTTCGAGCTGGGCGGCGTCGGCCACCACGAGCTTCCAGCCCGGGTCGGCCACCACAGCACTGCGCACCTGCTTCGGCAGCTGCAGCGCTCCCCCGCCCTCGGAAGCCCACCGGCCGGTGACGACTCCGCCGGGGATGTAGTTCGGATGGAATCGACCTTCGCGCACCCAGGTGTCGACCCAGTTCCAGCCGTTCGCCGTGAGGAGCCGCGCGAGCTTCTTGTATTCGAGCAGCGGGGGGATGGCGGGGTGGTCGACGTTCTTGAGTTCCCACGAGCGGGTGCTCGATACGTTGAGGCCCGCGCGGCGGAGCGACTTCACGAGCTCGGCGGGCGAGTCGGGGTTGACCGTCGGGTCGTCGAGGAGGGTGCGGATGCTCGCGAGCAGCTCCTCGAGCCGGGCCGGACGGATGCCGGGGGCCGGTGGGCGAGGGCCGAGCAACCGGGTGAGCAGGTCGTCGTGCAGTGCGGCGCTCCACGGCAGGCCCGCGTGCTGCATCTCCGCAGCCACGAGGCTGCCCGCCGATTCGGCCGCGACGAGCAGGGCGATGCGACTCGGGTCGGTCGCGGTGCGGATCGCATCGCGCTGTCGGCGGAACTCGGCGATCTCGAGGGTGTCGGGCTCCGGGTCTTCGGTGCTGTGGTCGCGTCCGGCGAGCTCCGGGGTTTCGTCGGTCACGGCGTCGAGTTCGGGGCCGTCGGTGTCGCCGGTGCCGCCGGTGCCGTTCACCCGCGGGATTCGGTCGGAATGACGGGGGTCGGTAGCGCCAAAACCCGCGGATGAGGAAGGGGCGAGCTCGTCGAGGTCGTCGAGGTCGTCGAAGAGTGTGGAGTGCGGCGCGGGGGTGTGGATCGATGCCGCCGAGGCAGGCGCCGGCACTCCGACCTGCGCGACCGAGGTGAATACCCCCGGGAGCGACATCGCGAGCTCGGAGTCCTGCGTGAGCGTGGAGTGACGCAGGATCGCGTGGGACAACCGCAGGTCGACACAGCGCTCGACGCGCACACCGGCCGCGAGCAACGACGGGTACCAGCGCGAGGTGTCGTCCCATACCCACCGCGGATGCGCCTGCTCGAGTACCGCGACCGTGCGCGCGAGGTCGCTGCCCTCGACGGTGACGGCCGCGGCGGCTCCGAACAGCCCCGAGCCGTCGGGCCCGGTGAACGGTAAGCCGTCGTCACCGGTTCGGAGGAGGCGCACACGGCCGGCACCCGCCGGGGCGACGATGACGAAGGGGGTCATCCGCGGCATCCGGATGCCGGAGCATCAGCACGAGGCTCGACGGCCACCGTGCGGTTCGCGCGGACGGCGCCGGCGCCGGCGCCTGGGCGGGCCGTCGCGTGGAGATTGACGAGCGGCAGGCGGCCGGCGCGGGTGTCGGCTTCGGCGCCGGCGCGGGCCATCGCGTGGAAGTTCACGAGCGGCCGGCGGCCGCCGCGGGTGCCGGCTTCGGCGCCTGGGCGGGCCGTCGCGTGGAGATTCACGAGCGACCGGTGGCCGGAGCAGGTGCCGGCTCCGGCGCGGGCGTGGGCCGTCGCGTGGAGGTTCACGAGCGGCATCCGATGGCCCCACGATCGCGCTCGGCGATCGAGGTGCGCGTCCGGACGCAGAGCGCGCAGAACAGGGCCCGGCGCACGTCAGCTCTCGACGAGCCGGCGCCCTTCGAAGGCGCGGCCGAGGGTGACCTCGTCGGCGTATTCGAGGTCGCCGCCCACCGGCAGCCCCGACGCGAGGCGAGTGACCCGAATCTCGAGCGTGGTGAGCAGGCGGGACAGGTAGGTTGCCGTGGCCTCACCCTCGAGGTTGGGGTCGGTGGCGATGATCACCTCGGTGACCGTGCCGTCGGCGAGGCGCAGCATGAGTTCGCGGATGCGGAGGTTGTCGGGTCCGATGCCGTCGATCGGGCTGATCGCGCCACCGAGCACGTGATAGAGGCCGCGGAACTCGCGGGTGCGCTCGATGGCCACGACGTCTTTGGCCTCCTCGACGACGCAGATGAGGTTCTGCGCACGGCGCGGGTCGCGGCAGATCGAGCAGGTCTCCTGCTCGGAGACGTTGCCGCAGACGGTGCAGAAGTGCACCTTCTCGCGCACGTCGGTGAGGATCTCGGCCAGCCGCGACACGTCGAACGACTCGGTCTGCACGATGTGGAACGCGATGCGCTGCGCCGACTTCGGGCCGATGCCGGGGAGGCGGCCGAGTTCGTCGATGAGTTCTTGGACGATTCCTTCATACATGCGGGTGGCCGTCAGCCTTCTCTGCCCGGGAGGGGCTGTTCTTCGATGAAGTTGGCGCCGAGGATCTCGCGCACCACGGCCTCGCCGTAGCGGGCGCGACCACCCGGTGTGGAGGTGGATGCGGGCGGGCGCGGGGGTGAAGTGGGAGCGCGGGAGGGTGATGCCGGAGCCGCGGATGCGGCGTCGGCAGCCTCGTCGGGCGCGGCCTCGAAGCGGAGGGCGCCGGGTCGTGCCGCAGGGTCGGGAGCGCCGGACGGTCGCGCCGCCCGCTCGGACGGGCGGGTGCCCGCGGGGCGGCCCGCCGGGTCGCCGCCCGACGGAGTGCGGGCGTCGGCGGAAGCGGATGCGCCGCTGCCGGAGGAGCCGGATGCGGATGCGCCGCTGCCGGAGGAGCCGGAAGCGTCCGTGTCAGCGACGGCGGAAGGCCCGGTGCCCGTGCCGCCCGCGGTCGCCGGGGAGTTCACGCTCGCGGGCGCCGGTGCGGCAGCCGAGCCGGTGGGTGTGGCACCGCTCGTGGCCGCCGGCGCACCGGCGCCGTACTCGGCGCTCTCGGGCGGGAGATCGGGCTCGTCGCTCGGAAGCGGTTCGTCGAAGGGTGGGGGCTCCTCGTCGGAGGAGGTGGGGATGGCCACGACGTCCCACGAGGTCGTCGGCGCCGAAGCAGCTCCGCGAGCGCCTTGCGGCCGCCCCGAGCTCGCCCCCTTGGCGGAAGCGGATGATCCCGCGCTGGGCCTGGCCTGAGCCGTGGAGGGCACGGAAGGCGCCGAAGCGGGTGGCGCGACGGACGCACCGGGGTTGGAGACACCGGGGGTCGACCAGGTGGGAGCCGGGGAGGATTCCGCCGACGGGGCCGAAGGCGCCCAGCCGTCGGTGCCCGCACCGCCAGGAGCGGTGGCGGATGCCGGGGCGGCGGAAGCAGGCGCAGCCGGGCCGGTGGCCGACGGAGACGACGCATCCGGGGCACCGGCCGGCGGAGACGACGCATCCGGGGCGGCGGCCGACGGTGTGGCCGCATCCGGTGCCGCCACCTCAGGGCGCAGCGACGAATCGACGCGGGCGATGTACTTCACCCGCAGGCCCAGCACGTCGACGATGGCTTGCCGCAGGTATTCGCTCACGCCCTGCCCGGGTGCCGAACGCTCCTTGAAGCTCGCCACATCGTTCTCGCTCGGGAACGCCAGAGTCAGCACATCGCCGTCAAGAGCACGCACCTGTGCGGTGAACACCACGAGCCAGGCCGTCATCTTGGCCTTCTGCACGGCTTCGAGGATTTCGGGCCACGAATCCTTCAGCTGTTGCAACGTCACCTCACCGGCCGCGGCCTGCACCGGCGTGCTCGCTGCGGGGGACGACGCTGAAGTCCCGGGCGACGACGACGATGCGGCGGGCGCGGGCGACGAACCGCCCGACCCGGCAGACGTGGCGGCGCCGGGCCTCGCAGAGGAAGTGGAGGCCGACGCGGCAGCCGATCCGGAAGAGCCCGACACGGACGAGCCTGATCCGGATGAGCCCGATGCGGACGGGCCCGACGCAGACGGTGCCGAAGTAGCCGCCACAGGCGGCGCGGACGAGCCCGAGGCGGGCTGAGCGGAGCCTGCCTCGGGGGCCGAACCGGACGACGAAGAACCCGCCGAACCGCTCGACGACGAAACGGGCTGCGCCGACGCCGCGGCCGGAACCGCAGAACCCCCCGACCCGCCGCTCGAGGCCGGGCTGCGCGTCTCGGCGACCGCCGGAGCCCGGCTCGCGACCGCGCCGCCCACCGCAGCATCCGGCCCGTCGACACCGATACGCCGCTCGAGCCGCTCGACGCGCACGAGCGCCCCGCGCTCGGTGTCGTCGGATGCCGGCACCAGCGTGCGCGCGATCATCAACTCGAGGTGAAGCCGCGGCGAGGTCGCGCCCGTCATCTCGGTGAGGGCATCGTTCACGATGTCGGCGACGCGCGACAGCTCGGCGTGACCGAACATCGCGGCCTGGCGACGCATCCCCTCGATCTCTTCGGCCGGAACCCCGCGGAGCACCGACGACGCCGACTCCCGCGTGGCCGACACGATGATGATGTCGCGCAGACGCTCGAGCAGGTCTTCGACGAAACGGCGCGGGTCTTGCCCCGTCTGGATGACGCGATCGACGGCCTCGAACGAGGCCGCGCCGTCGTGGGCTCCGATCGCGTCGATGACCTCGGACAGCAGTGCACCATGGGTGTAGCCGAGCAGAGCGACGGCCCGCTCGTATTCCACGCGGTTGTTCTCTGAGCCCGCGATCAACTGGTCGAGCAGCGACAGCGTGTCGCGCGCCGACCCCCCGCCCGCCCGCACCACGAGGGGCAGCACACCCGGCGCCACCTCCACGCCCTCGGTCTCGCAGAGCTGCTGCACGTATTCGAGCAGCTGCGCCGGCGGGATGAGGCGGAACGGGTAGTGATGCGTGCGCGACCGGATCGTGCCGATCACTTTGTCGGGCTCGGTCGTGGCGAAGATGAACTTGATGTGCTCCGGCGGCTCTTCGACGATCTTGAGCAGCGCGTTGAAGCCGCCCGAGGTCACCATGTGCGCCTCGTCGATGATGAAGATCTTGTAGCGGTCGCGCGCCGGGGCGAAGACGGCCCGCTCGCGCAGGTCGCGCGCGTCATCCACACCACCGTGGCTCGCCGCGTCGATCTCGACCACATCGAGCGACCCCATGCCGTCGCGACTCAGCTCGACGCAGCTCGGGCAGACGCCGCACGGCTTGTCGGTCGGCCCCTCCGCACAGTTCAGGCAGCGGGCCAGGATGCGGGCGGATGTCGTCTTGCCACAGCCGCGCGGACCACTGAACAGATAGGCGTGATTGACCCGGTTCGTGCGCAGCGCCGTCATCAACGGATCGGTCACCTGCGACTGACCGATCATCTCGGCGAAGTTCTCTGGCCGGTAACGGCGATACAGGGCGGTGACCACCCAGTAAGACTACCCGCGGCCACCGACACTGCGGCCGATGCGGCCTCTCACAGGGTGCGCGCGTAGCAGACGGAGATCTCCGACCCCTCGTACACCCCGAAGTTCGGCACGCGAACGTACCCTTCCCGCTCGTAGAAGCGGATGGCGTCGGGCTGCGCGGTGCCCGTCTCCAGCAGCAGGCGCTCGACCCCGAGGGCCCGCGCTTCGTCCTCGATCGCGCGGAGGATGGCCGTCGAAACCCCGGTTCCGCGCGCCGACGGCACCACGTACATCCGCTTGATCTCGGCCCCGCCACCGGCGAGCGGTCGCAGTCCGCCGCATCCGATCGCCACACCCGCCTCGTTGCGCGCCACGAGGAAGACGGGCACCGAATCAGCCGTGGGCGGGTCTCCGGGCTCGTGGTCGTCGCGGCCGTAGCGAGCATCGAGTTCGTCGCGCTGCTCCTGGCGGAGGGCTACCGAATCGGGGCCGTCGAAGGGCTCGCGGGAGATCGAGAAAGCGCGGGTCACGGTGATCCTCCTGTCGTAACAAGCATTACCGTAACGCTTGTTATGCTGACCATGCAAACGCCCGCACTCCCACGACACCCGAAGGCAGGAGAAGGATGAGCCGCCCCCGCAATCTTGCCGACCAGCAGCAGCGCCTGTCTGAGGCCACCTGGTCGGTGCTCACCGAACGCGGGCTCCCAGGCCTCACCATCCGCGCCGTCGCCGATCGCGCCGGCTGCACGACCGGGCTCGTGATGCACGCCTTCCCCACCAAGGAGGCGTTACTGCTGCACGCCCGCGACCTGCTGCACAGCCGCACCGGCGAGCAGCTCGACCGGGCCGAGGCCGAGGCCACCTCCAGCTCCCCCGCTGACGCGCTCCGGGCCGTGATGCTCGATGCGATGTCGCTCGACGAGCGAAGCGTCGACGAAGCACGCGTCTGGATCAGCTTCCTCGCCGCCGCCCTCGCCGACCCCACCCTCGCCGACCGTCATGTCACCGGAAACCGCCGCCTGATCGCCCGCGTCACCCGCCTCGTGCAGGCCTGCCGCCCGACGTGGGGCGCCGACCGAGCCACGCTCGAAGCCCTCGCGCTCATCTCGCTGGCCGATGGCGCGAACACGCTGAGCACCCTCGATCCTGAGACGTACTCCCCTGCCCTGCAGAAGCGCATGATGACGGATGCGATCGACCGGATGCTCGCCGGCGACATCTCCCCGCAACCCCCGCCCTCCGACGCCTCCGCAGCAGCACGCCCACCCCGCGGCGAGCACGGCGAGGTACGCATCCGCCCGTTCCACGCCTCCGATACCGACGCCGTCGTGGCGCTCTGGCAGGCCTCCGAGCTGACCCGCCCGTGGAACGACCCACGCAAAGACATCGCCCGGAAGCTCACCACCCAGCCCGAGCTGTTCTTGGTGGCCGAGACAGACTCCGGGCTCCGAGGCGCCGTCATGGCGGGCTACGACGGCCACCGCGGGTGGGTCAACTACCTCGCCGTCGATCCATCCGCGCGGGGCCACGGACTCGGGCGCGCCCTCATGGCCGAGGTCGAACAGCGGCTCGAGGCGTTGGGCTGCCCGAAGGTGAACCTGCAGATCCGCGAGGGCAACGAGCCCGTGATGGAGTTCTACCGCGCGCTCGGGTACGCCCGCGACGGTGCGGTGAGCTTCGGCAAGCGCCTCATCGCCGATTCCTGAGGCGTTGCTAGTTTTTATGCAAATGAGTGAGACCGACGCCCTATTTGGGGTCGGTCTCACTCATTTGCATAAAAACTATCGAGACACTGCCGCGAACGACTGCCGCGCGATCTCCAGCTCCTCGTTCGTGGGCACCACGAGCACGGCGACGGGCGATGAAGCGGGCGAGATGAAGCGCGGCGAGCGCGACTCGATCTCGTTGAGCGCCGGATCGACCGAGATCCCCATCTCGGAGAGCCCCGCGAGCGCCCCCGCCCGAACGAGCGGCACGTTCTCGCCCACTCCGGCTGTGAACACGACGGCGTCGAGATGGCCCAACTGCGCGTAGTACGAGCCGATGTAGCCCCTGATGCGGTGCAGATACACCTCGAGCGCCAGCGCCGACGACGCGTCGCCCGCGGCTGCGGCCTTCTGCACGTCGCGCATGTCGCCGTGACCGGAGAGCCCGAGCAGCCCGCTCTTGCGGTTCAGCAGCTCGTCGAGCTCCGCGAACCCCATGCCCGTCTTGCGGTTGAGATGGAACAGCACCGCAGGGTCGATGTCGCCCGAGCGCGTGCCCATCACGAGGCCTTCGAGCGGCGTCATACCCATCGAGGTCTCGATCGAACGCCCGCCGTCGATGGCCGCCACGGATGCGCCGTTGCCGAGGTGCAGCACGATCATCTTCAGCGATTCCAGCGGCCGCCCCAGGAACGCTGCGGTGGCCTCCGACACGAACTTGTGCGAGGTGCCGTGGAAGCCATAGCGACGGATGCGCTGCTTGTCCGCCAGCGACGCGTCGATCGCATAGGTGTAGGCGGCCGGCGGCAGCGTCTGGTGGAAGGCGGTGTCGAACACGGCCACCTGCGGAACCGAGGGGAATGCCTTCTGCGCCGCCTCGATTCCTTGCAGGTTCGCGGGGTTGTGCAGGGGGGCCAGCTCCACGAGGTCTTCGATGTTGATCTTCACCAGGTCGGTGATGACCGTGGCCTCGTGGAACCGCTTCCCGCCGTGCACCACGCGGTGCCCGACGGCGGCGAGCGGATGCGAGTCGAGGTTCGGTCCGTGCTCCTCGAACGCCGAGAGCATCACCTCGAATCCAGCCGTGTGGTCGGGGATCGGCACCTCGCGCTCCCACAGCCCCACCTGGGTCGTGTGGCGGCTGTGGCCCGACTCTTCGCCGATCCGTTCGACCAGCCCCGAGGCCAGCACCTTCTCCGACTCCACCTCGATCAGCTGGTACTTGAACGAGGAAGAGCCGCTGTTGACGACGAGGATCGTGCTCACGAGGCCACCTCCTCCGACGGAGACGGAGATGGAGATGGAGACGGAGACGGAGACGGTGTCGCCGCCTGGATCGCCGTGATGGCGATGGTGTTCACGATGTCTTGCACGAGAGCCCCCCGGGAAAGGTCGTTGATCGGCTTGTTGAGCCCCTGCAGCACAGGCCCGATGGCCACAGCTCCGGCGCTCCGCTGAACAGCCTTGTAGGTGTTGTTGCCGGTGTTCAAGTCCGGGAAGATGAACACTGTCGCTCGGCCCGCCACCTGGGAGCCCGGCATCTTCGCGGCGGCCACCACGACATCGGCCGCCGCGTCGTATTGGATCGGCCCCTCCACCAGCAGGTCGGGCCGGTGCTCGTGCACCAGCGCCGTGGCCGTCCGCACCTTCTCGACGTCGGCACCCGTTCCCGACGACCCGGTGGAGTACGACAGCATCGCCACGCGCGGCTCGATGCCGAACTGCATCGCGGTCTCCGACGACGACACCGCGATGTCGGCCAACTGCTCGCTCGTCGGATCGGGCACCACCGCGCAGTCGCCGTACACGAGCACGCGGTCGGCGAGCGCCATCAGGAACACGCTGGAGACGACGGATACGCCGGGTCGGGTCTTGATGATCTCGAACGCCGGCCGGATGGTGTGCGCCGTCGTGTGCGCCGCTCCCGAGACCATGCCATCGGCCAGGCCCAGCTGCACCATCATGGTGCCGAAATAGGAGACGTCGGTCACGGTGTCGAACGCCATGTCGTAGGTGATGCCCTTGTGCGAGCGGAGCCGCTGGTACTCCTCGGCGAAGCGCTGTCGCAGCTTCTCGTCGAAGGGGCTGACGACGGCTGCGGCGTCGAGGTCGAGGCCGAGTTCGGTGGCCCGCCCCCGCACCTCCGCTTCCTCGCCGAGGATCGTGAGCCGCGCCACTCCGCGCTTCAGAACCGTGCTCGCGGCGCGCAGGATGCGGTCGTCGCCTCCCTCGGGCAGCACGATGTGGCGGTCGGCGCGGCGGGCGCGATCGAGCAGACCGTACTCGAACATCAACGGGGTCACGACGTCGGATTTGCTCACGTCGAGCAGCTCCAGCAGCTGTTTGCCGTCGACGTACTGCTCGAACAGGCCGAGCGCGTTGTCGTACTTCACCTGCGAGTCGGCGGCGAGGCGCCCCCGGGTCGAGGTGATGCGCACAGCCGTCTCGTAGGTGCCCAGCTCGGTGGTGATGATCGGGATGGTGGGATCGAGCCCCGACACGAGCCGCTCCACCGGCTCGGGCAGCTCGAAGCCACCGTTCAACACGATTCCGGCGAGCGAGGGGAAGGTTCCCGAGGCGTTGGCCATCAGCACCGCGAGCAGCACTTCCGCCCGGTCGGCCGGGATCACGACCACGGCCCCTTCGGTGAGCCGGGGCAGCACGTTGCGCATCGACATCGCGGCCACCACCACGCCGAGCGCCTCGCGGGCGAGCAGGCGTCGGTCGCCCATGATCATGGTGCCGTCGATGGACTCCAGGATGCCGGCCATGCTCGGGGCCACAAGCAGCCGGTCTTCCGGGATGGCCCAGACCGGAACGCGGCGTGGCTGCGTCGGGACGGCGGCGTCGCTCGGCGGCGGCGCCGACTGTGCCGACGAGACGAGCTCGTCGACGGCTTCGCGCGCGGCCCTGCCGATCGCGTCGCGGATCTTCTCGAGGTGTGCAGGATCGGAGCGATTCGAGACGATGCCGACGAGCGTGGCGTGCGCAGTGCGCAGCTCCAGCAGGGCGATCTCGGCGATCTGGCGCATCTCGTCGGCCGAGCGCGGGTCGGAGTTGCCGAGCAACTCATCCGTTCCCTGCCCCTTGCGGCCGCCGAGCACGAGCAGCACGGGGGCGCCGAGGTTCGCGGCGATGCGGGCGTTGAACGAGAGCTCGGTGGGGCTGCCGACGTCGGTGTAGTCCGAACCCAGGATCACGACCGCGTCGCACTCGCGTTCGACCGCCTTGTAGCGTTCGACGATGCGCGAGAGGGCGGCATCCGGATCGGCGTGCACGTCGTCGTAGGTGACACCGATGGCCTGTTCATAGTCGAGCTGGCCGCTGTCGTGCGCCAACAGCATCTCGAGCACGTAGTCGCGTTCGCTCACCGAGCGGGCCACCGGCCGGAACACACCCACGCGCCGGATCGAGCGGCGCAGGATCTCGAGCACGCCGAGCGCGATCGTGGATTTACCGGAGTGTCCCTCGGCGGAGGTGATGTAGATGCTCGTCACGCCGTCGGGCTGAATGGGGGTCTGTTCGAATGTCGGCACGGAATCCTCTTCGGTCGTCCGTGTTCAATCCTATGACGAGGCCTCGTCGACCGCCCGGATGCGCTCGGGCCGCGCAGACGCCGCCGTGGCGAATCAGCCGCAGTACTCTTTCGGCACCCGGTCGGAAGTCGAGACGAGGATCTCCCGGATGACGTCTCCGCCGTACGGCTCGAAATGAATCCAGGACGAACCGCCGGCGATTCGGTAGACCGGCTGGGCGTCTGCACCCCAACCCGGATATGACTCGATGTCGGGATACGTCGCCAATAGGTCGTCGACCGTGGAGCCGACCGCGATTCCCTCGCTGGTCGCAGGGTAGGCGCCCGCCGGGTCGGCCGAGGGGCCGATGCTCTGAGAGATCGCCAACTGGAGCGGCGCGGTCGCGTCGTTCGCCACCGCGACGACAGTGCCGCCGAAGAAGCCGTCGACACCGGGTCGGCAGACGTCGGGCGCACCGGGGAGGGCGGTCTCGATGTCGGTGAGAGACGTACCGAGTTGCAGCGGGCCGATGCCGTCGAAGTCGATGAGCCAGGTGCCCGGGTCGTCGGCCGAGAAGGCAGGGGACGGCTGGATGCCCGGCGTCGCACTGGGGGTAGGCGTCGGAGGGGACGTGGGGCTCGCGCTGCTCGGCGAGGGCGTCGCTGTCGTGGGAGCGGGGCTCGGCGTCGGGGCCGGGGCCGGGGCGACGCATCCGGTCACCAGCAACGCGACCAGTGCCGACCCGAACAGGGCAGCCGCAGCACTCCGAACCCTCATCGAATCCCCGCCTGAACGCACACCTTAACGAAAAAGGACCCCCCGCGCACCCGCCAGAGCCCGGTTACCCTTGCTACGTTTCCGTCCTGGGGGAATTGGCCTGGATGGCGCCACACGGGGAGCCGGAAACCAGTGTAGCAAGCCGCGGGGGTTGAGTCCGCACCCCGACCGGCGTTAGCTGGTGACATGAAGATCGCGATCGCAGGCGGACACGGGCAGATCGCCCTGCTCACCACGAAACTCCTGACCGCCTCCGGACATGAGGTCTGGGGGATCGTGCGCAACCCGGCGCACGCGGCCGACATCGAGGCCGCGGGAGGGCACGCGCTCGTGCTCGACCTCGAGCAGTCGGACTCCGAGCGTCTCGCCGGCGAACTGGCATCGAAGTCGATCGACAGCGTCGTGTTCGCCGCCGGCGCCGGGCCAGGTTCCAGTGCCGAACGCAAGTTCACCGTCGACCGCGACGGCGCCGTGCTGCTCGCCGATGCCGCCTGGCGGGCGGGAGTGCGCCGCTATGTGCTCGTATCGGCAATGGGCGCGGACTCCTTCGACCCGAAGAGCGACGACGTCTTCCAGGTGTACCTGCGTGCGAAGAGCGAAGCGGATGCTGCGGTGCGCGCGAGCGAGCTCGACTGGACGATCGTGCGCCCCGGCGGGCTCACCGACGACCCGGCCACCGGCACGGTGACGCTCGCCGAGTCGACGGGGCGCGGCACGATCCCGCGGGCCGACGTGGCCTGGATCGTGACCCAGTTGCTCGTCTCGGGCGATGCCGTGCACCGCCAGTTCGAGGCGATCTCGGGCTCGACACCGATCGCAGAAGCCCTGCGCGCGCTCTGACCCCGCCGAATCGCGATTCGGCCTGCGGTGCGGGTAGGATGCTTCATGGTCATCTTCCCGGACGGGGAGAATGCTCCAGGAGAATTCGCCTAGTGGCCTATGGCGCACGCTTGGAAAGCGTGTTGGGTGCAAGCCCTCGGGGGTTCGAATCCCCCATTCTCCGCCACTTCCGACCTGAAACACCTCCGCAGCCGAACCTGGCAATAGTTGCGAATCGTTAGGTGATCGTCGACCCGTGGCGTACGGTTGCTCGTCAGTCACACTTCCGTGATCAGGGGCCCTCGATGGCGAGGGATTTTGGGGCGCTTCATGCGAAGCAAATTGGGTACTACGAGTCTGCAAAAAAACGACCAGAAGCGACGGCATTCACGTGCAATCGCGGGAGGTGGTGCGATCGTCTTGGGGGCGGTTGTGCTTCTCGCCTCAGCTCAGTCGGCGAGCGCTATCGGCACCACCGTGAATCTCGGCACCGCCGCGACGTATTCGGTGCTCGGCGGGCAGTCGGTCACCAATACCGGTCCCAGCATCCTCGGCGCCGGAGTCGGTGTCAGCCCCGGCTCGGCGATCACCGGGTTCCCGCCCGGGATCACACTCGGCGCGCGCCATGCAGCCGACGCCGAAGCCCTGCAGGCGCAGAGCGACCTCGGTACCGCATACGACGCGGCTGCGGCCCAGGCGGTTGATGTCAGCGTGGAGGGCGACCTCGGCAACCGTACCCTCCTTCCCGGGGTCTACAACGCCGCCAGTTCGATCGGACTCACCGGTGCGGTGACGCTCAACGGGCAGGGCGACCCGGATGCGGTCTTCATCTTCCAGATCGGTTCGGGCCTGACCACGGCCACCTCGAGCAGTGTGGTGCCGATCAACGGCGCCCGCGCGTGCAACGTGTTCTGGCAGATCGGCGAATCGGCCGTGATCGGATCGAGCACCTCCTTCGTGGGCACGATCATGGCGCTCACCACCATCACCCTCGGTTCCGGCGCGACCGTCGACGGCCGGGCGCTCGCCCGCAACGGGTCGGTCACCCTGAACAACAACGTCTTCACCGACGGCTTATGCGACGCGAGCACGCCGACCAGTCCGCCGCCGACGACGACTCCGCCGACCACGACACCGCCGACGACCACACCACCGACCACCACGCCGCCCACGACGACACCACCCACAACGGGTGGCCCCGGCGGACCGGGCACTGAAGGCCCCGGAGGACCGGGCACGGAAGGCCCCGGCGGACCCGGAATAGAAGGCCCAGGCGGCCCCGGCGGCCCCGGCACGAACGGCGGCCCCGGCGGTCCCGGCACGGGCGGGGGCGGCTCCGGTTCAGGCACCTACGGCAGTGGGGTCGACTTCTACGGCAGCGGCACCGGCACCGGCACCGACTCGCTCGCTGAAACCGGCCTCGACATCACGCCCCTCGCGATGGCAGCCGGTCTCACCGCGCTCGTCGGATTGGCCCTCCTCGGGAGTGCCGTCATCCGTCGCCCGAAGCGCCAGGTGTGACCTAGCGCTCGCCGGCCTCGATCGCGGTCACCGCGACGGGGTCGGCTCCGTCGAGGAACTCGGTGAGCCGCACGACTTCGGCGCTCTCCCCGATACCCTCGGCGGCGCGCCGCAGCATGTAGAGCGAGAGCAGAACGCCGCGGTTGGGCTCGTGGGCCCACGGCACCGGACCCTGTCCGCGCCAGCCCGCCTTGCGGAGCGCATCCAACCCGCGGTGGTAGCCGACGCGCGCGTAGGCGTAGGAGGCGACGACTTCACCCTTACGCCAGGTGCGGTCGGCCAGCGTGGCCCAGGCGAGCGAGGAGGTCGGGTAGTCGGTGACGGTCGCCTCCAGAACGCCGTCGACCTCGTAGCCGTTGGCACGCGCCAGCGACTCCCGAACCCCCGGCTCGTCGGGGAGGAGGGTTTCGGGCACGCCCAGGAGATTGTTGCTCATGCTCTGATCGTAGCCGCGGCAGAAAACAAGAACCGCCCCCGTCGCTAGGACGGAGGCGGTTCTAAGAGATTGAACTGGAAATGCAGCGCCCCGCAGGACGCTATCCGGGTAGTCCGATCAGCCCTGACGGGCCTTGAAACGGGGGTTCAAGTGATTGATCACGAACGTCCGGCCCCGGCGGCGGACGATCTGCGAACCCTGCATCTTCTTCATCGAGCCCAATGAATTCCGTACCTTCATATTGACTCCCTTCGTCGTTCAGTAGAACCAGTAGACACCCGAAATCCTTCCCGCGGAAGGCGCGGATGCTGTGAGGTCACCGGGACGCGTTGTCGTCTCCCGTGTCGTCCGCTTCGCCGTGAGCGTCACGCTCGTCGGCGAACGGCAGCCCGGCGCTGCCGATCACATCGGGCGCATCCTCGCCGTGCTCCCGCGTGTAGGCCCGGTGGGCGTAACGCTCGTCGTCCATGCGCTGGGACAGCCCGGCATAGGAGACCCGCAGCCGCGGCACGCGGTTCACGATGTCCATCACGATCCGGAACCGGTCGAGGTCGTTCAACATCAGCATGTCGAACGGCGTCGTGGTGGTGCCCATCTCCTTGAAGCCGCGCACGTGGATGTTCGAGTGGTTCGTGCGCCGATAGGTGAGCCGGTGGATGAGCGACGGATACCCGTGGAACGCGAAGATCACCGGCTTGTCGCGGGTGAACAGCGCGTCGAAGTCGTCGCTCGAGAGACCGTGCGGATGCTCGGTGGAGTCTTGCAGGCGCATCAGGTCGACGACGTTGATGAACCGCACCGCGAGATCGGGGATCTCCCGCTTCACGATCTGCACCGCCGCCATCGCCTCGACCGTCGGGATGTCGCCGGCGCAGGCCACCACGACATCCGGCTCCTGCCCTGGCGCCTCGGTTCCGGCCCAGTCCCAGACGCTCAGACCCCGAGCGCCGTGCGCCCGCGCCTCGTCGAGGGAGAGCAGCGTCGCCGTCGGCTGCTTGCCGGCCACGATCACGTTGACGTAGTCGCGGGAGGCGAGGCAGTGATCGGCCGTCACCAGCAAGGTGTTCGCGTCCGGCGGCAGGTAGACCCGCACCACGCTCGCCTTCTTGTTCACGACGTGGTCGAGAAATCCGGGGTCCTGATGGGAGAAGCCGTTGTGGTCCTGCCGCCAGACGTGCGAGGACAGCAGGTAGGTGAACGACGAGACCGGGCGCCGCCACTCCACATGCGCGCTCGACTCGAGCCATTTGGCGTATTGGTTGAACATCGAGTCGATGATGTGGATGAACGCCTCGTAGGAGGTGAAGAGCCCGTGCCTCCCCGTGAGCAGGTAGCCCTCGAGCAGCCCCTGCGCGAGGTTCTCGCTCAGCATCTCGATCACCCGCCCCTCGTGCGCGAGGTGCTCATCGGTCGGCAGCACGGAGCCCTGCCACGCCTTGTTCGTGACGTCGTAGACGTCGTCGAGACGATTGGATGCGACCTCGTCGGGCCCGAAGATGCGGAAGTTGTCGGGGTTGGCGGAGATCAGGTCGCGGAGCCAGCGCCCGAGCACGCGGGTCGGTTCGACCACCGCGCCGCGCCCGCCCGAGACGTCGACGGCGTGCGGTGCGAGCGGTGGAAGCGAGAGTGAGCGCAGCAGAAGTCCGCCGTTGGCGTTCGGATTCGCGCTCATCCGCAGATCGCCGACCGGTTGATCGGCGTCGAGGAACGCGACCGGGCGCCCGTCTTCGTCGAAGAGCTCCTCGGGCCGATAGCCCCGAAGCCACTCTTCGAGCTGCGCCAGGTGCTCGGGGTTGTTGCGCACGGTCGACAGCGGCACCTGGTGGGCACGCCAGGTGTTCTCGACCGGGAGTCCGTCGACGACCTTGGGTCCGGTCCAGCCCTTCGGTGTGCGCAGCACGAGCATCGGCCAGGCCGGCCGATCCGTGACTCCGTCGATCCGCGCCGCCTTCTGGATGGCCTCGATGTCGTCGAAGGCCTCGGCGAGCGCGGCCGCGAACCGCTCGTGCACCAGCATCGGGTCTTCACCGTCGAAGCCGCCGCTGACGATCCGCGGCGAGTAGCCGTAGCCCGTGAACAGGGCCGTCAACTCCGATTCCGGGATGCGGGCGAGGATGGTGGGGTTCGCGATCTTGTAACCGTTGAGGTTCAGGATCGGCAGCACCGCGCCGTCGCTCACCGGGTTGAGGAACTTGTTGAGGTGCCAGCTGGTCGCGAGCGTCGCGGTCTCGGCCTCGCCGTCTCCCACGACGCAGGCGGTGATGAGCGACGGGTTGTCGAGCACGGCTCCGTAGGCGTGCACCAGCGAGTAGCCGAGCTCGCCGCCCTCGTTGATCGACCCCGGCGTCTCCGGTGCCGCGTGCGACGGGATGCCGCCCGGGAAGGAGAACTGCCGGAACAGCTTCTCCATACCCGCCCCATCGCGCGACACGTGGTGGAACAGCTCGGAGTAGGTGCCGTCGAGCCAGGTGTTGGCCACGACGCCCGGGCCGCCGTGGCCGGGCCCGGCGATGTAGACGACGTTCGAGGAGCGCTCGACGATCAGCTTGTTCAGGTGCGCCCAGACGAGATTGAGCGCCGGGGTGGTGCCCCAGTGACCGAGCAGTCGGGGTTTGATGTCGGATGCCGTGAGTGGCTCGCGGAGGAGCGCGTTGTCGAGCAGATAGATCTGCCCGACCGAGAGGTAGTTGGCCGCGCGCCACCAGGCGTCGACGACGGGTAAGGGAACCGAACCGTGAGTGGTCATGGGCTCAGCCTAGGAAACAGACCGCCGCCGTGCACAGACCCCCACCATGAACAAGCACGATACGGGGGTTCGAGCCCATTGGCCATGCGGTAAACCGCGTGGTTTCCCGCACCGAAATCGTGCGGGAAACGTCCTGGGCACGGCTCCCGCGGCGCTGTTAGCTTCCCCAACAAGGAAGTGACTCGACTTCCTGTTCTGCCGCTTCCCCGATGACCCGGATCGGGGGCCGGCAGCTCTTATCTAGGGGGTTCCTCATGCACGAGAATGCCGTACCAACGTCCAAACGCTCCAAATGGCAGCGCATATTGATTGCGGCTCTCGCCGTCGTGATCGGATCGGCAGGCGCCGTCGTCGGTGTCGCCGCACCCGCCCAAGCAGCCGGCAACGTCGTCGTCTCGCTGACCTTCGACGACGGTGACGCCGACCAGCTGGCAGCCGCTCAGGCGATGAACGCGAAGGGCCTCACCGGCACCTTCTACATCATCTCGGGCTCGGTCGGTCAGCCCAACTACCTCACCCAGTCGAACCTCGCGACGCTGTTCGCCGCGGGCAACGAGATCGGCGGACACACCGTCAACCACCAGGATCTCGCCGCCCTCGGCGCCGATGCCGTGAAGCGCCAGGTCTGCAACGACCGGGTGAACCTCACCGGCTGGGGCTACCCGGTGACGAGCTTCGCCTATCCGTTCGCCTCGGTGAACGCGCAGGCCGAGTCGATCGTGGCCGAGTGCGGCTACAACAGCGCTCGTGGCCTCGGCGATCTGAAGACCGCCCCCGGCACCGACTGCCAGGACTGCGACAACGCCGAGACCATTCCCCCGACCGACGCGTTCTACACGCGGGCCGCGGATCAGGTCGACGCCACCTGGACGCTCGAGCAGCTGCAGAAGCGGGTCACCGACGCGGAGCCCGCGGGCGGCTGGGTGCAGCTCACCTTCCATCACATCGCCGACACCACGGGCGCACCTGACCCGAACAACCCGACGATCTCGCCCGCCCTCTTCGACCAGTTCACCACCTGGCTCGCCGGGTGGCAGGACGGCACCACCAAGTCCGTCAAGAACGTGAACCAGGTCGTCGGCGGAGCAGTCAAGCCCCTGGTCGACGGCCCGCCGCTCGCACCGGCGCCCGGCCCGGGAGAGAACGGCACACAGAACCCGAGCCTGGAGACTCCCGGCACCGCGGTCAACATGCCCGCCTGCTGGTGGGGCTCGAGCTTCGGCAGCAACACTCCGGCGTTCACCACCGTCACCCCCGGTCGCACCGGCGCAACGGCATCGAAGGTCACCGTGTCCAACTACGTCAACGGTGACGCGAAGATCCTCGCCCTGTTCGATGAATCCGGATGCGCACCGACGGTGACACCCGGAGCCACGTACTCGCTGAGAGCGTTCTACATGTCGACGGCGAACACCCAGTTCGCGGT
Source organism: Herbiconiux aconitum (assembly GCF_024979235.1). NCBI lineage: Bacteria > Bacillati > Actinomycetota > Actinomycetes > Micrococcales > Microbacteriaceae > Herbiconiux > Herbiconiux aconitum. The sequence continues at coordinate 348,782 of NZ_JANLCM010000001.1, forward strand.
CTACACCCGCAACACGCTGGGCGCCTGGACCTACTGGACCTCGAGCCCGATGTTCGCCCCGGCGACCATCTACACGCAGGCGAACTTCACCACACCGCCCATTCCGGCCGACATCACGGGCATCAGTTTCGGGCTGAACCTCACCGCCAACGGCGAGCTCATCACCGACGACTACGCGATGTACGACTCGAACGGCGCCCCGAAGTACGCACTCAGCCCGGTTCCGCCCACCGTGGCCGGCACCGCCCAGGTCGGCAAGGTGCTCACCGCGACGGTCGCCCCGTGGGCTCCCAACCCGGTGGCACTCGCCTACCAGTGGAACGCTGATGGTGTCGCGATCGCCGGAGCCACCGGCCTGACCTTCACGCCGACAGCCGCCCAGGTGGGCAAGGCGATCACGATCACCGTCACCGGCACCAAGGCCGATTACGACACCCTGACGGCGACCTCCGCCCCCACCGGGGCAGTGATCGCGGCTGACGCCACGACCGTGCGGCTCGGTGGTGCCGACCGCTACGCGGTCTCGGCAGCGGTCTCGGCCAGCACCTTCGCACCGAACGTGCCCGTCGCCTACGTCGCCTCCGGCGAGGTCTTCCCGGACGCCCTGTCCGGATCGGCCGCCGCCGGCAAGCTCGGAGGCCCGGTGCTGCTCGTGTCGAAGACCACGATCCCCGGCTCGATCGGAGCCGAGCTCGCTCGACTCAACCCGGCCAAGATCGTGGTTCTCGGCGGCGTGAACACGGTGTCGGATGCGGTGCTCAACTCGCTGAACGGCACAGCACCCACCACGAGAATCGGTGGCGCTGACCGGTTCGCGGTCTCCGCGGGCGTCTCGAAGGCCGTGTTCGCACCGAACGTGCCGGTCGTGTACGTCGCATCCGGAGCCGTCTTCCCCGACGCGCTCTCCGGATCGGCTGCCGCCGGCAAGCTCGGAGGCCCGGTGCTGCTGGTCTCGAAGGACAGCATCCCGTCGGTCGTCACCACCGAGCTGAACCGGCTGAAGCCGGCGAAGATCGTGGTTCTGGGAGGCACGGCGACGATCGCCGAGAGCGTGAAGAACACGCTGAACGGAATCGCTCCCACCACCCGCGTCGCCGGCGCCGACCGGTTCGCGGTCTCCGCCGCCGTCTCGGCCTCGACCTTCACGCCCGGCGTGCCGGTCGTGTACGTCGCATCCGGAGCCGTCTTCCCCGACGCGCTCTCCGGATCGGCTGCCGCGATCGTCAAGGGCGGACCGGTGCTCCTGGTGACCTCCACCACGATCCCGGCCTCGGTCAAGACGGAGCTGAGCCGACTGAACCCGGCGAAGATCGTCGTGCTGGGAGGTTCGAACACCGTGTCGGATGCCGTCTTCAACTCGCTGAAGGCCTACATCGGCTGACGCACCATCACAGCGGCGACGGCCGGATGCCCACCCAGGCATCCGGCCGTCGTCGCGTGTGCGCAGCCGGGCCCGAACGGGTCGCACGTCGGTGTACACCCGCTGAGCGCCCGCTGGGAGTGGGGCCTCCCGTGTCCCCCGGATGGCCTCTGTTCCCGGCCGACGGCGCCCCGTAACATCGCAGGTGTCCAGGCCAGAGAGCCTCACCACTTCAGAGAATTCGAGAACGGATGAGTCTGCGCAACAGCTCCGTCGCCGCCGTAGTGCGACCGCGCGACCAGATCTCCCGCCAGACCCGCCTCGTGGCGGCCACCCTCACCCTCCCGATCCTCGCCGCCATGCTCTGGTTCTCCATCCCGCGCGGAACCTGGCCTCGGGTCATCATCGCCTTTCTCTTCATCGCCGCGATCTACCTGACGGCGGCGTGGCTGCTCCGGGGTGTGAGCATCCGCATCGGGCGCGACGGATTGGTGGAGCGCGGATTCTTCCGGCACGACAACCGCATCCCGGCCAAGCGCATCGCGGCCGCGCACATCATCGACGTGTACCGCGGCGTGTCCACCGAGACGCACCGCCAGCTGTTCCTGCTGGATTCGTCGGGCGAGCTGCTGCTACGCATGCGTGGGGAGTTCTGGTCGAACGACGACATCGAGGCGATCGCGGGAGCCTTCGACGTGCCGGTGCGGCGGTTCGCCGATCCGATCACCGCATCGCGACTGCGCGCCCAGTCGCCCGACCTCGTCTACTGGTTCGAACGCTGGCCCTGGGTCGGTGGGCTCTGTATGGTCGGGGCGATCTCGCTGCTGGCGCTCGTCCTGATCGCGCTCATGTCGCCGTCGTCGCTCGTCTTGGGCTGATCCGTCACTGCCCGCAACGCACGGGTGAAGAAGCCCGGGCGGGACTCGGCGAAGCCGAGACGGGGGTAGAAGGCGAGCGCACCGGTGTTGCGCGGGTCGACCCCGAGGTGCACACCCGCCACGCCGAGCTGCCGGAGCCGGTCGAGCAGGGTCTCGACGAGCATCCGGCCGCCGCCCTGGCCTTGCGCCGACGGCAGAAGGTCGACATGCAGGTGCGCGGGGAACGCAGCGAGCTCGGGCACGAGCATCCGGGCTGCGTGTTCGGCTCGAGCGGCGCTGCGGAGCGAGCTCTCCCGAGCTACGAAACGGGCCGCGAAGCTGCGGGTGTCGGATGCGCCGAGCACGTAGCCGAGCACCTCGCCCCCGTCTTCCCCACCCTGTGCCTCCCGCTCGGCCACGAAGGCGAGCCCGGGCTCGAGGTCGAGGTAGGGCGCCGCATAGCGTTCGGTGAGCTCGCGCGGGTCGGGGAACGCGGCCGTGGCGTCGGCCCCGGCGTCGCCCGTCTTCAGGCAGATCTGGAGCACCGCCTGCCGGTCGCTCGGGAGCTGCGGGTCGTAGGGCCTGACGCGGAGCCGACCCGGCGCATCCGTTCGCTCAGGCACGCGTGATCAGCTGCGTGGGGCGCGACTTCCACTCCTCCACCAACTCCGTGCGCACCGTCACCCCCGAACCAGGGCCGGTCGGCACGGCGAGACGCCCGTCGACGAGCACGAACGACTCGGTGAGGTCTTCGGCGAAGTAGCGGTTCGAGGCGCTCGTGTCGCCCGGCAGGGTGAAGCCGGGCAGAGCGGCGAGCGCTACATTGGCCGCCCGCCCGATGCCGGTCTCGAGCATGCCCCCGCACCAGACCGGCACATCACGTTCGAGGCAGGCGTCGTGGATGCGGATGGCTTCGAGGTAGCCGCCCACGCGCCCGGCCTTGATGTTGACGATGGCGGTCGCGTCCCGCTCGATCGCGTCGATCGCCACCCCCACACTCGTGATCGACTCGTCGAGGCAGACCGGGGTGTCGATCGCGCGGGCGAGGCGCACGTGGGCGGCGATGTCCTCCTCCACGAAGGGCTGCTCGATCAGCAGCAGACCGAAAGCGTCGAGTTCCCGCAGGTGGTCGATGTCGGCGATCGTGTAGGCGGTGTTGGCGTCCACCTGCAGCAGAGCGTCACGGCCGAGCAGGGCGCGAACGGCGGCGACCGGTTCGAGGTCCCAGCCCGGTTTGATCTTGAGTTTGATGCGGCGATAACCCTCGGCGACGTAGCCGTCGACCTCGGCGAGCAGGGAGTCGAGGTCGGGCGCGATGCCCACCGAGACCCCGCAGTCGACCTCGGGGCGCACAGCACCGAAGTACTCCCCGAAGCTGGTTCCGGATGCCCGCAGTTGCGCGTCGAGAACGGCCGTCTCCACCGCGGCCTTCGCCATCCGGTGCCCGATCACGAAGTCGAGCACGCTCGCGACATCCGCGGCGCGCACCGTGCCGGCGTCGAGCAGGGCCGGGGCGAGGTAGCTGCGGATCACGTCGGCGCAGCCGTCGACGTACTCGCTGGAGTAGACGGGGTCGGCCATGGCGACGCACTCGCCCCAGCCGTCACCCGCATCCGTGACCACCCGCACCAGCAGCACCTCACGGGCGGTCTGCCGACCGAAGCTGGTCTCGAAGGGGCGCACGAGCGGCATGGCTACCCGATGCAGCTCCACCGCCTCCACCACCACGGGGAGGGCGGAACCGCTCGAGTGCACCGGAACCAGCGTGGTCATGATCAGGCCAGCCTGTCCTCGAGCCCCCAGGCCTGACCGTAGCCGCCGGAGTCGACGGGTGCGGCCATCAGGTCGAGGAACGCCTTGGCGTCGAAGGCCTCCGGCCCGAGCACGCCGGTGCCCGACCAGGTGCCGGCGGCCAGCAGCTCGAGCGCGATCACGGGGTTGAGAGCGGTCTGCCACACGACGCACTGGGCCTCGTATTCGGCCATCGTCCACTCGTTGTCGCTCACGTGGTAGAGGTAGACCTCGCGCGGCTTCCCGTCGGTGCCGGTGCCCGTCACCCAGAGGCCGGCGCAGGTCTTGCCGGTCATGAAGGGGCCGAGGGTCGCCGGGTCGGGAAGGCCGGCAGCCACGACGTCGCGCGGGGCGACCTCGACCGGGCCGTTCGCCGACCGCACCTTCACGGGGGTGGTCTTGTCGAGGCCGAGCTGGTGCAGCGTCTTCAGGATGCCGATGAACTCGTTACCGAGCCCGTACTTGAAGGTGACGCGTTTCGCATCCACCCAGCGCGGCATCAGCAGCACCTCCTCATGCTCGACGTTCACGCACTCGACGTCGCCGATGCCCTCCGGAAAGGTGAAGACCTCGGGTTCGGAGAAGGGGGGCGTGGTGAACCAGCCGCGATCCTTCTCCCAGATGACGGGCGGGTTCAGGCACTCCTCGATCGTGGTCCAGATGGAGAAGGAGGGGGCGAAGATCTCGTTGCCGTCGGAGTCGCGCACCACGAGGTTCGCGCCGTCGCGGGTGCCCAGTTCGTCGATCTCGCTGAACAGATGGTCGGCGGCGTAGCGGGCGAAGACGTCGCTGAGGCCCGGTTCGACGCCGATGCCGACGAGCGCCAGTCGGCCGCTCTTCTCCCAATCGGGCGCCTGGGCGAACTGGTCGTCGCCGAGCTTCACGCCGGTCTCGGTGTACGGATCGGTGGGGTGCGGCTCGGAGAGGCTCATCGCCATGTCGAGGTAGTCGGCCCCCGCGGCGAGCGCGCCGGCGAAGATGGTGGGCACGAACTTGGGCTCCACGGCGTTCATCACGTGGGTGGCGCCGTGCTTCTCGGCCACGGCAGCCACGTCGTCGGGGTCGGAGGCGTCGATCCGGTCGGCGGCGAAGCGGGCGGCCACGTCGGCGCCGTGCTTCGCGGCGATCCAGGCGACCGTGCGCTCGGCCCGCGCCAAGTCGTAGTCGGTGACGACGAGCAGTTCGTAGAAGTCGCGGCGGGCGGCGATCTTCGCGATGGCGTCGCCCACTCCGCCGGCACCCACAAGGAGGATTCTCATGGGTCGACGTTACCGTTCGGGCGCGGTTCAGGCCAGGATGCTGTGACACCCCCACGGTGGGTCGACGTTACCGTCAGGGCGCGGTTCAGGCCAGGATGCTGTGACACCCCCACGGTGGGTCGACGTTACCGGTCGGGGCGCACTTCAGGCCAGGATGCCGCCGCCGTCGACCAGGATCTCGGAGCCGGTCGCGTAGTGCTGCTCCATCGCGTAGAGGTAGGCCTTCGCCACGTCCTCCACCTCCGCCACCCGCCCGAGCGGCACGGATGCACCCACCCCGGCATACATCGACTCCTGCTCGGCCGCGCTCAGTCCGGCCCAGAGCGGGCTCCGCACCACCCCGGGCGCGACCACGTTGACGCGGATCGGCGCGAGCTCGACCGCGAGCGCCCGCGTCGCCGAGATCATGGCCCCGGATGCCGCCGCCCCGAGCACCCAGCCGGCGCCCGAGCGGTGGGCGGCCGAGCCCGAGGTCAGCGTGATCGACCCGCTCGTCGCGAGCTGAGGGAGTGCCGCACGCACCGCGTCGAGCGCCGAGACCAGCCGCAGCGAGAAGAAATCTCGGGCAGCCTTCGCCGTGTAGTCGGCCAGCGTCACGGGGGTCAAGGTACCGGCGGCGGTGTACACGAGGTGGTCGAAAGGGCCGACCGCAGCGAAGAAGGCATCGAGGGCGACGGAATCGGAGGCGTCGACCGCGTAGCCTCCGGCCGCCGGGCCGAGCTGGGCGACCGCCGCCTCGACACGGGCCGGGCTGCTGGAGGCGATGACGACGCGGGCGCCGGCGGCGACGGCCGCGCGGGCCACCGCGAAGCCGATGCCGCTGCTGCCACCGAGAACGACGACGGTGGATGCGGAGAGAGACATGGTGGGGCTCGATTCAGACGGGAAACGGAATGGGATGCCTCCACTCTGCGACCCGGGCCGCCGCTTCGTCCAAGACCACTTCAGCATCGCTGCGATACCCGACGGGTATCACCGCGGCGCCCTACGCGCGCATCAATCGCACGGCGAGCTCGTGCAGCGCCTCGATCTCCGCCAACTCGTTGCGCGCTTCCGAAACCACCGCCACCTCGTTCGGCGGCAGGTCGTCGACGACCCGGTAGACGACATCCGGTCGCGTGTAGAAGCGCGCCGTCGACTCCGGCAGCACCACCACCCCGCGGAGGGCCGCCACCTGCTCGAGCTTCTCCTCGACCGTGTGCACCACCGGCCGACCGCGCCCCGCCTTCTGTGGGTCGACACCCGCTGACCGGAGCGCATCCCGCCACTCGGGAACCACATCCGGAGCCTGCAGCAGCCGCAGCGGCAGCAGATCGGCCAGCCGCACCCCCGCCGACGACGACGCCAGCTCGTGCGACGCCGGCAGCGCCACCACGCGCGGCTCGCCGAACAGCAGCGTCACCCGCAATCCGTCGCGGGAAATGGGCAGCCGCACGAAGCTCGCGTCGATGCGCCCGTCGTGCACCATCTCCACCTGGTCGTCCCACGAGGTGCGCACCACCTCCACGGTGAGCGCGGGGAACCGCTCCGTGAGCGCCCGCACCACCGGGGTCACGATCAGCCCCGGCATGAACCCGAGCCCGAGGCTCCGGCCGGCACGACTCCCCCGCCGCACCCGGCGCTGCAGCGCGGCGGCCTCGGTGAGGATGTCGCGGGCGTCGTCGCGGAGCGCCGTCCCGGCCGCGGTGAGCCGGGTGCCGCGCTGCGAGCGCTCGAAGAGCTCGGCGCCGAGCTCCTTCTCGAGGGCCGCGATCTGCCGGCTCAGCACCGGCTGGGCGATCCGCAGCCGCTCGGCGGCTCTCCCGAAGTTCAGCTCCTCGGCCACGACCGCGAAATACCGCAGCTTGCGCAGGTCGAGATCGGCCACGTCAGCGCACCCAGACCGGCGGATGCGCCCGCACGCGTTCGTCGTAGAGCTTCGCCGCGAACGGCGCCCAGAGCAGCACCGCGACCCCCGCGCCGAGCAGGAGGCCGCCGATGGTGTCGCTCAGCCAGTGCGCGCCGAGGTAGGTGCGGCTCGCCATCATGAGCAGCGTGTAGACGGAGCCGGCCACCCAGATCCACACCCGCACGAACACGATGCCGAGCGTCACCGCGAGGGTCGCCGCGTTGGCCGAATGGCCCGAGGGAAAGGAGCCGAAGTCGGAGACGACGAGGATCTGCTCCGGGCGCGGCCGCCCGATGGCGGACTTGAGAATCTGCACCAGCGCCGCGCTCACAATGATGGCGATCACGAAGTACAACGCTGCCCAGGGACGCCGGAAGAGCAGTAGCGCCACGATCACCACGATCGGCACCACGAACACCGCGATCACCCCGCCGCCGAGCGAGTTCATCACGAGCGACGGCACCACCCAGAACGGCGACCGGTGCTCGACCATCTCCTCCATCCACTCGGCATCGAACCCGAACGGCAGCAGGCGTTCGCGCACCACCACGATCGCGCCGAGTCCGAGCACGAGCAGCACAGCCACCGCACCCGATACGACCGGCCAGCGGCGGGCCACCTGGGCGGGAGCGGGAGCGGTCGACGCTCCCGGGGCGAGTACAGCGGGCGCGGCGCCGTCAGCGGCGTCGGGAGGGGCGTCGTGGCCGGCGTCGGAGGGCATCTCGCGAGACTACCCCGGTCGGCCGCATCCGGCAGCGCTCAGCGGGTGAGTGCAGGCACCCGCTTGGGGCGCACGATCAGCCAGAGCGACAGGATGCTCACCACGGCCGTGCCCGCCATCACCGACGCCATCGGGGTGGAGCTGCCGATGCCCAGCACGCCCACGAGCGGCGAGACGATGCCGGCCAGCCCGAAGTTCACGGCCCCCAGCAGCGAGGCCGCCGTGCCGGCTTCGTGCCCGTGCGCGTTGAGCGCCAGCACCTGCACGCAGGGGAAGGTGAGACCGCAGGCGAAGATGAAGAACCAGAGCGGAATCAATGTTCCGAGCAGCCCGAACCCGAGGTGGTCGAACAGGATGATCATGGCCGCGCAGGCCAGCAGCAGCACCGTCGAGACCGCGATGATCCACTGCGGCCCGAAGTACTTCGTGAGTCGCGCACTGAGCTGCGCTCCGCCCACCACACCGAGTGAGTTCACGGCGAAGACGATACCGAACTGCTGCGCGTCGAAGCCGTAGACCTGCTGGAAGAGGAAGGAGCTCGCCGAGAGGTAGGAGAACAGACCCGAGAACGTCATGCCCCCGATGATCGCGACCCCGACGAACACCGGATCGGTGAGCACCGCCCGATATCTCTGCCGAGTGGTGGTGTGGCCCGAGTCGTGCCGCCGTTCGACCGGGAGGGTCTCGCGTATCCACAGCGCCACCACGACGATGACGAGCGCCCCGTAGGCGGCCAGGAACCAGAAGATGCCGCGCCAGTCGATGACGAGCAGCAGCTGCGACCCGATCACCGGCGCCACGATCGGCGCGAGTCCGCTCACCAGCGCGAGGCGCGAGAGCATCACGACGAGCGGCCGCCCACCGAACAGGTCGCGCACCATCGCCATCGCCACCACGCCACCGGCCGCCGCGCCCATGCCCTGCAGCACCCGGAAGACGCCGAGGGTCCAGATGTCGGGTGCCACCGCGGCACCCACGCAGGCCACCACGTGCAGGCTCGAGGCGATGATGATGGGCATCCGTCGCCCCACCCGGTCACTCCACGGGCCCACCAGCAGTTGGCCGAGCGCGAAGCCGATCGTTGTGCCGGTGAGGGTGAGTTGGATGAGCGCGGCCGGCACGTCGAAGTCGGCTTCGAGCACCGGGAAGGCCGGCAGGTAGAGGTCGATGGTGAAGGGCCCGAGTGCGGTGAGTGCCCCGAGGATGATCACGTAGACCAGCCGCTGCCGGGTGGTGAGGGAGTCGCCGGGGTGAACGACGGTGATGGGCGATGTTGCTGTGGTCACGATGACATTCCTGCGGGCGCACTGCCGCGATCCGGGGGCCGACGATGGCGATTGTCCGCCCGGCAAGGAATCTCATCCCCCGGCGTCCAGAAAAGTCTAGGGCGTGAGACGCCGTGTTCGTCAGGTGACGACGACGGCGAGTCCTCGAGCGAGGAAGGATTCGCGCACCTCGTCGGCGATCCCCGAGGTGACCAGGGTGTCGAACTCCTCGATCGCGCCGATGCGGCCGAGGTCGACCCGCCCGACCTTCGAGGCGTCGGCCACGAATACGGCCCGATCGGCCGAGAGCAGCATGGCGCGCTTCACCTCTGTCTCGGCCAGGTTGACGTTGGTCGCTCCGCCTTCCGGATGCACGCCGGTGCCGCCGAGGAACGCCAGGTCGACGTGCAGCTCGTCGAGCACCTTCGCCGCGAAAGGCGCGACGAGGGAGTGCTGCAGTGGGCGCAGCGTGCCGCCGGTGACCACCACGGTGAAACGCGGAATGGCGGGTTCGAGGCTGAGGGCGGTGGTGAGGCTGTTGGTCACGATCACGAGGTCGTCGAGGTCGTCGCGTTCGAGGAGGGCTGCAGCGACGGCGGCGGGGGTCGTGCCGACGTCGAGGATGATGCTGTCGCCACTGCGCACGAGAGCGGCCGCGGCCACGCCGATGCGCCGCTTCTCGTCGGCCGACGTGGCGAGCGCCTGCTCGAAGGGCTCCTCGCGGAGCGAAGCGCCGCCCCGGAGCACCGCGCCGCCGTGCACCCGATCGATCGGGTTCTCGCGCTCGATGGCATCCAGGTCCGACCGGACGGTGACCTCCGAGACCCCGAATTCCCGACTCAGGTCGGCCACCCGCACGAACCCGGTCTCCGAGACGCGGGCCAGAATGCGCTCGCGCCGTACGGCCGCGGGGAGCTGCTCGAATTCGATGGCCATGCGCCGAGTTTCGAATACTTCGCTTTACTTGTCAATTCTCAAGGAGCATCCCGACTTGACTTGTGGTATCGAAAGTGGCTTACTCGTGGTGTGAAACAGCTCTCCCACGGCATCGTCAAGCGTGTGCACCACCTCTCCGACGGCCGCGAACTCATCTACTTCGACGACGCCGACACCACCCTCGCCCCGGAGCGGGCACCGGATGCCCGACCCCCCGCCGAGCGGCCCGCCGTCGCCTCCATGCGGCAGGACCCGCTGACCGGTGAATGGGTCTCCATCGCCTCCGCACGCCAGAACCGCGTGGTGCTCCCGCCCAAGCATCTCGACCCGCTTGCTCCGTCGACGCCCGACAACCTCACCGAGGTGCCGAGCAACTACGACGTGGCGGTGTTCGAGAACAAGTCGCCGTCGTTCGGACCGGATCTCGCCGCCGTCACCGGCGCATCCGGACGTTACGACGACTCGGCCGCGCTCGCCGAGCTCGGCCGCATCGGTCTCGGCCGCACCCGCCCCTCCGTCGGCCGCTGCGAGGTGGTGTGTTTCAGCCCCGACACCGACGGCTCGTTCGCGACGCTCTCCGAGTCGCGCGCCCGAACGGTGGTCGAGGCCTGGGCCGACCGCACGGCGGCGCTGTCGGCGATGCCCGGCGTCGAGCAGGTGTTCCCGTTCGAGAACCGCGGTGAGGCGATCGGCGTCACGCTGCACCACCCGCACGGCCAGATCTACGCCTACCCCTACATCACGCCGCGCACGCAGAAGCTGATCGCGTCGATCGAGAGCTACGGGCCCACGCTCTTCGCCGACATCCTCGCCTTCGAGCAGGAGTCGGATCGTGTGGTCTACCGGGGCGAGCACTTCACCGCGTTCGTGCCGTTCGCCGCCCGCTGGCCTCTGGAGCTGCACCTGCTCCCCCACCGCCACGTGCCCGACTTCGCCGGCCTGACGGAGGAGGAACGCGACGAGCTGGCGGTGCTCTACCGGCGCCTCCTGCGGGCCGTCGATGCCGTCTACGACACCCCCACCCCCTACATCTCCGCCTGGCACCAGGCGCCGGTGCACGCCCACCGCGACGACATCCGCCTCATGCTGCAGATCACCTCGCCTCGCCGCGCGGCCGACAAACTGAAGTTCCTGGCGGGCTCGGAGGCGGCCATGGGAGCCTTCATCGGAGACGTGCTCCCGGAGACCAGCGCGGCCTTGCTGCGCGAAGCCCTCGAACGATCGGACCAGAACCTGTGAACGCCGCCTCCTCCCTCCAACACTCCGTGGTCGACGGATTCGCCGCCCGCTTCGGTGAGGCGCCGGACTCGCTCTGGTCGGCACCCGGCCGGGTGAACCTGATCGGCGAGCACACCGACTACAACGACGGCTTCGTGCTGCCCTTCGCGATCGACCGCCGCACCGTCATGGCCGTGCGTCGTCGTGACGACCGCGTCATCCGCATCGCCACGTCGTTCGCACCCGAGACCGTCGAGATCGCCCTCGACGACATCTCGCCCGCGACGGTCAGCGGTTGGTCGGCCTACCCGCTCGGCATGGTGTGGGGCGCGACGGAGTTCGGCTCGGTGCTCGACGCGGCCTTCGGTTTCGACGCCTACCTGGAGTCCGACATCCCTGTCGGCGCCGGCCTCTCCTCCTCCGCGGCGCTCGAGAGCGTATTCGGCCTCGCCATCACCGAGCTGTGGTCGCTCGGCTACGACCGCCAGTCGATCGCGCGGATCGGCCAGTTCAACGAGAACCAGGTCGTCGGCGCCCCGACCGGCATCATGGACCAGTCGGCGTCGCTCCTCGGTGAGCAGGACTCCGTGGTGCTGCTCGACTGCCGCTCGCTCGATGCCTCTGTGATCCCCCTCGGTCTCTCCGACTCCGGTCTCACCATCGCGGTCATCGACACCAAGGTGGCGCACGAGCACGCGACCGGTGGATATGCGGCACGCCGCGCATCCTGCGAGCTCGGTGCGCAGCTGCTCGGCGTGACCTCGCTCCGCGACCTGACGGTCGACGACCTCCCGCGCGCCTCGCGCGAGCTCGACGACGAGACCTTCCGCCGGGTGCGGCACGTCATCACCGAGAACGAGCGCGTGCTCGAGACGGTGCGCACCCTGCGCGACCAGGGCGCCACCGCGATCGGCCCGCTGCTGGATGCCTCGCACGTCTCGATGCGCGACGACTTCGAGATCTCGGTGCCCGAACTCGACCTCGCGGTCACCACGGCCCAGCAGCACGGCGCGATCGGAGCCCGGATGACCGGCGGCGGCTTCGGCGGATCGGCGATCGCCGTCATCCCCGCCGCCAAGGTCGAGGCCCTGCGCACCGCCACGCTCGCCGCGTTCGCGGCGGCGGGCTTCGGCGCCCCCGACGTCTTCACGGTCACCCCCACCCGAGGCGCCACCCGCGAGCCGCTTTCCTACTGACTCCGCGTCCGACTCGTCCCAAATCGGGCAGAATCCCAGGATTTCGCCCCATTTGGGACGAGTCACCACCGCGAGGGATCAGTCCCGCACGATGAGGGCGGCGAGGAGCGCCGGGTCGGAGGCGCCGGGAACCTCGCCGGTCACACGACCGGCGGACATGCCGATTACTCGGTCGCAGACGCCCAAGAGCTCCGCGAGGTCGGTGGAGGCGATCACCACTGCCTTGCCCGAGCGGGCGATGCGGGCGAGGCCGGCGTGCACCTCGGCACGCTCGGCGGGCGTCGCACCGGCGGTCGGGTCGCCGAGCAGCAGCACCTGTCGATCCGAGGCCGCGAACTCTTTCACCAGCCCGCGGATCTGGTCGCCCTGCGACCCCTCGCGGCTGAGTGAGCGCACGGCACCGAGCAGCTTCCCGCCCCAGCCGTCGCCCGGCCCGAGGTCGCTGTCACGGTCGACGAGCCCGGCTTTGACGAGGCCCGGCAGTTTCGACGAGGAGACCGGCACCGCGATGCCACCGACGAACCGCACCCGGTACTGCGGCGCATCCGTCGAGGCGAAGAAGAGGCCCGCGGCGATCGCCTGCTCCACCGTCTCGGTCTTCACGACGGCGCCGCGCACCGACGCCGTGCCACTCGGCCGGGTGCCCGCGGAGTTGCCGTACACGCTGAGCAGCAGCGCCTGCGCGCCCGCGCGGCGGAGACCCGCGATGCCCACGATCTCGCCCGCATGCACCACGAGATCGGCGCCGTCGACGAGCAGGGCGTCGGGGTCGAGCGGATCGTGGGCGCTCCAGTCGGTGATGCGCAGGAGCTCCGGTCGGGTGGCAGCCTGCTCGGCAGAGGCGAGCTCGCGTTCGGCTGCGACCCCGGGCTGCCGGTCGACGAGCTCGCGCAGGATGTGCGCGCGCACGCGTTCGGCCGCGGCCGCCCCGTCGGCCCATTCGGATCGTGGATGCTCCGCCACAACCGCGGAATCACGCACCACCACGAGTCGGTCGGCATACCCCAGGGCCTGCCGCGGCTTCTGCGTGAGCACCAGCACCGCGACCCCGCGGTCGAGCACCGAGCGCAGCACCCGGAAGAAGCGGCCGGTATCGGCCTCGCCGAGTCGCGCCGCCGGTTCGTCCAGCACGATCGAGGTCGCCGAGCGTGCGAGTGCGCGGGCCAGCTCCACGATCAGCCGGTCGTATTCGCCCAGCTCGCGGGCACGCATCCCGGGCGTCAACTCCGAGCCGAGCCCTTTCAGGATCTCAGCGGTGGCGGCCCGGGTGCCCTCCCAGTCGATGCCGAGCGGGAACGGCCCCAACCGCTTCTTGCGTTCGTTGCCGAGGAACACGTTCTCGGCCACGTCGAAGTTCGGTGAAATGCCCCGACGGATGCCGATGAGTGCTGTGGCAGGCATTCCGCCGGCGGAGGCGGCCGACGCCGTGCCGCCGGCGACGATGCGGTCGGTCACCTCGCGGAGCACGACGTCGAGGCCCGATCCGTTTTCCCCGCACACGGCGACCAGTTCGCCGGCGGCAGCGCCGATGACGTCGCCCGTTGCGAGGGTGAACTGCACGCCGCCATCCGTCGGGTTGCTCATACCGCTGCTCATGCTCATGCCTTAATCACGGTGCAACGCTAGCCGCGCAACGCACAACGCACCGCGACCCGCCGATTTCCGCCCTCATCCAGAGAATGGAGGGCGGAAATCGGCGGGTCGCGAGGAGGAGCGAAACGCCTGCGGCTCAGCGGCCGCCGGAGCGGCGTCGGTTGTAGACGTCGAAGGCCACGGCCAGAAGCAGCACCAGGCCCTTGACCACCTGCTGCCATTCGATACCGATTCCGAGGATCGACATACCGTTGTTCAGCACACCGATGATCAGACCACCGATGATCGCGCCGCCGATGGTTCCCACACCACCCTGCACCGCAGCACCACCGATGAAGGCCGCCGAGATGGCCTCGAGTTCGAAGCCGTCACCGGCCTTCGGCCCGGCGAGGTTGAGGCGGGCCGTGAAGATGAGGCCGGCGAGTGCCGCCAGGAAGCCCATGTTCACGAAGAGCCAGAAGGTGACGCGACGGGTCTTGATGCCCGACAGCTCGGCCGCGTGCAGGTTTCCACCGATGGCGTAGATGTGGCGCCCGAAGGTCGAGCGGTTCATCACGATGCCGTAGATGAGCACGAGCACGGCGAGCACGATGAGCGTGACCGGGATGCCCTTGTAGGTGGCGAGGGCGAAGGCGAACAGACCGATCGCCACGGCGACCAGGATGAGCTTGGTCACGAACCAGGCGAAGGGCTCGACCTCCTGGTTGTAGCTCTGACGCGCCCGGCGGGTGCGGAACTGCTGCACGAACAGGGCGATGATCGCGATGGCGGCGATGCCGAGTGTCAACGGGTCGAGCTGGAACTCACCGAACAGGTTCGTGAGGAACCCGTTGCCGAGAGCACGGTACTCCACCGGGAACGAGCCGATGTTGGCGTTGCCGAGCACGACGAGCGCGAGACCGCGGAATATGAGCATGCCGGCGAGCGTCACGATGAACGCCGGTATGCCCACGAAGGCGATCCAGAAGCCCTGCCAGACGCCCACCAGAGCTCCCACGAGCAGCGAGAGGATGATCGAGAGCCACCACGGCAGCCCCCATTGCACCGCGAACACACCCGAGACGGCACCCACGAAGGCGGCGACCGAACCGACCGAGAGGTCGATGTGGCCGGCGATGATGACCATCACCATGCCGATCGCGAGAACGAGGATGTACCCGTTCTGCACGATCAGGTTGGAGATGTTCTGCGGCCGCAGCAGGATGCCGTTGGTGAGGATGCTGAACAGCACCACCACGAGCACCAGGGCGATGAAGATGCCGTTCTTGCCGAGGTCGCCCAGGATGTGGCTGAGGCGATCGGTGAACTTGTTCTCGACCGGGTTGACCTGCGCGCCCGCGGCGGTCGAGTCGGATGGCTTGGTTTCCAAGTCAGACATAGTCGTTGTTTCTCCTCTCCGGTAGCGCGGGCGCTAGCGGGGCTTTTCCATGGTCATGAGTTTGAGAAGGGCTTCGGGACTGGCGTCCTCGATCGGCAGTTCACCGGTGATCCGTCCCTCGGAGAGGGCGTAGATGCGGTCGCAGATGCCGAGCAGCTCCGGCAGCTCCGAAGAGATGACGATGATGCCCTTGCCCGCCGCCGCGAGCTTGTTGATGATGCTGTAGATCTCGTACTTCGCGCCCACGTCGATGCCCCGGGTGGGCTCGTCGAGAATGAGCACGTCGGGGTCGGAGTAGATCCACTTCGAGAGCACGACCTTCTGCTGGTTTCCGCCCGAGAGCTTCCCGGTCTTCGACAGCACGCTCGGAGCCTTGATGTTCATGCTCTTGCGGTACTCGTTCGCGACCTGGAACTCTTTGCCGTCGTCGACGATGCCGAAGCGTTCGAGTTTGTCGAGCGCCGCCATCGAGATGTTGCGCTTGATGTCGTCGATCAGGTTGAGCCCGTAGGTCTTGCGGTCTTCGGTGGCGTACGCCAATCCGTTCTGGATGGCCTCGGACACCGTGCGGGTCTTCACCTCTTTGCCGTCGATGAAGACGCGTCCCGAGATCTTCGTGCCGTAGGTGCGGCCGAACAGGCTCATCGCGAACTCGGTGCGCCCGGCGCCCATGAGCCCTGCGATGCCCACGATCTCGCCGCGACGCACGTTGAGGTTGACGGCATCCACCATGACCCGGGTGGAGTCCTGCGGGTGGTGCGCCGTCCAGTCCTCGACCCGGAGGATCTCTTCGCCGATGTGCGGCGTGTGGTCGGGGTAGCGGTGCTCTAGGTCGCGGCCCACCATGTCTTTGATGATGCGCTCTTCGGTCACATCCGTCTTGGCGATGGTCTCGATGGTCTTGCCGTCGCGGATGACGGTGACCGTGTCGGCGACCTTCTTGATCTCGTTCAGCTTGTGACTGATGATGATCGACGTGATGCCCTGCTCCTTGAGGTGCAGGATGAGGTCGAGCAGGTGGTCGGAGTCCTCGTCGTTGAGCGCCGCGGTCGGCTCGTCGAGGATGAGGAGCTTCACCCGCTTGGAGAGAGCCTTCGCGATCTCCACCAGCTGCTGCTTGCCGACGCCGATGTCCATGATCTTCGCGGTCGGGTTCTCGCGCAGGCCCACGCGGGCGAGCAGCTTCGCCGCTTCGTGATTGGTCTTGTTCCAATCGATCAGCCCGAGCGCGCCCTTCTGCTCGTTGTTGAGGAAGATGTTCTCGGCGATCGAGAGGAACGGGCTGAGCGCCAGCTCCTGGTGGATGATGACGATGCCCTTGGCCTCCGAGTCGCGGATGTCGCGGAACTCGACGGTTTCGCCCTCGAACACGATGTCGCCGTCATAGGTACCGTGCGGGTAGACCCCCGACAGCACCTTCATGAGGGTCGATTTGCCGGCGCCGTTCTCACCGCAGATCGCGTGCACTTCACCGCGCTTGACGTCGACGGTCACGTTCTGAAGGGCTTTGACGCCCGGAAATGTCTTCGTGATGCTTCGCATCTCGAGGATGTTCGTTCTCGCCTGGATGTCATCCGTCATGCGCGATTGCCTGCTTCCTTGCCAGTGGCCTGTACCTTACTCGCCGGGTGCTGACCCGGCACATCCGCCCCGCCCACGCGTGCAGGCGGGGCGGGGCGGATGCCGTGGAGAAGGGCTGACTAGCCCTTGATCTCGTCTTCGGTCCAGTAACCGGACTTGACCAGGACGTCGTTGATGTTGTCCTTGACGACGATCTGCGACTCGAGCAGGTAGGAAGGAACGACCTTCACACCGTTGTCGTAGTCGGTGGTGTTGTTCGTCTCGGGCTCGTTGCCCTCCAGCAGAGCGGTCGCCATGTCGACGGCCACCTTCGCCAGGTTGCGGGTGTCCTTGAAGATCGTGGCGAACTGCTCACCGGACTCGATGGCCTTGACCGAGTCGAGCTCCGCGTCCTGACCCGAGATGGTGGGCCATTCAGCGCCGACCGAGTAACCGGCGTCGGTGAGAGCGGAGATGATGCCACGCGAGATGCCGTCATAGGGCGAGAGCACCGCGTTGACCTTCGAGCCGTCGGAGTAGGTCGACGTCAGCAGGTTCTCCATGCGCTTCTGGGCGGTCTCGCCATCCCAGCGGAGCGTTGCAGCCTGCTCGAAGTCGGTCTGGCCGCTCTTCACGACGAGGGTTCCCTTGTCGATGAAGGGCTGGAGCGTGTCGATCGCACCATCCCAGAAGAAGGTCGCGTTGTTGTCGTCGGGCGAACCGGCGAACAGCTCGATGTTGAACGGGCCGGCGGGAGCACCGTCAGTCGGGGCGCCCTCGAGGTCGACCAGGCCCAGGCCGTTGAGCACCGAGTTGGCCTGCTGAACGCCGACCTTGTAGTTGTCGAACGACGCGTAGTAGTCGACGTTCTCGGTGTCGCGGATGAGGCGGTCGTAGGCGATGACGGGGATGTCGTTGTCGGCGGCCTCCTGCAGCACGCTGGTGAGCGTGGTGCCGTCGATCGACGCCACGATGAGTGCCTTGGCGCCCTTCGTGATCATGTTCTCGATCTGCGAGACCTGCGTGGGGATGTCGTCTTCCGCGTACTGCAGGTCGACGGTGTATCCGGCGTCTTCCAGCTGCGACTTGACAGCGTCGCCGTCCTGGATCCAGCGCTCGGAGGACTTGGTCGGCATCGCGACGCCGATCAGGCCGCCGTCTCCGCCGCCGGCGCTGTCTTCGGTGCTCGTTCCTCCGCTGGCGCACGCTGCGAGGCTGACCATCAGTGCACCCGCGGCGACTCCCGCGAGCAGTGTCTTGATCTTCACTGTGTTTCCTTTCGTATTTCTGTGAGGGACTTCTTCGTCTTGGGTCAAGGTGAGAGTTGTGAGGCGAGCCGGTAGCGCTCGTCGAGCGCGTCCTGCGCGATGGGGATCGGCTCGCCGAGCTGGCGGGCCAGGTGTACGGCCCGGGCGGCGTCTTCGACCAGCACGGCCGAGCGCACGGCGCTGCGCGCATCCGGACCGATGGTGAAAGGGCCGTGGTTCTGCATCAGCACGGCGGGCGAGCGATGACCGCTCAAGGTCTCCACGATGCCGCGGCCGATCGCGTCGTCGCCGATCACGGCGAAGGGACCGACCGGGATCTCGCCGCCGAACTCGGCCGCGATGGCGGTCGTGACGCAGGGGATCGGCTCACCGCGGGTGGCCCATGCGACGGCGTAGGGCGAGTGCGTGTGCACGACGCCGCCGACCTCGGGCATGTTCCGGTAGACGTAGGCGTGCGCGGCGGTGTCGCTCGACGGCGTACGCGAGGCGCCCGGGGTGCCCTGCACCACGGTGCCGTCGAGGTCGCAGAGGATCATGTTCTCGGGTGCGAGCTGCTCGTAGGAGACGCCGGAGGGCTTGATCACGAAGAGGTCGGCGCCGGCCACCCGGCCGGAGACGTTTCCGCCCGTCCACACCACGAGCCCGTAGTTCATGAGCTCGGCGTGCAAGTTCGCGATCTCGGCGCGGAGGCGGGCGATGCCCACCTCGAGCTCCGGCCCGAAGCCGCTCACCGCAATGCCCCTGGCATCGGCTGGCTGCTCGTCGTCACGCGACTGACTCCTTTGTCTCTCTGAGTGTGACCGTTCACATTCGGTCTGATGTGAACGGTCACATCGGATCATCATGTTAGTCCCACAAGGGATTACCGTGTCAACCCGGAAAGATATCGGTTCGGTAACCGAGCCTCCGGTCGAAAGCGGCGATCAGGCGGCGGGAGGCGCCGTCGATCGGCGGACGACCAGCGTCGGGATGACCGAACCGGGCGCCTCCGCCCCCTCCGGAGCGTCATCCTGGCCGATCAGCAGCGCCACGCACCGGCGCCCGAGTTCCGCGAAATCCTGGCGCACCGTCGTCAACGGCGGCCAGAAATGGGCGGCCTCCGGGATGTCGTCGAAACCCACGACGCTGACGTCGCGCGGCACGTCGAGCCCGACGTCGTGAATGGCGTGTATGAGCCCCAACGCCATCTGGTCGTTCGACGAGAAGATGGCGGTGAAATCGCGCACGCGGAGCAGTTCGAGGCCCGCGTGATAGCCGAACTCCGCGGTCCAGTCGCCGAGGATCGGTGCCGTCGTGGGCACGTCCTGGTCGCTCATCTCGCGCAGGAACCCCTCCATCCGGGCCTCCGCCTCGATCCAGTCTTGGGGGCCGGCGAGGTGGTAGATGCCGCGGTGGCCGAGTTCGATCAGGTGCCGGGTGATCATCCGGGCGCCCGTCATCTGGTCGACCGACAGGGCGTGGTCGTTCAGCCGCCCGGTCGTCTGCAGCGTCACGAACGGCAGGTCGAGCTGCATCTCGGCGAGGGTGTCGAACACGCGCACCTGCGGCGCGATCACCACGATCCCCTCCACCGCCTGGTCGAGCAGGTGGGTGATCGCCCGGGCGATCGACGGTG
The DNA here is from genome assembly GCF_024979235.1 of Herbiconiux aconitum. Lineage (NCBI taxonomy): Bacteria > Bacillati > Actinomycetota > Actinomycetes > Micrococcales > Microbacteriaceae > Herbiconiux > Herbiconiux aconitum. The sequence continues at coordinate 368,687 of NZ_JANLCM010000001.1, forward strand.
AATCGGCGCCTTCGGCGTTCGCGGTGACCACGAGGTAGCCCTGCAGAACGGCGGCCTCCTCGATGGCCTGGATGCTCGACGCCGGCCCGTATTCCGACCGCGAGGAGGTGAGCACCCCGATGGTTCGCGACCGGCTGGTGACGAGGGCTCTCGCCGCGCGGTTCGGGCGGTACTGCAGCTCACTCATCACCTCGAGCACGCGGCTCTTGGTTTCTTCGCGGATGCTCGGGTGATCGTTCAGCACCCGGGAGACCGTCTGATGCGAGACCCCGGCCAATTTCGCGACGTCGCGGATGCTCGGGGCACGGGGCCGCTTCGCCTCGGAAGGGGGTTCGAAGGTCACGTATCCGCTCGCATCAATGCCGGTGTGCACGTTCACACAGCGTGGACGCAGTTACATTATGCACACTTCGGCCGCCGAGGCGTGGCGGAGAATGTGACTGTCACACGACGCTTTCACACGTCGAGTGACAGTCACATCCGGGCGATGTCACCGCGAACCGGCGGTGGTCATCACCTGACTCGCCCGAACCGGACGAGTCGAGAAGGTGACCCGATCGCCCGATCCGTCGTCGGTGCGAACGGTGAGCCCGGCCGCCTCGGCGGCGAGGCCACGCCAGGCGAGCGCCCGCTCGACCGCAGGGTCGTCGCGGCGATCACGGTCGTACTCGACCACGAAGTCGGGAGCGAGGATGGCGCCCGCTTCGGCGAACTGCCGATGGGCCGAACGGATCAGTGCAGCGCCCCAGATTTCGGGGTGCGGCAGCGAGGCGTCGACCGCCAGGCACCGGAGCTCCACGGGGTGCACCGAGCCGACCGGACCCCACCAGACACCGCGGGCGACCGGCCGGTCGTCGACGAATGCGAGCCAGGTCCAGTCGCGCCGCAGCGTGCCCGCGGCAAGACCACGACCGAACTGCAGTGCGTCGATCCAGTGAACGGGATCGGGATTGAGGAATTCGAGAAGCGCCCGATCATGGGCGCGACTGATAGATGTGAACACGAGAAGACTTCTTCCATTGAGATGACCAGCGAGGAGGTGCTGACTCGGCGCGGAGGGCGCAGGAGGCGCCGGGCGCGGATGGCGCGGTGCGCGGAGTCAGTACGCGCCCGGCGAGGGGGCGCTTTCTGGCGGAGAGCCAGGCGGGCAGTCGAGAAGGACTAGCCTGCGAAGCTCCGGATCGGGGAAAGCGCCGGCATGATGGAAATCATGGAGCTCACTTCCCTTCTCAATCTCAAGGCGACAGTCTGTCGCGGTTTCTGAGATTAGCGGGCGGCGCAGCATGGGCGCAACCCTTTTCGGGGAATCCGATCGACGGATTCCCCGAAGCCGGTCAGTGGCCGCCTGGCGCTCCCGTGCGGCGGGGCAGCGTGAACACCAGCAGGAAGGCGAGCACGGCGAAGCCGACGCTGACTGCCATGGCGGATGTCGCACTGGCTCCGAATCCGGTGGCGACCGCATCCGGGGTCTGACCGCTGATCACCAAGGTGCCGAAGAAGACGCTGCCGATCACCGCGATTCCCACGGCGCTCCCGACCCGTTGCATGGCGCTGATGACGCCGCTCGCGGCCCCCGCTTCCGAGCGGTCGACGGTTGCCACGATGAATTGGGCGTTCGGGGCGATGAACAGGCCGTTGCCGAGGCCGGCGATCAGCAGCGGAGCGATCAGCTCCCAGTTCGTGAGGTCGGAGGGGTCGGTGAGCAAGAACACCAGCCAGACCCAGGCGAGGCCCACGGCCACGGCGGCCGTGCCGATCACGAGCACCCGGCGGCCGAGCAGCTGGGCGAGCCGGCCGCTCTGCGAGGATCCGACGATCGAGCCGATGGCGAACGGGATGGAGACGACTCCCGACTCCAGGGCCGTGTGGCCGAGCCCGGCCTGCCAGAGGATAGAGATGGTGAAGAAGATGCTCGTGAAGGCGGCGAAGTACACCAGGGCGAGGATGACGCCGCCCGTGAAGGAGGCGTGCCGGAACAGACGCGGAGGAACCAAAGGGCTGCGGCCGCGCTTGGCGTAGGCCACCTCCCAGGCTCCGAAGGCCACGATCAGGAGAGCGCCGGCGCCGAGCGAGAGGAAGGTCCAGAGCGGCCAGCCCTCGTCTTCCCCCTGGATGAGCGGCACCAGCAGAGCCACCAACCCCGCTGAGACGAGCACCAGCCCGAGCCAGTCGATGCCGGCCTTGACCGGTGAGGCCGACGCCGCCGGCCCGTTGATCGACGTGGACACCGCATCCGATTCCCGGCGACCGGGCAGCAGGATGGCGGCGGCGATCAACGTGGCGATTCCGATGGGCAGGTTCACGCCGAACACCAGACGCCACCCGTTCTCGGCACCGAAGGCCTCGATGATGAGTCCGCCCACGATCGGGCCGAGAGCCGACGAGACACCGATGACGGCGCCCATGATGGCGAAGGCCTTGCCGCGCGAACGGAACGGGAACAGCAGTTGGATGTATGCCGTGACCGCGGGAACGAACATGCCGCCGGCCAGACCCTGCACGATGCGCGACACCACGAGCTGCAGGTCGTTCTGCGAGAGCCCGCAGGCCAGGCTCGCGACGGTGAACAGGGCGACACCGGTGAAGAAGACCCACTTGTGGCCGATCCGGTCGCCGATCCGACCCGCCGGGATGAGGGCAAGGCCGAACGCCAGAGCGTAGCCCGAGATGATCCACGAGAGCGTCGCCTCGGAGGCGTCGATCGAGGTGCGGATGCTCGGCAGCGCGACGTTCACGATGGTCGTGTCGAGCAGCGCGATGAACATGCCGGCCAGCAACACGATCAGGGCTTGCCACGCGCGCCGCGGAATCGCGGGCGCCGTCGGGGCGCTCGGGGTGCTCGAGGCGCTCGGGATGGGACGTGCTTCGTCAGTCATGTGCGTGGGCCTTTCGCGCCTGTTCGTCGGCGATGATGTCGGGGAGGAGGGAGAGCAGGTGTTCGTGCGAGTCGACCTCGGCGCTCAGCCGGTCGACCCGGTGCTGCATCACCCAGGCCTCGGCGCGCGAGAGGTAGGGAGCGGCGGCGCGGGCCAGGAATTCCTGTTCGGAGAGCTTGGTGCGCAAGGCGAGCATCCGGGTCTCGATCACGAGAGGCAGTGCGTCGAGCGTGCCGGGGTCGAGTCTCGCCATCGCCAGGTCGAACGGATCGTTGCGGAAGTCGACCGTGCTGAGACCGGTTTCGCGCAGGGTCGCGAGCGCGCGCCGACCCTCTGCCGTGATCTCGAACACCTGCCGCTCGGGATACGACCCCTCGCGCTCGACCCTCACCTCCTCGATCAGCCCTTCGTTGGCCAATCGTTTGATGGCGCCGTAGAGCGAGCCGACCGACACATCCGTCCAGAGATGGATGCGTTCCTCCTCGGCCAGCAGCCGCAGCTGGTGGCCGTGCATCGGGCCCGCGGAGTCGAGGCTTCCGAGAATGAAGAGTCGAATGGATGACACGCGACTACTCTCGCATGACTAGTTGCGTGACGTCAACCGAGCCCGCTCTTTTGCGTGGGCGCGGGCCGTGAAATATGTTGTCACTGAGAACTTTTAGTCCGCCCGCATCGCTCAGGCCCCAGGAGACACACCAATGACGCTCGTCGCCGGAATCGACTCGTCCACCCAGAGCTGCAAGGTCGCCATCCGTGACCTCGCGACCGGGGAGCTGGTGCGCCAGGGCCGCGCGGCCCATCCGTCGGGCACCGAGGTCGATCCGCAGGCCTGGTGGGAGGCGTTGGGCTCCGCGATCGCCGACGCCGGCGGCTTCGACGACGTGGCGGCCGTGTCGATCGCGGGGCAGCAGCACGGCATGGTGGTGCTGGATGCCGCGGGAGAGGTCATCCGCCCCGCCCTGCTCTGGAACGACACCCGTTCCGCGGGGGCCGCGGCCGAGCTCATCGCCGAGTTCGGGGCAGCCGCACTCGCCGCCCGCACCGGATCGGTGCCGGTCGCGTCGTTCACCGCCACGAAGCTGCGGTGGCTGCGGGATGCCGAGCCCTCTGCCGCCGACCGCGTCGCCGCCGTCGCGCTCCCCCACGACTGGCTGACCTGGCGCCTGCGCGGCTTCGGGCCGGCATCCGCGAGCCCGCTCGGGCCGGTGCTCGACGAGCTCGTGACCGATCGCTCGGATGCGAGCGGCACCTCCTACTGGAACCCGACCGCGGGCGCCTACGACCACGAGCTGCTCGTGGCCGCCCTCGGTCATGATGCCGTGCTGCCCCGGGTTCTCGGGCCGGCAGAGTCGGCGGGCACGACCGTCGCACTCTCCGCTCCCGGGCTGCCCACCCTTCCGGCCGGAATCGTGGTGGGGCCCGGCGCCGGCGACAACGCCGGAGCGGCACTCGGACTCGGCGCCACCGAAGGCGATGTCGTGGTGTCGATCGGCACGAGCGGCACGGTCTTCGCCGTCACGGGCGAACCGTCGGCCGACGAGAGCGGCACGGTCGCCGGGTTCGCGGATGCCTCGGGCGCGTTTCTTCCGCTGGTCGCCACGCTGAACGCGGCGCGCATCCTCGACGCCACCGCAGCGCTGCTCGGAGTCGACCACGACACGCTCGGGTCGCTCGCGCTCGCCGCGGCGCCGGGCGCCGACGGACTCGTGCTGCAGCCCTACTTCGAGGGCGAGCGCACGCCGAACCTGCCGGACGCCACCGCGACCCTGTTCGGCATGACCCTCGCCTCGACCACCCGCGAGGGCCTCGCACGCGCCGCCATCGAGGGACTGCTCTGCGGTCTCGCCGACGGGCTCGACGCGCTGCGCCGGGTGGGCGTCGAGCCGTCGCGCATCCTGTTGATCGGCGGAGCGGCGATGAATCCCGCCGTGCAGGCGATCGCGGCCCAGGTGTTCGATGTGCCGGTGACCGTGCCCGAGCCCGGGGAGTACGTGGCCGACGGCGCCGCCGTGCAGGCCGGCTGGGCGTTCAGCGGCACCCGCCCGACGTGGGGCGTCTCGGTGGCGGCGTCGCCCGCTGCCGACTTCCGCTCCGTCATCCGCGAGCAGTACGCGGCGCGCGCCGCGCGCTAGTCAGCCCTTGGTGGCGCCGGCCGTCAGGTCGGCCTTCCAGAACCGCTGCAACGAGACCATCAGCACCACGAGCAGGATCGCCGAGACCGCCGAGCCGGTGACGACCAGCTGGTAGAACATCGGGTCGCGCTGGGTCTGCGAGTTCCAGAGCGTGAGCCCCAGCGTGATGGGGAAGGTCTCGGTGCGGTTCAGCATCACGAGCGGAAGCAGGTAGTTGTTCCAGATCGTGACGAACTGGAACAGGAAGATCGTGACCAGAGCGGGCATCATCATCCGGGTGGCGATGGACCCGAAGATGCGCAGGTCGCCGGCGCCGTCGATGCGGGCCGCCTCGATCACCTCGTCGGGCACCGCGGCGTTCGCGTGGATGCGCGCCAGGTACACGCCGAACGGGCTCACCATGCTCGGCAGCAGCACCGCCCAGTACGTTCCGGTCAGCCCCACCGAGTTGAGCAGGAAGTACAGCGGCAGCGCGATGACCGTGGCGGGAACCAGCACGCCACCGAGGATGATCGAGAACAACGTCTCGCGGCCCCGGAAGACGTACTTCGCGAGCGCATACCCGCAGGCCGCCGAGATGACCATCGCCACGAAGGCGCCGACCGCGGCGTAGAGCACGCTGTTCAGAATCCAGACGGAGAAGATGCCGTTGTCCTGCGTGAAGACGTTCACGAGGTTCTGCCAGGCCTGCGGCGAATCGGAGAACCAGAGACCGAAGCTGTTGAACAACTGCCCCGGCGTCTTCGTGGCGGCGATGAGCACCCAGACGATCGGCAGCAAGAAGTAGATGCCGGCCAGCACGAGGATGCCGTTCACGACGATCGAGCTGCCGACCGGTTGCTTGATGCGCTGCGAGCGGGCTCGGGTGCGGTCGTTCGAACTCTTCTGGGCGCCGGGGCGCGAGCGGTACTGCGAGCGGTTCACCACGCGCGGTTTCCCTTCCGGTTGACCAGGCGCAGGAAGCCGAACGAGAACACGAAGCCGATCACGGCCACGATGACGGCCATGGCGGCGGCGAGGCTCGGGTTGCCCTCGGCGAACGACTGGTTGTAGGCGGCGAGGTTCGGTGTGAAGTCCGAACTGATCGCCGTGGTGAGCGGGCGGAGCACGAGCGGTTCGACGAACAGCTGCAGCGTGCCGATGATGGTGAAGACCGTGACGAGGATGACGGATGGACGAACCAACGGAAGCTTGATGTTCCAGGTGATCGACCATTCGGATGCGCCGTCGATGCGGGCGGCCTCGTACAGTTCGGTCGGGATCGCGTTCAGAGCTGCGATCAGGATGAGCATGTTGTAGCCCGCGAAGCCCCACAGCGCGATGTTCGCGATGGCGAACAGCACACCGCTGGACGACAGCGGGTCGATGTCGATTCCGACGGCTGCGAGTCCCTGGAGCACCGGACTGGTGGCGGGGATGTAGAGGAAGCCCCAGAGCAGGGCGGCGATGACGCCGGGCACGCCGTACGGCACGAAGTAGAGCACGCGGAAGAAGCGGGGCCAGCGGGCCCGCGCCGATTCGAGCAGCAGGGCGAGACCGAGCGCGGTCACCACCATGAGCGGCACCTCGATCAGCGAGAACAGCAGGAGCCGGCCGAGGCTCTCGACGAACGACGGCGTGCTGAGGGCGGCGGTGTAGTTGTCGAGGAAGACGAAGACCTTCTCCGGCGCCCCGAAGCCGAGGCCGGAGGCCTTCGTGGAGAACAGGCTGTCGACGATCGCGTAGATGATCGGCGCGATGAAGAACAGCGCGAACATGATCACGAAGGGAAGCGTCAGAACCCAGAGGGCGGGCCGGAAGCGCCGCTTCGGGCGGGTGGCGGTGAGTGTCATTGTCGTATCTGTTCCTCGACTCGGGTGTCGGGTGGAGAACGGGGCGGGGTGCCTGGGCACCCCGCCCCGCGCGTCGTCAGTTGACGGAGATCCCCTTGGCCTTCAGGGCAGCGACCATGTCGTCCTGGGTCTTCGTGTAGGCATCCGTCAGCGGGGTGCCACCCTCGACCGCGCTCTTGACGTTGTCGGTGAGCGAGGAGAACAGGGTGGAGGACAGCGGCGGCCACTTCCAGGAGGTGTCCACCGCGGCATCCGAGGCGGCGAAGACGTCCCAGATGTCCTGCCCTCCGTAGAAGGAGAACACGTCGGGGTCGTTCTGCAGCGAGGTGATCTGCGAGGTGTCGGCGATGGCGGGCCAGCCGGCACCGACGTTCGTGAGGATGTTCACGCTCTCCGGGTCGGAATTCAGCCAGAGTGCGAACTCTGCCGCCTCCTTCGGGTGCTTCGAGCCCTTGAGCACGGCGCTCGCCGAGCCACCGGCCCAGGTGGCCGAGACGTCTTGACCGGCCTGCCACTGCGGCATGGCGCCGACGGCCCACTTGCCTGCGGTGTCGGGCGCGGTTCCGCGGAGGATCGCATCGGCCCACGAGCCGGAGATCCAGGTCGCGACGTTTCCGTTCTGGATGTCGGCGTTCCACTCGCTCGAGAAGTCGGCCTCGATCTTCACGAGGCCCTCGTCGATCAGCTTCTGCCAGAACTCGGCCACCTTGAGGGTGGACGCATCGGCGATGTCCACGTTCCAGGCGTCGTCGGAGGTCGAGAACCAGTTGGCCCCGCCCTGCTGCGAGAGGCCGATCAGCCAGGGCGCCTGGTTGAACGCGAACGCGGTGATGTACTTGTTCGGGTCGGAGGCGTGGATCGTCTTCGCGGCCTGGTAGTACTCGTCCCAGGTGGTGGGGTACGCGATTCCGAGCGAGTCGAAGATGTCTTTGCGGTAGAACTGGCCGAGCGGGCCCGAGGCCTGCGGCACGGCGTAGACCTTGTCGTTGAAGACGCCGGTGTCCCATTGCCAGGGCACGAACAGGTCGGAGGAGTCGCCGACGTAATCGGTGATGTCTTCGAGCGCGTCGTTGACGAGGAAGTCGGGGATGGCGTCGTAGCCGAGCTGAGCGACGTCGGCGGGATTGCCCGCCTGCACAGCCGACAGCATCTTGGCGTAGCCGCCGTCGGGGCCGGCGGTGACCGTCTCCAGCGTCACCTTGACGTCGTCGTGGGAGGCGTTGAACGCGTCGACCGCCTGGTCGATGTTCGGCACCCAGGACTGGAAGGTGATCTGCACGGGGTTCTCGGCCGAGGCGGTCGACGCAGTGTCGCCGCCGCTGCTCGAGCAGGCGGCGAGGCTCGCGGCGACACCGACGGTGACGACGCCGGCGATTGCCAGCCGGATGGATCGATGGGTTCGGAGTCCGAACATCATGCTCCTTTGCAAAAATGTGATGCGAGGGTCGGGATGTGGTGCGAACCGAGATTACGTCGAAGCGAATGCCCTAATACATGGTGGATCGCGTCGAATCCATGGACATTTCTACGGCCGCGCCGCACTATCAACCCTTTCGCTGCGCGCGGTACACCGAGGGGCTCACGCCGTGCGTGCGACGGAATTGACGCGAGAAATAGAACTGGTCGTGCATCCCGACCTCCCGGCCGACCTCCGCGATGGGCAAGGTCGTGGTGTCGAGGAGCCTGCGCGCCCGGGCCATCTTGAGTGCGGTGTGGTGGGCGAGCACCCCTCCGCCGGTCGCGTCGCGGAACAGCGCGCTCAGGTGCGACGACGACACCCCCACCAGCGCGGCGAGCTCCGGCACCCGGATGGCGCCGTCGACGCGTTCCTCGAGGTAGCGCATGGCGCGCTCGAGCGGTTCGCCCTGCTCGGGGAGCCGACGATCGACGGCGAGCTGGGTGAGCATCCGCCACGCCATTCCCGCGGTCGAGAGCAGTCGCGCCGGCGACTGGTCTCGTTCGAGCGACGCGACGATCTCATCGAGCATGGCCGTCACCCGGTCGATGGCACGGAGCGACACCGTGATGCGACTCGGCTCGATGTCGGCCGCCTCCACCAGCTCCGGCACGTCGGCGCCCCGCACATGGCACCACCAGATCGTCCATGGCTCGGTCTCAGAAGCTCCATAGGAGTGCGGCACGCCGCCCGGGATCACGATCGCCGTGGAGGGACCGATGCGTGTCTGCACCCCCTGCGCCTCCACCCAGCCCGACCCGGCGACGCAGACGATCACGATCGTCTCCTCCGCTCCAGCCGGTCGGTGACGCCCGTGAGCATGGGCATGCGGAAAATATCCGGCATCGGTGACGACCAGCCGTCGGGTGACCGGCCGAGCGAGCGCCTCGGCCACGAGCGGGCGAGGCACCACACACAACCGTTGATTGTCGAAGCCGACCGCGCGTTCCATGGCGCAATTCTGCCATGCCAGCGGATCATCCATCTTCAGGCCATCATCTGCCATGGAGCAGCTCTCAGGATGTCCCTAGTCTCGTCGCTGTGACCTACGTGAACGACGACCCTGCACGCATCGAACTCCCCCCTGCGCCGGCCGACCAGCAGGCCATCCTCGACGCGGGCGGCGTCGCCTGCTGGAGCGAGCCGGTGGAGATCGGAACCTACGAGCCGGCCGACCCCGACCGCTACCCGCTCTTCCTCGACCGCCGGGTCTACCAGGGGTCGAGTGGACGGGTGTATCCCATCCCCTTCGTCGACCGGATCGCGCAGGAGAAGGCCCCGCGGCAGTGGCAGGCCATCCACCTCGAGAACCAGTGGGTGCGCCTGATGCTCCTGCCCGAGATCGGCGGCCGCATCCACATCGGCTACGACAAGACCAACGGCTACGACTTCTTCTACCGCAACAACGTCATCAAGCCCGCCCTGGTCGGCCTCGCCGGCCCGTGGATCTCCGGCGGCGTCGAGTTCAACTGGCCCCAGCACCACCGGCCCGGCACCTTCCTGCCCGTCGAGACGGCCATCGAGCGAGCGGATGCCGGCGACGTCACCGTGTGGCACTCCGACCTCGATCCCCTGCAGCGGATGCGCGGCAGCCACGGCGTGCGCCTCCGCGGCGACAGCTCGGTGATCGAAGTCGAAGCGCGCCTCCACAACCGCACCGACGAGCCGCAGACCTTCCTCTGGTGGGCGAACGTGGCGGCGCGGTCGGATGGGAATTACCAGTCGTTCTTTCCGACCGACGTGCGGTACGTGGCCGATCACGCCCGGCGGGCGATCACCGCGTTCCCGCGCGCCGACCGACCGTACTACGGGGTCGACTATCCGGAGCTGGCCGACGCGGCGCATCCGGATGCCGACCGCATCGACTTCTACAGCAACATCCCGGTGCCCACCTCTTACATGATCACCGACACCGAGGACAGCTTCTTCGGCGGCTACGACCACGACGCCCGGGCGGGCTTCGTGCACTGGGCCGACCGCACGATCGCCCCGGGCAAGAAGCAATGGACCTGGGGCAACGGCCCGATCGGCCATGCCTGGGATGCTCAGCTCACCGACGGCGACGGGCCCTACGTCGAGCTCATGGCCGGCGTCTACACCGACAACCAGCCCGACTTCAGCTACCTCGCGCCCGGGGAGACGCGCACGTTCAGCCAGTACTGGTTCCCGATTCGGGAGCTGGGGCCGGCGCACCAGGCCGAGCGGGAGATCGCGGTGAGCCTGCAGGTCGACCGGGGCGCAGCCGCAGACGCGGGCGCGGGTGCGATCGCGGGTGCCGGTGGCGTTCGCGTTCGCGTGGGCGTCTCCAGCGCGGTGGTGCACGAGCGCGCCGTGGTGCTCGTCGAGCACCACGGAGTCGTGGTGTCGGAGTGGGAGACCCCGCTCTCGCCGGCTCAGCCGTTCGTGGGCACCGCGCTGATCGCGACCGGCGACGACGTGAGTGACGACGAATTGCGCCTGCGGGTGCTGGCCGACGGGCGCGAACTCATCACCTGGCAGCCGCGCCCGGCGACGGATGACTCCGGCGCGCCTGCCGAGCCCTGGGTCGCCACCGAACCGCTCCTGCCCGCCGAGGTCGAGAGCGTCGACGAGCTCTACCTGACGGGGGTGCACCTCACCCAATACCGGCATCCGACCCGCTCGCCGCTTCCCTACTTCGAGGAGGCGCTGCGACGCGACCCGCTCGATTCGCGCGCATCCGTCGCCCTCGGTGCCGCGCTCTACCGCCGCGGTGAGTACGACAAGGCCCGCACACTGTTCGAACGGGCCCTCGGGCGGCTCACCCGCCGCAACCTCAACCCCGCCAGCGGCGAGGCGAGCTACCGCCTCGCCCTCGTGCTCGAGCGGCAGGGCGAATACGAGGCCGCTGCCGCCCACTTCGCGAAGGCCGCCTGGGATGCCGCGTGGGCGCATCCCGCTGCCCTGGCATCGGCTCGGCTCGCCCTCCGCTCCGGCCGACCGGCCGAGGCCCTGACGCACGTCGGTCAGGCACGACGGCTCGACGCCCTGAGCCCGGAGGCACGGCACCTCGAGGTCCTGGCCTTGCGCCGGCTGGGCCGCGACACCGAGGCGGCCACGTTGCTCGACGAGACGCTCGAGGCCGACCCGCTCGACCCGGTGGCTCTGGCCCTCGCCGGCCGCCCCGGTGTCGCCGACCCGAAGACGCCGCTTCTCGTCGGGGTCGGCTTCGCCCGCGCCGGGCAGTGGGATGAGGCACTGGCGGTGACGGATGCGCTCGTCGGCGCACCCGGCGCACCTGGCGCGCCTGGCGCAGCCGCTGCAGCCGCCGCACCTGGCGTGCCCAAGACATTCGGCAATCCGGTGCCGCTGGCGCACTACCTCCGTGCCGGTTGGCTCGAGGCGCGAGGCGGCTCCGACGCCGCCCTTCGAGCCGCCGACGAGCGTGCCGCCGCTCGCGCGGCCGACAGCACCTACGCCTTCCCCGCCGGCCTCGACGAATACGACGCCCTGGTGGCGGCCATCGCCGCCGACCCGAGCGACGCCGTCGCCCCCGCTCTCCTCGGCGCCTGGCTGCTCGACGCCGGCCGCGCATCCGAAGCGCGATCGGCTCTCGACGACGCCCTGGCGAACGACTCGGCCGATCCGGTGGCCTGGCGCAACGCCGCGGTCGCCACTGTCAACACCGGTGGCGACCCCGAGACCGCCGACGACTTCTTCGCCCGCGCCCTCGAGCTCAGCCCCGACGATCCCCGTCTGGTGTTCGAACGCGACCTCCTCGCCGGCGTTCGCGGCATCGGTGCTCCGGAGCGCCTCCGCGCCATCGAGGCGCACGACCCGAGCGTTCTGGTGCGCGACGACCTCGCGCTCAGTCACCTCGACCTGCTGCTCACGGTCGGGCGAGTCGACGACGCCGTCCGCATCCTCTCGACTCGTCGTTTCCAGCCCTTCGAAGGAGGGGAGGGCAAGGCGATCGCCGCTTATGACCGCGCCACCCTCACCGTCGCCCGCGCTCTGCTCGACACGGATGCGCGAGCTGCCGCCGAGCTGATCGCTTCCGGCATCGAGGTTCCCGCGAATCTCGGCGAGGGGCGGCACCCGGCCGACAGTCTGGCCGAGCGATTCGTTCTGCTCGGCGACGCCTTGGAGCGCTCGGGTGACACCGCCGCCGCCGTCGAGGCCTGGCAGCGGGCGCGGTCGGGCGCCGGCGCCCTCGCCGTGGCTGAACGGCCCGTGGAGGCTGCCGACTACTGGTTGGGCGTGGCGCATCTGCGTCTGGACGAGTCCGACGCGGCCGAACAGGTCTGGGCCGCGCTCGATCAGCGCGCCGACCAGCTCGACCGCGAGAAGCTGCCGGTGGACTACTTCGCCACCTCGCTGCCGGAGCTGCTGCTCTTCGACACCGACACCGCCGCCGCCCGAACCCAGACCGCGGCCGAGCTGCGAGACTTGGCGCGGAGAGGGCGGTCCGTCTCCGTCTCCGTCCCCGGATGGGAGGATGTCGCGTGACCGACGACCACGACACCGCACCCGCTCCGGCACCTCGCTACCTCGGTGCCGGAGCCGAAGCCGCCGCGCACCGCGCGACCCTCACCGGCCCGGTTCCCGAGCACCTCCCACAGCGCCTCACCATCACGCTCTGGGACTTCTCTTGGTACACCCGCGCCGAGCCCGGCGGCCCGTTCGCCGACCTCGATGCGGCGTGCGCCCAGGCGGCCGCGCTCGGCTACAACACGATCCGCATCTGTGCCGCGCCGCTGCTGTTGTTCAGCGGTCTCGAGCACGAGGGGCAGAGCCTCGACGATCTCGCCGCCGACCTCGAGATCGAGGGGCTCGGCGCCTCACCGCACGGGGGATTCTTCGGGCAGCGCACGCGCTGGTACGACACCCCGGGCGGCTACCGCATCGACCTCCGCGCCCGCCTGCTCCAGCTCTTCGAATCCGCCGAGTGTCATGGATTGGTGGTCATCCTCGCCACCTGGGAGTACCAGCAGTCCCCGGCCTACGCGCGGTCGAGCGCCTGGTTCGAGGCCATCGACGCGGTTCCGATGGCCGACCGCTACGCGCTGCTCGGCGCATCCTGGAACCGGATGCTCGCCTTCCTCACCGACGCCGGCCACCGCGACACGATCGCGCTCGTCGAACTGCACAACGAGGTCGACTTCTCGATCCTCCCGCCACTCGGCGAGGGTGCCGACGCGGGCACCGGAGGTGCAGCCGAGGTCGCGCGGCTGCGGCAGGCGCATCCCGATCTCCTGGTGACCGCGAGCTACGGAAAGCCTCCGCACCTCGCCATGCACCAGGTGCCCGACGGGCTCGGGGCGGCGCAGTTCCACGTCTACAGCTACGGTGTGCTCGACGCCCTGCAGAAGCTCGTCGACATCCGCTCGGAGGGCAGCGCCGATTTTCCCAACGCGATGCTGTCGTCGCTTCTGGTTCAGGATGCGCCGACGCCCGCCGAATACGGACGCGCGGCCGAGTGGAAATACCGCGCCACCGTCGTCACCGACCAGATGATCTACGGCTACGACTGGCTCGACGCCGACGCCTGGGACACCTGGCTCTACTCGAACTACGGGCCATACCGCGAAGTGATGGAGCGCGAGATCGAGTCGCGCGTGATCGCGATCGCGGAGTGGGCACGCTGGAAGTCGGTGCCCGCCGTCGTCGGCGAAGGCTGGATCGGGTACACACCGCTGCACGGGACCTTCGAGGAAGGACCCGTCGGACGCGCGCTCGCCGAACACGGCATCCGCACCGCCCTCGACCACGGAGTCTGGGGCATGGTGCTCTGCTCGAACGCCGCACCGCACCACCCGATGTGGGCGGACGAGGGGTGGCAGCGGCGGATGAATGCGGAAATTCTGGGCGGTCCCGGTACCTGAGCAGATCTTGAGGCTCCCCACTAGCTGAAGACGAGATGGAAAGCTGCGGGCCTTTTTCGACGACCCAGGGTGAGCGCGCGGCCGCGTCAGCGACCGCACGCGAACATGTCGCCTCGCGCCGCAGAAGCGGCGGCGCGAGCAACGAGCGACGCGCCAGCCGCAGGCCGGCGCATCGCGGGGAATCAGGTGAGCTCGGTGGCCAGACGGCGGGCGGCCTCTTGGAGCCAGCGCTGCGTGTCCGCCATCGCGGCCTCGGCGGTGCCGGCCAAGTCGGTGAGGGAGACCGCCGCATCGAAGTCACGGGGCGTGGCCTGCAGGGCGCCTGCCACCAGGCCGGTTCGGGCGCCCGCGTCGCGGGCCAGGCCGCGCACGTAGCTCGGCACCTTGCCCGACTCGGACTGGTGGTCGTAGCGGCCCTCGCCGGTGAGCACGATGTCGGCGTCGGCGACCAGCGCCGGCAAGCCGATCTCGGCGCCCACGGCTGCGGCTCCCGCGACCAGTTCGGCACCCCAGGCGACCAGTCCGAAGCCCACGCCGCCGGCTGCTCCGGTGCCGGGCTCGTGCGGATCGGTGCCCCGCGCATCCGTCACCACACGAGCGAAGTTCGCGAGATTCTCCTCGGCTTGATGCGCCAGCCCGTCGCCGATGCCCTTCTGCGCACCGAACACCGCCACCGCCCCGAGCCGGCCGAGCAGCGGATTCGTGACGTCGCTGAGCACACGCACCCCGCCGGCCGGCAGCGGCACGAGGCCCTCGAAGACCGCGCGCTGCACGGCGCCGAGTCCGCCGTTGCCGGAGGGCACGGGCACACCGTCGACTCCGACGAACTGGGCGCCGAGCACCTGGAGCACACCGGCTCCCCCATCGGTCGACGAGCTGCCGCCGATGGCGAGCACCAACCGCTCGACGCCGGCATCCAGAGCGGCCCGGATGGCCTGCCCGAAACCGATCGAGTGCGCCTCCATCGGCCGCAACGGATTCAGCAGTGTGATGCCGCTCGTGTTCGCCAGTTCGACGACACCGGTACCGCCGGCGGTGTCGCCCTGAGGCCCGGGGAGCAGGAGCCAGTAGGCGTCGACGGCGCGGTCGTCAGGACCGGTGACCGTGACGGGCATCCGCCGCGCATCCGGTCGGGCGATGGCGAACGCGTCCAGGGCGCCCTCGCCGCCGTCGGCCATCGGCAGGCACCGCACCTCGTCGTCCGGATGCACCTCCCGCCAGCCTGCGGCGAGACTGTCGGCGACCTCGATCGCCGTCGCGGTTCCTTTGAACGAATCCGGGGCCACGACAACTCGACGACGACTCACCCGCCAATCACCTCACGACGGCCGATGGGGTGTCAAATCGCGCGCGGTTTTGTGGTTCGGGGCGCGAGGCGGAAGAGTGGACACATGGGTACCGATAACGCTGCCGGCCACGTCCACGTCACCTTCGAACTGCCGGAGCTCGCGGCGGCGGAACTCGGGGCGACGGGGTTGCCGACCACCGTCTACACCGGTCCCTCCGGTCAGCCGCGGTCGGATCTTCTCGAGAGCGTGCGCGGGGCATCCGGACTCATCTGCCTGCTCTCCGACCGCATCGACGCCGAGCTCATGGATGCCGCGGGGCCGTCGCTTGCGGTCATCGCGAACTACGCGGTCGGCTACGACAACATCGATGTGGCGGCGGCCCGCGAGCGGGGCATCGTGGTGTCGAACACGCCGGGTGTGCTCGACGCCGCCACCGCCGATCTCGCGTTCGCGCTGCTGCTCGCCACCTCGCGCCGGGTTGTCGAGGCGGATCGCTTCGTGCGCGCGGGCAACGACTGGAAATGGGAGCCCGACCTGTTCGTGGGGCTCGACGTGTCGGGTGGCGCGACGCTCGGCATCGTCGGACTCGGCCGGATCGGATTCGCTGTCGCCCGCCGCGCAGCCGCCTTCGACATGACGATCATCGCCACCGGGTCGCGGGCGTCGTCGGCCGAAGCGGCGGCTCTCGGCATCCGGGCGGTCACCTTGCCGGAGCTGCTGGCCGAGAGCGACGTGGTGAGTCTGCACTGCCCGCTCACGCCGTCGACGCGGCACCTGATCGGCGCGGCGGAGCTGCGGGCGATGAAGCCGTCGGCCATCCTCATCAACACGGCTCGGGGGCCGATCGTCGACGAACTGGCACTGGTGGACGCCCTCCGCGACGGCGAGATCGCTGCGGCCGGGCTCGACGTGTACGAGTGGGAGCCGTCGGTTTCGGCCGGCCTGCTGGAGTTGCCGAACGTGGTGACGGCGCCGCACATCGGCAGTGCGGGGATCGCGACGCGGGAACGGATGGGGTCGCTGGCGGTGCAGAACGTGGTGGCCGTGCTCGCGGGGCGCGCGGCACTGACGCCGGTGGAGGGTGGCGCTGTGGGCGTCGAGGGCTCGACCGCCGACTCGGCTCCTTCGGCCGACTCGGATGTCGCGCCGCGTGTGATTCCGTGGTCGGAGGGTGTCTGGACGACGCCCCCCGCCGCATCCGTCGTCGACCCGGATGACGCCGACCTCCTCGTCACGGCGGTCGAGGGCAGCGACGCGTGGCGCACCACGTCGTATGGTTTCGTGCACGACACCGAGCATGCGTTGCTGGCGCCGTTCCCGCAGGATTCGGCGGTCGAGGTGGAGTTCACGGCCGACTTCGAGGGGCAGTTCGATCAGGCGGGGCTGTTCTTGCGCATCGCCGACGACCGCTGGGTGAAGGCGGGGCTCGAGTTCTCGGAGGGGTCGCTGCAGCTGGGCGCCGTCGTCACCGCGCCGACATCCGACTGGTCTCTGGCACCGGTGCCGTCGTGGAAGGGACGGCGCGTCACGATCCGCGCCAGTCGCGCGGGCGACGCCGTGACTCTCCGCGCTCGCGTCGACGACGAGCCGCTGCGCCTCGTGCGGGTGCTGCCGTTCCCGCCGGATGCGATCGCGTCGGCGGGCCCGCTCGTCTCGGCTCCGTCGCGAGCCGACCTCACGGTGCGCTTCCACGCCTGGCGCGTCACGGCCTCCGACGCCACCCTGCACTGAGACGGCGGCGTGCCGCGCCCTGTCTCGCCGCGCCTTGCCTTGCTTCGCCGTTTCGGGAGGACCTGTGCAAGACGACAGGTCTATACGGGCCCCTTCACACGCAGCTCCTCCCGAATACCCTCACACGCAGCGACGGATGAAGCGCCTCGGCAGCAATGGCTCTTCCCGCCGCCCTGAGCATCCGGGCCGCGAACCCGACCGGCAACACCAATGCGCCGCGATCTCCCCGGAACCGATCCGTTCGAAGACGCTGTCAGCGCCCGGATCACCAGTGGGCTCCGCTCCGCCATGGAGGCGCCGAGCGGAGCCCACCTGATGTCAAGGCGTCACGCCGATGTCAGTCTTCCATCCTCACATCCACCTCGAACGCCTTGCCCTGCACTGGATAGGGCGTGTACGTCAGCGGATTAGTGCTCCACGGCACCACCTGCGCCGTGGACAGGGCCACATGCTTACCCGTGGGCGTGAAGGTCAGCGTCTTGCCATCGCTCACGAACGTGCCACCGGGAACTTCCTGCACCATCTGATCGGTGCCCGGTACCAGGAAGTTCAGGAACGGAGGCGAAAGCACCTTCAACCCGCCTTCCATCCCGCACTCGATCGGAATCTCCAACGGGCCGCCCTTCAAGTCCGACTCGTCATAGACGATGGCGACGTCCTTGCAGGACGGCGGCACGTCGCGCACGACCACGGGCACGTCCCACGACTCGCCGGGCGCGCCCGTTGTTTCATCCCAGGGAGTCACCGTCAGGACTTCGGGATGGCTCTTGTCGATCACGACGTCAGGGTCGGTCCACGTGAATGTGACTGTTCCGTCCGGATTGACTGTTCCCTTGGTCCCGGGAATCGTGTTCTCCAGAGTCACGCGGTAGGTGTCGCGGTAGTCCGTGGTGCAGAACAGCTTGAGGTCCAGAGTGAAGGGAAGGTTCCGCACCAGCTGAAGGTTCCCGTCCTGAATCACCGCACGGAATCCGTCCACACCCGGGCCGACCGGCTTGTCGACCTTGGGGCAGTTCGGCGGTGACTTGATGTTGATCTTCACCAGGAACGGATGCTCCACACCGGCCGAGTCCTTCGCCGCGACGACGACGTAGTCCTCCGCCATCTGCGGCTTCAGTGTCGTATACGACATCGTTCCGTCTTTGCTGTCACCGAAGAAGTTGATCGTGTCCACTCCCGCGATCGACGTCGCGCCGCTGTTCGGGTACGCGTGGGACGGGTCCGATGAAGCGTAGGAGTACTTGAGGACGGTTCCGGCCAGCGGGTCTTCTTCACTTCCAGCCATGAGGATCGCCTTGTCGGCGTAGGAGAGTTCGACGACCTCCTTCCGGGTCAGGATGCGGCTCGCGGTCACGGTGCCCGAGCATCCCGTCGTGACCTGCAACAGGTTCTCCTGCTTCGCGATCGCATCCACCTCGACCCGAGGACAGTGGACGGCGGGCGCCGTCAGAGCCTTGAGCTCGTCAACGAGTGTGCCGTGCGTGGTTCCGGTGAGGGTAACGTGCACCCATTCTCCGGTCGGCGCGAGACCCGCCAAGGACGGCGCACTGACTGTCGCCGAGGCGAGCTGCCCGCACACCCCGTCATTGTCGTTCGATCGATCCCCGAAGAAGCGCGGTTCGCTCAACGCTGCGATGTACAGCTGTGCGGGATCAGCATCGGGTGCCCCCGAAACTGGGAGGGGAATCTCCGCTGCCAGTTCGAGCATCTCCCAGAGGCCTTCGATCACCCATTTGACCTGTTCAGGAACATCGTTCTTCCATGCGGACTGCGTGCTCTGAATACGCGTTTTCACGATGTCGATGACGATCTGGCGTTTGTCGGCGGGAAGCTTCGCCCAGGTCGCTCGCCATGCGCTGTTTGCCGCAAGATCCCCCGTCGTCACCGCTCTCATCATCTGCTGCGCTGTCGTCTTCAGAGCCTTCAGCGCCCACCCGACCTCGGTGATCGTGGGATCCACTCCATTCCAATACAGCCTGTTCGGCACCCCGTTCGCCTCGACGCCCTCGAACGGATTCACGCCCCGGTCGCCGCTCATCGATTCGCCGACGTTGACGTCCATCGAGATGATCTTCGACGGAGAAGTCGAGTCGATCTTCACGTCACCGGTCGCGAGCGCCGCGGTCACGAGATCCTCGATCGCGTCGCCGTTTCCCGTCTGATTCGCCTTCCCCCGGCCAGGGTCGGTCGCGTTGTTCGCACCCGGGACACAGGGCGGCGCCGCAGTCGGCGGAACCGAGTCCGGCGGCTTCGGCAGCTCGGGCCCGGGGGGCGCGGGAGGTGGGCCGGGAGGCGTGCTGCCACCGCCGGTCGACGGGTCGCCGCCCGGCTCCCAGCCCGTGGTGGGACCGCAGACGAAGCGGCTGGTGGAATGGATACCGGTCTCGACGATGGTGCCATCGTCTTTGACGTACGAGGTCCCGTTGTGCCAAGTGACCTCGGTCGTGCACTCGGGGGGCAGCGCTTGCGCGCTCTGCGCACCCAAGGGCACGACGATTCCCGCCAGAAGGGCACCGGCTGCGATTAAGGCAGCCACTCTGCTGTGTATATGTGACATAACCTCAGAAAGTAGCAGAGGCCGTCATCACCGCACCGAACTACTCATACTCAAAAAACGACGCCCTCCACGACACCTGACGAGCAGGCGAGCGGAGGGCGTCGAGGCGCAGAGCAAGAAGCAGAACCCTAGAAGTCCCAGTCCTCGTCTTCGGTGTTCACGGCCTTACCGATGACGTACGACGAACCCGACCCCGAGAAGAAGTCGTGGTTCTCGTCGGCGTTCGGCGAGAGAGCCGAGAGGATGGCGGGGTTCACATCCGTCACCGACTTCGGGAACATGGGCTCGTAGCCGAGGTTCATCAGCGCCTTGTTGGCGTTGTAGTGCAGGAACTTCTTGACGTCTTCGGTGAGACCGACCTCGTCGTACAGGTCTTGCGTGTACTGCACCTCGTTCTCGTAGAGGTCGTACATCAGCGAGAAGGTGTAGTCCTTGATCTCGTCGCGCTTGGCCTGGTCGACGAGCTCGAGTCCGCGCTGGAACTTGTAGCCGATGTAGTAGCCGTGCACGGCCTCGTCACGGATGATGAGGCGGATGAGGTCGGCCGTGTTCGTGAGCTTCGCCCGCGACGACCAGTACATCGGCAGATAGAAGCCGCTGTAGAAGAGGAACGATTCGAGCAGCGTCGAGGCGACCTTCCGCTTCAGCGGCTCGTCGCCGTGGTAGTAGTCGAGAACGATCGACGCCTTCTTCTGCAGGTTCGGGTTCTCGGTCGACCAGCGGAACGCCTCGTCGATGTCCTTCGTGTTCGACAGCGTCGAGAAGATCGACGAGTACGACTTGGCGTGCACCGACTCCATGAAGGCGATGTTCGTGTAGACGGCCTCTTCGTGCGGCGTCAGGGAATCCGGGATGAGCGACACGGCGCCGACGGTGCCCTGAATCGTGTCGAGGAGCGTCAGCCCCGTGAACACGCGCATGGTGAGCGTCTGCTCGGCCGGCGTGAGCGTTGCCCACGACTGCACGTCGTTCGACAGCGGCACCTTCTCGGGCAACCAGAAGTTGTTGACGAGGCGGTTCCACACCTCCACGTCTTTGTCGTCCTGGATGCGGTTCCAGTTGATCGCCTGCACCTTGTTGAGGAGCTTGATCGGCTCAGGAGGAGTCATTTCTCGGTCTCGCTTTCAGGGGATGAATCGAGCGCCGAGTTCTCGGCGCAGTAGGAGCATGTAGGGCTGGTGATGCCCTTGTTCGTGTGGTGCCGGGTATGGGCACTGCGAGCGCTCGATGGCATCGGACGCCCCTTCCGCGCCGCCGACATCTTCGCCCGCGTCTCATCCGACGCAGTCTTGCCGAAGTTGGGGTTCTTCGCGCCCCGCTTCTGTTCCGAGAGGCGCGCCTTGGTCTCGTCCGACAACGTCCGCCCGAACGACGGATGCGCGGACCCGAACTTGCCGAAGTTGGGATTTTTCTCACCGGAGATCGAGCCCCGCCTGCTCTCTGACCAGATGGCGCGCTGGAGCGGACTGTGAGCCATTCCGTAGAAGGGATTCGCCACGCCCGGTCGTGGAGTTCCCAGCCGCCCTGTCGAGCGCTCCCGTGCGGCCTCCCGCTGTTCTCGACTCCAGACGACGCCTGTCGGCCCGAGACCCCCGTCCGCAATATTCAGCAGACGTGCGCCTCTCTCTCGCATGTAAGAGATCCACGCCATCTCGGCGATCCCGAGCTCTTCCCGATTCCGGTACACCTTCTCGAGCTCGACCACCTCGACCCTGTCGGTCGGCCGAGAGCGCAACCAGTCGTAGAGCGGGGTCTTCCGTCCGCTTCGCGCCACCCGGAGGTGTTGCGCGAAGCGTCGTCGAACCGGCGCCGCCGTCTGGCCCACGTAGCGGAGATCTCCGGTGGCGACGTCGCGAATGCCATAGACGACGCCGACCGGAGCTCCGATTTCTTCGAAGACGATCTCGGGAAGAGAGGAAGTGACCATCGGACTAGTGGGCTCTTGTCACAACATGCACGAGACGCACATCTCCAGCTCGGTCCCCTCGAGGGCCATCTGGCGGAGACGGATGTAGTAGATGGTCTTGATGCCCTTGCGCCACGCGTAGATCTGAGCCTTGTTGATGTCGCGCGTGGTGGCGGTGTCTTTGAAGAACAGGGTCAGCGACAGGCCCTGATCGACGTGCTGCGTTGCGGCAGCGTAGGTGTCGATGATCTTCTCGGCGCCGATCTCGTACGCGTCGTCGTAGTACTCGAGGTTGTCGTTCGTGAGGAACGGCGCCGGGTAGTAGACGCGGCCGATCTTGCCTTCCTTGCGGATCTCGATCTTCGACGCCACCGGGTGGATCGACGAGGTCGAGTTGTTGATGTAGGAGATCGACCCGGTCGGCGGCACGGCCTGCAGGTTCTGATTGTAGATGCCGTGCTCCTGGATCGACGCCTTGAGCGCGAGCCAGTCGGCTTGCGTCGGGATGTCGATGTTCGACTCGGCGAAGAGCGATGCGACACGCTCCGTGGCCGGCAGCCACGCGACATCCGTGTACTTGTCGAAGAACTCACCGGATGCGTAGGTCGAGTCATCGAACCCGTCGAACTTCTCGGAGCGCTCGATCGCGATCGAGTTCGAGGCCCGCAGTGCGTGGAACAGCACGGTGTAGAAGTAGATGTTCGTGAAGTCGACACCTTCTTCAGACCCGTAGTGCACCCGCTCACGAGCGAGGTAGCCGTGCAGGTTCATCTGGCCGAGGCCGATGGCGTGCGACTTGTCGTTGCCGTCTTCGATCGAACGCACCGAGGCGATGTGCGACTGGTTCGACACCGAGGTGAGGCCGCGGATGGCGGTCTCGACAGTGCGGCCGAAGTCGGGCGAGTCCATGGTGAGCGCGATGTTCAGCGAACCCAGGTTGCAGGAGATGTCCTTGCCGATGTCGGCGTACGACAGGTCTTCGTTGTAGGTCGTCGGGGTGTTGACCTGCAGGATCTCCGAGCACAGGTTCGACATGTTGATGCGGCCCTTGATGGGGTTCGCCTTGTTCACGGTGTCTTCGTACATGATGTACGGGTAGCCCGACTCGAACTGGATCTCGGCGAGGGTCTGGAAGAACTCGCGCGCCTTGATCTTGGTCTTGCGGATGCGCGAGTCGTCGACCATCTCGCGGTACTTCTCCGTGACCGAGATGTCGCCGAACGGCAGACCGTAGACCTTCTCGACGTCGTACGGCGAGAAGAGGTACATGTCCTCGTCGTTCTTCGCGAGCTCGAAGGTGATGTCGGGAACGACGACACCGAGCGAGAGCGTCTTGATGCGGATCTTCTCATCCGCGTTCTCGCGCTTGGTGTCGAGGAAGCGCATGATGTCGGGGTGATGGGCCGAGAGGTACACCGCTCCCGCACCCTGACGGGCACCGAGCTGGTTGGCGTAGCTGAAGGAGTCTTCGAGGAGCTTCATCACGGGGATGATGCCCGAGGACTGGTTCTCGATCTGCTTGATCGGCGCACCGGCCTCACGGATGTTCGAGAGCAGCAGGGCCACGCCGCCGCCGCGCTTGGACAGCTGCAGCGCGGAGTTGATGCCGCGCGAGATCGACTCCATGTTGTCTTCGATGCGGAGCAGGAAGCAGGAGACGAGCTCGCCGCGCTGCGCCTTGCCGGTGTTCAAGAAGGTGGGAGTGGCCGGCTGGAAGCGGCCGCCGATGATCTCCTCGACCAAGTTGGTGGCGAGCTTCTCGTCGCCCTGGGCGAGCCCGAGCGCGGTCATCACGACGCGGTCTTCGAAGCGCTCGAGGTACCGCTTGCCGTCGAAGGTCTTCAACGTGTACGAGGTGTAGTACTTGAACGCACCGAGGAATGTCTCGAAGCGGAACTTCTTCGAGTAGGCGAGGTCGTTGAGCTGCTGGATGAACTCGAACGAGTACTGGTCGAGCACCTCCTTCTCGTAGTACTCCTTCTCGACCAGGTAGTCGAGGCGCTCGCGCAGGTTGTGGAAGAAGACCGTGTTCTGGTTGACGTGCTGCAGGAAGTACTGCTTCGCGGCCTCGCGGTCTTTGTCGAACTGGATCAGCCCGTTCTCGTCGTAGAGGTTCAGCATCGCGTTCAGCGAGTGGTAGTCGAGCGCCGGCGCGGCAGTCGGCGCGTCGATCAATGTTGCTTCCACAGTGTGTCCAATCCAATCTGGACGGCCTCACGGTCATCCGGGGTTCCGAATACTTCGAATCGGTAGAGCAGCGGGACTCCTGTTTTGCGCGCGACGATGTCGCCCGCAAGGCAGTAGGCCTCGCCGAAGTTGGTGTTGCCCGCTGCGATGACGCCGCGGATGAGTGACCGGTTGCCCTCGTCGTTGAGGAAATGGATCACCTGTTTGGGAACGGCCCCGCCCTGGCCTCCCCCACCGTATGTGGGGAGCACCAGCACGTACGGCTTCGTTGCCGTCAGTCGTTCTTCTCGGGAGTGGAGCGGGATGCGCGACGCCGGCCGGCCAAGCGACTCGACGAAGCGGCGCGTGTTACCGGAGACGCTCGAGAAATAGACGAGGTCGTCGGACACGTGCTCAGCTGGCGGCAGCGCGCGCCAGTTCCTCGATCTTGTCGGGGCGGAAGCCCGACCAGTGGTCGCCTTCGCTGGTCATGACGACCGGAGCCTGCAGGTAGCCGAGTTCTTTGACCGTCTCGAGGGCCTTCTCGTCGACCGACAGGTCGAAGATCTCGAACTCGAGACCCTTGTTCTCGAGGGCGCGGTAGGTCGCAGTGCACTGCACGCAGGAGGGCTTCGTGTACACCGTGATTGCCATAAGGAATGCACCTTTCTCGAAGGAGATAGAACGTTGTGAAATCTTGAGTTGCCTGGCGCCGTATCCACTCCAACCCCGTGGAAATCCACTGCTTTCGTGGCTTCTCTGCGCCGGGACTTCAATACTACATATAGTTGGTCGCGATATCGAGCACCCCTAGATGAAGTGTTACACCGGTGTAATTATCCACAGGTCATCCCCATCTGTGCACATCTTTTCGACCCTTTCATCCACAGCCTGAGTGGCGGATTTCCGGCCTTCTGAAGCGGCCTGTGGAGAGCATCCACCCTCACCCCTGAGGATAAATCCGACCACCGACATTCAGCGTGTCGGGCGTGTCGCGCGCACCCGCTGAACGAGGGTCACCAGCACCGCGGCGACGGCCAGCACCAGAGGCACCAGCAGGTTGGCGCCGGCGAGCAGGAGGAGCCCGGCCACGAGCACCGTCGACACCGCCGCGAGCCACCATCCGACCCCGAATCGCGGCAGCAGCCGGAGCGCCGCGACGACACCGAGCGCGTAGACGCACACCATGCTCGAGGTGTGGATGAGGATGAACGGCGCCAGGTCACCTCCGGTCACCACGAAGGCGGCGAAGTAGAGGGCGACGATCACCCCCACCAGCGCGAGCGCCCGCCGCGGAACACCGCCCGACTCCGCCCCTTTGCCGAACCAGTGCGGCAGGTGCCGATCGCGGCCGAGCGACGCGCCGAGCTTCGCGAGGGCCGCGACATAGGTGTTGAGCACGCCGAGCGCCACGATTCCGGCGATCGACGCCACCGCGTACTTGCCCCAGGCCGGCGCCGTCTCGGCCACGAGGTCGAGCAACGGAACCGCGCTCGCGCCCGCACGGTCGCCGAGCACGCCGACGGTCACGATCTGGAGGCCCAGGTAGCTGGCGCCGACGACGACGATCGCGATCGCCGTGGCGAGCGGAATGGTGCGACGCGGCCGCCGGAACTCCCCCGCGATGTGCGTCACGGCCTCCCAGCCGGCGAACGCCCACACGAACAGACTCACCGCCAGGCCCACGCCCGGCCAGCCGTGCGGAAGAAGGGGGGTGAAGTTCGACGATTCCGTCGCTGGAGCCGCAACCACGATCACGCCCACCACGATCACCACGAGCAGCCCCGAGAGCACGAGCTGCGCCCGGCCCGAGAACCTCAGGCCGAACAGGTTCGAGATGAAGGGCAGTGCCAGCAGCACGGGGGCGACGACCAGCGCCACCCAGCGTTCGATGCCGAGCACCGCCACCACGTACTCCGCGCCGAGCAGGCCGACGACCGGCGCCCCGACGGTCACACCGAAGAAGAACCAGTAGCCGGCCATCCGTGCCGCCGTCGGTCCGAGGGCGAGACGCACGAAAGTGGCCACCCCGCCGGCATCCGGATGTCGCGCCGCGAGTGCTGCGAAGGTGCCGGCCAAGGGCACAGAGAGCACGATCAGGGCCACCACCGCGAGGATCGAACCCGGCCCGGCCGCATCGGCGGCGAGCGCGGGCAGCACCAGGATGCCCGTGCCGAGCACCGCCGCGATGTAGAGCGCGGCACCCTGGGCGAGCCCGACCGTCGGGGTGTGCGTCGGGGTCTCGGCGGCGGCTCCCGGGCTGCCGGGTGCGGCGGGGGCGGTCGGTGCGGTGGCCATCCGCTCAGCATCGCGCACGCCCCGGGCCCGCGGAACGGCGCTACGGCCAGATCCCGCGGAATTTCAGCCAATCTGCCCGAGGCTCGACGGCCCCGGGCGAGGGTGGCCGGTCAGCGCAGGGGCAGCGCGAGCACCCGCTCGAGGTAGTCGTTGCGGAACCGGCCCTGCGGGTCGAAGGCTTCGGCGAGCGCGCGGAAATCGGCGGCCCGCTCGTACTTCGGCACGATCTCGTCGGCGCCCATCGCGAACCACTTGCCCCAGTGGGGCCGCGCGTCGAAGGGAGCGAGCACCGCCTCGATCTCGGGCAGCAGAGCGTGCACCTCGGCGGGCTCGTTGCGCCAGGTGAAGTGGATGGCGAGGCTCTCCCGCTGGTAGGCGGGGCTGAGCCAGAGCGTGTCGGCCGCGACGGTGCGCAGCTCGGTCACGAGCAGGTGCGGGGCGATCCGGTCGGCGAGGGCCCGCACGGCTGTGATCGCGGCCACGGCGTCTTTTCGGTCCACGAAGTACTCGGTCTGGATCTCGTCGCCGTTCGAGGGAGTGACATCGGCACGGAAGTGCGGCAAGCGCTCCGACCACGGTCCGGGCACCCCGCCCTGCACGGTGGTGTTGTCGATGTCGTCGCCCGCGGGCGACATCACCTTGTCGCCCGCCGGATGCGCACCGAAGAAGTCGTCAGGCAACAACAGCGCCGCGACACCCGAGGAGGCATCGGGCAGGCGCGACTTCAGCCACACCTGCTTCAGCGCATCCCCGGTCCAGTCGGTGAAGAGGCTCACGCTGTACGCGGCCGAGACGATCTCGTCGAAGGTGCTGAGCACCGCATCCCAGGGCAGATCGAGGTAGATGTCTTGACGCATCCGGAAGGTCGGCTGGATGTCGAGCGTGATCCGCGTCACCACGCCGAGAGCGCCGAGCGCCACCACCATGCCGTCGAAACGCGGGTCGGCGCGGCTGACGTGCACGACGTCGCCCCGCCCGGTCACGAGTTCGAGACCGGCCACCGCGGTGGAGAGGTTGCCGTTGCCGACGCCCGACCCGTGGGTGCCGGTGGCCACGGCTCCCGCGATCGAGATGTGCGGCAACGAGCCGAGGTTGTGCAGCGCGTAGCCGTGCGCTTCGAGGTGGGCCGCCAGCACCGCGAAGCGGGTGCCGGACGCGACGGTGACCGTGGAGGCCGCCGCGTCGATCACCGGATGCGCCTCGAGGTCGACGAGGGACAGCAGGTCGCCGGTGCTGTCGGCCAGGTCGTTGAAGGAGTGCCGGGTGCCGAGCGCCCGCACACGGGATGCACCGGCCACGATGGCCGCCACCTCCTCCGTGCTGCGCGGCCGCAGCAGACGCTCCGCGCCGTACTCGTAGGTGCCGGCCCAGTTGGCCCCGATCGTCGTCATGCTGTTCCTACTTCCGGGGGAGTGCGCGGTCGATGTCGGCGAGGAGGTCGTCGACGCCCTCGATGCCCACGGAGAGGCGGATCAGGTTCTCGGGCACCTCGAGCGCCGTGCCCTTCACCGAGGCGTGGGTCATCTCCGAGGGGTAGCCGATCAGCGACTCCACTCCCCCGAGCGACTCGGCGAGCTGGAACACCTCGGTCGACTCGGCGAACTTGCGCGCGGCGCGAGGCCCGCCCTTCAACGCCACCGAGATCATGCCGCCGAACGACTTCATCTGCCGCTTGGCCAGTTCGTGACCCGGATGCGTCGGGAGGCCCGGGTAGTACACCGCGTCGAGCGCCGGGTGACCCACGAGATGCTCGGCGATCGCCTGGGCGTTCTGGGAGTGGCGGTCCATCCGCACGGCGAGGGTCTTGATGCCCCGAACGGTGAGCCAGGCATCCATCGGTCCGGAGACCCCGCCCGAGGCGAACTGCAGGAAGCGCACCTTCTCTTCCAGCGCATCGTCGTTCAGCACGACCGCGCCGCCCAGCACGTCGGAGTGACCGCCGAGGTACTTCGTGGTCGAGTGCACCACGACATCGGCGCCGAGCGCGAGGGGCTGCTGCAGATAAGGCGAGGCGAAGGTGTTGTCGACCACGACGAGGGCGCCGGCCGCGTGCCCGATCTCGGCCAGCTCGGCCACGTCGCTGATCTTCATGAGCGGGTTCGACGGGGTCTCGAGCCAGAGCAGCTTGGTCGTGCCGCCGGCCACTGCCTTCGACACCGCCGAGAGGTCGCTCATCTCCACCACGACGTTCTCGACACCCCACTTTCCGTGGATGCGCTCGATCAGGCGGTGGGTTCCGCCGTAGACGTCGTTGCCGAGCACGATGCGGTCGCCGGGCTCGAGCACGGCGCGCAGCAGGGCGTCTTCGGCCGCCAGACCCGACGCGAACGACAGTCCGTGCTTCGCGCCCTCAAGCGAGGCGACGAGGGTCTCGAGCGAGGTGCGGGTGGGATTGCCGCCGCGGGCGTACTCGTAGCCGCCCCGGAATCCGCCGATGCCGTCTTGCACGAAGGTGCTCGTGAGGTAGACGGGCGGGATGATCGCGCCGGTGGTGGGGTCGAACGCCTGACCCGCGTGGATCGCGCGGGTCTCGAACTGTTCGGTCTTCTTGGGAGCCATGGTGGTTCTTTCTGCCGGAGCGGCGCGTCAGGCTTCGCTGAGGAAGGTGAGGAGGTCTTGCCGGGTGATGACCGTGACCGGCTTGCCGTCGTCGGAGACGAGCAAGGCCGGCGCGGTGGTGAGCGCCTGCCGGGCTGACGAGACCGGCTCGTTGATACCGATGAGCGGCAGCGGGCCCGACACGAAGTCGCCCACCTTGTCGGTCATCGCCGCGGCGCCACCGAACACCTGGTCGAGCAGGGTCTGCTCGTCGAGCGAGCCCACCACCTCGCCCATCACGACGGGCGGTTCGGCCGAGAGCACCGGCACCTGCGAGACCCCGTAGGTGGTCATAATGCCGATGGCGTCGTGCACGGTGTCGCTCGGATGCGCGTGCACGAGCGCCGGCAGTCCGTGGTTCTTGCCGTTCAGGATGTCGCGCACGGTCGATCCCTCGTCCTCCGCTGCGAAGCCGTAGGAACGCATCCACTTCTCGTTGAAGATCTTGCCGAGGTAACCGCGCCCGCCGTCGGGCAGCAGCACCACCACCACCGCGTCGGCCGGCAGATCGCGAGCGGCCTTCAGCGCGACCGACACGGCGAGACCGCTCGATCCGCCGACGAGGAGACCCTCTTCGCGGGCGAGTCGCCGGGTCATCTCGAACGATTCCGCATCCGTCGACGCGATGATCTCGTCGACGACCGAGCCGTCGTAGGCGCTCGGCCAGAAGTCTTCGCCGACACCTTCGACGAGGTAGGGGCGGCCGGTGCCGCCGGAGTAGACCGAGCCCTCCGGGTCGGCGCCGATGACCTGCACCGCGCCATCGGACACCTCTTTGAGGTAGCGCCCGACCCCGCTGATGGTGCCACCGGTGCCCACCCCGGCCACGAAGTGCGTAATCTCGCCCTCGGTGTCGCGCCAGATCTCAGGGCCGGTGGTCTCGTAGTGGCTGAGCGGACCGTTCGGGTTGGAGTACTGGTTCGGCTTGAACGCACCGGGGATCTCGCGGGCCAACCGATCCGACACCGAGTAATAGGAGTCGGGGTCTTCGGGTGCGACCGCCGTCGGGGTCACCACGATCTCGGCGCCGTAGGCGGTGAGCACGTTGCGCTTGTCTTCACCCACCTTGTCGGGCAGCACGAAGACGCAGCGGTAGCCGCGCTGCTGGGCGACGAGCGCGAGGCCGATGCCGGTGTTGCCCGACGTGGGCTCGACGATCGTGCCGCCGGGCTTCAACAGGCCTTCGGCCTCCGCAGCATCGATGATGCGGGTGGCGATGCGGTCTTTCGACGACCCGCCGGGGTTGAGGTACTCGATCTTCGCGAGCACGGTGGCGGCGATGCCCTCCGTCACGCTGTTCAACTTGACGAGGGGGGTGTTGCCGACGAGGTCGATGACGCTGTTTGCGTAGTGCATTCGAGAGTGGGGCATGAGTGTCCTTGGCTGAGGCCTGCAGCCGCTTCGTGCACGATGTGACACGGCGCGCTGCGTGAGCGGGCGGCTGGGGCGTGGCGAATCCGGTCTGCGAAGGGAGGTCGCTCAGCGACGACAACAGAGGAGGTTCACGAACACGATTCCACTCTAGTCCACCCGGGCGTCACCGATCGAGATGACTCCGGATGCCTCGCGAGCGACCGCGATCGCGTCGACCGACATCCGGCGCCGGTTGTCGAGCTGTTCCCCGATGCGGCGGGCGAGCGCGGGGTTGCGGCGCACGGCGGCGTCGACCGCGTCGCGGGGAACCCGCAGGATGCGCACCGCGCGGAGGGCAGTGGCGCAGTAGGTGGTGGCCTGCCGGGTGAGCGAGGTGAGCCCCACCGATTCGCCGCGTTCCACGATGCCGAACTCCAGCCTCCCCGTCTCGAACGGGGTCGACAGCTGCAACGCGCCGTCGAGCACGATCCGCAGGCTGTCGGGCACGACACCGAGCCCCTGAACCTGCTCGCCCGCGCCCCACTGCTCGATGCGGCAGTCCGGCGCGATCTGGTCGAGGTAGTCGGCGTCGAGACTGAACAGCGGCCCCACGAAGGAGAGCGCGTCACGCACGTTCTCGGGGGTGTTGACCGGGTCGCTCGAGTCGCCGTCGAGCGCAAGGTCGTCGCGGCGGGCCGCGTACCAGAGCCAGGCGAGGAAGAGCGAAACGGCCTCCGATTCCACGGCCGGACTCACCACGGGCAGGTCGACGGTATAGGCGCCGTTGCCGGCGTAGCTCACGGCCGGCTTGTCGGCCGGGTCGAGCATCGGCAGGGTCGCGGCCACCGAGCGCAGCAGGCTCGAGACCCGGTGCGGCGGATCGTCGGTGGTGAACTTCACGGCGACCGTCGCCACGTAGGCACCCGCCGGCTGGCTGAGGTTCGTGAACGACGCACCGGCGAGGGAGGCGTTCGGAACGATCTGGATGCCGTTGCCCGTGTCGATGTGCACCGCGCGCCAGTTCACCTCGACCACGCGCCCCCGGCCTGATGGCGTGTCGAGGAAGTCGCCGAGTTTGAAGGGCTGCTCGAACAGCAGCAGCAGACCCGAGATCACCGAGCCCACGGCGTTCTGCAGGGCGAGGCCGATGACGATCGAGGTCACGCCGAGTGCGGCGAACAGTCCACCGACATCCGCTCCCCAGACCCAGGAGAACAGGATGGCGAGGCCGATCAGGATGAGCGCCAGTCGCGCGAGGTCGATGAAGATCGACGGCAGGCGCTTCTGCCAGCTGCCCTCGCTCGCATTCGCGAACAGAGCCACGTTGAACGCCGAGAGCACGAGCAGGATGAGCAGGAACCCGAGCACCGTGCCGACCACCCGCACCCAGTTCAGGTCGAACTGCTGATCGGAGGCGAGGGTGAGCAGCACGAACAACGCGAACACCGGCACCACGAGGTTGCGCAGCAGGCGCACCGGTTTGGCTGCCGGGTTGCCTCGCCGCAGCAGCGCGCCGTAGATCTCGGTGAGCACCACGAGCACGATCGGCAGGCCGATCGCGAGGCCCACCGCCCAGGGGAACCAGGCCTCTTTCCAGATCTCGGTCATGAGCGTCGCCCTCTCAGGAGATCTGCCACACCGCTTGCGGCGTGCCCTTGATGTCGACGGAGGCCACTTCGACCAGCCCGCTCGTGTCGGGCAGCCGGTCGCGCACCCGCTGGGTGAGGAAGATGCCGGGCTTGCCGGCCAGCTCCTGCACCCGGTTCGCCACGTTCACCGCATCGCCCCACATGTCGTAGGCGATGCTGGCCTTGCCGACCAGGCCCGACGTCACGGTGCCGCTGTCGATGCCGGCCCGGATCGAGATCGACGCGTCGTACTGCGCGTTGAACCGCTCCACGATGCGGGTCATCTGGAGGGCGAAGTCGACCGTGCGGCGGGCGCTGTCGACACGCGGCACGATCAAGCCGCAGCTTGCCAGGTAGCCGGCCCGCAGTGTGCGAACCTTCTCCACCCCGGCCGCGGTCGCCGCCTCGTCGAACTGGCGCATCAGGTCGTTCAGGATGCTCAGCTCCTTCTCCGAGCTGAGCGACGCCGCGAATTCGTCGAAGCCCACGACGTCGGCGTAGATCACCGAGACGTCCTGGTGGTTCTCGGCGATCGTCTCCTCGCCCTCCTGGTAGCGGCGGGCCACCTTCTCGGGCATCATGCTGAGCAACAGGCGATCGGTTTCGGCCTTCTGCTCGTCGATCAACCGCTGCTTGACCTGAAGACTTCGGCTCATGTCGTTGAAGGCCACCGAGAGATCGCCGAACTCGTCGCGGGTCTTCGACGTCACCTCCACGCCGAGGTCGCCGCCGGCCACCTGCCGCACCGCCCCCACCAAGGTGCGCACCGGCCGGGCGAAGACCTGGGCGAGCACTAACGACAGCAGTGACACGATCACGATGATCGCGAGAATCGCGAGCGCCAGGTTGCGGGTGAACTCGTCGACCGGAGCGAAGGCCTCGGCCGTGGTGATGCTCGAGACGATCACCCATTGCACGCCGTTGATCTCAACCGGTGCGTACGCGTTCAGGGTTTCCTGCCCGAGGTAGTTCTGGGCGACGACGGTGCCTGTCTTGCCGCTCAGGGCGAGGTCGACCGGCACCGTGTCGACCCGCTGCAACTCGACCGTTCCGCCGACATCCACCATCCGCTGGGCCAGGTCGGGCGAGGAGCCACCGGAGATCGTGAGCTCCTGGAACGTCTCCGGGTCGTCGATGAGCAGCCGCGAGACCGACCGCATGGTGTGGTCGGGTCCGACGAGATACGACTCGCCGGTGTCGCCGAGACCGTCGACCGCCCAGCCTTCCTGCCCGGTCATCACGTCGTTGATGGCCGAGATCGGCAGTTGCACGGCGAGCACGCCGTTGACCTGGCCACCGTCGCCGATCGGCGAGACCCCCCAGGCCGTGGGCACACCGAGCGATGGCTGATATCGGTCGAAGTCGGTGATCGCGGCGTAGTTCACGGTGTTGGAGTTCAGAGCCTCGGTGTAGGCGCTGGAGAGGGTCGACCCCTTGTACGGCCCGTCGAGGATGTTCGTGCCCAGATCCACCCCCTTGTACACCGAATAGACGACGTTGCCCTCGGTGTCGAGGATCAGCGCGTCTTCGTACTGGTACCGGGTCGCCATCTCACGGAAGTAGGGATTGTACTTCGCGTCGACCGCCGACCAGCTGCTGCCGTCGCCCGCGTCATCGACCAAGGCGGCCGCCTCGTAGTCGCCGGCCGGTGGAGCCGTGTAGAAGTTCTGCAGATAGACCTCGGCCGGCGAGGTGGGCTCGAACACGTCGGGCGCCGATTCCTGGCCGGTGCGGGCCTCGAGCTCTGGGATGAAGGAGTCGGTGTAGTACGAGTCGACCGTCGCCTTCTGCTCCGGGTTCACCGGCTGGGCGTTCAGCTCGGCGAAGGCGGCCGAGAACTCGCTGGCGGCCTGGTTGCCGGTCGCCCCGCTGGAGTCGAGTACGAGCCCCGACTCGATGTTCGTGAACAGCGATTGCACGGCCAGCGTCTTCGCCTCGCGCACGCTCGTGAGCTGGTCGAAGGCGGCGTCGCGCAGGCTGTCGCGCCCCGAGGCGTAGCCGACATAGCCCACCACGAGGGTCGACCCGATGCTCACGGCGAGCAGCATGATCAGCAGCTTCGACTGGATGCCCAGGCCGCGACGGTTCGATCCGCCGGTTTTGACCGTGGGTAAGTTAAGACGATTTCGCGCCATCGATGGGCCCCCGCACCTCTGCCGTCACCTCGTCGATGACTCAGAAGGCAACTCTAACCACATCGGTCACGCGATATGAAGCCGCCGGCGCTATGCGTTCGCGAGCTGCTGCGCGTAGAGGCCGGCGTAGGCGCCGTTCAGGGCCAGCAGCTCGGAATGGGTGCCCGATTCCACGATGCGCCCGGCGTCGACCACGAAGATCACGTCGGCGTTCACGATGGTGGAAAGGCGGTGGGCGATGGCGATGGTGGTGCGCCCGTGCGCAGCCTGGTCGAGCGCATCCTGCACCACGCGTTCGGAGATCGAGTCGAGGGCGCTGGTCGCCTCGTCGAGGATCAGCACCGCCGGGTCTTTCAGCAGCACCCGCGCAATGGCAATGCGCTGCTTCTCGCCGCCGGAGAGGCGGTAACCCCGCTCCCCCACCACCGTGTCGTAGCCGCCCGGAAAGCTCATGATGCGCTCGTGGATGTTCGCCCGCCGCGCCGCGCTCTCGAGTTCTTCGAGCGAGGCCTCGGGCTTGGCATACCGCAGGTTCTCGGCGATGGTGGCGTGGAAGAGGTAGGTCTCCTGGCTCACGATGCCCAGCCGGTCGATCAGCGACTGGTGCTGCAGGTCGCGCACGTCGACGCCGTCGACCTTCACGGCACCCGACGTCGCCTCGTAGAGGCGGGGCACGAGGTAGGACA
Organism: Herbiconiux aconitum; assembly: GCF_024979235.1. Lineage (NCBI taxonomy): Bacteria > Bacillati > Actinomycetota > Actinomycetes > Micrococcales > Microbacteriaceae > Herbiconiux > Herbiconiux aconitum. The sequence continues at coordinate 403,173 of NZ_JANLCM010000001.1, forward strand.
CCGTGGTCTTGCCGGCGCCCGAAGGGCCGACGAACGCGGCGAACTGCCCCGGCTGTACCGCGAATGACACGTCGTCGAGGGTCGGATGCTCGGGCTCGCCGTCGGGGTAGACGAAGCTCACGTGGTCGAACTCCACCCGGCCCGCGGTCGTCGACGCCGGCAGCGTCACCGCATCCGGCTTGTCGGAGATTGCCGGCTTCAGATCGAGGTACTCGAAGATGCGTGCGAAGAGGGCACCGCTCGTCTGCAGGTCGAGACCCACGCGCATGAGTCCGAGCAGCGGCCACATCAGTCGGGCCTGCACGGTGGTGAAGGCCACGATCGTTCCCGCGGTGATGTCGACTCCGCCGTTGATGAGGTAGCCCGACACCAGGTAGACGATGGCCGGCACGATGGAGAGGAAGATCTGCACGATCGCGAAGAACCACTGACCGCTCATCTGCTGGCGCACCTGCAGGCCGATCTGGTTGTCGTTCTCGTCGGAGTAGCGGGCCACCTCGGCGGCCTGCCGGTTGAAGCTCTTGGCCAGCAGGATGCCCGAGACGCTCAGGGTCTCCTGGGTGATGGCCGTCATGTCGGAGAGCGACTCCTGCGTCTGCGCCGCGATGCGCGCGCGCACCTGGCCCACGCGGCGCTGCACGAAGACGAGCAGCGGCATCAACACGATGGCCACCACGGTCAGCTGCCAGCTCAGCACCAGCATGGCCACGAGCGCCGCGATCACGGTGACCGTGTTGCCGAGCACACTCGAGACGGTGTTGGTGAGCACGCTCGCCACACCGCCCACGTCGTTCTGCAGGCGGGACTGGATGATGCCCGTCTTGGTGCGCGTGAAGAAGGCCAGTTCCATCCGCTGCAGATGGCTGAACAACCGGATGCGCAGATCGCCCATCACGCGGTTGCCCACCCGAGCGGTGAGGTAGGTCTGCCAGACGCCGAGCGCGGCCGACACGATCCAGATCAGCACCATGAGGCCGACGAGTTCGATCAGCACCGGGATGTTCGGCTTGCCGCCGGCCGGGAAGAGCCCGAGGTCGAAGGCCTGCTGCGTGAGCAGCGGCGGGATCACGGTCAGGCCCGCCGTGATGAGCACCAGGATGCCGGTGGTGATGAGCGCCGCGCGATACGGCACGAACAGCGTCGAGATGCGCCGCAGCAGATGTGGGATCTTCGGCGCCGCCGCATTGGCCGCGCGCTGCGCCCGCGCGTCGCCGCCGGAGATGCGACCTCCACCGCCCCCGCCGCCACCCGCGCGCGCCGAGCCGCCGGCAGCCGCGACCGCACTCATCCGACCGCCGCCAACTCCACTCACACGGCCACAATACGCCCGGCGTACGACATCGCTGCCGCCCTTCGCCCGCAGCGGAACCGCACCTCTTCGCGGCGAGCGCCTACGCGCGGGAGACCACGCCCGCCAGGCCGTCGAGGATCATCTGCCAATTTCCTGAGGAGTGCGCCGCGGCCTCGTCGTCGGCGTTGTTGTCCTGCTCCACCGAGACGCGGGTGCCGCCATCCGTCTCCTCGACCAGGTAGGTGACTCTCTGGTAGTTCTCGGGCGCATCCGCTTTGCCACTCATCGGGCTGAAGAAGCTCGTGACCAATCGGCGCGGCTCGTCGACCTCGAGCACCTCGCCCTTGTCCTCGTAGCTCGTGCCTTCCCACTCGCCCGAGTAGGTGATGGGGCTGCCGACCTGCCAGTCGGTGGTGACGGTGGTGCCGAAGAAGTACTCCTTCACGATGGCCGGATCGGTGAGCGCCCGCCAGACCTCGTCAGGGGTGGCGTCGACCACCGTGCTCGCGCGGGCGATGGTGTTCTCGGTCATGATGTGTTCCTTCCGTCTCGACCATCCTCATCCGCCGTGCACCGTCGCGCTTGAACGAACGCGACACACGCTCGGCGGTTCGAAACAGCAAACGTCGCGGCAACCGGCCCCTTTGGGAGCCCGGTCACCGCGACGTTTGCGATTTCCGACGCGAACTGCCGATCAGCCCTTCGTGGAACCAGCCAGCAGGCCCCGCACGAAGAAGCGCTGCAGAGCGAAGAACACGATCAGCGGAACCACGATGGCCAGGAACGCGCCGGCGGTGAGCAGGTACCAGTCCTGACCGCGGCTTCCTGTGATCTCGGCCAGCAGCTTGGTGATCGGCGCCACCGAGCCGTCGGCGAAGATCAGCGCCACCAGCAGGTCGTTCCAGACCCAGAGGAACTGGAAGATCGCGAACGACGCCAGCGCCGGCATCGTGAGCGGCAGGATGATGCGGAAGAAGATCTGCCCGTGCCCGGCGCCGTCGACCCGGGCCGCCTCGATCACTTCACGAGGGATCTCCGACACGAAGTTGTGCAGCAGGAAGATCGCCAACGGCAGGGCGAAGATCGTGTGCGCGATCCAGACCTGCGAGAAGGTGCCGCCCGAGGGAACGCCCGAGAAGATCCAGTCGTCACCGACCGAGACGCCGCGGGAGAACAGCGACAGCAGCGGAACCAACGCCATCTGGATCGGCACGATCTGGAGCGCGAACACCCCGATGAACAGCCAGTCCTTGCCCTTGAAGTCGATCCACGCGAAGGCGTAGGCCGCGAGCGAGGCGATGACCAGCGGGATGAGCGTGGCCGGGATGGTGATCGCGATCGAGTTGATGAACGACGACGCGATCGTGACCTGCGAGTTGCCGGCCTGCAGCACGTCGGCGTAGTTGTCGAGCGTGAAGCCCCAGTTGCTGAAGATCGTCCACCAACCGGTGGTCTGGATGTCGTTCCGGTCGCGGAACGACGAGATGAACAGACCGAAGGTCGGGATCGTCCACAGGATGGCGATGATCAGCGCGGCGATGGTGGCGCCACGGCTCGTCAACCGTCGCTTGGTGCGCTTGACGGCGGTCTCCTCGCGTTCGATCTCGCGTTCTCCACCGCGGAGCTGGCTCCGGGTCTCGGGATCGACCGGCAGGTCGATCGGCTGGACGGCGCTCATCGGATCTCCCTCTGCTTCTTGATCTGCCGTGCGTTGTAGATGACGATCGGCATCACGAGCACGAACAGGATGACGGCGAAGGCCGCCGACCGCCCGTATTCGAAGTTCTTGAACTGCGTGTACATCTCGTTCGCGAGAACGCTGGTGTCGTTCGCGCCCGCGGTCATCGTGCGCACGATGTCGAACACCTTCAGCGACGCGATCGAGATGGTGGTGATCACGACGATCAGCGACGATCGGATGCCGGGCACCGTCACGTTGGTGAACCGCTGCCAGGCGTTCGTGCCGTCGAGCTCAGCTGCTTCCAGTTGCTCGGTCGGCACGCCCTTGATGGCCGCTGAGAGCACGACCATGGCGAATCCGGTCTGAATCCAGATGAGCACCACGATCAAGAAGAAGGTGTTCCAGGGCGATTCCTGCAACCACTGCACGGGCTGACCGCCGAGCCACACCACCACCTGGTTGAGGAGACCGATCTGGTTCTGGTCTTCGGGCCGGTAGGTGTAGACGAAGCGCCAGATGATCGACGCGCCGACGAACGAGATCGCCATCGGCATGAACACTAGGATCTTGAAGAACTTCTCGCCCCGGCTCTTGTCGATGAACACCGCGTAGGCGAGACCGAAGACGGTCGACAGCGTCGGCACCACGAGCACCCAGATGATCGTGTTGAGGATCACCCTCAGGTTGGCCGGGCTGGTGAGCACCCAGGCGAAGTTGTCGAGGCCCACGAAGTTGCCGCGGCTGGAGAAGAAGGAGTCGATGAAGGTCTTCACCGTGGGGTAGATGAGTCCGACCAGCAGAAGGATGATCGCGGGGGCGAGGAATCCGAAGAGCTGGAACAGGTAGCCGGCGCCTTGGCTCGACCGACGGTCGAGCCAGAAGAACAGCAGGCCGAAGGCCGCGGCGATGAGAGCCGCCCACCAGACCGATCCGATCAGCACGAACGCCAGGAACGGGGCGATGATGCAGACGGCGAGGCGGATGATCGTGTATTTACGCCCGGAGCGAGGAGCGATCTCCACGAAGAAGAGGATCAGCGCGACGACGATGCCGAACGCGATGACCACGATGGGGATCTGGGCCAGTGCCGGCAGGCCACCGACCCAGGTAAGGAAATCCGACATGACAACCTTTCGAGTACAACTCTGGACTCAGGAACGGCCCGACGCGTCGGCGTCGTGAGGACACCGTAGCACCGGGGTGCACGGAGGCCGCCCGAATCACTTCGGGCGGCCTCACTGCAACCATTCGTACTGAACGTGCGAGCCGAACGACCTATTCGGTCGGCCAGCCGGCCTCGATGGAGCTCAGCACCTCATCTTGCGGGGTGCCGTCGATCCAGTTGACCATTCCCTTCCAGAAGGTTCCGGCGCCAACGGCACCGGGCATCAGGTCGGAGGCGTCGAAGCGGAACGTGGTGTTCGGGTCCTGCAGGATCTCGATGGCCTGCTGCAGGATCGGGCTCTGCGCGTTGGCCGGGTCAAGACCCTTGTTCGCGGAGATGACACCACCGAGCGAGACTCGGCTGTTCGCCCATTCGGGGCTGGAGAGGTACTCCTGCACCTTCACGGTGTCGGCGTCGTTGGAGAAGGCTCCGACGATCTCGCCACCACCGGTGACGGCGGTCTCGCCCTCTTCGATCGGCGGGGTCACGAAGGCCCAGATCTGCTGGTCCGGACCCACGGTCGCGCCGGCGTCGGTGAGGAAGCCGTCAAAGAACGAGGCCTGGTGGGTGAGCGAGCAGGTGCCCTGCGCCATGCCCGTCGCCACGTCGCCGAACTCGGTGCTGTTGATCGACTTGACGTCGCCGTAGCCCGCGTTGACGTAGTTCGGGTCGAGCAGGATGTCGCCCACCGCGTCGAAGGCGTCGGAGATCTGCGGGTCGGTGAACTTGACGTCGTTCTTCACCCACTCGTCGTAGACGTCAGGACCCGACTGGCGCAGCACCAGGTCTTCGACCCAGTCGGTGCCCGGCCATCCGGTGGCGTCGCCCGAGCCGAAGCCGGCGCACCAGGGCTGCTTGCCCAGGGTGGTCTGCATCTTCGCGGTCAGGTCGAGCATCTCCTGGTAGGTCTTCGGAACTTCCCAGCCGTTGTCGGCGAACTGCTTCGGGGAGTACCACACGAAGCCCTTGACGCTCGCCATCAGCGGAGCGCCGTAGAAGGTGTCGTCGACGGTGCCGTAGGCCTTCCAGTCGGTCGACCAGAACTCGTCGGCGTTCTTCTCGACGCCCTCAGGGGCCTCTTTGAGGAAGCCACGCGACGCGAGGTCGGCGAGCAGACCCGGCTGCGGGAAGATTGCGAGGTCGGGCGGGTTGCCACCCTGGGCGCGGATACCGATCTGCGACTCGAACTCTTTCGACGATTCGTACTGGATGTCGATGTTGTTCTCTTTCTCCCAGTCCGCCCAGGACTGTTCGAGAAGTTCTGCCTCGGTGTCGGCGATCGTGCCGTAGACAGTGACGACGCCGTCGGCTTCGCCCGCTTCGTTTGCGCTGCCCCCTCCGGCTCCGCCGGAACAGCCGACGAGCGCGAGGCCGAGGCCCGCCGCGATTGCGATGGGTGCTGTGACCCGGCGGTGCAAGGTAGCCCGCATTTCTCCTCCTCATTGAGTAGAGGTGGCGCGGATCGATCGACCCGGGCCACCGCCGATCTGGTGACCGGCTAGGTGGACGCGCCGCCGTTGTGGTGCCATCGGCGGCTCGTGTAGGGAAACCTTTCCATAACTCTCAGCAAATCACAACCCGCTCGTGTGACTCCGCAGAATGTAACGATTTGGTTGCAGAGAGCGCTCTCATGGCAGCGGCTCCGCCGAGCTCCGCCGCCGCCGATTTCGTCATGCGTCGCGGCCAGGCGCTAAGATTCTGGAAGCGTTTGCAGACGAGGAGGTCGAACGTGTCGGGGATCGATGACGTGGCGAGCCTGGCCGGTGTGTCCAAGGCCACCGTCTCCCGCGCCCTGAGTGGTCGCGGCTACGTGTCGAGCGACACCCGGTCCCGCGTGGCGCAGGCCGCAGCCACCCTCGGCTATGTGGTGTCCTCCAGCGCGTCGAGCCTCGTGACCGGTCGCACCAACAACGTCGGTGTCATCATCCCGGTGATCAATCAGTGGTTCTTCGGCAGCATCATCGAGGGCGTCGAACGCGCGCTGCTCGACCGCGGCTACGACCTCATGCTCTACAACCTCACCAAATCGCACGCCGAACGCACACGCGTCTTCGAGTACTTCCTGGTGCGCAAGCGCGTCGACGCGGTTATCGCGGTCACCCTCGAGATCACGCCCGAGGAGACCGAGCGACTGCTCGCCCTCGGCAAGCCGATCGCCGGCATCGGAGGGCCGCTCGAAGGCATCCCGACGCTCAGCATCGACGACGTGGCGGCCGCACGACTCGCCACCGAGCACCTTCTGCTGCTCGGGCACCGCGACATCATGCACATCGGCGGCGACGTCGACGAGCAGATGGACTTCCACGTGCACTCCAAGCGCCTGAAGGGGTACATGGAGGCGCTCACCGAGGCCGGCATCCCTTACGACCAGGATTCCTACGTCGCCACCCGCTTCGACATCCCGAGCGCCTATCGCGTGGGAAAGCAGATCTTGGGCGACCCCCGTCGACGCCCCACGGCGATCTTCGCCGCGGCCGACGAGGTGGCGATCGGGGTCATCCTCGCGGCGCGCGAGCTCGGCATCTCCGTGCCCGACGATCTCTCGGTGATCGGCATCGACAACCACCCCCTGGCCGAGATGTTCGGGCTCACCTCGATCGAGCAGCGGCCCGATCTGCAGGGCGAACAGGTGGTCGACTGGGTGATCCGCCAGCTCGAGGAGCCCGGCTGGACGCCCCCGAAGCGTCACACGGTGCTGCCGGCCACCCTCATCATGCGCTCGTCGACGGCGCGTCCCCGCCCGCGAATCGGCTGAGGTCGGGCACCACGAAGTCGCCGGCGGCGCGGTCGATCGGCAGTTCGGCCACGACAGCGGGGCCGTCGGTGGGAATGGGCCCGTGGATGTGCGGAAAGCCGGGGGTCTCCTCGGTGACCTGCAGACCGGCGGCGGCCAGCGCATCCGTGTCGAGCACGACGAGCAGCAGCGAGAAGCGGATGTCGGCGTAGAACTCATCGAGCACCCCGCGCACGCCGTCGAGGGCGACCGCGTGCACGAACCCCGCCTCGTCGAGGCTCACACCGCGCGTGGAGACCTCGTACTCCCCCAGGTTGCGTGCCGATTCCCAGTCGTCGACGATGGCGACGTGTGCGATCAGGGCCATGCGAGCCTCCTTTAATGACACTAGATAGTATCATTTACCCTGAACAGCGGGGAGGCCGGATGGCGAAGCGCGGCAGACCGACCGCCTACGAGCGCGCAGTGCGGCGGGAACGCATCCTCGACGCCGCCGTCGCAACCTTCGCGGGGCGCGGCTTCGGCGCCGCCAGCCTCGACGAGATCGCGGCCGCCGCCGGAGTCACGAAGCGCACCCTCTACACCGACGTGGGCGACAAGGCGGCGTTGTTCGCTGCGGCCGTCGAGCGAGAGCACGACCACATCCGAGCGGTGGCGACGGATGCCGGCTCCCTGATCGACGTGGCGACCGAGATGGTCATGGTGCTGCACTCCGACTCCGCGGTCGCCCTGCACCGGTCGGTGATCGCCGAGGCGCGGCGCTTCCCCGATCTGGCGCAGACCTTCTATGCCAGCGGACCACTGCACTCGATCGACCTCTTGGCAAGCTACCTACCGCCCGGCGGCGACACGCCCACCCGTGCGGCGGCTCTCTACTCCGTGCTGCTCGGCGAGCCCCACCGCCGCCGCCTGCTCGACCTCACCCCGGCCCCCACCCGCTCCGAGGCGGCCGCCCACGCATCCGCCTCCCTGGCGCTCCTCGCGAGGAGTTAACGACGGATGCCCCAAGCCAGTGGCCCGGGGCATCCGTTGGAAGGAGAGAAGACTACTTCAGGGTGACGGTGGCGCCAGCCTCTTCGAGCTGAGCCTTGGCCTTGTCAGCGGCCTCCTTGGTCGCGCCTTCGAGCACGGCCTTGGGGGCGCCGTCAACGAGAGCCTTCGCCTCACCGAGGCCGAGGCTGGTGAGTGCGCGCACCTCCTTGATGACCTGGATCTTCTTCTCGCCGGCCGACTCGAGGATGACGTCGAAAGCGGTCTGCTCCTCGACCTCCTCGGCAGCGGCGGCCGGGCCGGCAACGCCGGCGACGGCGACGGGGGCAGCCGCGGTGACCTCGAAGGTCTCCTCGAATGCCTTGACGAACTCGCTCAGCTCGATGAGCGTGAGCTCCTTGAATGCGTCAAGCAGTTCCTCGGTGGAAAGCTTTGCCATGATGTTCTCCTTGTTTGGTAGTTAGTTCAACCGCTCACGAGCCTGCGCTCAGGAAGCGGACTCCTGCTTCTCACGCAGCGCATCGACCGTGCGAACGGCCTTCGACAGCGGGGCGTTGAAGAGATATGCGGCACCGAACAGCGAAGCCTTGAAGGCACCGGCGAGCTTCGCCAGCAGAACTTCACGGGATTCGAGGTCGGCGAGCTTGGTGACCTCGGCGGCGGTCAGAGGGTTACCGTCGAAGTAACCGCCCTTCACGACCAGCAGAGGGTTTGCCTTGGCAAAGTCACGCAGCGACTTGGCGACGGCCACGGGGTCTCCGTGAACGAACGCGATCGCGGACGGACCGGCGAGCTCGTCGTCGAACGACGAGATGCCGGCGTTGTTCGCCGCGATCTTGGTCAGCGTGTTCTTTACCACGGCGTATGACGCGTGCTCACGGATGGAGCCGCGCAGCTGCTTGAGCTGTGCGACCGTGAGACCGCGATACTCGGTCAGCAGAACGGCGGTCGAGCTCTGGAAAAGTTCCGTGAGCTCGGCTACCGAGGCTTCCTTGTTCGCCATGGCGCTCCTAGTAGTAGTCAGTTTCAGCCGGGACGACTGCTGTACGGAGGCTCACAAGCTGTTCAGACAAACAGAAAAGCTCCGGCACAGGGCCGGAGCGAGGAGAAGCAGGAGACCTGCTCGAACTAACTACGTGCACCTGCGCGGGTCTTCGTTCTCACGAGACTTCGATCGATGGTTGCTTTCGCGCACATCGATGACCAGCGGTCTTTGGCTTCGTACAGAGTAAGCGACCCGCGCATCCAGTGCAAATCGGATGCGCGGGTCGCTGTGATCAGCGTTTCCTGATCAGCGTTTCTTGCCTCTATTCGTCTCCGGCGATCCACCGCGCCATGCGGGCGAGGTCGTGGTCGTCGGATTCGATGCCCGCGTCGGCGAAGCGCTCCCGCAGGAGGTCGACGAGCTCGGGCTCGGAGGCATCCCCGGCGTCGGCTTTCACCTGCGCCATGATGCCCTCGGCCTTCTCGACGACGGACGCGTCGTCGCTGCCGACCATGATGGGTTCGCTCTGCTCGTCATCGGGCATGAGGGTCAGACTTTCCGGTTGCCCGAGACGGCTCGCACGATGAAGACGATCACCGCGAAGACCAGGAGGATCAGACCGATCCAGAGCAGGAAGTTCAGGGTCTGCACGAAGCCTCCCGTGAACAAGAGGATCACGGCTATGACGGCAATGACGATCAGCAGGATGTTCATGTAGGGGTTCCATACCTTTCGGGACTCGGGCTTATGGCCCTCAGCCAAAATGGCCTGCTCTTCAACGTACCCCGATCGCGGCAGAAACGGACTCGGCTCATTTCTCGGCGCGACGCGTCAGCCGGTCGCCCGCAGCGGGATCGCCACCGTGAACACCGTCTCGCCCGGCTCGCTGCGCACGCTCACGCTGCCGCCGTGCGCATCCACCACCGCCTCGACGATCGCGAGGCCCAACCCGGTGCTGCCCGCGTGCCGTGAGCGCGAGGCGTCGCCGCGCACGAAGCGCTCGAACAGTGTCGGCAGCAGTTCAGGGGCGATACCCGGTCCGTCGTCGGCCACGGTGACGAGGGCGACGGATGCCTCCTCCCGCGCATCCGCGGTCACGCTCACCCGCACAGTGGTGCCGGCCGGCGTGTGCACCCGTGCGTTGGCGAGCAGGTTGGTGAACACCTGGTGCAGCCGCGGGGCGTCGCCGGAGACGAGAACGGGCTCCTCGGGCAGGTCGAGGTCCCAGACGTGGTCGGGGCCGGCGACGTGGGCATCACTCACGGCGTCGACGAGCACGATCGACAGGTCGACCTCGGTGAGATCGAGTTCGGGCTTGGCATCCAGGCGTGCGAGCAACAGCAGGTCTTCGACTAAGGTCGTCATCCTGGTCGCCTCCGACTCGATGCGGCCGAGCGAGTGCGAGACCTCGTCGGGCAGCTCCGGCGCCGTGCGGCGGGTGAGTTCAGCGTAACCCCGGATCGAGGCGAGCGGCGTGCGGAGCTCGTGGCTCGCATCGGCCACGAACTGGCGCACCTTGTTCTCGCTGTGCTGACGGGAGGTGAGGGCGCTCGCGACGTGTTCGAGCATCCGGTTGAAGGCGAGACCGACCCGGCCCACCTCGGATCTCGGGTCGGTGTCGGAGGCCGGCACCCGTTCGGCGAGCGCGACGTCTCCGCGGTCGAGTGGGAGTTCGGCCACGCGCGACGCCGTCGCAGTGACGCGGTCGAGCGGACGCAGGGCGAGCCGGATGACGAGGAAGCCCGCGACTCCGGCGAGCGCCATGGCGCCGGCGGTGACCAGCACGATCACGATCACGAGTTGCGAGACGGTGCTGTTGACGTCGGCCAACGGCAGGCCGGTCACCACGATGTCGCCGGCTGCGGTGACGGTACGCCCCTCCACCCGATAGGCGCCGAGACCGTCGATGGTGACGCTCTGCGGATCAGGGGCTTCGACGCTGGCTCCCCCGCCGTCGGCCGGCACGAGCTGGGTCACCGCCGACCCGGGAACCCCGTCGAGCGCGGCGAGTTGCGCCGTGGTCAACGGCTGCAGCTGACCGGTGTCGTCGAGCACGTAGCCGTTGGTGGCGACTCCGGCCGAGACCACTGCCACCACGGTTCCTGAGGCCTGCCCGAGCGAGATTCCCGGCTGTGGTCCGGTGGGCTGCGCCTGGGTGGTGATCGAGAAGACTGTTCGGTCGGAGGCCTCCTGCACCTGCGAATCGAGCCGGTCGAGCAGGAAGCCGTTGAGCGCGATGGTGCTGACGACGCCGATCACGAGCCCCGCCAGGGCGATCAGGCCGAGCACGCTCAGGATCAGCGTGCGGCGAATGGTCACAGCGCGGGTTTCAGCAGGTAGCCTGCGCCGCGGACCGTGTGGATCATCGCCGGACGACCGGCATCCACCTTCTTGCGCAGGTAGGAGATGTAGATCTCCACCACGCTCGATTTGCCTCCGAAGTCGTAGCTCCAGACCCGGTCGAGGATCTGCGCCTTGCTCAGCACCCGGCGCGGGTTGCGCATGAGGAAGCGCAGCAGTTCGAACTCGGTGGCGGTGAGCTCGATGGGATCGCCGTCGCGGAAGACCTCATGGCTGTCTTCGTTGAGCTCGAGGTCGCCGACCGTCACGACCGGGTCGTCGGCGTCGGCCACGACGAGGGTCGAGCGACGGATGAGGCCGCGCAGGCGCGCGACCAGTTCCTCGAGGCTGAACGGCTTGGTGACGTAGTCGTCTCCGCCGGCGGTGAGGCCGGCGATCCGGTCGTCGAGGGCATCCTTCGCGGTGAGGAAGAGAACGGGGGTCTCGTGACCGTCGGCGCGCACCCGGTTGAGCACCTGAAGGCCGTCGATGTCGGGCAGCATCACGTCGAGCACGATGACGTCGGGGCGGAACTCGCGGGCGATCGTGATGGCCTGGCGGCCCTCGCTCGCGGTCTTGACCTCCCAGCCCTCGTAGCGGAGAGCCATCGAGAGCAGATCGGTGAGGGTGTTCTCGTCGTCGACCACGAGCGCACGCACCGGAGTGCCGTCAGCGCGGCGGAGTTTCGGCTGCTTGGCTCCGCTGGAAGAACTGCCGGAGATGAGAGATCTGTCGATGGTCACAGTTCCAGTATTGACAGTTTCCTATGAGGCACCTATGTGATGCCGTTAAGCGCCCTGTGAATACGCGCGCTGCTAGCCTCGTCGGTAGTGACACGGGGTGCCCTTCGCGGGCTGAGATGAAACCCGTCGAACCTGATCTAGTTCGTACTAGCGAAGGGATGTCGCGAATGAGCATTCGCACGCCAGTCCACCCGTCCGACCTCCTCGCCACCCTGCGCGAGCGCGAACCGCTGGTGCAGTGCATCACCAATGCGGTGGTGACCGGATTCACCGCCAACGCGCTGCTCGCGATCGGGGCCTCGGCCGCGATGTGCGACATCCCGGGCGAGGCCGGCCCGTTCGCGCGCATCGCCTCGGGGCTCCTGGTGAACCTGGGCACCCCGACCGACGAACAGCGTGACGCCGCCCGCGAGGCGGTCGCGGCCGCTCGCCAGGAGGGCACGCCCTGGGTGCTCGACCCGGTGGCGGTCGGGGCGCTGCCGATCCGCACGGCGCTGGCGCACGAGCTGCTGGAATTCCGGCCGGCCATCGTGCGGGGCAACGCGTCGGAGATCATCGCGCTCTCGGGCGCCGGATCGGGCGGACGGGGCGTCGACGCGGTCGACACGGCCGAAGACGCCCTCGAAGCCGGCAGCGCGATTGCCCGCCGCACCGGCGGCGTGGTCGCGATCTCCGGACCGGTCGACATCGTCACCGACGGATTCGGCTGGGTGCGGGTGGCGAACGGCCATGCGATGCTCACGAGAATGACGGGCGGCGGATGCGCGCTCGGCGCCGTCATGGCGGCTTTCCTGGCGGCGGCATCGCCGTTCGATGCCGCCGTGGCGGCCTCCAGCGTCTACGGCATCGCCGCCGAGCACGCGGCGGCGACTGCCGCCGGGCCGGGGAGCTTCGCGGTCGGGCTGCTGGACGCGCTGGCCGCGGTGACTCCGGCCGAGGTCGCGGCCGAAGCGCGGCTCTCGTGAGCGTGCGCCCGGGCGGCGCAGTAGTCGTATCCGGCGCATCCGGCGATTCCGGCGCATCCGATCGTTCGGTCGGAATGCGCCTCGCGCTGGGCGTCTACCTCGTGACCGACACCGCGATGGCCGGGCGCCACGGCCTCGGACTCGCCGCGGTGGTCGACGCCGCCGTCGCCGGCGGCGCGACCACGGTGCAGCTGCGCGATCACGACGCCAGCCCCGCCGCGTTGCTGGCCGCAGCGGTCGAACTCGCCGCCGTGATCGACGGGCGGGCCCTCTTCCTCATCGACGACCGCGTCGACGTGGTGCTCGCCGCGCGGCTCGCCGGCGCGCGGGTCGACGGCGTGCACCTCGGCCAGAGCGACCTGCCGGTGTCGGCGGCGCGCACCCTCCTCGGTCCGGATGCCGTCATCGGCCTCACCGCGAACACCCCCGCCCACCTCACCGCGGTCGCCGCCCTGCCCGAGGGCACGGTCGACTACTTGGGAGTCGGCGTCATCCGCCCCACCACGACGAAGCCCGACCATCCGGAGCCCCTCGGCATCCACGGATTCGCCGCTCTGGCCGCCGCGTCGTCGCTGCCCTGCGTCGCGATCGGCGGGATCGTCGAGGCGGATGTGCCGGGGCTGGTCGCCGCAGGGGCGGCCGGTGTGGCCGTGGTGTCGGCGATCTGCGCGTCGCCCGATCCGCGGGCCGCCGCTGCGCGCTTCGCGGAACTCCGGAACGAGGGCGCGCGATGACGGGCGACGGGATCGGGGCAGCCTTCCCGTCCGGGTCCGCATCGGTGTCCAGGTCTGCATCCGCCTCCGCGGCGATCCCGCGGGTGCTGAGCATCGCGGGCACCGATCCGACGGGTGGCGCCGGCCTCCAGGCCGACCTGAAATCGATCGCCGCGCTGGGCGGATACGGGATGGCCGTGGTCACCGCGCTGGTGGCCCAGAACACGCGGGGCGTGAGGTCGGTGCACGTTCCGCCGGCGGCATTCCTGCGCGAACAGCTCGATGCGGTGAGCGACGACGTCGAGATCGACGCGGTGAAGATCGGGATGCTCGCGAACGCCGAGCTCGCGGGGGTCGTGTCGGAGTGGCTGGCTGCCGTGCGTCCGCCGCTCGTGGTGCTCGATCCGGTGATCGTCGCCACCAGCGGCGACCGGCTGCTCACCCCCGACGGCGAAGAGATCGTACGGCGGCTCTGCAGCCAGGCCGATCTCGTCTCACCCAACCTCGCCGAGCTCGGCGTGCTCGTGGGTGCGCCGGCGGCACGCGATTGGGCGGGCGCGCTCCTCCAGGGTGAGCACCTCGCGCGCTCGTCGGGCGCCACCGTGCTCGTCAAGGGCGGCCACCTCGCGGGCCCGTCCGCTCCGGATGCGCTGGTCTGGGTTCGCGACGGCGCGGTCCACCAGCACGAGGTGGCGGGCGAGCGGATCGAGACCCGCAACACGCACGGCACCGGATGCTCCCTCTCGTCGGCGATGGCAACGCTCGGTGCACGCCTCGGGTCGGCCGCCGATGCACCTGCCGACGACGGCGTGGCCGGCGACGCTCCGGCCGGTGGCTCAGCGGGCCGAGGCAGCGCCGCTGATCGCCACCTCGCCGACGGCGCACGATGGCTGCCGGCCTTGCGCGAGGCGAAGACGTGGCTGTCCGGCGCCCTTCGCGCGGCCGATGCACTGCAGGTCGGCCGCGGCAACGGCCCGATCGACCACTCGCACGCCACCCGCCGCGCCCTGGCCGTCCAGCGCGCACACGCATCCGACGACTCCGAAGGGCCGCTCAGCGCCGCGCTCTGGCGCGAGACCGCCGCCGCGCGCGCGGCGATCGACTCGCTCGCCTTCGTCCGCGGGCTCGGCGACGGCACCCTCGACCGCGCCGACTTCGAGGCATATCTCGCGCAAGACGTGCTCTATCTCGGCGACTACGCGCGCGTTCTCGCCCGCGCCAGCCAGCTCGCGCCGACCGCCGAGGAGCAGATCTTCTGGGCCACGAGCGCGGCCGCTTGCCTGGCCGAGGAGGCCCGCCTCCACCGCGAACGCCTCCACGATCGACCGCCGGCCTCGCCGAGCGCCACCACCCTGGCCTACGTCAACCACCTGCACGCCGTCGCTGCCCACGGCGACTACGCCGAACTGGTCGCGGCACTCCTCCCCTGTTTCTGGGTCTACACCGACCTCGGAACGCGCCTCTCCGCCCGACGCCACCCGGAGCATCCGTTCGACGACTGGCTCGCGAGCTACGCCGACCCCGCGTTCGCCGACGCCACCGAGCGGGCGATCGGGTTCGCGGATGCCGCGGCTCGGGTGTCCGCGCCGGCTCGGGTCGAGGCGATGCGCACGGCCTTCCTGCGCTCGGTCGACCACGAACGAGCCTTCTTCGCGCAACCCTTTCCGTGACCGACGCGCTCGCCCATCGAGTCGCCAGATTCTGACGGAATCCGACCCCCCATTCCGTCGGAATCTGGCGACTCAGCGCATCTGGCGGCGCGGGATGTCCGGGGCGCGAGGGACAATGGAGACGTGACCGATCTCATGCTCTCCTTTCCGTGGGAGACCGACGACGAGGTCGCCCCGGAGCCGCCGCGACCGCCGCACCTCGAGCGCGTCGTCGCGCAGTCCACCGACCGTGTCGCGTGGCTCCGCGCCCGCAGCCGCGGCGTGACAGCGACGGATGTCGCACGCCTCTCCAGCGACCAGGCGATCGCCACCGTCGCGTGGGAAAAACTCAACGGCTCGGGCTTCAGCGGGAACGCCTTCACTGACCACGGGCGGGCACGCGAGCCGGAAATCGCGAACTGGGTGCGGCGCGAGCACGCGATCGATCCGAGTTTCGCGCTGTTCCATGCCTCGCGCGACCGGCGGCACCTGGCCACACCCGACGGCATCCGGGTGGCCGGCGACGGAACGCTCGAACTCGCGGAGATCAAGACCACCTCGAAGCCGTGGTCGCGCATCCCGCGCAGCTATCTTCGACAGGTCTGGTGGCAGCAATACGTTCTCGGCGCCGAGCGCACCCTCGTGGTCTGGGAGCAGCACCTCGACTTCGTGCCCGTCGACGCCGAGCCCCGCTGCCAATGGGTCGATCGCGACGAATCTCAGATCGAACTGCTCGTGCGCCGCGCCGACCGGATGCTGGCCTGGATGCGCGGCGAGCGGCAGCCGGCGTGACCGTTCTGCTGCTGCACGGCCTCGGTGGCGACCGTGAGCAGGCCCTGTCGCTGTTCGCGCCGATCGTGCCGCACGGCACCCACCTGCTGGCCCCCGACACCCGCGGACACGGTCAGCGCGACGAGAACGGGCCGGCGGCGTCGTTCGCCCTCGACGCACTCGGCGACGACATCGCCGCCCGCGTCGCGTCGGCGAGGGATTCCGACGGTCGCTCGGGCGAACCCCTCACCGTCATCGGCATCTCGATGGGCGCCGCGATCGCCTTGCGGCTGGCGCTGCGGCAACTTCTCCCGATCGACCGCATCGTCTTCGTGCGGCCGTCATTCACCGATCGGCCGCTCCCCCACAACCTGCGGGCCTTTCCGGTGATCGGCGAGCTGCTGGCCGACCGCGGCGCGGTCGAGGGCGAAAAGGCGTTCTTGCAGACCTCGCTCTACGCCGACACCCATGCTGAATCGCGGCTGGGAGCGGCGGGACTTCTGCAGCAGTTCCGCAGCCCGCGGGCAGCCGAGCGTGCGGCGCGACTGATCGAGATCCCGCGCTCGGCGGCATTCGGCTCCGACGACGACCTGTCGTCGATCGACCTGCCTCTGGCGATCACGTGGGCTCCGCTCGACCCCGTGCATCCGGTGTCGGTCGCCGAACTCTGGATGGATGAGCTGAACGGCGCTGCGAGCATCCCGATCCCGGCCCGCGACGACGGCTACTCCGAGTACGTCGCGGCAACGCGCGCCGGAGTCGCGGCCTGGCTCGGCTGGGCCTGAGCAGGCGCGATCGGATGCTCGTGACCGCCGTGCGCGGCGTCCGACCGGTCGATGACGGCCGCCACCTGCAGGTCGCGCCGCGCGGCGACGGCAAGGAACGCGGCGAGCCCCACCAGCCAGAGCAGTGCGATCGTCGTCGCGACCAGTTCGAGCACGCCGCCCACCTGGGTGCCGATCCGGAACAGCGACAGCAGGCCACCGACGCCGGCTATGACGGCCACCGCGATGGCCGACACGAGCGAGAAGCGTGCCAGCGCCCGGAAGTCCTCATCCGTCGCCACCTGCAGCATCACGAAGGCGGCGCCTGCGAAACCCAGAACGGCGCACGAGGTGTGGATGAGGTCTTGCCAGGTGAACGCCGGGCCCACCGGTAGCGGGCACCCCACCGTGCAGGTGATCTGCGAGGCGACTCCGAACGCGATCGCCGATCCCGCCAGCACCGCGGCGGGCGGCGCCACGGCGAGCCAGCGCACGCTCGGGCGCAGTCGTGGAGCGCAGAGCGCCACGAGCATCGCCGCCACCGCGACCAGAACGAGGCCCCATCGGAACACCTCCGCCGTCGGTTCGCCGGTGGCGCCGAGCTCACTGACGTAGACGAAGCGGGCCGCCGCGATGCGCGCCACCCAGATGAGGGCGAGACCGACGGCGCCCAGAACGGCCGCGGCCCAGAGCACCCCAGACCGCGCCGTCGGAGAGAGACGGGCGATCGGCGCCCGACGGGCTGGACTCATGGATCGGGTCTCTCTCGTGCGTGCGGCCGGTGCGGGCTGGGCGGTGTTCGGAAGTTACTGAATGTTAACGCGGCCCGACCGAGTTTGCACCCCAGTGACCTGACCGTAACACCTGTGAATTATTCAGCAATTAGCGTGGGGGTAGCCACAAGGCAACGCAGTGAAGCGGGTCCCCGAGCCCCATCGCGTATTCCAGGAGATCGACGGAAGGCACAGGGATGATCGAGAAGCGGAGTGGATCGCCGGCGGCGCCGAGCCCGACCCTCACCCACCCGGCGAGGATGCGCGCATCCCTGATGTCGGGAATCGGCGGCCCCGAGGTGCTGGAGATCGCCGAGGTGCCGAGCCCCGTGCGGGTGAACGCCGAGGTATTGGTGAAGGTCGCGGCGGCGGGCGTGAACCCGCTCGACGCGAAGACCCGAGCCGGGCGCGGAGTGGCCGCCGCGATCTCGTCGTATCCGTGCATCCTCGGTTACGATTTCGCGGGCGTGGTGGTCGAGACGCCGTATGCGGGGCATCAGCTGAACGTCGGCGACGAGGTCTTCGGCATGATGTCGGTGCCGCGCGGGGCCGGGTCGTATGCCGAGTACGTCTCCGTGCCGAGTCTGCAGGTGGCCCGTAAGCCGAAGGCGCTTTCGCTGACCGAGGCTGCTGCGGTTCCGCTCGCGGCGCTCACGGCGTGGGGTCTGGTGGTCGATCTGGCGAAGGCGCACGAGGGGCAACGGATGCTCATCCATGCGGCTGCGGGCGGGGTGGGCCACTTCGCGGTGCAGTTCGCCGCCTACTTCGGCGCGCGCGTCACGGCGACCGGTTCGGCTCGAAATCAAGGCTGGCTGCGAGAGCTCGGCGCCTCGACTGTGATCGATTACACCGCGGTCGCATTCGAAGATCACGTTTCCGACCTCGACGTGGTCATCGACCTGCTCGGCAACGTGCACGCCGACACAGGGAGTCGATCGCTGGCGACGCTTCGCCCGGGAGGTCTCATCATCAATGGGCCGACCGGCAGCTGGCCGGGGTTCGAGGAGGAGGCGGCGGCGGCCGGGATGCGGGCGACCACGTTCAAAGTCGCTCCGGATGCGTCGACCCTCGCCGTGATCGCCCGGCTGATCGACTCGGGCGACGTGCGCGTGCACGTCGACCGCACGTACCCCTTGGAGTCGGCTGCGGAGGCCCACCGCGATCTCGAGGGCGGCCACACGCGGGGCAAGCTCGTGCTCCAGATCGGCGACCTGCCGTTCTGACAAGCGCGGCCCTGAGGCCGCCACGGCATCAGCAGGGAGTCAGCGAATCGACACCGGAACCCAGGGTGGCCGGCCCGCCGAGAATGATGATCTGCTGCGCCTGCAGCCGCTTGATCTCACCGAGCACCGATGCGGGAACACAGTTGGGCTGAACGACATAGAGCGGGGAACCGGACTGAGCCGCCCGTGGCCCGCCACTCAGCGCATCCGGGAACGCCGTGCCACTGGCCAGGTAGACGGTCGACGCTGACTCAAAGGCCCAACGATTGACGCTGACTCCCGCCTCGTAACGATCCGCGCCCTCGGAGCGGGTGACGACGAAGTGCCGACCTCCCAGATTGACTTCCAGTTCCGAGCTGAGGGAGTTGACTCCCCCGACCAGGTGCACGTCATTGGCTCCCAAGCTGTGGAGCACCGAGATCTCCGCCTCCGTCGCGACATGCTCCGCTCCGTCTACGAGGAGCACCGGGGATGCCCCGGTGTGGGTCGCAGCGGGTGAGGCGGTGAGCGCGTCGGGGAAGTTCGCTCCGGTGACGACGAAGACCGTTTCACCCCGGATGGCGCCGAAGGTCGGTTCGGTCAGGAGATTGCGGGAGACCTCGTACCGATCCGCTCCACCGATTCGCACGACAGTGGCCCCGGCCACGCGCTGAGACAGCTGCTCCATGGCCTCGTCGGAGACAGAGGCAGGACCTCCGACCACCACGATCGTCGTGGGCTCGAGTCGGCCCAGCTCGGCGATCACGCTCTCCGGCACCGCGGCTCGAGGGGTGAGAAGCAACGGCGCACCATGTCGCCCGGCCACCGCTGCGGTGCTCAAGGCGTCTGCGAACTTCTCGCCGCTCGTGACGTAGACGAGGTCGGCTGTGCGCATGGCGGAGGACGCCTTGATCGCCTGGTCGTAACGATCGGCACCCTGGATGCGCGTCGGGGTCGGCATGACGTAGGGCGCCCGTGGCGCGGAGAGGGCTTGCGCCGACGAGGCGGCACCGATTCCCATCACGGCGATGAGGGCGGCGACCAGGCCCAGCGAAGCCACCTTCGGGAAGCGATCTGTGCTGCTGAAGGAGCGGAGTGCGTTCGGACGATTCATGGCGACCGCCTTTCGGGTTACGGTACCTCAACCCTGTTCGCCATCTCGCTCTGGGTGTTATGAGTAGTTTCTACTCAGACGACGGTGCAGGAAGCGCCAGCGCCCGTTCGAAGACGAAGTCGTCGTGCAGCTCGTCACCCACGAGGAACTGCTTCACCCCGACCTTCCGAAAGCCGCTCTTCTCGTAGAACCGGATCGCGCGCGCGTTCTGCTGGTTGACGCCGAGCCACACGCTCGCCGCTCCCGACCGCTCAGCGCCCTCGATCGAGGCCGTCATGAGCGCCGAGGCCACCCCGAACCCGTGGAAGTTCTCGCGCACGTAGCATTTGCTCAGTTCGACGGTCGGCCGCCCGGCCACCGCTGCAGCCACCGCCTGATCGGTCGGTTCGCCGCCGATGAGCATCGTGTACCCGGCGATCTCACCGTCGACGTCGGCCAGAATCACGCTGCGTTCCGGATCGGAGAGATACCCGGCGAACCGGGCATCGGAGAGGTTCTCGGCGATGAACGCGGCGATCGCTGCCGGCGCGGTGCTGGGAGGGCAGGCCATCTCGAAGGTCTCGGCGGCCACGGCCGACACGATCCCGGCATCCTCGAGGCGAGCGGTGCGAACCCTGGTGACCATTCCTCCACGGTACCTGCGCACTTCGCATCTCCTCGCAGGGCCCGCCGGTTCCGACACTCCACGACAGCTGACGATCTACCCGGTCGCCCACGCCACCCCGCACACGCAGAAAGGGCCCGCCGTGAGGCGAGCCCTTTCCGTGTACTGCGGCGAACTAGATCGCGTTGACGTCGAGCGGGATGCCCGGGCCGAAGGTCGTCGAAACGGCGCCCTTCTGGATGTAGCGGCCCTTGGAAGAGCTCGGCTTCAGGCGAAGCACCTCTTCGAGAGCGACCTTGATGTTCTCGTCGAGCTGCTCCGGCGTGAACGCGGCCTTGCCGACCACGAAGTGCACGTTGGCGTGCTTGTCGACGCGGAACTCGATCTTTCCGCCCTTGATGTCGGAGACGGCCTTCGCGACATCCGGGGTCACGGTGCCGGTCTTCGGGTTGGGCATGAGGCCACGCGGGCCGAGCACCTTTCCGAGACGACCGACTTTGCCCATGAGCTCCGGGGTCGAGACGGCGGAGTCGAACGAGGTGTAGCCGCCGGCCACCTTCTCGATCAGCTCGTCGCCACCGACCTCGTCGGCGCCGGCAGCGATCGCTGCTTCGGCCGCGGGGCCCGTCGCGAACACGATGACGCGGGCGGTCTTGCCCGTGCCGTGCGGCAGGATGACGGTGCCACGCACCATCTGGTCGGCCTTGCGCGGGTCGACCCCGAGCTTCAGCGCGACCTCGACGGTGCTGTCGAACTTGGCGGAGCCGGTCTCACGCGCGAGCGTGACGGCTTCGGACGGGGTGTAGTACTTGCCGGCTTCGATCTTCTCGGCCGCGGCCCGGTAGGCCTTTGACTTCTGTGCCATTTTCAGCCTCCTCCTTATGCCTCGACCGTGATGCCCATGGAACGGGCAGTGCCGGCGATGATCTTCTCTGCAGCTTCGATGTCGTTCGCGTTCAGGTCGACCTGCTTCTGCTCAGCGATCTGACGCACCTGCTCCTTGGTGAGCTTCGCGACCTTGACGGTGTGCGGAGTGGAGGAGCCCTTGGCGACGCCGGCGGCCTTCTTGATGAGCTCCGCCGCGGGCGGGGTCTTCAGGATGAAGGTGAACGAGCGGTCTTCGTAGACGGTGATCTCGACCGGGATGACGTTGCCGCGCTGCGACTCGGTCGCGGCGTTGTACGCCTTGCAGAACTCCATGATGTTGACGCCGTGCTGACCCAGCGCCGGCCCGATGGGCGGTGCGGGGTTGGCGGCGCCGGCCTGGATCTGAAGCTTGATCAGACCTGTGACCTTCTTCTTCGGTGCCATTTCTTCTCTTCTCTATCGAGCCGCACGAAGGCGGCGCTCCCACCACAGGGCTTCTCCCTGCAGTGGTGTGACGGATGCCCGTGAAGGCAACCGAAATATCTTAGCCGAAAAGCCTGAACGGCCCTACAGCTTGGTGACCTGGTCGAAGCTGAGCTCGACGGGCGTCTCACGCTCGAACAGGGAGACGAGAACCGTGAGCTTGCCGCTCTCCGGCTTGATCTCGCTGATCGATCCGGGCAGACCCGCGAACGAGCCCTCCTTGATCGTGATGGTCTCGCCGATCTCGAAGTCGACCTCGGCGGGGATGTTGCGCGAGACGGCCTTGCCGCCCTTGCCACCGGCGGACTTCGCGGTCGGAACTTCCTTGACCTCGACGAGGCTCTTCAGCATGTTGAAGGCCTCTTCGAAGCGCAGCGGCGTCGGGTTGTGCGAGTTGCCGACGAAGCCGGTGACGCCCGGCGTGTGACGCACGACCGACCAGCTGTCCTCGTTGAGGAACATGCGCACGAGCACGTAGCCCGGGATGCGCACGCGGGTGACCAGCTTGCGCTGGCCGTTCTTGATCTCCACGACGTCTTCCATCGGAACCTCGACCTGGAAGACAAAGTCCTCCATGCCCATCGAGGTCTTGCGGCTCTCGATGTTCGACTTCACGCGCTTCTCGAAGCCGGCGTAGGAGTGGATGACGTACCACTTGCCGGGCAGCGACCGCAGTTCGGCGCGGAACGCGTCGTAGGGGTCGACCTCGGGGGCCTCTTCGTCGTCGGCCTCGCCGGACTCCTCCGATTCGGAGGCGGACGAGTCGGCGGCATCCGCTTCGACCTCTTCTGCGGTCTCGTCGACGGGCTGGTCGGCGACCTCGGCATCGGGGTCTTCGAGCACGTCGAGCACCGCGGCGGCCTCGTCGAAGTCGTCGATGTTCAGTGCATCGTCGACGACCGCGTCGGCTTCGGGGTCGGCTGCCTCGTCGATCGCCTCCAGGAGGGCGTCGAGGTCAGCCGGGACACCGGCTTCTTCGGGCTTTGCGTCAGACACTGAATTCGTTTCCACTTCTTAGCTTCGGGTGCGGCGCGGGGCCGCAGGATGGTGCGGGGAGATCAGGATGGCGTTCCGAACACCACGATCGCGAGCCAGCCGAACACGGTGTCGAGCCCCACGACGATCGCCATCATGATGACGACGAACACCAGCACGACCAGCGTGTAGCTGATCAGCTCGCGCCGGGTCGGTGTGACGACCTTCTTCAGCTCCGTGATGACCTGCCTGATGAACAGGACGATACGGGCGAACGGATTGCGCCGTGCCGCCCGCTCCTTCTTGGCATTCTCGACGACGTCCTCGGAAGGTTCGTCGATTATTTTTCGTGCCACCGTGTCAGTACCTTTCACAAACAGGAGCAGGGCGGACAGGACTCGAACCTGCAACCTGCGGTTTTGGAGACCGCTGCTCTACCAATTGAGCCACCGCCCTAATGCTGTAACCAGCACAGCGTTGAAGACGCACAGCTTCGCTACACTCACCTTGAGGATTCAGGGCCCAGAAAATAGGCATAGAAAAGCTTGGCAGATTTCAACTACCGACACACAGTGTAAGTCACATCCGGTAGGACCGCAAAGGCAGCGAGATGGAGCACAACATGCGCACAGGCGCCTTCCGAATCGGATTCGTCGCGACCCTCGGCGGTCTCGTGGCATTCGCTCTGGGGTTCGCCTTCGTGCAGTTGTCGACCGTGGTCATCTGCATCCTGGCCTCACTGTTCATGGCGCTCGGCCTCGATCCCCTGGTGCGCTGGCTGACGAGGCGGCACATTCCGCGCGGCTGGAGCATCCTCATCGTCTTCGTCTTGGTGATCGCCTTTGCGGTGGCAGTGTTCTTCCTGGTCATCCCGGCGTTCGTCGACCAGACCACCGATCTGATCTCGAATCTTCCCGACGCGGTGAAGGCCGCCACTCAGTCGACCTGGTTCACGGATGTCTTCGGCACCTCCGTCGACACCCAGAAGCTCGTTCAAGACCTCGACGACTTCCTCACCGATCCGGGCAATCTCGCCGCACTGGGCGGCGGGGTGCTGAAGGTCGGGTTGGCGCTCATCAACGGAATCACCGCCGGCATCCTGGTGCTCGTGCTCACCCTCTTCTTCCTCGGGTCGCTCGAGGCCGTGAAGAACAGTTTCTACGTCTTGGTGCCCATGTCGCAGCGCGAAGGCGTCGTCGCCATCAGCGAGCAGATCGTGCGGTCGATCGGCAAATACGTGAGCGGACAGGTCATCCTCGCGGCCACCAACGGCGTCTTCGGGTTCATCGCGATGCTGATCATCGGAGTGCCCTACGCGGGCGCGCTCGCGGTGGTGGCGTTCCTGCTCGCGCTGATCCCGCTGGTGGGAACGGTGATCAGCGCCATCCTCATCACCTTCCTCGCCCTCACCGTGTCGCCGGTGACGGCCATCGCCATCGGCATCTACTTCCTCGTCTACATGCAGGTCGAGGCCTACGTCTTCAGCCCGCGGATCATGAACAAGGCGGTGGACGTGCCCGGCATCCTGGTCGTGATCGGAGCGCTAGTGGGCGGCACCTTGCTCGGCGTGCTCGGCGCGCTGATCGCCGTGCCCGTGGTGGCGTCGATCCTCATCATCATCAAGCAGGTCGTCGTTCCCCGGCAGGCCCTCGCGTGAGCGACGTGATCAGCGCGCCGACTCTGGTGACCAGCGCGATCGCCCTGCTGACCATCGCCAACCCGATCGGCAGTCTTCCGATCTTCCTGAACCTCACGAAGGACTTCGACCGCGCTCGGCAGCGACGGATCGGCTTCCTGGTGGGCGTCGCCGTGTTCGCGGTGCTCACGGTGTCGCTCCTGGTCGGCAAGTTCATCCTCGAGGCGTTCGGCATCGACCTGACCTCCTTCCGGATCGCCGGGAACCTGCTCGTCGCCTCGATCGGCTGGGGCATGCTCACCGCGAAGCAGAACGTGCTGACCGTGGCGGATTCGCAGTCGCCGGCGGTCGTGCCCCTCGCGATTCCGCTGATCGCCGGCCCGGGCGCCATCAGCCTCGTGATCACCTTCGCCGACGACTACCCGAGCCCGATCGACCTGCTCGCCGGCGTGGGCATCAATCTCCTGGTGGCCGGCGTGATCGCGGTCGCGCTGTTCTTCGCCCCCGAGGTCGCCCGGGTGGTCAAACCCACCGGCATGAGCATCGTCACGCGCCTGTTCGGCCTGCTCCTGCTCTCGATCGCCATCCAGTCGATCATCGGCGCTCTCGCAGAGGCTTTCCCGGTTCTCACTAAGTAGTGATCCATCTCCAATACCTGAGTTTGTCTCTGTTATCCTCGAATATCATGAGGCTTCGTCATCATCACTTCTTTCGTCTGGTCGCCGCCACAGCGGCCACGATCGCCCTCTTCTCCGGCGCGACAGTCACGTCTGCGGAAGCCGCCGTTCCCACCGGGTTGTCGCGCATTGGCGGCCCCGATCGGTACGCCCTCTCCGCTGCTGTCTCTGCCGAGACGTTCGACTCGGGAGTGCAATATGCCTTCATTGCTTCTGGAGAGAATTTCCCGGACGCGCTCTCCGCCTCGGCCGCCAGCCGTGGCTTCGGGCCCGTCCTCCTCGTCACCCGCGATGCGGTTCCCAGTGCCATCGCGGCCGAACTCTCCCGGTTGACGCCCGGGAAGATCATCATCGTCGGCGGAACCGACTCCATTTCGCTGGGTGTCGAGGCCACACTCAGCGGATACGCGCCCGCCCTACGCCTCGGAGGCCCCGACCGGTACGCCGTCTCTTCCGCCTTGTCGAAAGCGATGTTCGGCGGCACCTTCGTGCCAACCATTTACGTGGCGTCGGGCGAGACGTTTCCCGACGCGCTCTCTGGTTCCGCGGGCACCACGGGTGACGGACCGGTTCTCCTTGTCACCCGCGATGGCATCCCGAGCCCAGTGGCAGCGGAATTGGAACGTCACGAGAGCTTCGAGATCGTCGTCGTCGGTGGCCGCAACTCCGTGAGCGACGCAACGTTTGCCGCCATCTCTGCGTACGCCTCGCCTACTACCCGTGTCGTTCGCGTGGACGGCGACGACCGTTACGCCGTCTCGGCAGCAGTCTCGCACTACGGCCACTCGACGGGAGCTCCCACAGTGTACGTCGCCTCTGGAACCGTCTTCCCCGACGCACTTTCCGGTTCAGCCGCCGCCATCATGCATGGCGCCCCTGTGCTGCTCGTCACGAAAGACGGCATCCCCGACGCGGTTAAGACGGAACTCGACCGCCTCAATCCCTTGCGCATCATCGTGCTCGGAGGGCCGAACACCGTCAGCGATGCCCTTCTCCCTCAATTGGCCCGCTACATAGTCGTCTGAGCCTCCTCAGCGGAGGTAGGTCTTCTAAGCTGGTGGCGTGACCGACCATCCCCGCATCTCGCACAGAATCGCATCCATCGCCGAGTCGGCGACCTTGAAGGTCGACGCGAAAGCCAAGGCGCTCCAGGCGGTCGGGCGGCCGGTCGTGAGCTACGCCGCGGGCGAGCCTGATTTCCCCACTCCTGAGCACATCGTGGAGGCGGCTGCGGTGGCGGTGCGCGATCCGAAGAACCACCGCTACACACCCGCCGCCGGGCTGCCGGAGCTGCGCGAGGCGATCGCCGCGAAGACCCTCCGCGACAGCGGGATCGAGGTGTCGCCCGCCCAGGTGATCGTGACCAACGGCGGCAAGCAGGCCGTCTACGAGGCCTTCGCCACGCTGCTCGATCCGGGCGACGAGGTGCTCGTGCCCACTCCGTTCTGGACGACCTATCCCGAAGCCATCGCCCTCGCGGGCGGCGTTCCGGTGGAGGTGTTCGCGGGCAGCGACCAGAACTACCTCGTGACGGTTGAGCAGCTCGAAGCGGCGCGCACGGAGCGCACCAAGGTGCTGCTCTTCGTCTCGCCCTCGAACCCCACCGGCGCCGTCTACTCCCCCGAGCAGACCAAGGCGATCGGCGAGTGGGCCGAGGAGCACGGTCTCTGGGTGATCAGCGACGAGATCTACCAGAACCTGGTCTACGACGGACTCACCGCCGTCTCGATCGTCGACGCCGTGCCGGCACTGGCCGACCGCACACTGCTCGTCAACGGCGTCGCGAAGACCTACGCGATGACCGGATGGCGGGTGGGATGGATGGTCGGCCCCCTCGATGCGATCAAGGCCGCCTCGAACCTGCAGTCGCACATGACCTCGAACGTCTCCAATGTCTCGCAACGCGCGGCCATCGCCGCACTGACGGGCCCCCAGGACACGGTCGACGTGATGCGCGCCACCTACGACCGCCGACGCAAGCTGATCGTCGACGGACTCAACCAGATCGACGGCGTGCACACCCCGCTGCCCGAGGGCGCGTTCTACGTGTACCCGGATGTGACGGGGTTGCTCGGCCGCACCTGGGGCGGGGTGACGCCTCAGACGTCGTTGGAGCTCGCCGACCTCATACTGGAGCAGGTCGAGGTGGCGACGGTTCCGGGTGAGGCTTTCGGGCCGAGCGGATTCCTGCGGCTGTCGTACGCCCTCGGCGACGACGCCCTGGCGGATGGCGTCGCCCGCCTGCAGAAGCTCTTCGGGTAGCGGCGGCACGGGCACGTACATCGCAAGGATGACATAGCCGAGCATTCTTCACTTGAAGCTCTTCGACGAGTAGAGTTTCGCTCATGAAATCCCATGCGGTGCTCGCCTCGGGGTTCAGCGCGCTCCTCTGTGTCGGCCTCGCCGTCGTGGTGGCCCTGGCTGCTCCGCACTCGCCGGCGAGCGCCGACAGCCTCCTGGCGGTGTCCAACGCACCGGCAAGCGGCAGCGTGGTGATCGCGTCGCCAGACGGTTCCGTGTCGTTCCTGATCGACGGGCAGGGAGGCGCGGGCGAGACGATCGATGTGCGAGCGGTGCCGTCTGTCGGCGACCTGTTGACGCTGTGCTCCGTCATCGTGGCGGCAGACGGCAGTTGGTCGTGCACCGTGACCACGACCCGCGACTTTCCTGGTCCCGTCAACGTCTACAACGGCAGCGACGTGGTCATGCTGCAGTTCGGGTTGCTCCATCCGCCTCAGGTGACGACGGATGTTGGGAGCAGCACCACGATCACAGCGACGCCGGATGCGCCGCTGTTCACCGGCAGCGGCGTGCCAGGGGGGTTGCTGCGGGTCGTGCTGAGCGACGGGAGCGGTTGCACCACGACGATCGACGGGAGCGGCTCCTGGAGCTGCCGCCCGCCGACGCTTCCCACCGGCCCCGGACCATTCACACTGACGGTGAGCCAGGCCTACCCGAGCGCCCCCACCAGCTGGGCTGAAGGTCTGCCCCTGCAACTGATCGTCGATGCCGGAGTCGTGGTCGAACCGCCCATTCCACCCGACCCGGAAGACTCGGGTGAAAGCGATGACGGGCCAGGGGGAACGGGCGGCACCGGCGGCACCGACGGGTCGGCCGAACCCGACGGCTCCGCTGAAGCGGATGCGCCGGACACCACCGCGAACGCCGATGGGGTGGGCGGTTCCGACGGAGGCAGCGGAGGCGAGGCCGCCGACCTCGGCTGGACCGGATCGGCGCTCGAAGACCCATCCGCGCAGGTGGGTTCTTCAGGGGACAGTCGCGCACCCGCCGGCGGGGACGGGGAGGGGCGAACGGGAGCGGCGCAGAACGGTCAAGGTGGTCGCGATGCGGCAACCGAGCGCTTCTGGTCCAGAGGTGAAACGGCCGACCGACCCGGTGGGGCCGGCGCTGGGAGCTCCGACAGGCCTGCGGGCGCTGACGCTGCCGGCGGAGGCGGATCTGCCTCCGAGTCCCAGACCGGTGTTCTCGCATCATTCGCGCTGCCGTCGGAGTTCGGCTCGAGCCTTCGAACGGTCGATGAGGTGTTGTCGTTCCCACCTCCGACGACCGTTTTCCTGGTGCTCCTGCTCGCCGGGGCCCTGCTCCTCGTGATCGTGCCGGGCGGCCTGCTCGAGGCGACACTGCACGAGAACCACGACCGGATTCGAGGCGCGCTCGCCGGCGTTCTCAGGCGTGGAGCGATGATTGCGCCGGTGAAGTGGGTCGGCGATCGATTGCGCGACCCGTTCGCGAAGATGCGAGTCGGAACGCGGATCGCTCGTTCGACCGTTGTACACGCGGGCGGTCGCGGCGGTCGCGCCTTCCCCGTCCTGTTCGCGGTCGGCGTCGCCTCTCTGGCGTCCGTCGCGGTCGATCCCGAGGCCCGTGCCGACGCGGCCTCCGCGCGACTCTTCGCCGCCTTCGCGATCGCGATGATCGTGTGCGGAGCGGTGCCCGCCGCGGTCGCGTCGCTTTACGCCCGACACCGGTGGGGCACGAGCGGCACCGTGATGAGTCGATCGTCGGCACTCGTGCTGACGGCCCTGAGTGTGCTGATATCCCGCGCCGTCGGATTGGAGCCGGGCTTCGTCTTCGGCATCGTCATCGCCCTCGAACTCGGTGCAACCGTCAGCAGAGCGAGGAGTGCACTGCTGGTGGCGGTCACGAACCTCTCACTCATCGCAATCGCTGTGCTCGCGTGGGTGGTGCACTCCGCCGTCGAGCCGAGCGTGCTCCGCGCCCCCGACGCATTCGGTGCGCTTGTGCTCGACACCACGACCGCGATCGTGGTCTGCGGATTCAGCGGCCCCCTGGTCTCGCTGGTTCCCCTGAGGTTCCTTGACGGGAACACCCTGTTCACCGCTTCCCGACGCGCGTGGGCGATGCTGTTCCTGGTCGCGGTCGCCGCCTTCTGCGTGGTGCTTCTACCGCTGCCCGGAGCTTGGGCCGCGGTAGGCGGCGAGCTCCTCCCGTGGTTCCTCGCCTTCGGCGCTTTCGCGCTGCTCAGCCTCGGCGTGTGGGCGTACTTCCGCTTCGCCTCCGGACGCGCGACCGGCCTGACCTCCCAGACCGGCCGGACCGCCCGAGCCAGCCAGACCGCCCACGCCGACCAGACCGCCCACGCCAGCCAGACCGCCCACGCCGACCAGACCGCCGACGCCGACCAGCCCACCGGAGCCGGTCAGGTCAGCGCACCAGGCGAGCGATCTCGCGAGCCAGTGGTGCGCGAATGAGATGGTCGGTGTGCGCCACCTCGTGCAGCACGACGTGATGCATCGCCCCGAGCCGCTCGACCGTCGCCGGCACGATCACCTGGTCGCGGGAACCGAACACGATGTCGACCGGCACGGTGATCTGAGCGACATCCGCAGTGGCGGTCTGCGTCTCGATGCAGTTCTCCAACGACTTGGAGAAGGCCAGCCAAGACTGCTCGTCGATCTTCATCGATCCGTTGGGCATCCACTTCGAGAACCGGCCGGCGTTGTTGATGATGGTGAGCTTGTTGCTGCGCACGAAGCGATAGAACCACAGATAACCACCGACCCGAAGCCGATGGCTCAGCTCGTCGATGTAACGGCGGTCGGGGTAGATCGGCGGGCTCGCGAGAATGACGTGCGAGATCTCGCGCCGATGCACGGCAGCGTAGCGACCGGCGATGAGGGCGCCCAGGCTGTGGCCGACGATGGTGTACCGCCCGCGGATGCGCAACGAGCGGATCGTCTTGTGCAAGGCCAGCACGTGCTCATCGAGAGTGAATCCCACACCCGGGCCGCCGACCGACCCTCCGAAGCCGAGGACATCGATCGCGATCACGCGGTAGAGAGGTGCAAGAAAGGGCACGACGAGCCGCCAACTCGCCGACGACGAGGCGATGCCGTGCAGGAGAACGACCACCGGCCCATCACCCTGATCGACGGCGACATGCAGCAGCGGCACGCCGCCCGCTCCTCGGGATCCGCGCATCCGCTCCAAGACGCTCATTGCGACCACTCCCCTCGCCTCGGCGGCTCACGATGCGAGCATCCGTCACTATTCACTGAGGATACATCATGACGCGCATCCACCGTTCGGGGGATGCGCGAATCCGGCCGACGACGGCTGGTGCCGGCGCGCGCGAGTGGCGAGCATGGATGCATGACTTCTTCGCATCGCGGCTCCGGACCGGCGGTCACCGTCGACGGACTCCGCAAGAGCTACGGCAGCTTCACCGCCGTCGACGGCATCGGCTTCGAGATCGCCCGCGGCGAGACGTTCGCGTTGCTCGGGCCGAACGGCGCCGGAAAGAGCACGACGGTCGAGATCCTCGAGGGTTACCGCGAGCGTAGCGGAGGCGAGGTGAGGGTGCTCGACGCCGACCCGCGACACGCGACGCTCGAGTGGAAGGCGCGCATCGGCATCGTGCTGCAGCAGACCGGCGAGAGCGGCAATGTGACCGTGCGAGAGCAGCTCACCCACTTCGCGGGCCTGTATCCGCGACCGCGCGACGTCGATGAGGTGATCGCCGCCGTCGGGCTCGAAGAGAAGGCGAAGACGCGCATCAAGTCGCTCTCCGGAGGGCAGCGCCGGCGAGTGGATGTCGCGCTCGGCGTCATCGGCCGGCCCGAACTGCTGTTTCTCGACGAACCGACCACGGGATTCGATCCGGAAGCCCGGCGTCAGTTCTGGGAGTTGATCCGGTCGCTCTCGCGGGAAGGCACGACGATCGTGCTGACGACCCACTACCTCGACGAGGCCGCGCAGCTGAGCGATCGCGCCGCCGTCATCGCCGGCGGCCGGCTGATCGACATCGGACCGGTGCACGAACTGGGATCGGCGGAGGCCCGCGTGCCCCTGGTTCGCTGGTGCGACACCGGGTCGGGCTCCGTGCACGAGCAACGCACCCACGAACCGGCGCGCTTCGTCGCCGGCCTCGTGGCCGAGCATGGCGAACCGGCCGAACTCGAAGTCATCCGGCCGTCGCTCGAAGACATCTACCTCGAACTGGTCGCCTCGTCTGAATCGGAGAAGGCAGCATGAGCACCCTCACCACCACCTCGGTCACGACCGCCACCAGCCCCGACGGCACCCGCTTCGGCGCCGTGCGGGCCGTGCGGCTCGGTCTTCGCCGCGTCGGTTACGAGACGAAGATCTACTTCCGCGCCGGCGACACAGTCTTCTTCACCTTCCTCTTTCCGGTGGTGCTGCTCGGCATCTTCTCGGTCGCGTTTGATGGCCTCGGCAACGTCGGCACGAATCCCGACGGCTCCGGCGGCATCAGCCAGGCCGCCTACTATCTGCCGGGGATGATCGCCGCCGGCATCCTGCTCAGCGGCGTGCAGAACCTCGGCGTCGACATCGCGATGGAACGCGGCGACGGCACCCTCAAACGCCTGGCCGGCACACCCCTCCCCGTGATCTCTTATTTCATCGGCAAGATGGGCCAGGTGCTGGTCACCTCGCTGGCCCAGGTGATCTTGCTGATGCTGCTCGCCCGGGTGGCGTTCGGGGTCGCGTTGCCGACCGAACCCGAGAAGTGGTTCACCTTCGTCTGGGTCTACTTCCTCAGCATCTTCACGGCGGCCGTGCTCGGCATCGCCATCTCTCGGCTGCCCCGCTCGGGAAAGAGCGCCTCCGCGGTGATCATCCCTCCCCTCCTGGTGTTGCAGTTCATCTCCGGCGTGTACCTCAACTTCGCGCTGCTGCCCGAGTGGCTGCAGAACATCGCGAGCATCTTCCCGTTGAAGTGGATCGCGCAGGGAATGCGGGCAGCGCTCCTCCCCGACTCCTTCGCTGCAGCCGAGGCGGGCGGCACCTGGAATCTGCCCGGTGTCGCCATCGCTCTCGGCATCTGGCTGGTGGTGGGGTTGGTGGTCTGCCGGGTGACTTTCCGCTGGATCCGCAAAGACAGCTGAACGACGGATGCCTCGACACCGTCGTTCACCGGAGTGCCGCACGAATAGGGTGGGCCCATGAACCGCACCCGCTGGTGGCACGTCGCGGTGGCCGGAGCGCTCCTCGTGGTGGGCGCGCTCGTTGTCACCACACCCGTCGCGCCCGCCTGGACCACTCCCGCTGCGCTCGCCGTGCTCGCCGCCTTCGGGCTGTTCTACGCACTGGTCGGGCGGCGCGGGCTCAGCGACCCGCGCTGGGCGACGCCGCTGATCGTGGCCGTCGTCGCCACGGTCGCGATCGGGACCGCTCTCTCGCCGAATGTCGCGACGCTGCAGTGCATCGCGTTTCCGATGATCTGGGCGCTCTGTCCGGGCGAATCGATGCGGCGCCCGATCCTCACCTGCGTGGTGATGGCGATCGGCGTGTCCGCAGGGTTCTGGATCAGCCTCGGCGGAGGGCTCGATGCCCTCGTGCAGGGCGTCGTGATCGAGGTGGTGTCCATCGCCCTCGGCATCGGGCTCGGCGTGTGGTTCACCACCGAGATGCGCACGGGCGGCGAGAACACCCGGCTGCTCGCCGAACTCACCGCTGCTCAGGGCCAGCTCGCCGCCATGCACCGCGAATCCGGTGCCACCGCCGAGCGCGAACGGCTCGCCCGCGAACTGCACGACACCATCGCCCAGAACCTCACCAGCCTCGTGATGCTCGCCCAGCGCGGCCAGAACCGCGGCACCGACGGCACCGGAATGCACGACGACTTCGAACTCATCGAACAGGTGGCACGGGATGCCCTCACCGAAGCCCGCGCTCTCGTCGCCGCGACCGCGACGGTGCCGGTCGACGGTGGACTCGCGGCAGCCCTGGCACGCCTCGTCGGCACCTTCGAGCGCGAGACCCGCATCGAGATCGACACGAGCCTCGACGAGGTCGGCACCCTGCCGCGCGAACTCGAGGTCGTGCTGCTCCGCTGCGGGCAAGAGGCGCTCGCGAACGTGCGCAAGCATTCGGGCGCCTCACGGGCACGGCTCGCGCTGCACCGGAGCGCCGGCTCCATCACGCTCACCGTGGGCGACGACGGGATCGGTATCGGTGCCGCCGACGCAGCGAGCGCTCACAGCGGCTTCGGCCTCGAGGGCATGCGGCAGCGCCTCGCCCTCGTGGGCGGAACCTTGCGCGTCGCCTCCCTCGCGGGCGGCGGCACCGAGCTCGTGGCGACGGTTCGGGAGGAGGAGCGGTGAACGACACCCCCTGGAAGGCGTCGGTCTCGTGAGCTCCTCCCGAAACGGCGACACGGCACCGGCGATCCGCGTGCTCGTCGCCGACGATCACCCGATCGTGCGCAGCGGCATCGTCGCCCTCCTCAGCGCGGCCGACGGCATCGAGGTAGTGAGCGAAGCTGCCGACGGCGCCGAAGCGGTGACCCTGGCGGGCGAGCTGACACCCGACGTCGTGCTGATGGATCTCCGGATGCCGGTGCTCGGCGGCTCCGAGGCGACCGCGGCCATCCTCACCGCCGACCCGAGCATCCGGGTGCTCGTGCTCACGACCTACGAGAGCGACGATCACATCCTCGGAGCCATCGAGGCCGGCGCGAGCGGCTACCTGCTGAAGGCCGCGCCGCAGGAGGAGATCATCGCCGGCGTACGCTCGGTGGCCGCCGGCCAGACGGTGCTCGCACCCTCCATCGCCACCAAGCTCGTGCAGCGGATGCGCAGCGGATCGCCCGCGGTGCCCGCCCTGAGCGCCCGGGAACTCGAGGTGCTCCGACTCGTCTCCGACGGCCGGAGCAACCCCGAGATCGCGCGGGCGTTGTTCATCGGCGAGGCCACGGTGAAGACGCATCTGCAGCACGTCTTCGAGAAGCTCGAGGTCTCCGATCGCACCCGGGCGGTCACCCGCGCAATGGAGCTCGGGCTGCTCTGAGCGGCGCGACCCCTACGCGTTCTCCTTGCGGAACGTGCGCGTTCCCACGTAGAGCCCCGCCGCGAAGAGCACGATCGTCCAGATCACGCCCCACATCGTGGTGATGGTCCAGAAGTTGCCCACGAACAGTTCACGGATGGCGTTCACGATGTATTTCGTGGGCATGAAATCGCTCACCACCTGCAGCCACTGCGGGCCGATGGTCATCGGCAGCAGGATGCCCGACAGCAGCAACACCGGCAGTGCGATGCTGTTGAGCACCGGGGCCATCACGTCTTCGCTCTTCGTGGTGAGCGCGAGGGCGTTGGACGCAGCAGCGCAAGCAGCCCCGAGCAGCACGGTGAGGATGAGGCCGAACACCATGCCGAGGATCGAGCCGGTGAGCCCGAACAGGAACGCCAGCCCGATCAGCACGATGCCCTGCACGAACAGCTGCAGCACGTCGCGCAGGATGCGCCCGAGCAGCAACGCCGTGCGGCTCGCCGGCGTCACGCGCTCGGCTTCGATCACGCCGGCGCGCCACTCCGCGATGAGGCCGAAGCCCGCAAACAGCGCGCCGAACAGGCCGAGCTGCACCAGCAGGCCCGGAACGAACAGGGTGTAGGCGTTCTGCGTGCCGAGCTGGCTCGCGATCGGCTCGAGCAGCGGCCCGAAGAGCACCAGGTAGAGGATCGGCTGCACGAGCCCGATGATGACCCAGGCGGGGTTGCGGAGCGCCAGCCGCAGCTGCCGCCGGAAGACGATGTAGGTGTCGCGCCAGAACATCAGGCATCCTCTCGAAGGGAACGGCCGGTGAGGGTGAGGAAGACGTCGTCGAGGGTGGGCCGGCGCACCTCGATCGACTCGAGCTCGATCGACGCGGCATCCAGCGCGCGGATGAGGCCCGGGATCTCGTGCCCAGCGCCGCGCACCCGTGCGCTCACGCTGTCGGTGTCGGTGTCGACGTCGGTGTCGGCGATGCGCGCGAGGAGCTCGGCGGCCGCGGCCGACTGCGCCGCGTCCGTCACGACGAGCTCCACGAGATCGCCCGAGATCTGCCGCTTCAACGCATCCGGGGTGTCGCTGGCGACGATGGAGCCGTGATCGATCACGAGGATGCGGTCGCAGAGCGCGTCGGCCTCGTCGAGGTAGTGGGTGGTGAGGAAGACGGTGGAGTCCAGGCGCACGCGGAGGTCGGAGATGTGCGTCCAGAGGTTCGCGCGGGCCTGCGGATCGAGGCCCGTGGTGGGCTCGTCGAGGAACACCAACGTGGGGTCGTGCACCAGGCCCATCGCGATGTCGAGCCGGCGACGCTGACCGCCCGACATCGCTCGGGGCTCCCGCGTCCACAACCCGTCGAGGTCGAGCTGCTCGAACAACTCACGACCGCGGGCCTCCGCCTGCTTCTGGCTGATGCCGTAGAGCATGCCGTGATCCATGATCTCCTCGCCCGCACGCGCCTCGGGCGAGGTCGATCCGCTCTGCGAGACGTAGCCGATACTGCGCCGCACCTGCTGCGACTGGGTCGCGACGTCGTATCCGGCGACCGTTGCGGTGCCGGCGGTGGGCTTCAGCAGAGTGGTGAGCATGCGCAGCGTCGTCGTCTTGCCCGCGCCGTTGGGGCCGAGGAAGCCCACGATCTCGCCCTTCTCGACGTCGATGTCGACTCCGGCGACCGCCTTCACGTCTTCTTTCTCCTTGCCTCGGCCGCGCCCCGCGAAGGTGCGCGCGAGCCCTCGTGCATGAATCATGGATCTCCCTTTGTCGGAGCCTATTATTCAAACTTGAACACCTCCGTGTCAAGGCGTTTTCTTGGTCGATGCACGCTCATATACTCGGCTCATGGCCACCCTGACGACCCGCGCGCTCCTCCTGGGAGTCGTCAGCCTGTTCGAGCCCGCGAACGGCTACCAGCTGCGCCGCGAGCTGCTGTCCTGGGGCGTGGAGGACTGGGCGCACATCAAGCCGGGATCGATCTACTCGATGCTCAGCACCTTCGCCAAGCAGGGCTTCATCGATCGCCATGACCTCACCGAGGGTGACCGCACGGTGGCCGTCTACACGATGGCGGATGCCGGCCGGGCCGAGCTCGACCGACTGCTGCGGGAGGCGGTGGTCACGGTGAACGCCATGAACCCCTCCAGCTTCCGGGTGGCGATCAGTCTCTCACCGCTCTTGCGGCGGGCCGAGATGCTCGATGCCTTGCGGGAACGCGAGCGGCGAGCATCCGTTCGCAGCGCCGAACTGCTGGAGAAGATCGCGGCGGTCGCCCGCGGCTTGGCCCCGCCGCACGTCGCCCACACGCTCGAACTCGAACTGCGGCTGCTCGAGACCGAGCGCGCCTGGGCGTCGGAGTACGCCGAGACGATCGCGGCCGGAGGTCTGGTCTTCGCCGGCGAGAGCGACCCCGCCTGGGCACCACCGGCCGACGACGCCGGCTGGCAGATGGTGGGCGAGTCGCAGCGCTACCGGGAGCTGATCGAGCGCGAGAAGCGCTGACACCGCCACTGAGTCGC
The DNA here is from genome assembly GCF_024979235.1 of Herbiconiux aconitum. Lineage (NCBI taxonomy): Bacteria > Bacillati > Actinomycetota > Actinomycetes > Micrococcales > Microbacteriaceae > Herbiconiux > Herbiconiux aconitum. Next base: position 440,084 of record NZ_JANLCM010000001.1, read on the forward strand.
CGCTCTCTCTTTCAGAGCTCGTGACCCAGGAAGACGGGCTCGGGCTGGAGGAGCACGCCGAACTCGGCGAGCACCCGGCCCTGCACGTAGCGGGCGAGTTCGGAGACATCCGCCGCCAGCCCGGTGCCCGACGAAGCGCCCGTGTTGACGATCGCCAGGGTGTGCTTCGACGAGATCGCGGAGGTCGACCCGGGCAACGAGAAGCCGCGCCGGATGCCGGCGTTCTCGATCAGCCACGCCGCGCTGAGCTTCACGTGGTATTCCGCGGGCAGCGCCGTGGCCGAACTGTCGCCGTCGACAGCGATCTCCATGCCGTCTTCGAGCGGGATGATCGTGTCGGGCTCGTCGGGCTCGATCTGCCAGCGCGGCGCGCTCGGCGGCAGGGTGCGCGCGAAGTGCTCGGTGACGATCGGGTTGGTGAAGAACGAGCCGGCACTCACCGAGTCGGGGTCGTCGGCATCCAGCACCATGCCCTTGCTGCCGCGCAGCCACAGCACGGCGCCGCGCACCTGGTCGATGGGCATCCGCTCCCCCAGGTCGATGCCGAGCGCCGACGCGAGCTGGGCGTAGTTCACCGGTTCGCTGAGAGCGGCGGATGCGCCGGGGTCGTCGACATCGACCGCGTCGGTGAGCGAGTCGGCGCCCTCGAGCGAGTCGCCCCAGGCATCGCGCAGTTCGAAGGTGACCGAGATGACCACCCCGCGGAGGCCGCGTTTGAAAACGCTCGAACGGTAGGAGAGCTCGAGGTCGTCATGCGACATCCGGCGCACCTCGCCCGTGCCGAAGTCGAGGAAGTCGAGCGACACGATCGCCGACGCGACCTCTTGGCCGTAGGCTCCGATGTTCTGGATCGGCGCCGCTCCCACGGAACCCGGGATGCCGGAGAGCGCTTCGATGCCGCTCCATCCGTTCTCGACGGTGTGCCGCACGAAGTCGTCCCAGGGCTCGCCGGCCTGCACGCGCAGGCGCACCGAGCCGACCTTCGACATCACGGGCGCGATGCCGCGCGTGGCGATCCGGATGACCGTGCCGTCGAAGCCGTCATCGGCCACGACCACGTTCGATCCACCACCGAGCACGAACCAGTCGTCGTTCGAGGCCCAGGTCTCCCGCACCACCTCGAGCAGTTCGGGCTCGGTGGTCGCCGTCACGAAGCGAGCCGCCGGGCCGCCCACCTGGAGGGTCGTGAGCGGTGCGAGCGGCACGTCGAGGGCGGAGTCGCTCATGGCAGACGGACGCGCACCTGCGCCTTGCCCAGCACGGTCTCGTCGTTCACCGTGGTGGTGAGGTCGATGCGCGCCGTGCCGGCCTCCTCGTCGAGCTGGCCGATCTTCGCCACGACCGCGATCTGCACCCCGTCGACCGGATCGACCACGACGGGGCGGGTGAACCGCACCTGATAGCCCGACACGAGCGAGGCGTCTCCCAGCCACGCCACCACCGGCTGCACCGCGAGGCCCATGGTGAGCATCCCGTGCGCGAGAACGCCGGGCAGGCCCACCTCGGCCGCGATGTCGTCGCGGTAGTGGATGGCGTTGAAGTCTCCGGATGCGCCGGCATACCGCACGAGCGAATCGCGCGTCAGATGGTAGCTCGCCTCCGCCACCTGGTCGCCGACCTCGTATTTGTGCACGATCTCGAGGTCGCTCATACGTCTCCCCTCACCACGAGGGTCGAGACGGCGGTGACGACGTGCTCCCCCTCCGAGTCGGTGACGACCGATTCGGCCACCACCATGGCGTTGCCGCCCAGCATCTTGACGCTCGTGACGTTCAGCTGCGCTCTGAGCTCGTCGCCCGCCACGATGGGGCGCGAGTAGTCGAATCGCTGCTCACCGTGCACCACGTGGGTGAGCTCGATCCCTGCGTCCTCTTCACCGAGCAGCTGCCCGAGGGTCAGCTCCTGCACCACGATCGCGAAGGTCGGGGGTGCCACCAGATCGGCGTAGCCGGCGTCGCGCGCGGCCTCGACGCTGAGGTTGACGGGGTTCGAGGAGAACACGGCGCGCGAGAACTCCCGCACCTTCTCCCGGCCCACCAAGTAGGAATTCGTCTTCTCGAACACGCGTCCGACCAGCTCTGGATTCACTGCCACCCGCCCAGTCTACGGAGACCTCGGGGCAGGTCGCCCGCCCCAACCGGTCGTCGCGCCGTCCACTAGTCTCGGAACGTGCGACTCGGAGTGCTCGACGTGGGATCCAACACCGTCCACCTCATCGTGGTCGACGCGCATCCGGGCGCCCGCCCCGTGCCGGCCGCCTCGCACAAGTCGGTGCTGCGGTTGATGCGCTATCTCGAGCCCGACGGCAGCATCAGCGCTGCGGGTGTCGACGCGATCGTGGCCGCCATCTCGTCGGCGATGGAGGTGGCGCGGCGCGAGAACATCGAGGAGCTGCTGCCGATGGCGACGTCGGCCCTTCGCGAAGCCACCAACGGCGAGGCCGTGCTCGCCCAGGTCGAGGCCGCGACCGGCGTCTCGCTGCGCGTGCTCACCGGCGAAGACGAGGGGCGGCTGACCTTCCTCGCCATCCGCCGCTGGTACGGCTGGTCGAGCGGCAACATCCTGCTCTTCGACATCGGCGGGGGCTCGCTGGAGATCGCAGCCGGGTCTGACGAGTTCCCTGAAGTGGCTGTCTCGCTTCCTCTCGGCGCCGGGCGAACCACCGTGCAGTTCTTCCCCTCCGACCCGCCGACCCCCTCGCAGATGCTGGAATTGCGCGCGCACTCGCGGGCCGTGATGCGGGCGGATGCGCTTCCGCTGTTCGCCGGCCTGCCACCGTTCCAGCACGTGGTCGGCTCCTCGAAGACGATCCGCTCGCTCGCGCGACTGGCCGGCTCGACCCGGCCCAACGCATCCGGAGCCGGCGAACCCACCGTCACGCTCCGCCGCGCCGACCTCAAGGACTGGATTCCGCGACTCGGTCAGCTGCCCGCCGAGGCACGGCAGGCGCTGCCGGGCATCACGCCCGATCGCACCTTCCAGATCGTGGCCGGCGCCGTGGTGCTGCACTCGGTGATGAAGCTCTACGACGTCGACGAGCTCGAGGTGTCGCCCTGGGCGCTGCGCGAGGGCATCCTGCTGCGCTACCTCGACGGCCTGGGCTAGCCTCCGCGCCTCTCAGCGCGAGACCGCCCACATCGCCACGGCGCTCGCGGCCGCGACGTTGAGCGAGTCGATGCCGTGCAGCATCGGGATCTGCACCACTGTGTCGGCCGCGGCGATCGCCTCGGGGCTGAGGCCCTCGCCTTCGGCGCCGAGCACCAGGGCGACGCGCTCGGGAACCCGCCGTTCGAACTCGCGCAGGCTCACCGCATCCGGGGTCAGGGCGAGGGCCGCTGTGTGGAAGCCGTGTTCGGCGAGCAGGGGGGCCAGCTCGTGCCACTCCCCCACCCGCGTCCACGGCACCTGCAGAACGGTGCCCATGCTGACCCGGATGGCGCGCCGGTAGAACGGATCGGAGCAGCGCGGCGTCACGAGCACGGCATCGGCCCCGATGGCGCCGGCGGAGCGGAAGATCGCGCCGACGTTGGTGGGGTCGACCACGTTCTCGATCACGACGATGCGGCGGGTGCCGGTGCCGCCCGTGCCGCCGGAGCCGGTGCCTTCACCCGTGAGCAGAGCCGCGGCATCCGGAAGCGCGGGGCGGTTCATCGACGCGATCAGCCCCCGGTGCAGGAGGTAGCCGGTCAGCTCGGCGAGCAGCTCCCCGGGGCCCACGAACACCGGCACCTCGGGATGCCCGGCTTCGGCGAGCGCCGCCACGGCCTCCTCCTCGCTGCTGCCGAGCGCGAGCACGGAGCGGGGAACGTGCCCGGCCCGGAGCGCCCGCTGCAGCACGAGCAGCGATTCGGCGAGGTAGAGGCCGTGCTCGGTGCCGCGCGCCTTCTTCAGCGCCACGTCGGTGGCGTGCGCGTAGTCGGCCAGGCGCGGATCGCCGAGCTCGGCGACGGGGATGACGGGCATGAAACGAGAGTCTAGAACGACCACGGTGCCGGGGTCGTGGACAAGGGCACGGAGGACAGAGTCAGGGGCGCGCGGGCGCGGTGGGAGTGCGGGCCGCAGCGGCGCGCGTCGCCAGGGCGCGGATGGCGCGCGCCATGGCCCAGCCGAGGCAGGCGCCCGCCACGTTCGTGAGCACGTCGTTGATGTCGGCGGTGCGCCCCGTGTCGGCGAGGTACTGCGTCACCTCGATGGTGAGCGTGATCGCGAGGGCCACCGCGAAGGTGGTGCGGAAGCGCACAGCGGCCGCGGCCAGCAGCAGCCCGAACGGCACGAAGACGGCGACGTTCAGCACCGCGTCGACGGCCGAGCCCGGTCCGTCGAACAGAATAGGCACGAGATTCAGCCGCATCCCGAGCCCCGACCCTGGCCGCAGCGTCATCACGGCGAGGGATGCCGCCCATACTCCCACGAGCGGGATCGCCCAGCGCGCCGGCAACGGCGTGGGCCGGGCCGCGCTCACGAACGCCACCAGAGTCAGCGCGGCGAGAGCGCCGGCGAAAAGGAGGTAGAGCAGTGGTCCGAGCATGGTGTGCCCAGCCTGTCAGGCGAGTGCCCCAGAAGCCTGGACGCCCCCTCCGACCTCGCCGGGAACCGCATGATCACCAGCGCTGCAGCAAACCCTCGCTCACCACGGAGAGCAGCTCGTCGGACAACGGATCTCCGGCGGTCGCCCGCGCGAGGGTGAGCGCGCCGACCAGAGAGGCGAGGGTCTCGATGGCGTGCCGCCGCGCATCCGCCTCGTCGCTGTCGCCGGCCTCCTTGCGTACTTCGGTCAGGCGCTCGATCGTGCCGCCGAGTCCCTCGAGGTACGACGAGCGCAGCGGCGACTCCGGGGCGCGCGCCGAGTCGGAGGCGAGAGCAGTGTTCGCGCATCCCGTGCCCGGCTCGTCGCGATGCTCGGCCGACAGGTAGTCGTTCACGACGCGCGACCCCAGGGTGGAGCGGTCGAGGTCGTGACCGCGCAGCCCGTCGAGCAACGCGAGGATCTCACCGAATGCCTCCGTGGCCGCGAGCCCCACGAGTTCGTCTTTCGAGGCGAAGTGCTTGTAGAACCCGCCATGGGTGAGGCCGGCACCCGCCATGACCTCCTGCACACTGATGCCCGCCGCGCCGCGCTCGCGCAGCAACTGCGCCGCGGCGGTCACGACCTCGTCGCGGTGCTTCGCGGCATCCGCTTGTGACGCTCTGCTCATGGTGCCTCCTCACCGGCGGCCATACGCCCGCCTGCGTCTCTAATATTACACCCATCATTTAACTTGCAGATCGCGGAGCGAGGGTTTAGATTATGACAATCATCCAAACGAAAGGCTTCACCATGAGCACCTATCTGATCAATCACCTCCGCATTCCGGGCGATGTTCCGAACGAGAACGGCCTGAGCTACCTCGACCAGGTCGAGGCGACGGTCGCCCCGTTCGGCGGCAAATGGCTCGCGCAAGGCGCTCCCGACGTGGTGGTCGAGGGTGCATGGCCTGGTTCGGTGGTGCTGATCGAGTTCGCCGATCGTGCGACCGCGCTTGCATGGTACGAGTCCGAGGCCTACCAGGCGATCCTGCCTCTCCGCGTGAACAACTCGATCTCCGATCTCGTGCTCATCGACAGCCTCCCCGACGGCTTCACCGTGGCCGGATTCGCCGGTCAGGTGCGCGAAGCGATCGCGGCCGCGTCGGCCTGAGCACCGTCCCGCAGTGAGCAGTCGTTTGTAGCGGTGAACTAACCGCTTCCTGCTCGTTCCGACCCCGGACGCTTTCCGGACGGATTCGGTCCACCTGGCGCTGCGATCTTCAGGAGCTGTCGCCGCCCGCGCTCGTGGGCGGCGACGGATTCATCGATCGCAGCACTGGTGCGCGCTTGTACGCCGCGTCTTCGGCGTACAAGCGCGCAGGGGACAGAAGGAACGACGTGGCACACGCAGACGACAGGACGGGCGTCGAGAACGCCCCCCGAAACCGCCGGGCCCGCCCGGAACGAAGGCTCCACCGCCTGCTGCCGATCCCGGCGGTCGTCGCCGTGGTCGCAGCCGGCCTGATGCCAGGGTTCGGGGTGGCGGCGAGCGCATCCGCCGCTCCCGTCATGAGCACGGGCAGCACGGCCGCCGACGCATCCGATTACACCCGGCTCGTCGACCCCTTCGTCTCGACCGAAGACGACTTCGGCCAGGACATGCCGGGCGCCTTCGCCCCACACGGTCTCGCGAAACTCAACCCGATGACCACGCCGGGCCGCTCGCACACCGGCTACGACTACGCCGAAGACCAGATCGCGGGCTTCACCTCGACGAACCTCGACGGCGTCGGCGGATCGGGCGCCGGCGGCGACCTCCTCGTGGTTCCCACCTACGTGCAGTACACGACGCGCCCGTCGACGAACTCCTACGCCAAGGATTACTCGCACGACCACGAGGAGGCGACGCCCGGCTACTACCAGGTCGACCTCACCACCACGCAGGGCACCGACAGCAGCGTCTCCAACACCCCGGGCAGCGCGCCGATCGACGCGCAGATGACGGCGGATGTGCGCAGCTCGCTGCAGAACTACACCTTCCCCAACGCCGGCACGGCCTCGCTCGTGTTCGACCTGCGCAACAACTACACCGGCCGTAACGACGCCACCCTCGACACCGCCATCCTGCCCGACGGCCGGGCGAGCTTCTCGGGCTTCGTGGCGGGCGGCTTCAACGGCAACAACTACCGTCTCTATTACTACGCCGAGACCACCGGCCCGGTGAAGGGCATCCGCACCTGGGACGCCGCCGGAACCCTCGACGACTCGGCGAGCCGCCAGGGCAAGGACATCGGCGCCATCATCGACTTCGATGTGGCGGCCGGCGACCAGGTGCAGCTGAACACCACTCTCTCGCCGATCAGCACCGACCAGGCGAAGACCGACATGGCCAACGAGATCGGCGGCCGTTCCTTCGCCGACGTCCGTGAGGGCACGAAGGCCGCCTGGAACCAGGTGCTCTCGACGGTGGCCGTCGACAGCAGCACCACGAGCGACCCCGACGGCACGCTCGAGCAGCTGTTCTACACGCACCTCTACCGGATGTTCGGATCGCCGGTGAACGCCACGAGCACCACCGGCACCTACCGCGGAATCGACGGCGTGATCTACCAGGCCGACGGCTACACGCACTACGACGGCTGGGGACTCTGGGACGACTTCCGCAAGCAGGCCATCCTCGGCATCGCCTACCCGGATGTCTACCACGACGTCGCGCAGTCGCTGGTCGACCTCTTCGCCGAGTTCGCGAACAGCGGGGCCGGCTCGGTCTCGTCGCTGGAGCAGTCGGTGCCCACGGTTCGGTTCGAGCGCGCCTCCGTCGTCATCGCCGACGCCGTCTCGAAGGGCGTCAACCTCAAGGGACTCGACCTCGCGTTCGCCGGTTTGAAGAAGCACGTCGGCGGCGGCTACAACGACGCCGCCAACACGGCGCGCGGCTACCTCGCCGACCAGCCGGGCGACACGCTCGGCACGGCATACGACGACTGGTCGATGTCGCTCATCGCGCACGCCCTCGGCAAGACCGACGACGAGGCGTTCTATCTGAACCGCGCCACCAACTACACGAACCTGTTCGACAAGGATGCGTGGACGAACCCGGCCGGCGACGAGGTGGGCATGATCATGCCCAAAGACGGCAACGGCAACTTCTGGACGAACGTCGACCCCGAGCAGTTCCAGGCGGCCAACCTCTACCAGGGCACGCTCTGGCAGTACAACTGGTATGTCGCGAACGACATGGGCGGCATGATCGACCTCATGGGCGGTCAGAAGAACGCCCAGTCGGCGATCGACTACTTCTTCGGCGAGCAGGCTCCCGACGACGGTTCGCGGATGCTCCACTCCAACGCCAACGAGATCGACCTGCAGGCTCCCTACCTGTTCAACTACGTCGGCCAGCCGAGCCACACGCAGTACTGGGCCCGCACCATCGCCACCAAGGCGAGCTGGAACCGCTACATCGCCACCGACTCGACCAGCGAGGTCTCCTCGGGTGGCGGCGAGTTCCGTCCGCCGATCAAGGACAAGGTGTTCGAACTCGACTCCGACGGCTTCCTCCCCACGCAGGACAACGACACCGGAATGATGTCGGGCACCTTCGTGGCCGACGCCATGGGCCTGTTCCCGGTGGTCTCCGGATCGAACAGCTTCCAGATCGGCTCGCCGATCTTCGAGAGGATGACGATCGACCTGCACGACGGGCGCACCTTCGCGATCAACGCCGACGGCGTCTCGCCGGACTCGTTCTACATCCAGTCGGCCGACCTGAACGGCCAGAGCCTCGACCGCACCTGGCTCACCAGCGACGAGATCCACGCCGGCGGCGCGGTCACGTTCCAAATGGGCGAGAAGGCCTCCGGCTGGGCGGCCGACGGGCCCATGGACTACTCCATGAGCGACCACGTGTCGAGCGGGGTCTACGACCGCAGCGGCAGCAACCCGATCGTCTCGTCGGCGCGCGTCTTCACCGAGTCCGACGCGAACGACGGCACCATCGGCTCCACGGTCACCCTCAGCACCACGAAGGCGACCTTCGCCGGCGCGAACGGCGACGACCTCGCCGCGAGCGGAGCGGTCACGGCAGAGAACCTGCCCGACGGCCTGGCTCTGCGCGCCACCAAGAAGGGCGCCGGATCGCTCGAACTCTCGCTCTCGGGAACCTCGCGCATCCACCTGCCCTCCGACGACATCGACGATCTGAACGTCGCCCTGACCGACTCGGCGTTCGCCGGTTCGGCGGGCGCTGCTGCTCAGACGATCACGTTCAAGGTGAGCTACACGGGATACACCGTGTCGGCCGACGACATCGGCCTCAAGGCCGACGAGTCGGGGGCCACGGCCGATCAGGCGACGCTGACACTGCACGGCGGCGCAACGCTCGCCGGCGCGACCGGCACCGACCTGCTCGCCACGGGCACCGCGCACCTGGCGGGCCTCCCGGCCGGCCTCAGCGCCACGCTCGTGCGGCAGGATGCCACCACGCTCGCCCTCGAGGTGAACGGCACCCTCACCACGATCGCACCGAGCTCGTTCAGCCTCGTGCTCGACGACGCCGCCTTCGCGGGTGGTGTCACCTCGCGGCAGGTGACCGGTGACGGCCTCAGCTCGCTCAGCCCCTTCACCCTGACCGTCGGCGCCGACTGGCACTCGCGGCTGCAGGATCTCTACGACGAGGCGCACCTGGTTCACCAGGGCAACTACTCGCCGCAGAGCTTCGCGGCCTTGAGCGAAGCGCTCACGAAGGCGAAGGCGCTGCTCGACGCGCCGGATGCTTCCGAGGTCGCCCTGCAGCAGGCCTACTTCACCGTGAACACGGCGATGGACGGTCTGGTGCTCGGCGAGGGCGGCTTCCGCCGGCTGGAGGGCGAGGCATCCGATCATTGGTCGGGCGGCGGGCTCAAGAACGAGGCGATCAACCTCGGCGGGGTGACCCCGGGGAGCTGGGTCGGTTACGACGGCATGGACTTCTCGACCGGCGCTCCCGGCGCGATCGACATCCGGTACGTCGCCAACGCCGGACGCACGGCGCCGGACTCCTTCGTGGAGATCCACGCCGACGCCCCCGACGGCCCGCTCGCGGGGACCGTCGCGCTGCCGCACAACAGTCCGGACTGGAACAACTACACGACGGTGACCGCCGCGATCGACGATCGCACAGTGCTCGCCGGCGCGTCGAGCGTCTACTTCGTGTTCGGTGGAACCGTCACCGGCGCACTTCCCTTCATCGCGAACCTGGACTCGTTCCAGTTCACGGCGGGCGCCGCACCGGATGGCTCGGTGAAGTTCGACCGGCTCGACACCACCAACGCGACGGAGCTGCACCCGGGCATCGACCACTCGCTCCCCATCTTCCAGAACCTCAACGATGGTGAGTGGGCGGCCTACAGCGGCTACGACTTCGGCGCGAAGGGGGCCGACCACATCCAGGTCAGCTTCGACAAGCCGCACAACGGAACCACGGAGGACACGCGGGTCGAGATCCGACTCGGCAGCCTGGATGCGCCGGCCACGGCCACCGTGCCGCTCGCCGGGTTCACCGGTGACAACTGGGGCACCTACAACACCACGACGCTCGACCTCGATCCGACCGTCTTCACCGGCGTGCAGGATGTCTACATCGTGTTCACGGCTCCGACGGCCACGGCGCAGAATCCCTACGTCGCGAACGTCGGCTGGCTGCAGTTCGGCAGCGCTCCGGTCGATGTGCCGACGTCGTTCCACCTGGAGGCCGAGGACTTCACGGCCAACTCGGGCGGCGACCTCGGTGTCGAGAACAACACCGACCCCTCGGGCGTTGCCTACACGAATCTCAAGGGCACGCACGACGGCGACTGGCTGCAGTACGACGGGATCGACCTCGGTTCGCAGGCCGCGACCTCGGTGACCGTGCGCTACGTCAACAACTCGTCGCGCTGCGGTCAGAACTCACGGATCGACGTGTTCCTCGATTCCAAGGGCGGTGAGCCGTTCACCACGGTGCCGCTCCCGGTCTCCGGAAACGCGTGGAACGCGATCACCACCACCACGGTCGACCTGCCGAGCGGCATCACGGGAGCGCACACCGTGTTCCTGGTGCTGCGCACCCAGGCCGACGGCGGACATCCGTATGTCGCGAACATCGACTGGCTCGAATTCGGCTACGGCGTCGACCTGACGCCGCTGACCGACGCGATCGCCGCGTTCGAGCCGCTCGAGGAGCTGGGAGACCGCTACCTGGCCATCGACTTCCGCACCTTCACCCAGGCGCTCGAGAACGCCCGTGCGGTGGCGGCCGACCCGGCCGTGACCACCGAGGCGCTCGGCGCAGCACTCCGGGCGCTCAACCTGGCCGGTGGTCAGCTCGAATGGAAGGTCATCCGGCAGCTCGCCGAGCTCGTTCCGCAGGCGGCGGCGCTCGATCCGGCGCTGTACACCCCGGAGAGCTTCGCCGCGGTGACGGATGCGCTGGCCGCGGCCGGTTCGGTGGGCGAGGAGACGTCGTACGACGACTACCTCGCCGCCTACACCGCGCTGCGCTCCGCCGTGGACGGCCTCGCGCCAGTGATCCACGACACCGAGGCGCCGGTCATCACCCTGCCGACCGACGACACCGTCACGAAGGGCGATGCCTTCGATCCGCTGGCGGGCGTCAGCGCGACGGACGACGTGGACGGCGATGTGACAGCTGCCATCGTTGTGACCGGAACGGTCGACACCGCGACGCCCGGTAGCTACGTGCTCAGCTACACCGTGAGCGACGCCGCCGGGAACGCGACGAGCGTGCAGCGCACGATCGTGGTCGAGGACACGGATGAGCCGGAGCACCCGAAGCCGGCCGTCACGGTGACGGGAACACTGGAGACCAGCGGGCACCTCGACGTGGTGGCCACCGGCCTCGACGTCGCGACCGCCTACTCGGTCTACCTGCACTCCGAGCCGGTGCTGCTCGGCTCGGCGACGAGCGACGCCGATGGAGCGCTGACGGTGTCCGCCGACATCCCCGACGCGATCGAAGCCGGCGAACACACCGTCGAGGTGCAGCGTGCCGACGGGACCGTCGTGGTGTCGGCGTCGATCGAATTGGTCGAGGCGGGCACCCCAGGTGATCCCGGCGATCCGGGAGAGCCCGGCGACCCCGGAACCCCGACCGACCCGGGCACGCCGCCGACGGATGCTCCGACGAGCATCGGCACGCCGGCTCCCACCACGTCGGACGCCTCGCAGCTCGGCAACACGGGCTTCACGACGGGCGCCCCGCTCGTCATCGGCGGTCTGCTGCTGGTGGCCGGGCTCGGACTGGCCGTGCTGATGACGATCCGTCGACGCCGCTCCACGGAGGGTTAGCCCCACACAAGGCGAACGCCCCGTCCGCACTCCTTACGGAGGCGGGCGGGGCGTTCGTCGTCTCCGCGAGCGGATCAGTAGTTCATGGTGCTCATGGTGGCGGCGGCGGTGACGCCGACGACGATGGAGACGATGATGCCGATCACCAGCAGGATTGCTCCGACGATGACTCCGGCGAGCGCCGGCGTGTTCTTGTAGCCGGCCTTCTTCGACTGGCTCAGCGCGATCGCCGAGACGATCAGGCCGATCAGGTTGAAGAAGATCGCAAGGATCAGGCCGACGATGCCCAGGGTCTTGCCGGGGAAGTCCTGCCCGGCGGGGGCGGTCTGCGGTGTCTGTGCTGCGGGTGTGGTGCTCATGATGATTCCCTCCATATGGTGTTGGTTCCGACACGAACCTAACGTGATCCCTGCGCTACAGCACGCGCGACGCGGGAACATCTCCGGCGCCGGCGCGTTGAACGGGAGGTGAGTGAGCAAGTGGAGCGGGTCGCCACGGTGTTGATCGTGGGCGCCGGTCAAGCAGGCCTGTCGGCCGCCTACCACCTGCAGCGACGCGGTTTCGTCAGCGCCGTCGACCACCCTCGCGCCGAGCGCAGCTATGTCGTGCTCGACGCCGAAGTCGCCCCGGGGGGCGCCTGGCAGCATCGGTGGGAATCGCTACGCATGGCGACCGTGAACGGCATCTTCGATCTCCCCGGCTTCGCCCAACCGCCCGTCGATGACGACCGACCCAGCCGCGACGCCGTGCCACAGTATTTCGGCGACTACGAGCGGCACTTCGACTTTGCGATCCTCCGCCCCGTGACGGTCACGACAGTGGAACGGGCCGACGACAGCCTCGGCGGGGACCTCGTCGTCAGCACCAGCGACGGAACCTGGCGCGCCCGGTACCTGATCAACGCCACAGGCACGTGGACGAACCCCGTGCTGCCGGTGTACCCCGGCCAGGACACCTTTCTCGGTCGGCAGCTCCACACGAGCGACTACCGCGATCTGAAGGAGTTCGCGGGTCACCGCGTCGCGGTCGTCGGCGGGGGGATCTCGGCGGTGCAGCAGCTCGAGGAGATCTCGCGTGTCGCCTGGACCGCCTGGTACACCCGCCGCGAGCCCTTCTTCTTGCCCGGGGCGTTCGACCACGAGACCATCGGCCGTGACACGATCGCGAAGGTGGTGGCCGATGTGGAGGCCGGGCACCGCACCGGCAGCGTCGTCTCCTACACCGGTCTCGCCTGGACGCCATACGCCCTCGCAGCCCGCGACCGCGGCGTGCTCGAACGGCGGCCGATGTTCACCGCGATCGAGCCGCACGGCGTGCGGGAGGCCGACGGAACGTTCACCTCCGTCGACGTCATCCTCTGGGCCACCGGATTCCGGGCGGCGCTCGCGCACCTCGATCCGCTGCAGCTGAAGAACCCCGAGGGTGGCATCACCCTGCGCGGCACCCGGGTCGAACGCGACCACCGCATCCACCTGATCGGCTTCGGCCCCTCGCAGTCGACCGTCGGTGCGAATCGGGCCGGGCGGGATGCGGTGGCCGACATCGCGCGCGACCTCGCGCGAGCCGACGCCGCGGCAGCTCCTCCGGCGTCGGGGAGGGCGTGAGCCGGGTTCGTCATCGCGCCGGATCGTCCGACTCGAGCACGTCTTTCAACCGGCGGAGGTTGGCGTGGAGCTCCACCGACGTGTTCTTGCCGACCGCTCTCAAAACCGCCGCCCCCAGCGCCCCGAACGGCAGACGGATGGTCTCGTGCACGCGACAGAAACCCTGGTCGGTCTCCTCGAACCGGAAAAGCCACTGCGCCCGCATTCCGCGAACGCCCCGGGAGCGATAGGCAAGCGCCCGGTCGGGCTCGCGCGCCGTGACCTCCACCGTGAGCCGCACGCGGATAGCGGCGGGTCCCGCCACCGTCCATTCGTATCGGTCGTGCCCGAGCGGCCGCACGTCGACGACGTCGCCCACCGAACGCGGAAGATTGCGCAACTCGGAGCAGACGGCGAAGACGACGCGCACCGGCCGCCGGATCGTCACCGCACCGGCCACATCGGATCGCCGCACCGGGCCCGGATGCCCCATGCCGCCACTGTACTGTCGCTGTCGCGCGGAGGTCCAGACTCCGAGTGCGCTGGGCTACGGGTGCCCTCCCTACGATTCGCGGGCGTTCAGGCGTACCGTCGGAACGGTCACCGGTCTCGCGTCGGAGGCGCATCCGTAGCACCAGGAGGAACCATGGCGATCCAGAGCGGCAACGACGAAGACACCGTGGAGAAGGACATGTCCTACAGCCCGGCGAGCGGTCGGGAGACCGAGCAGGCACAGGACGAACCCCGCACCTCCGCGCACTTCGACGACCCGGACATCGACGAGGCTGCCGTGAAATCGGTGCCCGGGGTCGGCGGCCCGGATGACGCGGGCGACATCGATGTCGATGAGGAAGCGATCCGGGCATCCATAGCCCGTCGCGCAGCCGAGAAGGAGTAGATGATGGCACTGGAGTCCGAGAACCTGACGATCGAACATCGCGGATTCAGCTACACGCTCGCGGGCGGCCCGCCGCGATGGACGATCACCCGCGACGGCACGATGTTCGGCTACCTGGTGGTGAAGTCGCCGGAGGGCGAGGAGCACGAGCCGGTGTACACGACCCTGACGCCCGACGGCAAAGAGGGCTACATCGAGGGCTCCGACTGGGAGCAGATCGCGCGGGCGTTCATGAACGAGGTCGATCCGGCGATCGAGCCGCCGTTCAGCGGCTCGCCGGGCGCCACGCAGTAGACCCCGGAGGCGCGTTCGGGCACGGCGACCACGCCGTCGTGCTCCGGCCGCCACCTCCTCGTGTTGGCCTTATCTTGTAGTAAACATTCCCAGAATGCAAGATGTAACGTCTGTTTTGCCCAAAATCGCATCAAGGGTTGCGCCCGAAAGACTGTCTAGGTAGTTTCACTACAGATCTAACGGCAATCGCCGAACGCCCTAGCGGCGCATCCTCTTGCACGATCAATCAGACGACGAGGTCGAACCATGATTCCCAGGAGCACCTTCAGACGACCCCTATTGGCAGCCGGGGCTCTGCTCGGCGCAGCATCTCTGCTGCTGGCCGGCTGCACCGCCGGCTCGAGCGGTCCGGATGAGAACGCCGAAAAGCCGCAGCAGCTCAGAGTGCTGTACGGCGACGCCTCGGCAGGCGACGAAGCCATCGCGTCGCTCGTTCCAGGATTCAAGGAGGCCTACGGGGTCGATCTGGAGATCGACAACATGCCGTACGACGCCCTCCAGCAGAAGGTCTTCTCGGAGTTCGCATCGGCCAGCGACTACTACGACATCGTGATCGTCGACACTCCCTGGGCGCCCGCCCTCGTTCAGAGCCTCGAGCCCCTCGGGTCGTACCTGAGCAACGATGCCCTCAACAAGAACGCCCCCGAGTCGGACTTGGGTGACTTCATCCCGAAGGTCTTCTACGACACGGCGGTCTACAAGGCCGATTCACCCACGGAGCGATTCGACGACGCGGAGTCGGCACCGGACATCGGCTCGATCACGGACTCGGGCTTCGACGTCTTCGGTCTGCCGATCCAGGCGAACGTGGCGACCATGGCCTACCGGGCCGACCTCTTCGAGGATCCCGCCCAACAGGCCGCGTTCGCCGCGGAGTACGGCCGGCCCCTCGCTGTGCCGACCACCTGGGAGGACTTCGCCGACGTCGCCGAGTTCTTCACGCAGCCCGACAAGGGTCTGTACGGAACGACCATCATGGCCGGGGTGGGTGACTGGGCCACCGATGACTTCAAGACCCTGCTCGCATCCTTCGGCGGTGACGGAACGTTGGTCAACCCCGATGGGGAGCAGACCTTCGACACGCCCGAGGGCGTCGATGCCCTGACCTACTACGCCGATCTCGCGCAGAGCGGCAACGTGCCTCCCGGCAGCACCTCGGCCGACTGGGGAACCACGGCCGACTCGTTCGCCAGCGGACTGACGGCCATGACCTGGAACTACAGCCCCATGGCGCTCTCGCCCACCGTCTCCGACGCCGGCGGCCGGATCGGATACGCCCCCATGCCCGGACAGCAGGCAGAAGGCCCGCACTTCGGCACCTGGATGCTCTCGATCAATCCCAACTCGAAGAACAAGGAATGGGCCTACCAAGCCATCAGCTGGATGACGGCGAGCGAGCAGCAGACCGCGATGACGGAACTGCAGATGCACCCCAGCCGCGTCTCGGCCTACGAGAGCGTCACGAGCGACAATCCGGAAGCTGCGTTCTACGAGACGCTCGGCGATTCGCTCGCCCAGGGGGTCGGCCGCGCGCGGGTGCCCAATTACACCGAGATCAGCCACGAGATCGCCGTCGCGGTCAACGACGCAGCGACCGGGGCGTCGACGCCCGAGGAGGCACTGAGCTCGGCGGCCGACAGGGTGCAGTCGTTGCTGGGAGCCGGGAACTAGTGAGCGGGCGCGGAGTCGGAGCGAAAGGGCGCGTGCGATGACCAGAACCCTGGCGCCGTCGGTGGAACGGCCCGTGCAGCGGATCGATCCGCCTGCGCGGAGCCGGCCGCCGCGCCCCCGCAAGCGGAGCTCGCCGTGGTTCTACATGGCGCCGAGCCTCATCGTGCTGGGCGCGCTGACCATCGGGCCCGCGATCTTCGTGCTCTACTCCGCGTTCCGCAACGACCGCGTTCTCGGTGGTGCAGGGAAGTTCGTCGGTTTCGACAACTTCATCACCGCTCTCACGAATCCGTCGACCCAGCACTCCTTCCTCGTGACGATCGCCTTCGTGGTCGTGGTGGTGGCGCTGGAGCTGGCCGCCGGGTTCGCCCTGGCGCTCCCGCTGTCGGGGCAGACCCGGGCCAACCGCTTCGGCGC
Organism: Herbiconiux aconitum; assembly: GCF_024979235.1. Taxonomy (NCBI): domain Bacteria; kingdom Bacillati; phylum Actinomycetota; class Actinomycetes; order Micrococcales; family Microbacteriaceae; genus Herbiconiux; species Herbiconiux aconitum. Next base: position 456,776 of record NZ_JANLCM010000001.1, read on the forward strand.
CGCCATCATGCTGCTGCCGTTCGCCGTCACGCCGGCCGCGGCGGCGATCGTCTTCAAGCAGCTGCTGAACCCGAACTTCGGTTGGATCGGGTACTACCTCGGCTTCCTCGGCCTGCCTGAGGGAACCGACCTGCTCAGCGATCCGACTACGGCCTGGCTGATGCTGGTCATCCTGGACATGTGGCAGTGGACCCCGTTCATCGCCTTGATCCTGATGGCCGGGCTGCAATCGCTTCCGCTGGAGCCGCGCGAAGCCGCGATGGTCGACGGCGCGTCCAGTGCCCAGATGTTCTGGCACATCACCCTGCCGCAGATGCTCCCGTTTCTTTCGATCGCCGTCGTGCTGCGGGCCATCCAAGCGTTCAAGACCTTCGATTCGTTCAAGATCCTCACGGGCGGCGGCCCGGGCGATTCCACCGAGATCATCAACCTCGGCATCTACCGGATCGGCTTGCAGACCTTCAACGTCGGATTGGCCTGCGCCCTGGGGGTCATCTTCCTGGTGCTGCTGTCGTTGCTGATCCCGTTGCTGCAGCGAGTCATCGGCCGCCGAGCAGACCCTGAGGAGATGTCATGAGCCAGTCCGGTATTCGCACCAGCAAAGTCAGTCCCGGCGCGTTGACGCTGTGGCTGGCGGGCCGCACCTGGCTGTGGTTGTGGCTCGTGATCAGCATGGTGCCGATCGTGTTCATGCTCATCACCTCGATCAAGCCGACCGCTCTGGCCAACGACATCCCGCCGGCGTGGATCTTCACGCCCACCTTGGAGAACTACGCGGCGGTGCTCCTGCCGGGCGCCGGGAATTCGGAGGGCTTCGCCAATCTCCTCTTGAACAGCGCGATCGTCAGCCTCGGGTCCACCGCACTGGCGCTGATCCTCGCGGTTCCCGCGGCGTACGCACTGTCGATGCGGTCGTTCCGAGCTCGCAAAGGCCTGTCGAACTGGATTCTCTCCACTTATATGTTTCCGCCGATCGTCGCGGTCGTTCCGATCTTCTTGATCGTCGGTCGGCTCGGGCTCATGGACACCTACATCGCGCTCATCATCCCCTACGCCGCCTTCAACCTGCCGATCGTGGTGTGGATCCTCCGCAGCTCGATCATCCAGCTCCCCTACGAGCTGCAGGAGGCCGCGATGGTCGACGGCGCGTCGTCGTGGACCATCCTGACGAGGGTCATCTGGCCCTTGCTCGTGCCCTCGGCGGCGACCGCGGCGGTGCTGACCATCGTGCTGACGTGGAACGAATTCCTGTTCGCGCTCACCCTCACCCGCAGCGGCGCCAAGACGGCGCCGGTGGGCCTGCAGCAGTTCACGGGCCTCTACGGCACGGACTGGGGCAACATCACGGCGGCCGCCACTCTGACGGCCGCACCGATTCTGGTGCTCATGGTGCTTCTGCGCCGTCAGATGGTGTCGGGACTCGCTTTCGGAGCAATCAAGTGAAACCCCCTCCTGGAGGAGACATGAAGGCAGTCCTGTTGCCCGGCGACGGCACGGTCGAGGTCGTCGAGCGACCGATTCCGGTGCCCTCGATGAACCAGGTGCTCATCAAAGTGCGATCGTCGGCGATCTGCGCCAGCGACCTCTCGCTCTACTCCGGCAATGCGGTCGTGGGTGGAAACCTGGCCGGGAGCGGAAAGATCATTCCCGGGCACGAGGCCGCAGGAGACGTGGTCGAGATCGGCGAGGGGGTGCGGAGCGTCGCCGTGGGCGATCGGGTCGCCGTGCATCTGTCGATCGGATGCATGCACTGCGAGTTCTGTCGCGCCGGCTACATCGAGCAGTGTCTGCAGTGGCAGTGCGTCGGTTTCGACGTCGACGGGGGCGACGCCGAATACATCGTCGTGCCGGAGGCAGTGTGTCTCCAGTTGCCGCCCGAGCTCTCCTACGAGGCCGGATCGGTGATGGTCGACAACTTCGGCACCCAGTACCACACGCAGAAGCGCCTCGGGGTGTCGGGAACGGATGTCGTGACGGTGGTGGGCCTTGGCCCGATGGGCGCGGCCGCGGTTCTCGTCGCGAAGGCGCGGGGTGCAGACGTCATCGCGGTCGACCTGGTGCCCCACCGTCTGGAGCTGGCTCGCACCCTCGGCGCCGATCATGTCGTCGACGTGAGCGACGGCACGGCGCTCGAGCAGATCCTGGCGCTCACCGACGGCCGCGGCACCGAGGTCGCCATCGACTGCTCCGGCAACGCTGCGGGCGAGAACCTGGCTCTCGACGCGGCAGCCCGCCTCGGGCGCGCGGCGTTCGTGGGGGAATCCTCCTCGGCGACCATCAACCCCAGCGAGCAGTTCCTGCGCAAAGAGCTGACCGTGATCGGCGGATGGGTCTTCCCCATCTATGAATACGACGAGATGGTGCGATTCATCCTGCGTCACGGGATCACGCCGGAAGTCACCGTGAGCCACCGCTTCACGCTGGACGAGGCGCCGACCGCGTTCCGGATGGTGCAGGAGAGACGAGCCGACAAGGTCATGTTCGTCTTCGACGAGGACACAGAGAAGGAATCAACACAATGACAATTCGAAGCGTGCACCACACGGCCATCATCGTGCGGGATCTCGATCGTTCGATCTACTTCTATCACGACGTCTTGGGCCTGCCGCTCTCGCAGGAGCCGAGCGAGTGGATGGAGGGGGAAGCGCTGGCACGCGGCACCGGTGTGCCCGGGGCCCGCCTTCGGAACGCGCTCCTGCGCATCGGGTCGGATGCCACGCTGGAGCTCCTGGAATACGCCAACCGGCCGGTCGACAACGACGAGCCGATCCAGCAGAACTACCTCGGCGCGATGCACATCGCCCTCCGGGTCGACGACATCGTCGCCAAGAAGGCCGAACTCGAGTCCCACGGGGTGGAGTTCCTCGCCGACATCAACGGCTTCGACGACGGCGCTCTCGCCGGATGGCGCTGGGTCTACTTCCACGACCCCGACGGCATCTCGCTCGAGCTGGTGGAGGTCGCGTACTCCAACGAGTTCGAGCGTCGTCAGCGCATCGAGGACTACCTGGCCACGCGCCCAGCACTGGAGACCCTCGTCCCCACCCCTTGACAACTTTTTCTGTCAAGCTCTAGATTGAGTGCATGGAGGACATCCGAGTACTCACCGACAGTGCCGCCGTCGAGGTCGCACTCGATCCGATCCGCACCTCGATCCTCGACGCCTTGAGCGAGCCCGGTTCGGCCACGACCGTCGCGGCGGCGATCGGGTCGACTCGGCAGAAGGTGAACTACCACCTCAAGGCGCTCGAGGCGCACGGGCTGATCGAGCAGGCGGAGACCCGCCTGTGGGGCGGCATCAACGAGCGGTTCATGCGTCGGTCGGCCCGCTGTCTGGTGGTCTCGCCCGGCGTGCTGCAGAACGCCGCCGTCGATCCCGACGAGATCGCCGACCGCCTGTCGGCCGCGTATCTCATCGCCGTGAACGCGCGCACCGTCTCCGAAGTAGGAGCCATCGCGAACAGCACGACGACCGAGACGCGCCTTCCGACCCTCACCGTCGACACCGTGATCGGGTTCGCCTCGCCCGAGGACCGGGCGGCCTTCGCCACCGAACTGCAATCGGCGATCGCTGCTCTGGTCGCCCGCTACCACCACGACGAGGGCCGGCCGCATCGGTTGACCCTCTCGTCCTACCCCCGACCGAAGGAGTCATCATGAACCGCCCCGACGAACCGGAACGCGTCGAGCACCGGATGGAACGCCGCTACCCCCTGGCCGCCAGTCCCGAACAGGTGTGGGAGGTGATCGCCACGGCCGACGGCATCGCGTCATGGATGGCACCCACCCGGCTCGAACCGCAGGCCGGAGGCCAGGTGACTTTCGACCTCGGCGACTACACCTCCCGCGGAGTCGTCACCGACTACACGCCGAACACGCGCTTCGCCTACGAGGAGCCGTGGCCGATCGCCGAACGCCCCGAAGAGATCGCTCCCGACATGGCCGAGTGGTTCGACTCGATCGGCGTGCCGCTGGCCGAGGTCTACGAGACCCTGTCCGCGGTCACGCCGATCGCGACGGAATTCCTCATCGAAGCCGAATCCGGCGGGTCCTGTGTGCTCCGTGTGGTGACGAGTGCCTACGGAACCGGCGCGGAGTGGGAGAAGGAGTTCTTCGACCAGATGGTCGACAGCTTCGGGCCCCTCCTCGACGACCTCGCCGCACGCTTCGAACCGGCGCGCTGAGCGCCCCTCCGAGCGACGCTCTCAGGTCTGCCGTTCGCGGTCCCGCGTGGTGCGCTCCCCCTCCACCTTCAACTTGCCGGAGCTCACCGCCGAGAGCGGGTTGGTGATGGCCTCGAGGGGTTTGCGCTCCGCGTTGACTCCGAAGATGAACGCCACGATCCCCCCTGCGAGCATCAGCAGACCCGCGCCGATGTAGCCGATGGCGATCGGTCCGCGGTCCTCGCCTTCGCCGATCAGCGTCGCGAACAGCAATGGGGCGACGGAGCCGGCGATCTGGCCGATCGAGAAGAAGTAGGAGATGACCTGCGACCGCATCTCCAGCGGGAACAGTTCGCTCACCGTGAGGTAGGCCGATGAAGCGCCCGCGCTGGCGAAGAAGAACGACACGCACCAAAAGGCCGTCTGGGTCGTGGCATTCAGCAGGTCGGCCTGGAAGAGGAATCCGGAGATGGTGAGGATGACGCCGGCGAGGCCGTAGGTCAGCAGGATCATCTTGCGCCGGCCCCAGGTGTCGAACAGGTGCCCGAGCACGAGCGGCCCGACCAGGTTGCCGATGGCGAACGGGAAGAAGAAGTACTGCACCGCGTCGTTCTCGACACCGTAGAAGTTCTGCAGGGCCAGGGCGTAGGTGAAGAAGATCGCGTTGTAGAGGAAGGACTGCGTGATCATCATCGTCAAGCCGACCACCGTGCGGTTCGGGTAGTCGCGGATGAGCACGCTGGCGATCTTCTTGAACGGGATGCGGTCGAGCGGCACCACCTCGATGGCCTGGTCGTCGGGCACCGGGTCGAGCTTCTTGCCCGACTCCTTCTCCACCCGCGCCTCGATGTCGTCGACCGTCTTCTCGGCCACGTCCTCCTTGCCGTGGGTCATCAGCCACCGCGGGCTCTCCGGGATGTGGCGGCGCATGTAGATCATGACGAGACCGAGGATCGGCCCGATGAAGAAGGCCAGGCGCCATCCGACGTTCTCGGCGAAGTTGTCGGGGTTCAAGAAGAACAGGTTGGCCACCGAGCCGAGCGCTGCACCGGCCCAGTAGGTGCCGTTGATGGCGATGTCGATGCGACCGCGGTAATGGCTCGGGATGAGTTCGTCGATCGCCGAGTTGATGGCCGCGTACTCGCCGCCGATGCCGAGACCCGCCACGAAGCGCATCGCGAAGAGGAACTCCATGTTCGGCGAGAAGCCGGCGGCCGCTGATCCCACAAGGTAGATGGCGAGCGTGATGATGAAGAGCTTCTTGCGGCCGAACTTGTCGGAGAGCCGCCCGAACACGAGAGCGCCGACGACCTGGCCCACGAGGTAGATGGTGCCGGCCAGGCCCACCTGCTGGGAGTCCATGCCGAGCGACTCCTGGAAGCCGTTCGACGCGATGATCTGGATCTCGAGTCCGTCGAGGATCCACGACACCCCGAGACCGAACACCACCATCCAGTGGAACCTCGTCCACGGCAACCTGTCCATGCGGGCCGGCACCAGGCTCCGCACGGTCTTCGGCTTCGGCGACCCACCCGCCGCATCCGTCTTCTCTGACACGTCGCACCTCCGTCTCGCCGGTCGCTCGCCCCGCGGATGCGGGCTACGCCGGCGGCGCGACCGAACGTACGCCTCGGTGAACAATTTCGCACGAGGGAATCCACGGCCGGCGAACCAGCGGAGCGTCGGGGTTCAGATGGGCAGGTTCTCGCAGGAGATCGTCACGCCGGTGGTGCGCGATTCACCCGCGCGGAGGATCGGAGCGCGGCCCGCTGCGCGGTCGAACTCCCGGCCCTGCACCGAGCTGTTCGACGGTTCGATGGCGGTCACGAAATAGCGAGGTGTGAGGTCGATCCACTGGTGCAGTCTGTGCAGACCGGACCATCCGACCGAAACCCGACGTCGGGTGGCCGCGTCGGTGAGCGTCATGACGCGAGGAGCGTCGGCCTCCCAGAGATGCTCGATCACGAAGTCGTCCAACACCGCGTTCCGGGCCGGCCGGCGCCAGTCGACCGGGGCCCCGGGCAGTGGATCGCGCGGGATGCTCGTCGCGACCGCACCGTCGACCACGAGTTCCGCACCGAGGAACGGGGCGCCGAAGTTCACGTGGTAAAGGATCGGCGCCTGCCGGTCGGCCGCGGCCGTGTTCGTGACGACGTCTGTGATGGCGAGCGATCGATCGGTGACGACGACCGAGCGATGACAGACCAGGTCGCCGTCGGTGACGACGCCTGTGACGCTGACCGCGCCGGCGTCGCGAGCCACGGAGACGTCGTGGGCGGCAGTAAGAGTGAAGGAGCCGTGCATCCCGTAGCCCTCAGACGGCCAACCCACATTGTTGAGACCGCAGGTGGCGACCAGGCCGCCGAAAGTCGACCGCCACTGCTCGGGCCCTTCTGCGGCCGGCACCTTCGGCACACCGCCGGCCGGCGCCCAACTCAGGATGCCGCCGTCGAACGACGCCTCTCCGATGTCGAGACCGCGCTGCGGCAACACGGTGAGGGAGAGCCCCGACGGGTTGTCGATCGTGATCGCCTGCGCGTCAGAGTGCTGTGCCATGTCTGCGAATCACCGTCCGCATCCATTCTGGTCGGGGTGTCGCTGTTCTCAAAGCACTCGTGCGGCAGTGAGGGGGACGCGGGGCCCCTGAGTCATACGCCCGGCCGGCCGTAGGGCGACGCGGGCGCTCCGCCGACATCGAGGGCGACAGCGAGGATCGCGCCGTCCTCGGGCGAGGGCGCCGGCAGGCCTACTGAAGCAGTCGTGACCATCAAAGTGCTGCCGACGAACGCGACGGCGGTGGGCCGAACCGCTGGCAGGTCGATCGACTCGAGCAGTCGTCCGTCGGACGCGTACCGTCGCACTTGACCGGCATCCCACACCGCGACCCAGAGCGCCCCCTCCTCATCGATGGCCAGACCGTCGGGATTGCCGCCCTCGACCACCGCAAGCCGCCGTCGATTACCGAGCCGGCCCCGGGCATCCACGTCGAAGGCGTCGATCGCGCGGTCGGGCAGCGTGTCGATGTAATAGAGGGTGCGACCGTCGGCCGAGAAGCTCAGGCCGTTCGACACCGTCACCCCGCGGAGGCGCTCGATCACCGTGCCGTCGGGTTCGAGGCTGTAGAGGCTGCAGTGCGGCGCCCGCGGCACCGACTGGGTGCCGGCCCAGAACCGGCCGGCCGGGTCGCATCCGCCGTCGTTCATGAAGGCACCCTCAGGCGCCACGTCCACCTGCGTCGGCGCGAGCTCTCCGTTCCGGCCGACCCGCAGGAAACCGCGGTCGGCAGCCACGATCAGGCCGTCCGGATCGTCGGAGATCGGCGCCGCGCACCCGATCCGGCCACCGATTCCGATCGATGCAATCACGGTCAGTCCGGCCGAATCCATCGTTCCACGGTGCAGGGTACCGGTGGCCATGTCGACCCAGACGAGCTCGTCGTGACGGGCGTCCCACCGCGGGGATTCGCCCTGGGCGAAGCGGTCGCCCGAAATCACATCGACGACGCGGGTCATGCGACGGGCCGGGCGTACCGCCCTCGTGCGGCGACGGCGGCCGCGACGAAGCGCGCGGCGCGCTCGGCGATGTCGGAAGCCGCGGCCCCCTGGCGCGGCACGAGGGCACTCCCGACCGCGACGGCGGGTGCCCCGCTCTCGAACCACTCGCCGAGGTTGTCGATGCTCACTCCGCCGGTCGGCACGATCCGGAGTTCCGGCATGGGCGCGAGCAGGTCGCGCAGATACGCCGGACCCCCGATCGAGGCGGGGAACAGCTTGACGAGGTGAGCGCCGGCGGCGTTCGCCACCTCGATCTCGGTGGGTGTGAACGCCCCGCACAGAACGGGCACACCCGCCTCGCGAGCGAGCGACAGAACCGCCGGATTCGTCGTCGGCGTGACGAGGAACTCCGCCCCGGCCTCGATCGACGCCAGCGCGTCGGCGGCGGTTCGCACCGAACCCGCCCCGATCACCACCCCCGCCCGACTTTCGCCGCGCAACCAACGCACCACCGCGAGCGCCCCGGGGGTGGTCAAAGTGACTTCGGCCACGGTCAGTCCCCCGTCGAGCAGGGCGCACACCGCATCGTGGGCGTGGTCACCGTCATCCGTTCTCACGATCCCCACCACCGGCACGTCGACCAGAGCCGAATCCAATGCGCGAGACATCCGTGCGTCTTCTGAAACGGTCATGACTCTCCACTCCCACGTCTGGCGATAGAATCCAATATATGGCAGGCTAACTCACAATATGAATGCCGATTGCGCGAAAATGTTCCGCGCATGCTCAGCTCAGCATTGACGCTGAAGTTAGGACGATCCATGGTCACGACCTTGCGCGGCTTGATGCCCATTCTGGCGACGCCGTTCGACGAGTCCGGCGCGCTCGACACGGTCGGGCTGCGGAGGTTGGTCGAGTTCGAGCTGGACGCCGGGGTCGACGGGCTGGCCGTGTTCGGCATGGCGAGCGAGGGCTTCGCCCTCACCGCGATCGACCGACGATCGATCCTGGCCGCGGTCGTGGAGGTCACGGCCGGGCGGGTTCCCGTGATCGCCGGAGTCAACGGAACCTCGACGGCCACGGCGATCGAGCAGGCGTCCGAAGCGGAAGCGGGCGGTGCCGACGCCCTCATGGTGCTCCCCCCGTTCATGGTGAAGCCGCCCGCGGGAACCCTGGTCGACTTCTACGGCGAGGTCGCAGCGGCGACCGGGCTGACCACGATGGTGCAGGACGCACCGGGCGTCACCGGGGTCGCGATACCGCCGTCGCTGATCGCGGAACTCGCCCGAATCGACCGCATCGGATCGGTGAAGATCGAGGCGCCGCCCACCACTCCCAAGGTGGGCGCAGTGGTCGAAGCGGTCGATGACCCCTCCTTCGTGGTGCTCGGAGGCCAGAACGCCCAGTTCTGCCTTGAGGAATACGCTCGCGGAGCCGTGGGCACGATGCCCGCCTGCGAGTTCTCGGATGTGCTGAGACCCGTTCTCGACCAATGGGAGCAGGGCGACCACGAGGAGGCGCGGGAGGCGTTCCGGCGCCTCCTTCCGCTCATTCTGATCGGCCTGCAACCCGGCATCGCCTGGGCCGTGCACAAGGAGGTCCTCGTCGCCCGGGGCATCATCGAGAACGCCCGGGTGCGGTACCCCGCCACCACCCTCGACCCCGGCAGCCGGAAGGCCGTGCACGTGGTGCTCGATGAGCTCGGTCTTCCCGCCTACCGTTCGGGGGTTCGGGCGTGACCGGTCGCGGAGTCACTCTGATCGGCGGCAATTCCGACATCGCGCTGGCCATCGCCGCCGCCTTCCGCGACGGCGGCGACCGGGTCGTCGGCATCGGCCTCACACCGCTCGAATCCGAGGCCTATGAGGGCTTCGTGGTGGCGGACTGCTCTGATTCCGCCGAAGCCGACCGGGCGGTGGGCGAGGCTCGAGCGACTCTCGGCCGCCTCGACGTGCTCGTTCTGGCCGCTGCGAAGATGCCGGTCGCTTCGGCCGAACACACCAGCGACGTCGACTGGCGGAACGCGGTGGGCGCGACCCTCGACTCCGCCTTCTTCGCGACGAGGGCAGCGCTCCCTCACCTCGCACCCGGGTCGGCGATCGTCGCGGTAACCTCCGTCAACGCCTCCCTGGCCGCTCCCGGACTCCCTGCCTACGCGGCGGCGAAGGCCGGCGTCGAAGGCCTCGTGCGCCAACTCGCTCTCGAATACGGGCCGCGGGGCATCCGCGTCAACGCCGTCGAGCCCGGCAGCATCTCGGCGATCGGCTCGGACGAGAGCGAGGGCTATCCGCTCGGTCGCGTCGGCTCGCCTGGGGAGGTCGCATCCGTAGTGGTGTTCCTCGCCTCGGGGGGTGCCTCATTCGTCACGGGCGCCACCATCCCGGTCGACGGCGGCCTGTCGATCTCGTCTCCCGCCGCGTGGCTGAAGCCCGAGCTGCGGGCCCGTTGGCTGTGAGCCCGGTTTCCTCTTCGCGGCCGCGGTGCGATGTGGTCGGAATCGGCGAAGCCATGGTGCTGCTCGAGCCCGGCGCCGGCCGCACACTCGAGACCGCGACGGCGTACAGCGTGCATGTGGCCGGCGCCGAGCTGAATGCCTGCGCCGCCGTGGCCGCTCTCGGCGGCCGGCCGGCCCTCGTGACACGGCTCGGCGACGATCCCTTCGCGGCGCGCGTGCACGAGACCGCACGCCGGCTCGGCGTATCGCTCGACGCCGACACCGACAGCGCGCGGCCCACCGGCATCTTCTTCAAAGAGCCGGTGAGCTCGGATGCCCGGCGCGTGCACTACTACCGCGCCGGCTCGGCCGCATCGCGGCTCGGACCGGAGGCACTCGAGAGAGCCCTCGCCCACCACCCGCGCGCCGTGCTCGTCTCCGGCCTCACCGCGGCCCTCGGCGAGCAGCCCGCGGAGCTGTTCCGCGCGCTCGCGGGGCACCCGGAGTTCAGCACGCGCACCTGGCTCGTCATCGACGCCAATCTGCGTCCCGCCCTCGGCCGATGGGAGGAGAGCCTCGCCGCGATCCGCGACGCGCTTCCGGTGACCCGCCTCCTCATCGTTGGCGCCGACGAGGGCGAGGCCCTGTTCGGCACGTCCGACCCGGGCGAGATCGCGCATGCCGCGATGTCCACCGGATGCCGCGAGGTCGTCATCAAAGACGGCAAGCGCGGATGTCACTGGATCGATCCCGAGGGGCATCCCCGCCATCTCGGCTCCGTCGCCACGACGGTCGTCGACACGGTGGGCGCAGGCGACGCGTTCACCGGCGGCTATCTTTGGGCGCGACTCGACGGCGCCGATCCGGAGGCGGCCGCGCTGATCGGCTCGCGACTGGCCGCTCTGGTCATCTCGGCAGTCGGCGACACCACAGGCCTCCCGGGGCCCGAGAAGGCAGCGGAGATCATGCGCACCGCAGAACACACGACGGGGCTCATCGAGCGCATCCGACCCCTGACCTTCGGCGAGCGGGCCCGATGACCGCGACGTGCGACACGATCGGCGCACCGAACCCTTTACCTCGCCAAGTGATCGTCGGCGCCTACGCGGCCGCGGGGCCCGACCTCGATGCCGCTGACGAGCGCACGCTGCTCGATGGCCTGCTGCGGCGACCCGATGTGGCCGGCCTCGAAATTCCCTACCTCGACCGGTTCAACCGGAACGGCGACGACTGGCTGCTGGCACGCCTGGGCGACCACAAGGAGCTCGTCACGACCCTGGTCGGCGACACCGTCGGCCGCCTCTCCTCGCGGCCGCGGTTCGGGCTCGCCTCGCTCGACGCCGACGGGCGACGCTCCGCGGTCGACGTGGCGCGATCGGTGCGCGACGCCTCGGTGCGTCTCGCCGACCTCGCCGGCCGATCCGTCGTGCACTTCGTGGAGCTGCAGACCGCTCCCCGCTCAGGCGCCGGCTCATCAGCGGATGCTCTGGGCCGCTCTCTCGACGAACTGCTCGGCTGGGATTGGGCCGGCGCACGTCTCGTGGTCGAACATTGCGACGCGGCGAGACCCGGCCGAACGGCGGCGAAAGGATTCCTCGAGCTGGAGGCCGAGATCGAGGTCGTGCGCCGGTTCGCCCAGCACGAGGCGCCGGTCGGCCTGGTGATCAACTGGGGCCGGTCGGCGATCGAGGGCGGCAGTGCGCTCACCCCGGTCGAGCACGTTCGAGCAGTGCGCGAGGCCGGCCTCCTCGCCGGAGTCGTGCTCTCGGGCTGCTCGGGTCGGACGGATGCCCGCGGCGGCGCCTGGGCCGACGTGCACCTCCCGCCGGCCGATCCGAACGACCCCGACGACCCCTCGCTGCTTGACGACGCGGCGCTCGAGGCGACCCTCTCAGCGGCGGACGCCTGCGCTGAGCCGCCGTTCATCGGGCTCAAGATCAGCTGCCCGCCCGCCGCGTCGACGACCACCCGCCTGGGGATCGTCGACGCGGCACTCGATCGTGTCGGTCAGGCCTGGGACGCGGTGCTCACGCGTTCGAGTCGAGCAGGCTCTGCACCTTCTGCTTGAGGTCGTTGAGACCCGACTGCACGTCGACCTGTCCGGCGAGGATCGACGCGACGCCCTCGCCGATCGTGGTGTCCACCTGCGCTGTGACGGCGATGCGGTCCCACGCGGCGCCGCGGGCGTGCTCCGAGACCTCGGTGCGGAAGACCGTCTGGAAGGTGTCGTTCGCGAGAGCCGGGATCTGGTCGGCCACCGACTTCGCCGCCGGAGCGACCGCCGATTGCTCGTAGAGCGCCGTGGCGGCGGCCAGGTCGGTCGCGGCGAAGAGCGCGAAGTCGCGACTCGTCGTCTCACCCTCGCCTGCAGTGACGAACAGGCCGCCACCCCAGGCACGGTTGAACGAGTCCTTGCCCTTGTGCTGCGGCCGGCTGATGGTGCTGATGTTGTCGATGACGTTCTGCGCGGCGCCGTTGGTCTTCACGAAGGTCGAGGCGAGCGGGGCGTCATCGTAGACGGCCGTCCGCCCGCTGGCGAAGAGGATGCGCGCATCCGATCGCGCCACGTTCGGCTGGATCAGACCCTGGTCTTGCAACCCCTTGTACCAGGTCATGGCCTCGACGCTCTCCTTGTCGCCGATCGTGCACTCGAGATCGGCGGTGACGACCTCGCTGCCGAAGCCCCACATCCAATGCACCGCGTCTTTCAGGTCGGGGTTCTTGGTGACCGCCGCGTAGGGGATCAGGCTGGAATCCTGACTCTTGATCTTCTCGAGCGCGGTGGCGAAGGCATCCGTCGACAACCCCGACTTCAGCCCGACGCTCGAGGCGATCTCGCCGTTGACGATGAGGCCGATGCCGGCCGCGGTCAGCGGCAGAACGTAGAGCTTGCCGTCGATCGTGTAGGTGTCGAGCACGCCCTGCGGGATGCCGAGTCCGTCGGCGAGATCTGTGAGGTCGGCGAGCACGCCCATCGGCGAGAGCACCTGCCATGGTCCGGCTTGACCCACGCCGAGGAGTTTGCCCGAACGACCGGTGAGCGCCAACTGGGTCGCGGCCTGGTCGTAAGGGTAGATCACGGGTTTGATCGTTGCGCCGGACGCCTTCTGGAACCCGTCGACGACGGATTGCCAGGCCGCCTTCTGCGAATCTTCGCCGAGGGAGTTGCCGTAGAGGCTGATGGTCTTCACTTCGGTGGCACCGCCTGCTCCGGCGCTGCCGCCCGGCGGCGGGGTCGTGGCACAGCCCGCGAGAGCGAGGATGCCGAGGCCGAGGGATGCGCTGCCTCCCATGAGAAACGCGCGGCGATCGAATGCTGGACTCGATTTCATCTGTGGACTCCTTGTCGAAATGTGCGGACGGTGCGGGTCAGCCCTTGACGGCTCCGGCGGCGAGGCCGGAGACGAAGTAGCGCTGCAGGATGATGAAGATGATCGCAAGGGGCAGCGAGGTGATGAGTGATGCCGCCATCAGTGCGGGCCAGTCGGCTGTTCCCTCGTGGATGAAGGCCTGGGTGAGGCCGGCAGGCAGGGTCTGCTTGTCCGGCCCGGCGAGCGTCAGCGCGAACAGCAGATCGCTCCACCCGCGCATGAAGGCGAACATGGCGGCCGTGATGAGGCCGGGCACGACGAGCGGGAAGACGATCCGGAACAGGATGGCGCCGCTCCGCAGCCCGTCGACCTTCGCCGCCTCGAGGATGTCGTCGGGCAGGCCGTCCATGATGCCCTTGAGCAGGAAGACGGTCAGCGGCAGGGTGAACGTGGTGAACGAGAGGATGAGGCCGGTGTAGGTGTAGAGCAGCCCTGCCGAGTTGAGCATGAGGTAGAGCGAGATCAGCAGGAGCGCTCCCGGGATCAGCTGCCCGATCAGGAACATGACCATGATCGCGTTGCGGCCCCGGTACCGGAACTTCGACAGCGAGTAGGCCATGAAGCCCGCGACGATCACCGACAGCAGCGCCGTTCCGGTCGACACGATCACGCTGTTCACGAGATTGCGGATCAGGGCGTCGTTCTGGAAGAACCCGATGAAGTTCTCCAGCGTCGGATCGATCGGGAACAGCGGGCGGTCGATGGCGAATACCGCATCGCGCTTCATGAAGGCGGTCGACGCCAGCCAGTAGATCGGCAGCAACCCGAACAGCGCGAGCACAGTCAGGACGACCTTGCCCGGGATGGACAGTCGAGGGTAGACGATCGCCTCCCCGATCTCGCTGCGCCGGGTCATCGCTTCTCCAATCGTCGGTTGAGCAGCAGGTATCCGCCCGCGATCACTCCGAGCAGCACCAGCCAGAGCACGCCCATGGCCGAGGCCTTGCCGAGTTCATAACTGCCGAACGCCATCTGGTAGAGGCTCAGCGCCAGCGTCGTCGTGGACGTGCCCGGGCCTCCCCCTGTCATTACGAAGATCGTGTCGAAGTTGCCGAAGTTGTAGATGAACTCCAGCACCGAGACGAGGGCCACCGGGCCGATCAAGTGCGGCAGCGAGATGTGCAGGAACCGCTGCCGCCTGGTCGCCCCGTCGATCGCGGCCGCTTCGAGTTGCTCGCTCGGCAGGGTCTGCAGAGCAGCGAGGGCCACCACCATGATCCACGGGAACGAGTTCCAGGTCTTCGCGATCACGACACCGGCCATCGCCCCGGCCGGGTTGCCGAGGAGGTTCAGCCCCGGCAGCCCCACGAGGCTCAACAGGTGGTTCAGGATGCCGTAGCTGTCGTTGAAGATCCACGCCCAGAGGAACGAGACCACGACTCCGGGCAGCAGCCATGGCAGCATCAGGAAGCCGCGCAAGACGTTGCGGCCGCGGATGCGCGCATTCAGCAGCATCGCGAGCCACACGCCGAGAACGACCGGAAAGATCGTCGCAAGACTGGAGAAGATGAGGGTCGTGCCGAGACGAGCGACGAACTCCTCCCAGACCGCCGAGTAGTTGGCCATCCCGACGAAGTTCCGTTCGGGGCGCAGGAGCGACTGGTCGAACAGGCTCGTTCCGATGCTCGAGACCAAGGGGTAGATGGAGATCACGATGAACAGCAGCACCGCCGGCAGTGCGATCATGAACCCGAAGGTGCGGTCGCGGGCGCCGAGTTTGGTGCGCTTCGTCGGGGTGCGCGGGGTCGGAGTGCGCCGGCGCCGGGCGCGTTCGGCCTGGGTGCGCTCGGCCTGCGTGCGCTCGGTCTCGCGACCGAGGAGGGTTTGCTCCATTCACTCACTTCCCGAGTTCAGCCCTGGTAGGGCGCGTACGTCGTTGTAGCGGCAGACCGCGTCGATGGCAGTCAGTAAATCACATTGCGCATGCGAAATCCATAAAATGCATGACTAACCCATAATTGCCTTGATGTGCCGCGATCCCCTCACTAGGATGTCGGTATGTGGGACGTCCTTCCACCGAGATGGTCGACACTGGTCGACCCGGCATGACACAGGAGAAGGAGATGATCGTGGCCTCGGAGACCGTGGGTGGAACGCAGACCGTCGAGCGGGCGATGTCGCTGCTCGCGTGCTTCTCCGAGGAGGTCGGTGAGCTCCGGGTCTCCGAACTGTGCACGATGACCGGGCTCGGGCAGTCGACGGTGTCACGGATGATGTCCTCACTCGATCGGATGCGACTGGTCATCCAAGACGAGCGCACCGGGCTCTACCGTCTCGGCCCCGCAGCCGTCTCACTCGGAACGATCGCCCTCAACGGCTCACCGATCTTCCGGGCCGCTCGAATGATCGCGCAGAACCTCGCACATCGCATCGGGCTGGGCGTGAACGTCGCCGAGATCGACGACCTCACTCTCTTCTATCTCTGCAACTTCGAGGGCAGGAACGCGCCGAAGTCCTTCTCCATGGCGGGTCGTTCAGCGCCCCTGCACGCGACCGGGCTCGGCAAGTCTTTGTTGTCGGGCATGCCCACAGCCAAGGTCGACGCCTATTTCGCCGGCAATCCGCCGCGCTTCACGCCCCACACCATCGTCGACCGCGCCGAGATGGGTGTCGCACTCGACGAGATCCGCAGCCGCGGCTACTCGACCGAGATCGAGGAGCTCGCCTTCGGCCGGGCCTGCCTTGCCGCTCCGATCCGCAACCGCGCGGGAGAGATCATCGCCGGCCTCTCGGTCAGCGGTCCGCTCTCGGCACTCGATCTGCAGGCGCCGCACCAAGAACTCGCGCTTCAGGTGATCGAGGCCGCCGACGAGATCTCCGTCGCCCTGGGCTACAGCCCTTCCTACTCCTCGACGGCCTTCGCCACGAGCTGACTCAGCACCACCCCACCTCGCGGGGCAGGACTCTGCCCATTTCACCCTGGAGCAATCGATGAAGATCTCGCGCGTGCAGACGTTTCCCCTCTTTCTGAGCAAGGAGGACGCCGACAACTCCTACGCCGGTGAATCGGCCGTCGAACACCGCGGCTACATGATCAAGCCGCCGTGGCGCAGCCTCTACTCGCGGGGTTACGAGAGCCTCCTCGTGCGCATCGAAACCGAAGACGGCCTCGTCGGCTGGGGTGAGGGGCTCGCCCCCGTTGCACCGGAGGTGGCCGCCACGATCGTGGACCAGCTGATCACGCCCCTCGTGCTCGGGGAAGACCCGCGCAGGGTGCGGGTGCTCTGGCACCGGATGACCGAATCGATGCGCGAGCGGGGGCACCTCACCGGCCACCAGGCCGACGCGATGTCGGCCGTCGACATCGCACTGTGGGATCTCTGGGGCCGCGCCGTCGGTCTCTCGGTGGCCGAGCTCGCAGGCGGCAGCCACTCCCCGACCGTGCCCAGCTATGTGTCCGGCGTGCGCGGAGTCGACGACGCCGAGCGCGCGGACCGGGCGGCCGAACTCGTCGCGGCCGGCACGCGACGGATGAAGCTGCACCTCGGCACAGACCTGCGCACCGACCTCGCGAGCTACGACGCCATCCAGGCCGTCGACCCGGAGCTGAAGATCGGGCTCGACGCCCACTGGAGCTATCGACTCGGCGAGGCGAAGGCCCTCGGCAAGGAGCTCGACGCGCGTGGCGCCTGGTTCTTCGAGGCGCCACTCGCTCCCGAAGACGTCGAGGGCCACCGCGACCTGGCCGCATCGATCAGCACCCCGATCGCCGTCGGAGAGGCGATGCGCAGCCGTTTCGAGTTCGCCGACTGGCTGCAGCGGCGGGCGCTCGGCCTCGCCCAACCCGACATCGGTCGCACCGGCATCACCGAAGGCCTGGCCATAGCCGGGCTGGCGGATGCTTTTCATGCGCAGGTCGCACCCCACCACTCCGCAGCGTTCGGCATCGCCATGGCCGCGGGTGTCCACGTCGCCGCGGTGTCGCCTTCGCTGCTCGCCTTCGAGTATCAGCCGTTCACTCTCCCGGTCGCGAACCGGATCCTGACGACGCCGCTCGAGGTGCACCCCGACGGTGCCTTCGTCGTTCCCACCGGCCCCGGACTCGGGGTCGATGTCGACGAGGACGTCGTTCGCCGGTTCACGCGTTCGCGTTAGGACGTTCCCACTCACTTCGCACTCCCTTCCACAAAGCGTTCGAATCTGCAAGGAGGCAGTCATGACGTCACATCGCGCACGAATCCGCCGGATCGCCGTTCTCGGCATCACCTCACTCGGGCTCGCCGGGCTCGGAGTCGGCGCTGCCGCTCCGGGTCACGCCGAGACCACCGCCGAGCCGTCCACCGCCGCCTCGGCTCCGATTCCGGGCTACCGACTCGCCTGGGCCGACGAGTTCGACGGCGTGGATGGCGACGGAACCGGCCTCGACGAAGACGAGTGGTTCTACCGCGAGGGCGACAAGGCCATCTGCACCAATCGCCCCGAGAACGTCACGGTGGGCGACGGACTCCTGCACATCGCCTTCGACGAGCTCGATGTGCCGATCGACGACGACATCACGACGAGTTGCGGCGGCGTCGTGTCCAAGCAGTGGTTCGGCTACGGCTACTACGAGACCCGCGCCAAGCTCTGGGGCGACCAGGGGTTCCACTCGGCGTTCTGGACGACAGGGCTCTCGGCCTACATCCCCGACGTGCCGGGCTACACCGGCCCACACAACCGCATCAACGAGATCGACGGCTTCGAAGTCGACTCGCACGCTCCGGACAAGCTCGCCTACCATTCGCACTGGTTCATGCCGGGTCACGTCGGGAACCAAGGGAAGCTGATCACCCAGCAGGACACCTCGGCCGCGTACCACGCCTACGGTTTCGAATGGACGCCCACCGAGGTCAAGTTCTACACCGACGGGGTGCTGCAGTACACCCTTCCGAAGGCCGGCCCGCACGGCATCCAGAACATCTGGCTCACCACCCTCGGCTACACCGAGGGCGTCGTCGCCGACGAGCTGCCGGGCGAGACCACCTGGGACTACTTCCGCTACTTCGCACCGGTCGCGACGGGGCACGACCAATCGGCGGCGACCGTCGTCGTCGACAACGGCGACCCGGGCTACACCGAGTCGGGCGTGTGGCACTACGAGGTCACCGACGGTCGCCAGGTGGCCTTCGGTTTCCAGGACAAGACCGTCCGCGCAAGCGACACGGCGGGCTCCACCGCCTCGTGGGCGCCGAACCTGAGCACGGGCGGCGCCTACGAGGTCTACGCCTGGAACTCCAGTCTTCTCGCAACGGGGCAGACCGCGGCGCGCTACGCAGTGACCCACGACGAGGGAACGACGGATGTCGTGGTCGATCAGACGAAGGCCGGCCAGCAGTGGGTCAGCCTCGGCTCCTACTCCTTCACGCCCGGATCGGGGCAGAAGGTCACAGCAGCGAGCGACCCGGCCGGGGTCGGCATCCTGCGCGCCGACGCCGTGAAATTCGTCCCCTCCACGGTGATCGACAACGGCACACCCGGCTACTCCGAGACCGGCGCCTGGAACACCTCCACCGGGGTCACCGGCTGGCGCGGCACCGACACTCGGTACTCGGCCAACTCGACCGCGAAGGCGCACTGGACGCCGACGCTCGCCGCCGGCAGCTACGACGTCTACGCGTGGCTGCCTCCGCGCGACGCCAACACGCCGCCGACCTCGCAGTTCACGGTGGCGTACAACGGCGGAACGGCGACCGTGCCGATCACCGCCGCGACCACCAGCGGGGGCTGGCTGCGCCTCGGGAACTATCCGTTCGCGTCCGGAAACGCCGGCCGCGTCGACTACGACCAGGTGGGCAACACACCGCCGAAGCAGATGCGCGTCGACGCGGTCAAGTTCGTGCCCGCGCCGCCGGAGACCGGGGCGCCCTCGACTCCGAGCGGCCTCGGAGTCAGCGTGACCACCACGCCGGCGAACGGCAACGCCTACTTCACCGCGACGTGGTCGCCGGTGGCGGGCGCCGACGTCGTGGGCTACCACGTCTACCTCGACGGCCAGCGGCTGACGTGGCAGCCGGTGAAGCGCACGTCGTTCCGGATGCATGAGCTGCTCGCCGGGCAGAACTACCAGATCACTGTGACGACGGTCGACCGGTTGGGCAACGAGTCGGGACCATCGACGGGAGCAGCCGCAGTCGTGCCCGCGGACACGCAGGCGCCCACGCCACCATCCGGGCTGGTGGCCGAAGCGGCCAACGGCAAGGCGGTGCTGTATTGGAGCCAGAACACCGAGCTCGACCTCGGCGGCTACAACCTCTATGTCGACGGCACCCTGCAGAACGACGAGCCGGTCGGCAACATCAACGACGAGACCAATCGGCCGCTCGGCTACGAGGTGCCCGATCTCGCCAACGACGTCTCCCACTCGATCGCGGTGACCACCCTCGATCTCGTCGGCAACGAGTCGGCACCGACGGCCACGAGCGTCACCCCGTTGCCAATGGCGATCATCGGGGTCGAGGACCCCGGATACACCGAAGCAGGCTCGGCGTGGGCCGCGTCGAGCGTCGCCGGGTGGCTGAGCAGCAAGACGCGGGCGAGCCTGTCGCCGGGAGCGACGGCCGAGTGGCGGCCCGACCTGACCGAGGCCGGGGAGTACGACGTCTACGCCTGGGTGCCGAACCACTCCAACGCGAGCCCTTCCGCACGCTTCACCGTGACCGACTCGGCCGGCACCACGACCACCGACATCGATCAGCGCTCAGGAGGCGCCACCTGGATACTGCTCGGCCGGTTCGACTTCGCAGCAGGCCCGTCGGGCTCGGTTTCGGTGAGCAACGCGGCGGGAACGGGCTACCTCCGCACGAACACCGTGAAATTCGTGCCCATCGACTGACGGATGTCGCTACGGCAAGCAAAAACCCCCAAGATGGCGAGATCTTGGGGGTTTTCGTAGCGGGAGCGGGACTTGAACCCGCGACCCCACGATTATGAGCCGTGTGCTCTAACCAACTGAGCTATCCCGCCTTGCTTCCGACCATCGTACGGCGTCGGGAAGCCGGAGCCCCCTGTGGGAATCGGACCCACTACCTCTTCCTTACCAAGGAAGTGCTCTACCAATGAGCTAAGGGGGCGCGCACAACCGCGAACGGCTTTTGGCACCAGTAGAGAATAGCATCCATCCCCGCCCGGTTTTGCCGCACGAGCGCCAAGCTATCTGCAAACGATTCCACATGCTCGCCGTCATCCTTTAGAGTTCTCGTCATGACTATCGCGGACAGCCCCGAATCCGATCTTCCCGAGACGGATGCGCAGCCCCTGGCGACCCTCATCGGCACCGGGGGCGAGTGGTGGCGTTCAGCGGTCATCTACCAGATCTACCCGCGCTCCTTCTCCGACGACGACGGTGACGGGGTCGGCGATCTCACCGGCATCCGGAAGCGCCTGCCCGCCCTCGCCGACCTCGGTGTCGACGCGGTGTGGCTCTCCCCCTTCATGACCTCGCCGCAGCACGACGCCGGCTACGACGTGGCCGACTACTGCGACGTCGATCCGCTGTTCGGCACGCTCGCCGACTTCGATGCGTTGCTCGCGACGGCGCACGAGTTGAGCATCCGCGTCATCGTCGACCTCGTGCCGAACCACACCTCGTGGGACCACCGGTGGTTCCAGGAGGCCCTCGCCGCCCCCGAAGGCAGCCCCGAGCACGCCCGCTACATCTTCCGCGACGGCAAGGGCCCGGGAGGCGACATCCCGCCGAACAATTGGGAGTCGGTGTTCGGCGGCCCGATGTGGGAGCGGGTCACGCGACCCGATGGCACGCCTGGCCAGTGGTATCTGCACATCTTCGACAAATCGCAGCCCGACCTCGACTGGGAGAACCCCTGGGTGCGCGACCAGTTCCTCGACATCCTGCGCTTCTGGCTCGATCGCGGGGTCGACGGATTCCGCGTGGATGTCGCCCACGGATTGATCAAGGCCGAAGGCCTCCCCGACTACACCCCTCCGGCCGACGCCGGGAGCATGGGCGGCGGCATCGTGGGTGTCGAGCCGGTGGGTCTCGAGCCCGAGATCGACGCGCATCCGCCGACCCCGCCGTACTGGGCGCAGCCGGGCGTGCACGAGATCTACCGCAGCTGGCACGCCGTGCTCGAGGAGTACGAGGGCGACCGTGTGCTCTGCGCCGAGGCCTGGGTGGAGCCGCTGACGAAGCTGGCCGACTGGGTGCGGCCCGACGAGATGCAGCAGGCCTTCAACTTCACCTACCTCTCGGCCGGCTGGTCGGCGCCGGAGCTGCGCGCGGTCATCGACAACTCCATCTCGGCCTTCGCGTCGGTGGGGGCGCCCTCGACCTGGGTGCTCTCCAATCACGACGTCGTGCGGCACGCCTCCCGCCTGGCGTTGACCGCCGACAACCCGCAAGGGCACGGCATCGGGCCCGACTCGCCCGGCCTGCCCGATCCGGTCGTCGGTCTGCGTCGCGCCCGCGCCGCCACCGCCGTCATGCTGGCCCTGCCCGGCAGCGCCTACATCTACCAGGGCGAGGAGCTCGGCCTGCCCGAAGACATCGAGTTGCCCGATTCGGCCCGTCAAGACCCGACCTGGTTCCGCAGCAAGGGCGAGCGGTACGGGCGCGACGGATGCCGCGTGCCGATTCCCTGGGAGGCCGGCGTGCCGACCTACGGCTTCGGCCCGGCGTCTTCCGACAAGAGCTGGCTGCCGCAGCCGGCGGATTGGGATCGCTTCACACGGTCATCGCAGGAGGGCGTGCCCGGGTCGACCCTGGAGCTCTACAAGCTCGCTTTGGAGCTGCGCTCCCGCTTCGACCTCGGCACCGGCGCGGTGGAGTGGCTGCCGGGGTACGGGCCCGAGGTGATTGCGTTCCGCAACAACGGCGTGACGGTGATCGCCAACATCGGTGCAACCGCGGTCGAACTGCCGGTGGGCGACGCGCTGCTCTCCAGCGAAGACCTCACCGAGGCGGCTCTGGCCCCCGACACGGCGGTCTGGCTCACGCCTTAGGCCGGTCCCGCCTCTCCGCGACCAGCGGAAAATTCCTCGCGAGACGCCAAAATCCGCCCTCAATCACCGATTCGAGGGCGGATTTTGGCGAGTCGCGAGGAGGAAGGAGGGGGACGGGGAACGAGGATCAGACCGCGTGGGACTCGAGCCAGGCGAAGGGGTCGACCGGCGTGACGCCGTCGAGACGGATCTCCAGGTGCAGGTGAGGGCCGGTCGATGCACCGGTGTTGCCCACGAGACCGACGGTCTGGGCGACCTTCACCACCTGGCCCTCCGACACCTGGATCGACCCGGTCAGCATGTGCCCGTAGACGCTCGAGACCTTCTGGCCGTCGACGACGTGATCGATGATCACGTGCACGCCGAGCCCGCTGTTGTCGTACGGCTCCACCGAGCTGACGACACCGTCGGCGATCGACTGGATCGGGGTGCCCTGGCCGGGCGCGAAGTCGACGCCCTTGTGGTCGGTGCTGCCGATGCCGCCCGGTGATTCGCGGGCGCCGAAGCCGTCGCTGATGGGCACGCCCACCGGGAACGGCCACTGGATGGCGCCCCTCGGGTTGTTGGTGAAGGTGTCGGCGATGCGGAATCCGGCGGCCTGGAGTGCCGCGGTGTCGCGCACACCGTAACCGTCGCGGGCGATGTTCGCACCGGCGACGTCGGAACTCGTGGTGAGTTGCTGACCGGGTGCCGTGTCGGCGAGGGCCCGCTCCGAGGCGAGGATGCTCACCCGAGGGCTCTCGGCGGCGGCGTGCAACGCTTCGGCCGGCATGCTGGTGGCCACGGCGATGCCGGTGGCGAAGATCAGGGCGAGGGCACTGAAGCCGCCCTTCGCGATGTTGCGGCGGCTGCGGCGCCCCGTGGGCGGCTTCGCGTCGTCGGCGTGGCCGGCACCCGTGCCGGTGGTCGTCGACGAGGTTCCGGATGCGGGCGTCGCGTCGTTCGGTCGGCGCTCGGCCGGCACGATGGCGGCCGAGCGCAGCGTGCGGCGCGATACCGGCTTGACGGGTGCCGCCGGCTCGTCGGCGAGGGTGGCCGGCAGAATCGGCGCTGCGGTCTTGATGACCGGGATCGCCGCGGTCTCGATGATCGGCGAGATGACGGGAGTCGCGCCGGTTCGGGAATCGCTGACCGCTTCGGCGACGACGATCTCGACCTCGAGCTCGAGCGGCGTGGCATCTCCGGCGACGGAGTCATCGGTGGGCGGCAAGGCGGTCGTGGGTCGGGAGACGATGGCGCGGCGCCCGCCGACCGGCTTCTCGATCTCGTCGGAGAACGCTTCGGCGGCCCGACGGCCGGCCTTCTGCGCGTGCGGCCGCACGATGGCGACGGTGCTGGCGGCGACGGCATCCGGCGCGGCAGCAGAAGTCTCCGATGTGCTTTCGGCGGCTGCGATGGCGGCGGCACGCGCCGCACGGCGGCTCACCGCAGCGGCGGTCTGCGCAGCCGTCGCGTTCGCAACCGACGTGCGCGCATCCGTCGCCTCCCCGTCGACGGAGGTGGCCGGAACGTTCGCCAGCCGCGCCTCGCGGCGACTCCGCACCGACCTCAGTGGGGTCGACTCAGCCGGGGTCGATTCAGCGTTCGCTGACGCCGCGTCCGCGGGCGCGACAGAGCCCGAGCGCAGACTGCGGCGTGAGGGAAGAGAGGAGGTGGGGTGCTTCGCTGAACCGTGGGCCTCGCGTTTGGATGAGTCGTCATCCGGGCGTGAAGTCGTACGTGCCAATTGTGTGGGAACTTCCGGTTGATCGACGGGTGTTCTCGGGGTAAGCGAGATAACGGATCAACCCAGGCTACATACGCTTCTATCGAATTGCCACCTGGTGCAACAAACCCGCGCGAGGCCCGAGTGTCACGCAGGATCAGAGCGGAAGACCCGCGCCACGGTGCAATTCGTACAGGAGCGGTTCGAGTTGCTCCGCGAGCGCCGGGCCCGCGGCGAAGGTCATCACGGTGCCCTCGGCGGCGCCGTTGAAGCCGCTCACCCGGCCGCCCGCTTCGCGCACGATGAGGGCGCCGGCCGCGTGATCCCAGGGGTTGAGTCCGCGCTCGGCATGGGCGTCGAGGCGGCCCGCGGCCACCGAGCACAGGTCGAGCGCGGCCGAGCCGGCCCGACGGATGTCGCGCACCTTCTCGACGAGACCGGTGACGAAGCGCCCCTGCTTCACACGCAACCGGGCGTCGTAGGCGAACCCGGTTCCCACGAGGGCTTGCGAGAGCTCGACATCCGTGTTCACCTGCAGCCGTCGGGTGCCGAGAAAGGCGCCGCCGCCACGGCTCGCGGTGAAGACTTCGCCGGTGGCGGGGTTCACGACGCAGCCCGCCAGAGCGGTCCAGGTCGACGGGTCGGGATCGCCCTCCACGGCCGCGATGCTCACCGCGTAGGCGGGGAGGTCGTAGAGGTAGTTGACGGTGCCGTCGATCGGATCGACCACCCAGGTGACGCCCGAGGTTCCCGCGGTCGCGGCCGACTCTTCGCCGAAGAAGCCGTCACCGGGTCGCGCCTCGGCCAGGCGGGCGCGGATGAAGTCCTCCGACTCGCGGTCGGCGAAGGTCACGACGTCTTCGGGCGACGACTTGCTCGCCGCCACGGTGACGCCTTCGGCCCGCCGCTTCTTGATGAGAGCGCCGGCTTCCACCGCGATGGAGCGAGCGAGTTCGAGCAGTTCGGCGGGCGTGGCGTCGGCCATGGATCGGTCTCCCAGGTGTCGGAGTGGATGCCGGTCGGTTGTCCCCGGATTCACCAGTCAAGTCAAAGCGGCATCCCGGCGCAAATCAAGCCGGAGAGCCGCGAGACGCTCAGGGCAGCTCGTCCTGCAGGAAAGCGAGTCCGTCGCGGGCGAGCGCATCCATCGAGACTTCGATCTCCCGCCACAGCGAGACCGCTCGGGCGATCTCGACCACCGTGGGCAAGAACGACTCGATCACGATCGATCCGCGATAGCCGATCTCGTCGAGAGCCTCCCAGGTCTCGGTCCAGGGCACGTGCCCCGACCCGGGTGTGCCGCGGTCGTTCTCAGAGACCTGGAAGTGGAACACCTTCTCGCCGGCAGCCCGGATGGCGGCACCGAGATGCTTCTCCTCGATGTTCATGTGGAAGGTGTCGAGCATGAAGCCCACATTGGAGCGCCCGGTGAGGTCGAACAATTCCAGGCCCTGGTCGACCGTGTTCACCAGGTCGGTCTCGAACCGGTTGAGCGGCTCCACGGCCAGCGACACCTGCCGCTCGCCGGCGTAGTCGCCGAGTTCGCGCAGGCTCTCCGCGGCCCAGTCGCGCTGTTGTCGGCGCTCCTCCGGGGCGAGCATGCGCGTCTTCCCGGTGGCCGAATACATCGGCCCTGCCACATGGGGCGAGCCCACAGCCTCGGCCAGGTCGACGCAGAGCTTCACGTACTCGATGCCGAGCCGGCGCACCGCGGCATCCTCGTGCGAGATGTCGCGGTCGGGGCCGAACGCCCCGCACACCGACACGGTAAGGCCCGTGCGGGCTGCTGCTTCGTTGAGGGTGTCGGCGCCGAGCGCGGCCGGGTCTTCGACGCACACCTCGAAGACGTCGAAGCCCACGTCGTGCGCGTAGCTGAACTGGGCCTCGACATCTTCGTCGCGGAACGGAGAGGCGAGCAGGAAGGAACTGATTCCGAACGGATAGCGGGACATGGGGCTCCTAGGAGACTCCGCCGGGGCGGATGACGGCTTTGATGCACGAACTGTCGGCGACAGCGGCGAGGGCTTCGGCGTACTCCTCGAGGGTGAACCGGTGGGTGACCATGCCCGCGGTGTCGACCCGGCCGTTCCTCAGTGCCTCGAGCGCTCGGTCGAACGAGAACTGCTGGGCGAACGAGCCCTTGATCGTGAGCTCGCGACGGAACACTTCATAGGGCGCGATCGGGAGCATCGCCGCTTCGGCGGTCATGCCGTAGACGAAGACCGTGCCGCCGGTGCGCGTCAAGGGGATGGCGTGCTCCAGCACGCCGAGTGCGCCGGTGGCATCGATCACGACGTCGAAACCGCGACCGCTCGTCAGCGCCAGCAGGTCATCGGCGAATCCGCCTTCGCGCCGCACCTGCACGGTGCGGTCGGCGCCGTGCTCGGCCGCGAAGGCCAGCTTCGCCGCAGTGGGCGCAGCGACGGTGAGCATTCCCGCTCCCGACTTCGCGAGCAGCTCGGCGAGCACCAACCCCGTCGGCCCGGCTCCGAACAACAGCACATCGGCGCCCGGCTTCAGCGCGAGCACGTCGAGCCCGTGCACGACGCACGCGATCGGTTCGGCGAACACGGCGACCTCCGGATCGAGGTCGTTCACCACGAAGCACCGGTCGCCCGAGGTCACCACGAACTCCGCGAACCCGCCGGGCGCGTTCACTCCCTGGGCGATGATGTAGCGGCAGAACGCCGGGCGGGCACGACGACACTCGTCGCAGTGTCCGCAGGCCGCGGTGTTGTCGAAGGTCACGCGGTCGCCGACCTCGACCTGGGTGACTTCCGACCCACGCTCGACGACCTCGCCCACGACCTCGTGCCCGGGGATCAGCGGGTAGCTGGGGCCGAACTCGCCGTCGTGCAGATGCAGGTCGGTGCCGCAGACACCCGCGACGATGACGCGCAGCAGCACGTCGCGCGCGCCGGGCCGGGGGGTGGGGATCTCGGCGAGCGTGAAACTGCCCGGCCGGTCGTAGACGATCGCTTTCATCGGAGTCCTTCGAGGTCGTTCCAGGTGCGGAGGGGCGGGGGCGAGACCGTATGGTCAGATCTTCTGGATGTCGAGATTCATCACTTGCCCCACGAGTTCCAATCGGCGCACGATGTCTCCGACGGCGAGCACGGCGTGGTGCGAGGGAAGCGACTCGACGTAGCGATAGCCGTCCTCGATCCGCAGCACCGCGCCGTTCAGGCAGTCGGAATCCACGTACTGCTCGTAGTTGGTCAACTCCGCGGGCGTCACGGTGAGGGTGTCCATCGTGCTGGCGATCTTCACGATGGTGAGGTCGCCGAGCGGAAGCCTCGCATCCAGGGCATGGGCGTTCTCGTCGACGATCTCGAGCACGCGGGGGCGCACGGCCCATTCGGTCGACCAGGACTGCGGAATGACGGCGAAGAAGCCGCAATGCGCCGTGAGGATGTGGTTCTGAGGCTCGTCGACCTCCGGGAAATACGGGATCTTCTCGTGCTTCAGCGCCGCATCGCCCATCAGGAACGGGTACAGATTGGTCATGATCGCGGGCGTGCGGAGCGTCTCCCAGGTGATGAACTGGGTGATCATCGAGGTGAGGTCGGCCTCGCAGCCCCAGATGAGACCCCTCTCTTCGAACAGGAGGTTCCACGCCAGGCACGGCGTGGTGGTGGAGGTGGCCGACTCGTTGAGGCAGTTGATGCCGGCGGCGATGACATCCGGTGTCTCGTCGAGGTCGTCGTCGAGCGCCAGCTTGAGGCGCAGCGCATCCGCTCTCCCTCGATTCGACAACCCGATGATCGGCACCTCGCCGTCGAGGCGGGTGATCTCGTCGATCACCCGCTGCTCAGGAAGGGCGAGGGCGCGCTGCCACAGTTCTTTGTAGCTGCGGTGCTCGATCGTCACGCCGAATGCATTCTGCATGTCGTCGACGCACTCCTCCTCCCACCAGTAGAAGCGCTTGAAGATGTCGGGTTGCTTTCCGGCGCCGAGGTTGTCTTGGTAGGCGAGCATCTTCGACCGCCCGAGCTTGGCCTTCGTGGCGAGGGCACGGCTGACGTCGTGGAACTCGGCGAGCGAGGTCGGCGCCGTCGTCTCGACTCCGCGCCGGCGCAGGAAGTCGCGGATCTCCCAGTCCCACATGCTGACCGTTCCGAACTCGCTCGTCACGACCAGGATCGGCAGTCGGAGTGCTTGGAACTCCGGCAGCAGCCGGTAGGCGACTCCGCTCATGTCGGGCACGATGACGGCGTCGCCATCGGCATCCGCGGCGTGACCGATCCAGCGCGGTTCCTGCCAGTCGATCAGGTGCTCGCCGAGCATCATCAGCGCGTCGAGCTGCCGCGTGAACGATTCCGTCGGCTGCTCTTCGAGGTGAACGGGAACGAATCGGGCTTTCATCGGACTCTCCTGTCGTCACTCATCGTCACTCGCCGGTCGCCGGCGCCATGACCGATTCCTGGGTGAGGTCGGCCTTGTCGACCACGGCCACCAGTCGGCCCTGGCGCATCACCAGAGCTCGGTCGCTGAGAAGCAGCACCTCGGGCAACTCGGAGGTCACGAGCAGTACGGCCATCCCGGTTTCGGCGAGGCGCGCGATGAGCGCGTGGATCTCCGCTTTCGCCCCCACGTCGACTCCCTTGGTGGGCTCGTCGAGGATGAGGATCTTCGGCTTGCGGGCCAGCCAGCGCGCGATCAGCACCTTCTGCTGGTTGCCGCCGGACAGCGTGGAGACGCGCACGGCGGAGTTGGCCGCCTTGATCGAGAGTTCTTTCGTGTACTGCTTGTCGACCGCGTTCTCCCGCGACGTCGACAGCCAGCCACCGGGCGCCACACCCTTCAGAGCCGCGAGCGTCATGTTGTCGCGCACGCTCATCTGCTCCACCAGGCCCTGCAGGTGACGCTCTTCGGGAACGAGGCCGATGCCGGCGCGCACCGAGGCGGCCACATCGCCGGGCCTGATCTGGCGGCCGTTCACGAGCACCTCACCGGAGTCGTACTTGTCGGCCCCGAACAGGGCCTGAACGACCTCGGTGCGGCCGGCGCCCGCGATGCCCGCCATGCTCACGATCTCCCCCGCGCGAACCTGGAACGAGACGTCGTTGAAGATGCCGGTGCGGGTGAGGTTCTTCACCTCGAGCACGGGTTCGCCGATGGTGCGTGCGGGGATCGGGGGATCCTTCACCTCGCGGCCGACCATCATCCGGATGATGGCTTGCGTGTCGAGCTCTGCGACCGGCGCCTCGCCGACGTACCGTCCGTCGCGCAGCACGGTCACCCGATCGGCGATCTGCAGCACTTCTTCGAGCCAGTGCGACACGAACAGGATGCCCATGCCCGCGTCACGCAGGGTGTTCACCAGAGCCAGCAGACGGTCGACCTCGGGCGGAGACAACGCGGTGGTGGGCTCATCCATGATCAGCACCTTCGACTCCCGCGAGAGGGCGCGGGCGATGTCGATCTCCTGCGCTTCGGCGGGCGACAGTTCGCGCGCGAGCTTGTCGGGCGAGAGGTGGGGTGCCACCTGGCGCAGCGCATCGAGGGCGCGCCTCTTCATCTCCCGCTTGTTGACGAACCCGCCCGCCGACGGCCAGTTGCCGAGCATCACGTTCTCGGCGACCGTCATCGCAGGAACGAACTGGCGCTTCTGATAGATGGTGGCGATGCCGGCTTCGATCACCTTGACCGGATCGGCCGGAAGCGGCTGGTCGCCGACGAGCACCTCCCCCGAATCGGCTGTGTAGACACCGGAGAGGATGTTGATGAGAGTCGATTTGCCCGCGCCGTTCTCGCCACACAGGGCATTCACTTCGCCGGCGTTCACGGTGAGGCGCACGTCGTCGAGTGCCCGCACCCCGGGGAACGACTTGGTGACGCCCCTGACGCTGAGGAGGGGGGAGCCGTTCATGAGGTCACGCCCTCGCGCAGGAACTGCTCGAAGTCGACGGGCGCGCCGTCGTTCTTCGTCGACTCGACCGCGGCGAGCACGAGCCCGAGCGAACGGA
This sequence comes from Herbiconiux aconitum, assembly GCF_024979235.1. Taxonomy (NCBI): domain Bacteria; kingdom Bacillati; phylum Actinomycetota; class Actinomycetes; order Micrococcales; family Microbacteriaceae; genus Herbiconiux; species Herbiconiux aconitum. The sequence continues at coordinate 486,849 of NZ_JANLCM010000001.1, forward strand.
TGTTGTCGCCGCCGTGGGTCTCCGGAGCGCGCCCCTCCGCGATCGCGGTCACGAATTCGTTGATCGTGCCCCAGCGCTCTTCCCGCTCGAGCGGGTCGAGCGGGAACTCGAGCACGTCGCCCGGCCGCTCCAGTGCGCGGCGACGGAAGACCGTCTCGCCGATGACGTTCGAGTGCGGGTAGAGCAACACGGTGTTGTGGTCCCAGGAGAGGGAGGCGTCGGTGCCGTGGATCTCCCAGGTGCCATCCCAGGAGGTGTGCGGGCGGCGTGCATGCCACGACCCCACGTAGGAGATCTCCGCGCCGTCGGCGGTGGTGAACTGCACGTTGGCCGACGCGTTGCCGGCGAACCGCGACCAGCTCGGGTTGAAACTCCGGGCCCGCACCTGGGTGGGCTCGAGGCCGAAGATGCCGCGGATGTAGTCGAAGTGGTGGATGGACATGTCGACGATCAGCGGCTCGTCCATCTCCAGGCGGAAACCGGTGAAGGCGGGGTCTTTGAAGAAACGTCCATACACCTGCTCGATGGTGCCCAAGGCGCCTTCTTCGATCAACCGCTTGACAGTTCGCGGTCCGCGACGGAAGCGGAAGCTCTGGGTGACCATGATGGTGCGGTCGTGACGTTCGGCAGCGTCGATCAGACGCTGCGATCCGGCGATCGTGGTGGTGAAGGGCTTTTCCACCATCACGTGCAGACCCGCCTCGAGCGCCTGCAGGGCGATCGCCTCGTGCACGTGCGGCGGCACGACCACCAGCGCGGCATCCGCATCCGTCGCCGCGATGGCCTCCGCGAAATCGGTGAACCGCTTCTCGGGAGCCAGACCGATGGCGTCGCCGACGACGCGCAGCGACTCGTCACTGATGTCGACGAGGGCCACGAGCTCCGTCTGGCCGGAAGTGGCGATGACGTTCGCCCAATCAGCGCCCCAGAATCCGAGTCCGACCTGAATAACCCGCATGGTGTCTTCTCCTTCGAAGCAGTTGTGTGAACGATGGTGCGCCGACAGCGCCCGGGCCGCTCGTCGACGACGAACGGCCCGGGCAGGTGCCGATCAGAGGTAATGCGCCAGCTTGGTGTCGACCTTCTCGTCGTGCACGAGAACGCCCGAGACCTCGACGTTCTCGATCGGCACGACGTCGGTGAGATCGACATACGCGCTCTTCTCGAGGCTCGGTGCTCCGTAGTAGGCGAACACGAACTCGCACGGCTCGTCGTAGGGATTGCGTGTCCAGTGGATCTGACGCTGCGGAACGTAGGTCGCCATGCCGGCGCTGCACTCCGTCTCGTTGATCGTGCCGTCCTCATCCACCGAACCGTTCACCACACGACCGCTGATGACGTACACGACCTCGGCGGCCGCCAGGTGGCGGTGTGGGAAGTGCTGCGACTTCGGCGGGAACACACAGTGCCCGAACACGGTCTTGTCGTTGTGGTCGGTGGTGTCGTCGGTGATGATGTACTGGATCTCGAAGCCCGGCATCAGGCGAGCGGTCTCCTCGTCTTCTTCGATCTCGTCGAAGTGCCAGACGTTCTTCTTGGCGTAGTCGGCCACGTGTGTCTCCTTTTAGTCGTGTACGGGTGTTACTTCTGCAGCGAGGGCAGGTTGCCCCAGAGGCTGTCGTCGTCGACGTTGTCGGCGTTGGCGATGAAGGGCTGGATGATGGTGTCCTTCTCGAACGACTCGTCGCTGAAGAACGCCTCGGCGTTGTCGGCCGTGATGTTGCCCATCTCGATCGCGTCGTAGACGACGGATGCGTCCTGCACGCCTTCGCGGATGCGGTCGAGCGCGAGCGGGGTTCCGTCGTGTCCGACGATCACCACGTGGCCGTCTTCACCGACCACCGCGTCTTTGCCGAGCTGCTTGAGGGCTTCGACCGAACCACGGATCATCTCGTCGTTGTGCGACCAGATGCCGACGATGTCGGGGTCGGTGGTGAAAGCGTCGAGCGTCATGCTGTTGGCGTTCTCCGCCGTCCACTCCGTCTTCAGGTCTTTCACCGTGATGTCGGGGTGGTTCGCCATCTCCGTGTCGAATCCCTCCTTGCGTTCGCCGGCCTGCTTCGAGGCCTCGCCGCCCTGGAGCTGCAGCACGGTGCCCTTGTCGCCGATGGCCTCTGCGAGGGTCTGAGCGCCGAGCTCGCCGGCGGCGACGTTGTCGTAGCCGACGAAGGAGGTGTACTCCACGTCTTCGGGCAGCGACTCGACGATGAACACCGGCACGCCCTGCTGGTTCGCCTTCTGAATGCCTGCGGTCATGAGCGCCGGGTCGACCGGGTCGACGATGACGGCGTCGGGCTGCTGTGCCAGCGCGTCCTGGAGCTGCGTGGTCTGCAGGTTCGGGTCGGACTTGCCGTCGACGATCGTGACCTCGGCTCCGGCGGCTTCGAGACGCTCCTGCACCGTGGTCACCAGACCGACGATGAATTCGTACTGCATGCCGAAGGTCACGAAGGTGATGCGCTTGCCGGAGATCCCGCTGCCGTCGGAACCGACGTCGTCGCCGGTCGCCGTCGTTCCTCCGGCGCACGCGGAGGCGCCGAGCACGAGACCCGCTGCGAGGGCTGCGGACAGACCGAGCTTGCCGAGGCGCTTGCGCCACGGTTGTGAGTTGCTGTGTTTCATCAGATTGCTCCCTTGCGAATCGTGGTTCTCAACTGGTGGTGGGCTATTTGGAGAGGCTGCTGGTGGCGTCGGCCTTCTCGTCGTCGCTCGTGGGCTGCTCGGAGACCGCTTTGGCCTCAGCCCGTGCCTCGGCCTGCTTCTGGCGTTCGAGAGCACGCCGGGCGAGGGCCGGCTCGAGTCGCAGCCGGCGGTAGACGTCGACTCCGGCGGCGAGGATGATCACGATGCCGCTGACCACGAGGTCGAAGTTGGGCGGCACCGAGAGGAGGTTGATCGAGTTCTGCACGAGCCCGAGCAGCAGCACGCCGAGTAGGGTGCCGGCCACCTTCCCCTCTCCGCCGAACAGGCTCGTGCCTCCGATCACGACCGCGGCGATCACCGTGAGTTCGAGGCCGGTGCCCGACGACGCCGATCCGGCGCCCAACCGAACGGTGATCATGAGCCCGCCGACTGCGGCGAGGAGGCCGGACACCATGAACGCGAGGATCATGATGCGGTCGCTCCGGATGCCGGAGAACTTGGCCGCGACGGCATTGCCGCCGACCGCGTAGACCGAGCGACCGAAACGGGTGCGCGAGAGCACGATGTGGGCGATGACCGCGATGGCCAGCGCGAAGAGGATGACGACCGGGAATCCGCCGATCGAGGCGTTTCCGACAGCGGCGAGGTCGGCCGGGATCGGGGCGAGGTTGCTGCCGCCGGTGTAGATGTAGGCGATGCCCCGCGCGATGCTCATGGTGCCGAGGGTCACGATGAGCGCCGAGATCTTGAACTTCGTGGTGACGAAACCGTTGACGAAGCCGAAGACGATTCCCCAGCCGAGGCTCACCAGAACAGCGGCCCATGTGGGCACGTCGTTCTGCTGCGGGAGCCCCACGACGAAGACCGACGACACCGCGACGATCGCCCCCACCGACAGGTCGATGCCGCCCACGAGGAGAACGAACATCTGCCCGATCGCGACCACGGCGACGAGGCTCGCGACGTAGAGCACGTTCGTGAAGTTGATCCAGGTGAAGAAGACCGGCGAGACCTGACTCATGATCGCCACGCCGATGAGGATGACGATGAGCAGGCCGAAACGGTTCAGCACAGAAACGGGGTTGACCCCTTGGAAGAGGGACTTCTTCGCGTCGGTAACGGGAATCGACATTGATTTCTCCTGGTGATGCGTTGAAAGAGAAGGCTTGGAGAATGTTTACTACATCAAACCTGTCATGGGAAGGGGTTGCGGGCAAGGATTTTGTGGATACAGGCCCCGGTTCTTGCGGTGAGCGTCTGTTTTGTGTAGTTTAGCTACACCTCACCTCGTCCGAGCTTCAAAGGAGCAACTCGTGAACGAACGTTTTCTAGGTCGCCGGATCGCCGTGATCGGCGGCTCCGGCGGAATCGGCGCCCATCTCGCCGCCTCGCTCTCCCGCCAGGGTGCGACCGTCTATGCGCTCGACCTGCGCAGTGCCGACGACCCGACGGCCGGGGTGGAGTTCCGAACCGTCGACGTGCTCGACGAGCAGTCCGTCATCGACGTGGTCTCCGCCCTGTACGAGGGCGACGACACTCCGGTCGAGCTGGTCAATGCGGCCGGCATCGTCGAGAACGACGTCGCCGCCGAAGACATGCCGCTCGAGACCTTCGACCGCGTGATGGGCGTGAACCTGCGCGGTGTGTTCATCGCCTGCAAGTACTTCGGTCGCGAGTTGCTCGCTCGCGGAGGCGGCGCCATCGTCAACGTCGCCTCGATGTCGGGCAACGCCGTGGTGAACGAACCGCAGAAGCAGAGCGTCTACAACACCTCCAAGGCCGGTGTCTCCGCCCTCACCCGGTCGCTCGCCGTCGAATGGGGTGCCCGCGGGGTGCGCATCAATGCGGTCTCCCCCGGCTACGTCGACACTCCGCTCAACGCCCTCAAGAAGCACATGCACGCGCATTGGATCGAGGGCACGGTCGTCGGCCGCTTCGCCACGCTCGACGAGATCAGCGGCGCGATCGAATATCTCCTGAGCGAGGAGGCCGCCTATTGCTGCGGCACCGAATTGCTCATCGACGGTGGATTCTCCCTCAGGTAGGTGGCAGACGTGATCATTTCGCACGATCTCGGCACGACCGGGAACAAGGCAACTCTCGTCGACGCCGACGGTCGCATGGTCTCCGCCGTGACCGTCGAATACGGCACCGACTTCGGTCCGCACGGCCGCGCCGAGCAGAATCCCGAGGACTGGTGGGATGCCGTCTGCCGCGCCAGTCGTGCGCTGGTCGACGCCGTGCCCGGCTCCCGCGAGCGCATCGCCGGTGTCTCCTTCTCCGGGCAGATGATGGGAGCGGTGCTGCTTGACGCATCCGGCGGCCCGGTGCGACCCGCGATCATCTGGGCCGACACCCGTTCGACGGCGCAGACGACCACGCTCGTGGAGCGGGTCGGGATGGAACGCGCCTACGGCATCACCGGTCACCGCCTCAACGCGACCTATTCGCTGCCAAAGGTGATGTGGGTGCGCGACAACGATCCCGACGCCTTCGCGGCCGCCCGGCGGGTGGTGTGCGCCAAGGACTACGTGGTGTTCCGCCTCACCGGCGTTCTCGCGACCGATCCCTCCGACGCCAGCGGCATGAACGCCTACGACCAGTCGGCCGGCACCTGGTCGGAAGAACTGCTCGAGGCCGCCGACGTCGACCGGTCGATGTTCGTCGACATCGTTCCGTCGACGAGCATCGTCGGCACCATCACCGCCGATGCCGCGAGCGCCACCGGGCTCCCCGCCGGCACCCCCGTCGTGATGGGGGGCGGCGACGGGCCGATGGCTGCGCTCGGCACGGGGATCACCGGGCCGGAATCGGGCGCCTACGCCTACCTCGGTTCGTCGTCGTGGGTGTCGTACGCGTCCGATGCGCCTCTGCACGACCCGGAGATGCGCACGATGACCTTCAATCACGTGATTCCCGGTCGCTTCGTTCCGACCGCGACCATGCAGGCCGGGGGCGCGTCACTGCAGTGGATCGTCGACGTGCTCGCCCCGGGTCAGGAGGAGCGGTACAGCACGCTCCTGGCCGGTGCCGCACGGGCTGAGGCCTCTCAGGACGGCCTCTACTTCCTCCCCCACCTGCTCGGCGAGCGATCGCCCTATTGGAACCCGAGGGCTCGCGCCGTGTTCGCCGGGCTCGCCCGCCATCACACCGCCGACAACCTGGTGCGTGCGGTCGTGGAGGGCATCGCCTTCAATCTTCAGACCGGTCTGCTCGCCTTCACCCAGAACGGCGCCGAGATCTCAGGGGTGCAGGCGATCGGCGGAGCGGCGAATTCCGGAGAGTTCCTGCAGATCCTGTCCGACGTCTGGGGCCAGCCCATCCGTCGCCGCGCCCTCGTCGACGAAGCGACCTCGCTCGGAGCCGCCATCGTCGGCGGCGTCGGCGTCGGTCTCTTCGACTTCGACATCGCGAGCCGCCTCTCCGACGAGACTGGCTCGTATTCACCGGATGCCGAGCGGCACGCCGACTACCAGAACGCCCACCGTCTCTTCGTAGACGCCTACCGCCGCCTCGAACCGTGGTTCGACGAGCTGTGACCCACCACACCCGCCGACCGACCACGAACCCGAGCCTGGGGAACGACATGAACGAGAACGAACCACGATACGCAGAGCCCGCCGAACTGAAATTCCTCATCGGAGCGGGCGCGATGGTGGGCGGCAGCGGCCGCTACGAGAAATACCTCGCCGATCTCAGCGGTCTGTACCGCGACACCGACGCCTACGACCGGGCGCTGTCCGCCGACGAGGGCGAGCCCACCTACTGGGTGCAGAGCAGCTCGATCGAGAACGGTGACGGCGCTCTCACGATCGGCGTCTCCACCCTCAACCCCGGCCGCATCGGCGACGAGTTCTCGATGACACGGGGCCACATCCACGGCAAAGCGCAGTGCGCGGAGCTGTACTACGGACTGGCCGGGCGCGGCGTGATGTTAATGGAGACCCTCGACGGCCAGACCCGGGCGATCGAGATCACCCCCGGGGTGGCGGTGCATGTTCCGGGGCACTGGATCCACCGCAGCGTCAACGTCGGCCACGTTCCCTTCACCACGCTGTTCTGTTACGCGACGGATGCGGGCCAGGACTACGAGGTCATCGCGCGAGCCGGCGGCATGGCGAAGCTGGTCGTCGCCGACACGGCACGCTGGGCCCTTCGGTCCAACCCCGACCATGTCGGCTACCTGCCCTCGGAAGCCCCGGCGTCGTGAGTCCCACGGCGATGACGGCGGACACCCTCCGCCCGGCCGAGGTGCCGACGTTGTACTTCATCGGGGTGTCGACGGCGAGCTCGTCGATCCAGTCGGTGTTCCCCCGCTGGGCGGCCGAACTCGGTCTCGGGGTCGCGCACCTTCAAGGCATCGATCTCCCGCTGCACGCCCCGGCCGAGCACTACCGGCGGGTGGTGGAATTCATCGCGGCCGATCCGCTCAGCCTCGGCGCGCTCGTGACGACGCACAAGATCGACCTCTACCGGGCGGCGGCCGATCTCTTCGACAGCACCGACCGTTTCGCCACGATGATGGGCGAGACCAGTTGCATCTCCAAGTCGGATGCCGGACTCATCTGCCACGCGAAAGATCCGATCTCCAGTGGGCTCGCTCTCGACGCCTTCGTCCCTGCCGGCTACTGGCGTGCCTCCAGTGCCGACGCCCTCTGCATCGGCGCCGGCGGTTCGACCATCGCCATCAGCTGGTATCTGAGCCAAGAGGAGCGCGGCGACGACCGGCCGGCTCGCATCGTGGTGAGCAACCGGTCTCAGCTGCGGCTCGACCACATCCGCGAGTTCCACGCCGGGCTCGACACCGACACCGAATTCGAGTACGTGCTCGCGCCGGAAGCCCAGGACAACGACCGCGCCATGGCCGCACTGGCCGCCGGATCGCTGGTGGTCAACGCCACCGGGCTCGGCAAAGACGCGCCCGGGTCACCGATCACCGACGCGGGGCGGTTCCCGTCTGCCGGTCTGGCGTGGGAGCTCAACTACCGCGGCGACCTCGTGTTCCTCGATCAGGCACACGCCCAGGAGGGCAGCCGGCTGCAGCACGTCGAAGACGGATGGGTATACTTCCTGCATGGGTGGACCCAGGTCATCGGCGAAGTGTTCCACGTCGACATACCGACGAGTGGTCCGACCTTCGATCGTCTCTCCGATCTCGCGAGGGCGACGAGGTGATGCGCGTCGCCATGGCTGAACAAGAGGCCGCCAACACCACACTTCTCGAGACCATCGCCGCGCGAAAAGACAGCCTGCGGGCGTCGGAGCGCAAAGTCGCCGAGCTGATCCTGCGCGACCCGGTGCAGGCGATGGACTTCAACATGGCAGGCCTCGCCGACGCCGCCGGAGTCAGCGAACCCACGGTGATGCGCTTCTGCAGCGCCATCGGGTTCGACGGATTCCGCACCTTCAAGATCAGCCTCGCCCAGACGATCGCGCTCGGGCTGCCGATGACGATGTCGACCATCCACGAGAACGACACTCTCTCCGACATCACCGACAAGGTCTTCAGCCGCACGATCTCGAGCCTCGATCGTGCCCGCCGCCTGCTCGACCACGACGTGATGGAGCGGGCGATCGAGATGGTGTCCGATGCCTCGGAACTGATCTTCGTCGGCGCCGGTGCGAGCGGGATCGTGGCTCAGGATGCGCAGCAGAAGTTCCCGCTGTTCGGTGTGCCCTGCCAGGCGCCGGCCGACTACCACCAGCAGTTCATCGCGGCGTCGATGACCGACGCCCGAGGCGTCGTCGTCGCCATCTCCAACACCGCTCACACGCGCACCGTAGTGAACGTCGCTGAGGCGGCCAAGAAGAAGGGCGCCCGCGTTCTCGCCATCGTCGGCGCCGACGGGCCGCTGACCGAGCTCGCCGACCTCTCCATCCGGGTCAGCACCTTCGAAGACACCGACCTCTACACCCCCACCGTCAGCCGGCTCGCCGGCCTCGTGATCGTCGACATCCTCGCCACCGGCGCGTCGATGCGACGAGGCCCGGATGCCGCCCGGCGCATCCAGATCATGAAGGAAGACCTCGCCCAGATGCGAGGCTGATCGCGATGTCGCGTTTCTCGGTCGCCGAGACCCAGCTCGGTTCCTCGCCCATCGTGGTGGTATCCAGCGCCGATGGCGCCACCGAAGCGTCGATCGCGTTGCACGGCGCCACACTGCTGTCCTGGGTGGTGACGGATGCCGGCGAACGGATCGACCTGGTCGACGGTTATGCCACCGAGCAGGAGCTCCTCGAGCAGCACGGCGTGCGCAACGGCATCATGGCTCCGTTCACCAACCGGGTGCGAGACGGCCGCTACGAGTTCGGGGGCGAAGCCTTCGATCTGCGCGGCAGTTCGCCGACCGACCCCGACCTCGTTCTTCACGGGCTGATCCGGGAGCGCGCGTTCACGGTCGCTTCCGTGGAGACCGGCGAGGACTCGGCCGTCATTCGGCTCAGCAGCTCCGCTCTCGACGGATCGGTCGAAGGCTACCCCTTCGTGGTGCGAGTCGATGTCGAGTACGCCTTCTCCGGCCACGCCCTGCGCATCCGCATCACCGGGCGGAACGAAGGATCGGTCGACGCCCCGTTCGCCAGCGGCTGGCATCCGTACTTCCGCCTGGGCGCGGCACCGGTCGCCGACCTCGAGCTGACGGTGCCGGCCAGCGTGCGCGTGGCCACCGACGACGACCTCATCCCGTTCGACGGGCGCGCCGCCTTCGTGGCGCTCGACGACGACGATCCGCTCTCGTTCCGGTCGGGTCGTGCTGTCGGCGACACCGCCGTCGACACCTACTACACGGGATTGCAGGGCTTCGAGGGCGGGCCGTTCCACACGCACCTCCGCGACCCGACGACCGGGCGTGCGCTCGACGTGTGGCAGGAGCGCGGATCGATGCACGTGTACACCGCAGACCACCTCGCCCGGGAGCCGCGCGGATCGATCGCGCTCGAACCGGTGGAGCGGCTGACGAACGCCTTCAATCGAAGCGACCAGCGGGCCCACATCGTGCTGGCCCCGGGGCAGGAGCGCTCGTTCGCGTTCGGTGTCTACCTCGTGCCGGCCGCCTCGGCCTGAGCAGTGGCGATCGCGCAGGGCTGCCAAAGCGCGGCGGGCACAGCGAAGCGGGGCGGACCCACCACAGTCCCGCCCCGCTGGCCTTTTCGATCAGATCTCGTCGACCGGATCAGCTCACCGCCGTGCGTTCACCGGTCTCCGACGACCGCGTGATCGCCTCGGCGACCTTCGCGGCGGCCAGTCCGTCGGCGAAGGTCGCGGCTTCGGGCCCGACCTCCCCGCCGTCCGCGACGGCAGCGAGGAAATGCGCGAGCATGTTGACGTGGGAATGCTCCCAGCCCAGGATGTGCCCACTCGGCCACCACGCGCCCACCAGCGGATGCTGCGACTCGTTCACGATGACGTCGGCGAAGCCGTCGAGCGGGCCGCCGGTGCGGGTGAACGCCTTCAGCACGTTCAGGTTCTCGAGGTCCCACACGAGGGAACCCTTGGAGCCGTTGATCTCCCAACCCAGCCGGTTCCGGCGCCCGGGGGCGATCAGGCTCGCCCCGATGTCACCGGTGGCGCCCCCGCTGAACTGCACGATCGACGCGACCGTGTCGATGGGCTCGGCCCGGTCGGCCGAGGTCACCGGGTTCGAGAGGATCGCCGAGACGGAGTCGAGCTCCCCCACCAGGTAGCGCGCTTGATCGACCGCGTGGCATCCGATGACGGAGAGCGCACCCGTCCACGTGGGCAGCTCCGCTTCAGGATCGGTGCGCCATTCCTGCGCGTAGCGGAAGCTTGCGCTGTAGATCTCGCCCAAGTCGCCGTTCGCGATGATGTCGTGGGCGAGTCGCACGGCCGGCACGAAGCGGTAGTTGAAGCAGGTGAGGTTCTTGACCCCGGCCGCTTCGGCGGCGTCGACCAGGCGTGCTGCCTCGGCGACCGTGGTGGCCAGCGGTTTCTCGCAGACGACGTGCTTGCCCGCCTCGATGGCGGCCAGCGTCGGTTCGAAATGAGCGGCATCCGGGCCCACGTTGTCGAAGACCTGGATGTCGGGATCGGCCACGATGTCGCGCCAGTCGGTGGTGTACTGCTCCCAGCCGAATCGGGTCGCGGCCCGGCGCACGGCGTCTTCGGATCTCCCCGCAATGGCCCGCAGATCGGGTCTGGGGCCATCGGGGAACATGTAGGAGAGCGTCTTCAGTGCGTTGCTGTGCGCGGTGCCCATGAAGCCGTAGCCGAGCATCCCCACACGGATGGCGTCGCGGTCGTCGCCGGGGGCGGGCCTCAGCGTCATGCGCTCACCTCCGGCACCTTCGACGACTCGAGCTCCGCGACGACCGACTTGAGGAAGGCGATGCTCTCTGCCACGTTCTCCTCTTCGGTTCGGTCGTTCCAGGGCGAGGCGAGCAGATCGAGCTCGATCGCGAGGGAACCCTCGAACCCGGCTTCGTCGAGCACCCGGGCGATGCCGTGGAAGTCGATGAGCCCTTCGCCGGCCGGGCAGGACGGCCAGAACAGGAAGCGCTCCGACGGAGCTCCGCCGCGGCGCGTGGTGATGTCCTTGGTGTGGGTCGCCACCGTGTAGGGAGCGAGGTTGCGCGCCGCCTCCACCGGGTCTTCATAGAGCCGCAACGCGTTGCCGGTGTCGAAGTTCACGCGGAAATTCGGGGAATCGATGCTCTGCACGATTTCGAGGATTTCGAGCGAGGTGAAGTCGATGTGGTTCTCGATGGCCAGGGTGACGTTGTTGTCTTCGGCCACCTTGGTGGCCTCCTTGAGCATCTTGATCGACGCCTCGACCTGCGGTCCGTGCGGCTCGTCGACGTAGAGCATGCTCGACGCCACGATGCGCATGATGTCGGCTCCGACCTTGCCGGCCCGGGGGATGTGGCGGATCAGGTCTTGCAGAGCCTCGGCGTCCTGCCCGCGGTGCAGGCCATCCGGATGCCCCCACCCGATCACCCGGCGGAGGCCGGCTTCGTCGAGCGCGTCGCTGACGGCCGAGCAGTAGGCGTCGTCGAAGGCGGGGAAGAACAGGGTCTCCAAGGCCACCTCGTCGACGTCGAGAGAGACAGCGAAGGGAATGAAGTCGTCTTTCATGTCCCAGCGCGTGCCCGGATCGGTCTGCTGGGGGTAGATCTCCCCGAAGTAGCGGTGGAAGCTGTAGCTGTCGATGCCCACAAGCACGGTGGTCACTCCTCTTCTTTGAGTTTCTGAGCCGATTCGGACCCAACGTTCTGTAGTAGAACTACTTGAATCCGGTCAATACCGCAAGGGTCGAGGCGATATCTGGGGTTGCTTCCCGCCTTGCGTCATGCTTTATTGTAGTACTACTACATCGAAGTGGGAAGACGGGCAGGGCGATGCTGGGACGGATACTGGTGACTCCGCGGTCGTTGACCAAAGCGGGACTGAGGGCGGTGCCCGAGCTGCGCCCGCTCGAAGAGGCAGGCTTCGAGCTGATCGCGACCCCGGCCGGGATGACACCGAGTGACGAGGACCTGGCATCCGCTCTTCCCGGCGTGCGCGGGTGGCTCGCCGGAGTCGAACCCATCACGCGCGCCACGCTGGAGCACGCCGATGGGCTGGAAGTCATCAGCCGCAACGGAACGGGTGTCGACAACATCGACGCCCAGGCGGCCGCCGATCGGGGCATCCGGATCACCCGAGCGGCTGGGGCCAACGCGCAAGGCGTGGCGGAGCTCGCCCTCGCAGCAGCGCTCAGTTGCGCGCGATCGCTGTCCTGGTCATCCGACTCGGTGAAGCGTGGCAGCTGGGATCGCTGGCAGGGCCGAGAGATCGCCGACCTCCGGGTGGGCGTTGTCGGTCTCGGCGCCATCGGAGCCACCGTGGCCGGTCTCTTCCGGTCGCTCGGGGCATCCGTCGTCGGGCACGACCCGTTCACCGACCTCGACGGGCTCGACAACCTCCCGCTCGAAGAACTCTTCGCGCGCTCGAACACGGTGTCGCTGCACGCACCTCCCCCGACCGACGGGCGCGCCCTGGTCGACGAGAGGCTGCTCTCGCTGATGCCGGCCGGATCGACACTGGTGAACACGGCCCGATCCGCACTCGTCGATGACGCCGCCGTGCTCGCGGCGCTGGAATCGGGCCGGCTCGGAGGCTACGCCGTCGATGCATACGACACCGAGCCGCCGGCGCCGTCGGCCCTGCTTCGTCATCCCCGCGTGCTCGCGACTCCGCACCTCGGCGGCTACACCGGCGCCAGCGTCAGCCGTGCGACCTCCATGGCCGTCGACAACCTCCTCGCCCACCTGGCGCCCGCCAGGGTGCCGATCCGCCACGACTCAGGAAGCCTGCCATGACCGAACACGACCTGTCCGCCGTTCGCCGTCACGGAGTCATCGCGGTGCTTCGCGCGCCGAGTGTGGCAACAGCCCTCGACACCACCGAAGCGCTCCTGCGGGGCGGCATCACGGCGATCGAGGTCACCTACAGCACGCCCGACCCGGCCGCCGTGATCGCCGAGATCGTGCGGCGGCACGGTGACGAGGTGTACGTGGGCGCCGGCACCATCCGTCGGCCCGAGCAGGCCGCCGAGGTGGCCGACGCGGGAGCGGCCTTCCTCGTCAGCCCAGGCACCGATGCCGAGCTCGCCGCCGCGATGAAGGCCACCGGGGCCATGGTGATGCTCGGCGGCATGACACCGAGCGAGGTGATGCTGGCCTCGAAACTCGGCGCCGACCTGGTGAAGGTGTTCCCGTCGTCGCTCGGCGGCCCGGGCTATCTCGGGGCCCTTCGGGGGCCTTTCCCCGACATCGCGTTCATGCCCACCGGTGGCGTGACGGCAGAGAACCTCGACGCCTGGTTCGCCGCCGGAGCGACGGCCGTGGGCGCGGGTGGCGATCTCGTGTCGAGTCACGCAATGGCGGCCGGCGACTGGGAGACCATCGAAGCCACGGCTCGGCGATTCGCCCGGGCGCTGCACGCGACCCGCGCCACGGCCGATGCCGCACGCTGAGCCGGAGACCCGCAGCCGCCTGGTTCGCACCGTGACCGGCGATGTGGCACCGGAGGCTCTCGCGAAGATCGACTACCACGAGCATCTCTTCCAGATCTCCCCCCTCCTGCCCGGCGACGAGCTCGACGACGAGCGCGCCAGCTCAGAGGAGGCCGCGTCGCTCGTGCAATCGGGTTTCGACGCCATGATCGACGCGACACCGATCGGTCTCGGCCGCTCGCCCGCAGCCACCGTGCGGATCAGCGCCGCCACCGGCCTGGCGGTCATCGCCACCACCGGCGTGCACCACGACGGACACTACGCCCCGAACCACTGGCTCCGCGAGTGGAGTGCCGCGCAGCTGGTCGACGCTCTGGTGACGGATGTCACGGAGGGACTTCCGCCGGAAGACGCGCCCTCCCGGCAGCCTCCTCTCCCGGGTGGGCGGCGTGCGGGTGTGCTGAAGGCCGGCATCGGCTACTGGAGCATCTCGCGCTTCGAACGCCGAACGCTCAACGCGATCGGGCAGGCCCACGCTGAGACCGGGGCGCCCGTCATGGTGCATCTGGAGCACGGCAGTGCCGCCTTCGAAGTCATCGACATCCTCATCGCGGGCGGGGTCGAGCCCGAGGCCACGGTGCTCGCTCATGTCGACCGGAACCCCGATCCCTACTTGCATGCCGACCTCGCGGCGACCGGCGCGTATCTCGGTTATGACGGTTTCGCCCGATCGAAGTCGTGGCCCGATTCCGTGATCGTGGAGTGCGCGGTGCGCGCGGCATCGATGGGGGCTGCTCGGCGCATCCTGATCGGGGGCGATGTCGCCCGTCGTAGTCGCTACCCGGCCTATGGCGGCATGCCGGGCCTCGCCTACCTCGGGCGGCGCGGACTGCCCCTGATCGAACGGATCGGAGGAGCGGATCTCGCGCACCTCGTCGCGACCGAGAACCCGCGTCGCTTCCTCGCCCGCTTCTGAACGGGGCGGTTCACCCGATACCGGCTGGACGGCAATTCCGGGGAAGAAATGCGGGGGCGCCACCGGCTGGGTGGCAATGGGGGGGGCGCCACCGGCTGGGTGGCAATGGGGGGGGCGCCACCGGCTGGGTGGCAAAAATACAGTGGCGGGTGAGGGATTCGAACCCCCGAATGCGAAGCAGTCTGATTTACAGTCAGATCCCTTTGGCCACTTGGGTAACCCGCCAGGGCGCACCCGACCACGTTCTGCAACACAACCGAAGGCGCTGATAAAGAATACCCAGGACTGCGCCCGGAGAGAAATCGCCTGCGGGTCAGTTCTCAGCCATGGCCTCACTCGCGTACCGGTTCGCGTAGTCGAGCACTTCGTCGAGGTAGGCGGGTGACTCGTTGTAGGCGCCGATCGCGGTGCGCCAGCCGTCTTCGGTGCCGAGGTCTCCGCCCGAGTAGCAGAGGTATTCCGCCGCCGAGAGGGAGGAGTCGTCGATGTTGTGGATGTCGGGCACCCCGTCGCCGTTGGCTTCCGTGGCCCAGGCGGCCCAGGTGGTGGGCACGATCTGCATGGGCCCGACCGCGCGATCCCATTCGGTGTCGCCGTCGACGGCGCCGGCATCCGAGTCGGGGATCTCCTGGAATCCGTTGCCGTCGAGCGCCACTCCGATGATGAGGTCGCTGGTGACCCCGTTGTCTTGGATGTGCCCGCCGAAGATGGTGCCGTGGTGCGATTCGACCCAGCCGATGCCGGCGAGGGTGTTCCAGCCGAGGTGGCAGTCGGGTTGTTGCTCGCCGATCGCGAGCGCTGCTCCCGCGTAGCCCTGCAGGGCGCGGCGCGGGATGTCGGTCGCCTCGGCGACCCGGTCCAGCCATCCGGTGTCGACGAGGTCGGCGCTCGGCGTTCCGTCGTCGAAGGCGGTGTCAGTGACCCCGGATGCGCGGGCCGCCTCGGCGTTCACCGCGAACGTGGCATCGGGCCCGGTCGCCGTCGATCCGCCCGCGCCCGCCGTGCACCCCGTCAGCAGCACCACCGCGGTCAGCCCTGCGCCGACAACGGCACCCCACGTTTTCCTCACGCCCCCCACTCAATCAGACCCGCCTGACAGCAGCGGTCAGAACGTCTCGATCGCAAGACCTCCGGCTGCGTTCTGGAGGCGAAGGTCATTGGTCCAGAGCGAATCGCATTCGTGCACCTGGGCGGTCGCCAGGTGAAGCGAGTCCATCGCTTTGGTTCCGTAGCGAGCTCTGACCGTTGCCGCCTGACGATAGACGGCCGGCGACATGTCGAGCATGCGAACCCGGGCGAATGCTCGCTCGAAACGGCGGAGCAGTATCGCATTTCCGTCTCGAAGCGGGCCGACCCGGCATTCGAGTTCGACGAGAGGACTCGCGACGAGCTGATCGGCGAACATCGCGAACCGCGCCCGAACGGCATCGCCTTTCGCCGACAGGTCCTCGATCGAATAGATGAACATGCACGAATCCACGTAGATCACTCGTCGTCATCCCCCCGCAGATCAGCGATGATCGCGTCGATCTCTTCGGGTGTCTTGCGGAGATGCTCCGGAAGGGGATTCGCCTCGAGCCATTCGACGAAAGTCTTGCCCGTGAAATACTCGGGCTCTTCGACGAACCGAACGATCTTGGCGACGGGTTTTCCGCGGCGCGAGACAACGACCTCTTCTCCTGCTTCAGCTCGTGCAATGAGTTTCGCGAACTGATTTCGCGCGTTCAGCATGTCGTAACTCTCCATGGTCTCCCCGACCTCCAGGCCATAAGTCTAGCCATGTTGAGCCTTCGTCACAACCGTCGATCCACGTAAAATGAGCGCATGGCAGATTCATCGTTTGACGTGGTCAGCAAGGTCGACAAGATGGAGGCGGACAACGCCCTCAATCAGGCGCAGAAGGAGGTCGCGCAGCGCTACGACTTCAAGAACATCGGGGCCTCGATCGAGCAGAGCGGTGAGAAGGTGCTGATGAAGGCCAACTCCGAGGAGCGGGTGAAGGCCATCCTCGAGGTCTACGAGTCGAAGCTCATCAAGCGCGGCATCTCCCTCCGCTCGCTCGACGCCGGCGAACCCTACGCGAGCGGCAAGGAGTACCGCCTCGAGGCCTCCATGAAGGAGGGCATCGCTCAAGACGACGCGAAGAAGATCAACAAGCTCATCCGCGACGAGGCTCCGAAGAGCGTCAAGTCGCAGATTCAGGGCGACGAGCTGCGGGTCTCCTCCAAGAGCCGCGACGACCTCCAGGCCACGATGGCGCTGCTGAAGGGCGCCGACCTCGACGTGGCCCTCCAGTTCATCAACTTCCGCTGATCCGGTGGCGATCGACCCGCTGACGAACGATCAGCCGGGGCGCCCGGGCATCGACATCCCCGACCGCCGGGGTCGCACCCGACTCGATCAGACCGGGCGCGACCTCACCGGCAATCCGCGCGTGCGGGTGACGGATGTCGACCTGCTCACCTCGAATTGGTACGTCACCCGCACCACCCGATTCGAGTTCCAGCACAGCGACGGCCACTGGTCGACCGAGGAGCGCGAGACCTACGACCGCGGCAACGGGGCCACGATCCTGCTGCACGACGCAGCGCGCCGAACAGTGCTGCTCATCCGGCAATTCCGTTATCCCGCCTACGTCAACGGCCATCCCGACGGACTGCTGCTCGAACTGCCCGCCGGGTTGCTCGACGAAGACGACCCCGAGACCGCCATCCGTCGCGAGGCCCGCGAAGAGACCGGCTACGCGATCGGCGAGGTGCAACACGTCTTCGACGCTTACATGAGCCCCGGATCGGTCACCGAGAAGCTCTTCTTCTTCGCCGCCCCCTACGACGCCTCGAACCGCGCGGATGCCGGTGGCGGGCTCGCCGACGAAGGCGAAGACATCGAGTTGGTCGAGCTGGGCATCGACGACGCGCTCGCCCGCATCGGCACCGACATCGTCGACGCGAAGACGATCATGTTGCTCCAGTGGGCCGCGCTGTCGGGCCCCTTCGCTCACTCGCCGCGATCGGGGAAGTCGGGGTAGGGGAACACATGGGTGGGGTCGTAGGCCCGCCGCACCTCGGCCAGGCGATCGAAGATGGCTGCCGGCCAGGACTCCTCGTAGAGACCCGGCACCGAGAGTGAACCGCTCGCGAAGTTGATGTTGGTCTCCGTCGACACCCACTCCGACAACTGCGCCGTGATGCCGTCGGCGATCTGCGGCAGCACCGTGTCGAAGAGGGACGGATCGGGTGCCCCGATCATCACGAACGCATACTCCGCCGACCGGCCACCCACGGCACTGCCGCCCGGCACGTCGCGTGCCGTCGCCCCACCGAGGTGCCGCAGCTCGGCGACGATGATCGGAACCTCGCGCCCAGGGCCGAACATCGCGAGGAAACGATCGATGAACTCGCCGTCGATGCCGCCGAGGAGCATCCCTCGGTCCCAGCTCGGCCCGGGGTCGGTTGGGTCGCTGTGGATCGTCGAGACCTCGCTCGCCGGCATCTCGCCGACCCGACCGAGGAATGCCGAGCCGGCGTCTCGGATCGGCTGGAACAGCCGCTCCCCTTCCGCCGGATCGCCGACGTAGGCGAACCGTGCCGAGATGACCGTCTTGCCCCGCAACGGCTCGGGGATGACCTCGAACGGAGGGAATCGCACGACCGCCACCGACGAGGTCGCCTCCTCGGGCGCAGTCTCGGTGAACGTCGCCCAAGCCCGCAGGACGGATGGGATGTCGCTCTCCTCGAAGAACAGCGAGCCTCCGTAGAAGCTCGGCAGCCGCACCAGCCCGAACTCCATCGAGGTCACCACCCCGAGCCCGCCCTTGCCGCCGCGCAGCGCCCAGAACAGATCGGGATGCTCCTCGGCGCTCGCCGTCACGACCTCGCCGTCGGCCGTCACCACCCGGAAGCTCCGCGCGTAGTCGGAGGAGAATCCGAAAGTGCGCGCCAACGGGCCGACCCCGCCGCCGAGGGTGTAGCCGATGCATCCGACGTGCCCCGACGCTCCCGTGATGGGTGCCAGGCCGTGCTCCGCGGCAGCAGCGACCACGCTTTCCCACCGGTTCCCCGCACCGATCGATGCGACCGCGCTCTCGGGGTCGATGGACAGACCGGTGACACGCGAGGTCGTGATGATGACCCCCGACGTCACGGGCACGGTGCTGCCGTGGCCCGTGGCGAGCACGTGCACCGGGAGACTGTTGGCTATGGCGAACCGCACGGCGGCCGCGACATCCGCTTCGTCGACCGCGGAGACGGCGACCTCGGGGTCGTGAACGACGGCGGTGTTCTGGGCGGCGACCTCGGCGGCGAGCGCCGCGTCACCGCGTTGCAGAACCGGCCCGGAGGCCGTGGAGACGAGCTCGGCGAAGGATTCGGAGGAGAAAGTCATGCTTGTGACTGTAGCGAGCCCCTCCGACACGGGTCGAGCGGTCGTCGCGAGGATTGCGGAACCCCGCATCCGGCGGAAGATCAGGTGTCCAGCACACCGGCCATCACCCGGACCGCCTCCTCGAATCGCCCCGGATCGGGGCCCGAGTAGTTCAGCCGCACGAACGCCCCGGTCGGTTCAGCCGGGAACCACTCCTCACCCGGCGAGATCAGCACGCGCTCGCGGCCGCAGGCCTCCACGAACTCGTCGGCATCGACCCCGGCCGGCAATCGCAACCAGATGTTCAACCCGCCGCGCGGAACCGCGGTGAGCGTGCCGGGCGGGAGCAACTCGTCCACCAGCCCGACCAGGGCGTCACGCCGGGCGCGCAACTGCTCACGCATCCGCCGCAGGTGTGGCTCCCAGCCGGGCGCGGTCACCACCTCGAGCGCCGCCGTCTGCAGCACTCCGCTCACGTAGAGTCCGTCGACCACCCGGTCGGTCTGGATGCGCGACCTGGCCGGTCCCCGCGCGATCACCGCCGCGATCCGGATGGCGGGCGACACGCTCTTCGTGAGCGAGCGCACGTAGACGACGTGCCCGTCGGCATCCTGAGCGATCAGCGGACGCACGACGGTGTCGAGAGCGAAGTCGTGCGCCCAGTCGTCCTCCACGAGGAACGCTCCGTTCGACCGCACCACCTCGAGGATCGCTGCCGCCTGCGCCGCCGGCCAGGTGGCCCCGGTGGGGTTCGCGAAGTGCGGCATGGCGTAGAACAGACGCGCCCGTGTGCGGTCGAACGCCTCGGCGAGCACGACCGGATCGACCGCGTTCCCGCTCTCGTCGCGCGGCACCGGCACGACCTCGAGCCCGGCCTGACGGGCGGCAGCGATCGCTCCCCAATAGCCCGGCGACTCCATCACGATGGCGTCGCCGGGCCGTGCGAGCGCCCGGAACACCGACGACAGAGCGCTCTGGCCGCCGGGCATCACGAGAACGTCGGATGCGGTGGGCGCCGATCCGCCGGCCGACGTCGCCTCGCCCACTTCCCGCGCGAACCAGGAGCGCAGCTCGGGAAGACCGGATGCCGGCGGCCGGTCGAGTGCCGAGCGTGACCGTGCTGCGCGCCCGAGTGCCGCCTGCACCGCTCGCACTGGAAGCAGGTCGTCGACCGGGTAGCCGCTGTGCAACGCGATGACATCGGGTCCAGCGGTCTGCATGGTCGATCCGACGTAGCCGCCGTCGGCGCGGATCGCGCCGAGCGCCGCTGTCTGCCAGCCGTAGTCGGCACGTGGCGCCGGCTGGGCATGGCGCACGAAGGTGCCGGCTCCGGGGCGCGACTCGACGAGGCCCTCGCGCACGAGCATCCGCACCGCCTGCTGCACCGTCACCGGGCCGGCGCCGAAGCGCACCGTCAGCTCGCGAGTGGACGGCAGTCGCGCGCCTGCTCGCAGACCGTCGACCACGGTACGGAGTTCGACGGCGATGCGCGCCGCACTGCTACTCTGGTTCATGAAGGATGATAGTAGCGCTACTGCCGCCCTGACCGCTCCGCTATCGCGGAAGGCGGCTGGGGCAAGCGGCCCGGCCACCACCCGCGACGCGGTTGCCCCAGCCTCTGCCTCGCCCGCGCCGCCGCCGCCCGCTTCCGCCGCCGCCCGGGCCCGCGGACTCACCGCCCCCGGTCTCGCCTGGGGGTTCCTCGGGGTGCTCGCCTTCTCGTTCACTCTCCCCTTCACCCGCATCGCCGTCGCGACACTCGACCCGATCATGGTGAGCGCCGGCCGCGCCGTGGTGGCGGCCGCCCTCGCCGCCATCGTGCTGCTCGTGACCCGCACGTCGCTGCCACCACGCGCCGTCTGGCCGCGCATCCTGGTCGTAGCGGCCGGGGTAGTGGTCGGGTTTCCGATGCTCACCTCCTTCGCCCTGCAGACCTCGCCCGCCAGTCACGGCGCCGTCGTGATCGGCCTGCTGCCGGCCGCGACCGCAGTGGTCGCGGTGGTGCGCGGCCGGGAACGCCCGAGCCGGCTGTTCTGGCTCGCGTCGATCGCCGGCGCGGCCGCCGTCGTCGCCTTCACCCTCATCAGCGGTGGCGGATTCGGCGGCGTGCACATCTCCGATCTCCTCCTCCTCGGAGCGGTGATCGCCGCGGCGGTCGGCTACGCCGAAGGCGGCCTGCTCTCGCGCGAGATCGGCTCCTGGCAGGTGATCTGCTGGGCGCTCGTGGTGGCCGCACCGGTGATGGCCGTGCTGACCGGGATCTCCGTGGTGCAGCATCCGCCGACCGCGCCGCTCGACGGCTGGCTCGCCTTCGCCTACGTGAGCGCGATCAGCATGTTCCTCGGCTTCTTCGCGTGGTATCGCGGCCTCGGAATCGGGCCCATCGCATCCGTGAGTCAGATCCAGCTGGTGCAGCCGGTGCTCACCATCGTCTGGGCAGCACTCCTCCTCGGAGAACCGTTGACTCCACTCACGATCGTGGGAGCCCTCGCGGTCATCGTGTGCGCGGCCGCGGCCGTACGTTCCCGAGTGCGCCGTTAGGCGCGGGAGATGTCGATCATCTCGTCGCGCGGCACGACTTTGATGCGCAGACGCGGCGGGGTGTCGGCAGCTCCGAGCGCCAACTCGTGCTGGTCGAGCTTGTGCCAGCCGTCGAGGTCGGTGTACGCCACGCCCCGCGACGAGAGCAGCGCGGGCATCGCTTCCTCGGAGGGATCGGCCGGGCTCCACCAGTTCGCCTGGTCGCGCACGAGGTGCGACAGCGTCTCCATCGCGTCGGACTTGGTGTGGCCGATCAGTCCGACCGGTCCGCGCTTGATCCACCCGGTGGCGTACACGCCCGGGATGACCTCGTTGTGGTCGTCGAGCACCTGGCCCTCGTGGTTCGGGATGACGCCGTGGTGCTCATCGAACGGGATGCCGTCGAGCGGCGACCCGAAGTAGCCGACGGCGCGGTAGACGGCCTGGATCGGGATCTCGCGGATCTCGCCCGTGCCGACCACGCCGCCCGCCGCATCCGGCTTGGTGCGCTCATATCGGATGGCCGAAACACGGCCGTCGGCGTCGCCGACGATCTCGAGCGGCTTCGCGTAGAAGTGCAGGTGCAGTCGCCGGGACGCCTGGCCCACCGGCCGCTCGCGCCATTGGTTCAGCACCTTGTTGATGACGAAGACCTGCTTGTTCGACTCGATGGCCGCCTTCGAGGCGTCGTCGAGCTCGAAGTCCTCGTCGGCCACGATCATGTCGACGTCGTTCATCTCGCCGAGCTCGCGGAGCTCAAGCGGAGTGAACTTCACCTGAGCCGGCCCCCGGCGGCCGAACACGTGCACGTCGGTGACGGGCGAGGCCTTGAGGCCCTCGTAGACGTTCGTCGGGATCTCGGTGACCAGGAGGTCGTCGGCGTGCTTGGCCAGGATGCGCGACACGTCGAGCGCTACGTTGCCGTTACCGATCACCGCGACCGACTGCGCGTCGAGCGGCCAGGTGCGCGGAACATCCGGATGCCCGTCGAACCAGCTCACGAAATCGGCGGCACCGTAGGAGCCCTCGAGGTCGATGCCTGGAACGTTCAACGAGGCGTCGCGGACGGCGCCGGTGGAGAAGATGACGGCGTTGTAGTGCTTCTTCAGGTCGTCGAGCGTGATGTCGACGCCGTAGCGCACGTTGCCGAAGAACCGGATGACACCCGAGTCGAGCACCTCGCGGAGCGCGGTGATGATGCCCTTGATGCGCGGATGGTCGGGCGCGACGCCGTAGCGCACGAGACCGTAGGGGGCGGGCAGCTGCTCGAACAGGTCGATCGAGACGTCGAAGTGACGCTCGGCCTTCACGAGCAGGTCTGCGGCGTAGATTCCGGCGGGGCCGGCTCCGACGATGGCCAAACGGAGCTTGGTCACGGTGAGTTCCTTCGTATCGGTGGAGACGCTCGGCGTCTGAGGTGCACGCAACCGAGTCGGCTGCGCGAAGAGTGGTCTAGCTGGTGCGCTCGACCACGGTGTCGGCGAAACGGGTGAGGGTCTTCTTCACGGTGCCGGCCGGCAGCGGGGCGAGCGCCTCCGTGGCCTCGCGGGCGAACCGACGGGCTTCGTCGATCGTGCGCTGGGTGACCGGATGCTCGCGAAGCGCTCGGATGGCGTCGTCGGCCTCCGTGCCGCCCGCCGCGAGCGCCTCGGGAGTCAGCCGTGCCAGCAACGCCGCAGCCGTGGGGTCGTTGACCGCTTCCTGCTGCAGGAACAGCACCGGCAGTGTCGCGACGCCCGCGCGGATGTCGGTACCGGGCGTCTTGCCCGACTCCCGGTCGCTCGGGGCGATGTCGATCACGTCGTCGACCAGCTGGAAGGCGATGCCGACCTTCTCGCCGAACTCCCGCACCGGCTCCTCGAACGTCGGGTCGCCACCCGAGAAGATGATGCCGAGCTGGGCGGATGCCGAGATGAGCGACCCTGTCTTGTCGGCGAGCACGCGGAGGTAATGAGCAACGGCGTCTTCGCCGTCTTGCGGGCCGATGGTCTCGTTGAGCTGGCCGAGGCACAGGCGCTCGAAGGTGTCCGCCTGCAATCGGATGGCCCGCTCGCCGAGCTGGGCGAGCAGGGCGCTGGCCCGCGCGAACAGCAGGTCGCCGGTGAGGATGGCGACCGAGTTGCCCCACACGTTCTGGGCGCTCGGCACCCCGCGGCGCTGATCCGCGTCATCCATCACGTCGTCGTGATAGAGGGAAGCGAGGTGGGTGAGCTCGATCGACGTGGCCGCCGTGATGACCTCGTCGGTCACACCCTCGCCGAGCTGGGCGGTGAGGAAGGCGAGGATGGGCCGCACCCGCTTGCCGCCGGCATCCAGCAGATACCGCGACACGACATCCACGAGACCACCGGTGAACTTCGTCTCGGCGGCGAGGCGGATCTCGAGCGCATCGATGCTCTCCTCGATGAGACGGGCGGTGCGCCGGTCTTCGCCGGTGGAGAAGAGGCGGTCCGCGAGCGAGAGCGGAGTGGACCGGCCCGTGGCACGGCGGAGACTGGGGGTCACGTTCACTAGCCTACTTTTCTTCCGGCAGCGGCTTCGTGCCCTTGTGCAGGGCCACGATCCCGGCGCTCAGGTCGCGATACTTCACGTGCCCGAACCCGGCCTGGCGCAGCCACCCCGCCAGGGTCTTCTGGTCGGGCCAGGATTCGATCGACTCGAAGAGGTAGTCATAGGCGGGCACGTTCGACGAGGCCGCCTTGGCGAGTGTGGGCATGACATTCTTGAGATACCAGTAATAGGCGGAACGGATCGGCGCCACGGGCTTACTGAACTCGCAGATCACGATGCGGCCACCGGGTGCCGTCACCCGGAAGAGCTCGGCGAGCGCGGTCTGCGGCTCCGCGATGTTGCGCAGGCCGAACGAGATGGTGACGGCGTCGAACTCGTCGTCGGCGAAGGGCAGGTTCATGCCGTCAGCCACCACGAACTCGATGTTCGGCAGGCCGGCCTGCCGCTTCTTGCCGACCTCGATCATGCCCGGCGAGAAGTCGGCGGCCACGATGTGCGCGCCGCTGCGTGCGAGCGAAGCGCTCGAGGTTCCGGTGCCGGCCGCGAGGTCGAGGATGCGCTCCCCCGGTCGCGGGGCGACCGCGCGGGTGGTCGCCACGCGCCAGAGCATGGCGTTGCCGACCGAGAGCACGGTGTTGGTGCGGTCGTATCCGGCTGCCACCTGGTCGAACATGGCAGAGACCTGCTCGGGTCGCTTGGTGAGGTCTGCCTTAGTCACCGTCTCAGTTTACGTTCAGTTACCGGGCGATCGCTGCGCACTGCCCGTGACAGGGGTGCCGAATGCCGGGCGTAAGCTGATTCGGTGAGTGATACTCCCCCGGTTCCGCGTCTGCACGTCGAGACCACCCGGGTAGACGACCTGAAGCTCCTCATCCCACTCATCGATCCGCGGCATCCGCTGATTTGGATGCGCAAGGGCCAGGGAATCGCCGGCATCGGCGAGGCGCTGCGACTCGAATTCTCGGGGCCCGACCGGATGCTCGACGCCTGCGCCGCCTGGAAAGAGGTGGTCGACGCCGCGACCGTCACCGACCCGATCTCAGCCCCCGGCACGGGCCTCGTGGCCTTCGGCACCTTCGCCTTCGCCGACGACTCCGCCGCGTCGAGCGTGCTGATCGTGCCGCGCCTGGTGCTGGGCAAGCGCGACGGCCGGTTCTGGATCACGCGCACGAGTGTCGAGGGCGAAGATCCGGCCTCCGTCGTCACCCCCACCGCTCGCCCTCTCGGCCCCGAATACCGCATCTCGCTGCTGCCGGGCGCCGTGTCTGCGGAGGGGTTCCGGGCATCCGTCGACGCCGCGATCGCCCGCATCGCCGACCAGCAGCTGAGCAAGGTGGTGCTGGCCCGCGACCTCACCGGCCATCTGCCGGCGGGCTCCGACCTGCGCCGCCCGCTCACCGACCTCGCCCTCGGCTACCCCGACTGCTGGACCTACGCCGTCGACGGTTTCGTGGGCTCGAGCCCCGAGACGCTCGTGCGGGTCGACCACGGAACCGTCAGCGCCCGGGTGCTCGCCGGAACCACCTCACGGGGAACGGATGCGGAGGCCGACCAGGAGAAGGCGGTCGCGCTCGCGACGTCCACCAAAGACCTCGATGAGCACGGCTACGCGGTCACCAGCGTGATGGCGGCACTCACGCCGCACAGCCGCAACCTCACCGTGAGCGAGATCCCGTTCACCCTCAAGCTGCCGAACCTCTGGCACCTCGCGAGCGACATCGAAGGCACGCTGAGTGATGGCTCCACCTCGCTCGACCTGATCGCGGCGCTGCACCCGACCGCGGCCGTGGCGGGCACACCCACCTCCTCGGCTCTGGCTCTCATCCACGAACTCGAACCGTTCGACCGCGGCCGCTACGCCGGGCCCGTGGGCTGGGTGGGCGCCGACGGCGACGGCGAGTGGGCTGTCGCCCTGCGCTCGGCCCAGGTCGACGAATCCGGTGACATCACGGCGTTCGCCGGGTGCGGGATCGTGACCGACTCCGATCCGGAGCACGAATACCTCGAGACGAAGATGAAATTCCGCCCGATCGTCGAGGCTTTCGGCTAGCCATTCTTCTGCCGCTTCCAATCCGATGCGGGTGCGCCTCCGAAGACCCTCTGAAGGCTCGGCCACCTGACACCGCAACGAAAGCGCTGGTCAGGGGTCGGTTACATCCATCCCTGAAGGAGAAGGTCCATGCGTATCACCAAGCGCCACACACTGACGGCTCTCGCAATCGCTGCCGTCGCCACGTTCGGTCTCGCCGGATGTTCCGGCTCCAGCACCGACACCTCCGGCTCGTCGTCGACCGGAGAGTCGACTGCTCCCTCGGAGATGGCGACGCCCAGCCCCGAAGCAATGGCCGACCCCGCGTCCGACCTCGTCGGTTCCGGATGCGCCGCCTACGCGGATGCCGTTCCGGACGGCGCGGGCTCCGTAGCCGGCATGGCTGCCGACCCGGTCGCCACCGCCGCCTCGAACAACCCGTTGCTGAAGACCCTGGTCGCCGCGGTCTCCGGTGGAGTGAACCCCGACGTCAACCTCGTCGACACCCTGAACGGCAGTGAGTTCACGGTCTTCGCCCCCGTCGACGACGCGTTCGCCAAGATCGACGCCGCAACGCTCGACTCGCTGAAGACCCCGGAAGGCGCCGCGACGCTGACCCAGATCCTCACCTATCACGTGGTTCCCGGTCAGATCTCGCCTGACATGATCGACGGCGACCACACCACCGTCGAAGGCGGCACCGTGACCGTCACCGGCAGTGGCGACGACCTCATGGTCAACGACGCCAAGGTCATCTGCGGCGGCGTGCACACCGCCAACGCCACCGTGTACCTCATCGACTCGGTGCTGATGCCCACGATGTAGTCTCGGGCACAACGGCCAAGGGCCGGTCACCTCAGGGTGGCCGGCCCTTCGGCGTCGGTAGAGTTCGGGTATGGATGAATCGGCTGCCAGCTCCTCGGAGCCGGCTGCGCAGGAGCCACCGGACACCCGCCGGCCGCGTTCGGTCTACGGCGTCGGCCGCGATCCGGATGTACGGTTCAGCCTCGCCAACGAGCGCACGGCTCTCGCCTGGGTGCGAACGGGGCTCTCCCTCGTCGCGGGCGGCGTGGCACTCACGACGCTCGCGACCATCGCCGACCTGCCCTGGGTCGTCGACGTCATCGCCCTGGTCGCCTGTCTCGCCGGTGGCGCGCTGGCCGCGTCGGCCCTGTTCTCCTGGCGGCGGGTCGAGCGGGCACTCCGCGAAGACCGACCGCTGCCCGCCCCCGTCGCCCTGCCATGGCTCGTGGGCGGCGTGGTGGTTCTGGCGCTGGTGCTCGGCGGCTACGCGGTGTTCGAGATCGGGCGGGGTCTGTGAGTCCGAAATCAGTCGAGGGCGACACCTCGACGCCGCGTGACCCCGGCCTGCAGCCCGAGCGCACCGCCTTGGCGTGGCAACGCACGGCTCTCTCCACGGCCATGATCGCGTTGTTGCTCGCGTTCGCCTGTCTGCGGGGCGGTTTCCTGATCGGCACCGCGATCGCCGCCCTCGTCGCGATCGGTGCCGGTGCGACGCTGTTCTTCACGCGCCGCGCTTCGGCCCGCAAGAACCGCGTCTCGCCGTGGACGCCCCTCACCCGCATCGCCGTACTTCTGATCGCCACCGCCGTGCTCGGCGTGATCTTCGCGCTGATCGCCCTGTTCTGAAACGGCCGACGGCCGGCACCCTCGAGGGGCACCGGCCGCCGCTTACTCCTGGAGCTACCCCAGGTGGGTCGCCAGCGCGGCGTACGTCGCGTCGGAGATGGTGTTGATGCCACCGAGAACCACGATGTGCACCGGGTTGATGCGGTCGAGTTCGGTGGCGATCGTGGCCGGGATGCTCTCTTTCGACACCAGCAGCACCGGCGCGTGGGAGTGGATGGCCGCCGCCGAGCCGGACAGTGCATCCGGGAACACCTCGCCCGACGCCACGTACACCGTGCCGGTGTCGTCGACGTCGAAAGCATCGGCCGAGACGCTCGCCGACACGGCGTAGCGGTCGGCGCCGTCGATGCGCGTGGTCGGCGCAATCGCCGTGAGTCCGGTCGCGACGGAGTCAGCCACCGTATTCGTGCCACCGAGCACCACGATCCGGCTGGGGTGCAACCGCTCCAGCTCGGTCTTCACGTCGGCCGGAATACCGGTCTTCGTGACAAGCAGCACGGGGCCACCCAGCAGCCCGGCCGCGGCCGATCCCGACAGGGCGTCGGGGAAGACTTCGCCCGATGCCACGTACGCCACCTCGCGGTCAGGGTCGAAGACGCCCCGCGAGACCGCGGCCGAGACGACGAAGCGGTCGGCGCCTCCGATGCGATCCACCGCATCGGTGTAAGCGCCCAGCGCCGTCTCGACCGCGGCGCCGATGGTGTTCAGACCGCCCATCAGCACGATCCGCTGCGGCTGCAGGCGCCGCAGTTCGGCGTCGACCACCGCGGGGATGGCGTCCTTCGTGACCAGCAGCACGGGCGCATCCTGTGCTCCGGCCGCGGCGGAGGCGGAGAGGGCGTCGGGGAACACAGCACCCGAAGCGACGTAGACGGTGTCGATGTCGGCCGGGAACTTCGCGGAGACGCCCGCCGACACGGCGTAGCGGTCGGCGCCGCCGATCCGCTCGATCGTCGGCTCGACGGTGAGTGTCACTTTCGCCGTGAGCAGCGGCAGACAGGGGAGAGCCTTGCCCAACTTGATGCAGTAGACGAACGAGTCGCTGCCCACATACGTGTTGTCGGGCGAGTAGGTGAACTCGCCGCCATCGCCCAGGCCCTCGATGGAGCCGTGCGTGGGCCCGGCCACGATCGAGATGAGCGCGTTCAACCCGAGATCGACATCGTTCGCGAACACCCCCTGACCGGCGGGCGTCGTGAAGGTCTGCCCAGCCGACAGAGTGTAGGCGTCGTTGTTCAACACCGGGACGAGCTCCTCGGCGTTGGCCGCCGCTGGGGCGAGGGCGACAGACCCGATCACGGCGACTGCCGCGGCGATTCCCGCCAGCCGGAGCCGCCCGAGCCCGCCGCGCCCGCGCCCTTCGTGCACTGAATCCGTAATGACCGGCATGATCCACACTCCTGAGTCGATGATAATTCCTCAGTAGTATGGCACCCCGCCCAGCCCATTGCACGAGATCGGCGAGAATTACTCACTCATTCGCGAAAGTACTCGTTCGCCCGCCGCGTGTAGAGCAGGATCAGCCCGATCACGGCGAGCAGCGCGCTCACCAGCTGGCTCCAGAAACTGTTTGTCGCGAACATCGAGAAGATCGCCGTCGCCAGCGAGATGAGAAGCACGATCGTGGTGAGGATGCGCGCGCCGCTGCTGCCACGCAGCAATCCGAACCCGACGGCGATCGTGATGATGCCGATGATGATCGAGATGATCGCCACGGCGAGGAACGCCCCACCGACGGCGCCGGGAGCGAACGCGCCGATCAGGGCGATGATGCCGCCGATCAGTGTCAGCAGGCCTTGGATCCAGACGATGACGGCTACGAGGGTGACTCCCCCGGGTCGTGCAGCCATGAGAACTCCTTCGTTCGCTCCGCACCTCGTCGTGCGGATGGTGTCACCAAAGTAGCGTCAGGGCGCGAAGCCTGCCAAGAGGTTCACCAGGCTCGCCAGGATGACCGACCCGAAGAGGTAGGACAGGAGCGCGTGCCGTAGTGCCGTCATCCGGATCGCCGACGACGTGAGGTTCGTGTCGGAGACCTGGAACGTCATTCCGAGCGTGAAGGCGAGATAGGCGAAGTCGGCGTATCGGGGCAGCTCGTCTTGGTTGAACGAGACGCCGCCGACGGTGCCGGAGTAGTAGATCACCGCGTAGCGCAGCGTGTAGAGCGTGTGCACGAGCCCCCAGGACAGCACCACACTCATCACCGCGATGCCGCTCAGGATGTCGCGCTCGACGTCGGCCGTGGTCGACGCCAGCACGAGCACGAAGACCACCACCAGCACACTCGCCAGGCTGGCGATGATGAGCAGCACGTCGCTGATCGTTCGGGTCGGGTCTTCGCGGAAGGCGTGCTCCTCGGTCTCCCGGGCATCCATGGTGCCGATCGTCGCCCAGATCCAGATCAGGTACACGATGCAGGCCGCGCTCCAGCCGGCTATCGCCGCCACGTCGCCGTGACCGAGCACAACGGAGGCGCCGGCGACGGCCAGCCCCACCACTGCCATCACGGCGAACCGCACGCGGGCATGGCGCATCCGGACTGCGCGGGATTCGCGTTCTTCCATACCCCGATCGTCGCACGCCTCCGGCCCAGCGCAAGCAGCACGGCCGGACGCCGGGGCATCGGAGCAGAACTCCCGCGACCGTAGACTTCTGCTGGAGGACCCATGAAGAACACCAGCACCCGCCTGCTGCTCAGTTGTGCGGCCATCGGCGTCGCCGGCGGCATCCTGTACGTCGTCGCGTCGTATCTCGGCGGAACGGTCAACGCGGTCGTGCCGATGCTCTACGGCTTGACCCTCGGGGTGTACTTCCTGCCGGGTGCGATCGCGCAGTTCCTGTTCCGCCGCGGCGGCGTCGCCCTGCTGGTGGCCGTTCTTTCGGGCCTCGTGTCGGCCGCCTTCCAGCCGCTCGGCTTCGTGGCGGCCCTGATCGCCCTGGGTATCGGCGTGCTGCAGGAGCTGCCGTTTCTGATCCTCCGGTATCGCCGCTGGCCCGTCTGGCTCTTCCTGGCGGGCGCGGTGTTCTCGGGTGTGGTGCTCGCGGTCGGAATGTATCGCCTGGTGGGCGCCCGCGAGCTCGACTCGGCGGGCGCGATCGTGCTCGTGGCCGGGTCGGTGCTGTCGCCCGTTCTCTTCACGCTGCTGGCGATCGCGATCGCCCGTGCGCTCGCGGCGACGGGCGTTGCGCGGGGCCTCGCGCGACCTGCGAACCGACGCTAGGCGCCGCTTCGGGAGGAGCAAACGCGAGCGAGCTCCTCCACGGAGGCTCGTTGCACGCAGCTCCTCCCGAAATGCGCCCGCCCACACGCCAGCGCGAGCGGCCGCCTTGGTGGAGACCCCGCGGAGGCTGCTCCGGTGAGGCTAAGGCTGAGGCGCAGACCGCCGCAGCCGCAGCCGCCTCGCGCGTTACTGCGTGGTGAGCAGCGAGTCGTCGGTGAGCAGCAGCGGCGCATCCGTCACGGGAACGTCGACGTGCATGTGCGTGCAGGCGTCGTCGAACTCGGTCCAGTTGGTCAGCTGCAGTTTGATGCCGGCGGAGGCCCGGCACTCGGCCTGGCCGACGTGCGCGCCGACGGGCATCACGGGGTCGAGCAGGCTGATGAGCTTGAGCGTTCCGGGGTCGGTGCCGTCAAGACTCTTGTTGTTGAGCAGGTAGAAGTCGACCGCGTGACCGCCGCCGTCGATGTAGTGCGATGAACTCGTGCCGGCGCCCTCGATCTGGCCCGTGCACTTGCGGTTGATGTCGCTCACACCCACCTGGTCGAAGTTGCGCACGGCGATCGCGATGATCTCGAGCACGCGGTAATCGACTCCGCAATCGGGAACCGTGACACCCTGGGCGATCCAGCGGATCTCTTTGATGTGATCGGGGGTCGACCCGACGAGTTTGCCCGAATCGACCGCGTTCACGAGCTCCTGCGCGAGGGAGCGACCCACCAGCAGCTGCGCCGTGGAGTACCCGGCGGCCTGCAACTCGCCGGCGTCGGTGACGGCGTAGCCGTCGCGGTTCACGACCTCGGAGGCCGAACCCGCCGTGATGAGCTTCTGCGAGGCAGGGGCGGTTCCGGCGTTGAGGCTGAGGTTCACCACGTTCGCATCGACGGGGCTCGCCGACACGGTCGAGGGGATGGCGGTGACCGCCGTGATGCCGAGCACGAACGTCATCGCCACAGCGGTGAGCCCGGCCTTCGCCCAGCCGCCTCGGCGGCGGGCCGTGCGGGCGAGCTTCGGGGCGCGGGAGAGCGATGCTGCCGCGGCGACATCGTCGCCCGCCACGGCCAACTGGGCGGGCGTGGTGGGGGCGGCGAGCGCCAGCGACGCCGAACGGGCGACGAAGGCGTTGGATGCGCCGGACGCGCCGGAGAAGGCGAGCGCGGATGCAGACGAGGGAGCCGTCGTTGCGCTCGAAGTGCGGGATGTGGCGTTCGAGTGGGAAGGAGTCGTGAACGTCGGAGCAGGGGCCGTGACCGGCGCTGCGGCGCCGGCCGCCGCGGATTCCGCGGTCACGTCGATGAGCTCGGCCTCGACGACCTCGCCCTCGGTCGTGGCCGACCGGGTCGCGCGCTTGCGCTCCCGACGGGTCGTTGGCACGAGGTGCAGGGCCGGCTCGGTGGCCTGGGGGTCGGCGATCGCGGATTCGGGCGCGACCGGTTCGAGCGCGAGTTCGACCGACGGCTCGAGCGCACCGGAATCGAGGGTCGCGATCTCCAGATCGGCAATCTCTTCGACGCGCAATTCCACTTCCCGTTCGCGCAGCTGCTGCTCCCGCTCGCGCAGCTGACGCCGGGTGAGCGGTGCAGGCTCCGCGACGGGCACGATCACGATCTCCGTGGTGACGACCGGCACGACCTCGGCCGCCGGCACGACCTCGACGTCGCCGGAGGTGGGGGAAGCGACATCCGTTGCCGCAGCAGCCGCTTCGGCCGCGATCCGCTCCCGCCGGCTCAACGCCCTGGGCCGACCGGGCGCCTCTGCCGATGCCTCCGCCTGACGCTCCAGCGCCTCGCGTTCGAGTGCCGCTTCGCGCAGCTGCCGCCGGGTGAGCGGGGTCGACGAACCGTCGATGCGCGCTCTGCGGGCCGACTTTCGGTCGGATCGCGATTCCGGGTTTGTCAAACGAAGTGCTTTCGGGGTCTTACTGGGGTCGTATCCGCGGGCAGCGAGACCTCGACCAGGGGCGTTACGAGAATAGCGTCTGGTCGCTGGAAAATCCCAGAGCGAGTGAAACCTTCCTCCGACGACGCTATCGACCCAGGCAAGGCTTACCTAAGCTAGAGTGCAGAGCGACGCGATCCGTTCTCTCCGAAGTCGTTCGAAAGGCGCCATGAGTCCGAGCTCTCCCGTCATCAGAGTGGCGGATGTGCGCATCCGTCACGATGGGAACGCCCGGTTCACGCCCGACGGCGTGAGTTTCGACGTGCACCCCGGGGAGGTGGTGCTGCTACTCGGCCCCTCCGGCAGCGGAAAGTCCACTCTCGCGCTGGCGCTCGACGGCCTCATTCCCCACGCCGTGCCGGCCGTCATCGACGGAGCCGTGCTCGTCGACGGGGTCTCGACCGCCGACGCGACGGTCGCCCGGCTCAGCGAGACGGTCTCCATGGTCTTCCAAGATCCGGACGCCCAGATCGTCACCGGCACCCTGCTCGACGAAGTGTGCTTCGGCCCCGAGAATCTGTCGCTCCCCGTCGAGGAGGTGCACGCCCGCGCGGAGGCGGCGCTGCGGCACGTCGGCCTCTGGGGACGCCGCGGAGAGAACCCCGACCGCCTCTCCGGTGGCGGGCGGCAGCGCCTCGCGATCGCCTGCGTGCTCGCCCTCCGGTCGCCCGTGATCGTGCTCGACGAGCCCACGGCGAACCTCGATCCGGTCGGCACTGAGGAGGTCTACGCGGTTCTGGGCGAACTCGTGCGGGGCGGCGAGCACGCTCTCGTGCTGATCGAGCACAACCTCGACGCGGCCATGGAGATCGTGGATCGGGTCGTGGTGATCGATCGCGCCGGCCGGCTCGTCTTGGATGGACCGGCCGAATCCGTGCTGCGCGACAACGTCGACGAGCTGATCGCGCTCGGCGTCTGGCTGCCGACTGCGGCCCTTGCGGGGCTGCGCCTGCGCTCGGCCGGTGTGCCGGTGCCGACGCTCCCGCTGACCCCCGCCGAGCTGACAGCGACCCTGGATGCGGTGCCCACGGGCGCGGCCGAGGTCATCGCGCCGGACGTCGTGACCACCCCCGCGCGCCGGGCGACGCCGGATGCCGAGACCGCTATCCGGGTCGGAGGCCTGCGCGTGAAGCGGGGGCGCACCGAGATCCTGCACGGCATCGACCTCACGATCGCGGCCGGTTCGTTCGTGGCGGTCGTCGGAACCAACGGCGCCGGCAAGACCACATTGCTGCAGGCCATCGCCGGTGTCGTCGCGCCACCACGCGAAGCGGTCGACCTGCTCGGCCTCGACCCGGCCCGCGCCGACGTGCGCACCCTCGCCCGCACGGTCGGCTTCGTCTTCCAGAACCCCGAGCACCAGTTCATCCGCTCGACCGTGGCCGACGAACTCGCGCACGGCCTCGAACTGCAGCGGCTTCCGCCGGCCGAGATCGCCGATCAGGTCGACCGGATGCTCGCCCGCTTCGGTCTCGCCGAACAGCGCGACGCGCATCCCTTCCTCCTCTCCGGGGGGCAGAAACGGCGGCTCTCGGTGGGAACAGCGCTCATCGCGGGTGCGCCCGTGCTCGTGCTCGACGAACCGACCTTCGGGCAAGACCGCGAGCGCGCCGTCGAACTGCTCGACCTGGTCACCGCGCTCAACCGCGAGGGCACCACCATCATCGTCTCCACCCATGATCTGCAGCTCGTGGCCGACCACGCCTCGCACATCGTGGTGCTCGACCAGGGCCGAGTGGCGGCGCACGGACGCACCGCCGACGTGCTCGCCGGCGACGCTCTCGAGCACGCCGGACTGCTCGCCCCGCCGCTCGTGCGCGCCTTCCGCGCGGCGGCGGACCCGGCCTGGCACGGGGTGACCCGCCTCAGCGACCTCGCCGCGTCGACCGCAGCCGCACCCGTCGCTGCCCATCCGCCCGCCGCCGCACCCGACGCCCACCCGGCTCCACCCGCCGCCGCACCCGACGCCCACCCCGCTCCATCCACCGCCGCACCCGACGCCCACCCCGCTCCGGCCGCCTGGCGGCCCACACAGGGCAGCTCCTCATGACCCGCACCGCGGTCCCTGCCCACCGCGTAAACCGCGATCCCTACGCCGACGCGCCGGACTACGGCGCGATCCGGTTCCTGCACCGCCTCAACCCGCTCGCGAAAATCGCCGGGCCACTTCCCGCGATGGTGGTGCTGATCTTCTCGCGCGACCTCGGCATCCCGCTCGCGCTGGTCGCCCTGGCACTCGCGCTGCTGCTCGTCGGCGCGCACCTCTCGGGCCGCGCGCTCCTCGGCCTCTTCGTCGTGCTCCCCCTCGCCACCGCCGTGCTCGCGGTGAGCCTCGGGCTGTGGACGGATGCGTCGCGCGTCGACAGCACGCCGGTGCTCTTCCAGATCGGCGACTTCCGTTTCTACGCCGGCTCCCTGCTGGTGGGCGCGACAGCCGCGCTCCGGCTCGCGGGCATCCTCTCCCTCTCCCTCATCGCGGGACTCACCTCCACCGGCCCCGACCTCGTGCGCGCACTCGTGCAGCACCTCCACGTGCCCTACCGCGTCGGTTACACGGCCCTCGCGGCCTACCGATTCGTGCCGCGCTTCGGCCACGAGCTCGACGTCATCCGGCAGGCGCACCGCGTGCGTGGGATGGCGGCGGGTCGTGGTCCGGTCGCGGCCGTGCGCCGCGGATTCGGCACTGTGGTTCCGCTCTTGGCGGGCGGCATCCGGCACGCCGAACGGGTCGCCCTCGCCATGGACTCGCGGGCCTTCGGCGCCTCAGCCACCCGCACCGAACGGCACCTCGTGCCGTTCCGCGCGCGCGACTGGGCATTCATGGCCGCGTTCTGGCTCGCCACCGCCGCGATCGTCATCGCTCAGGGCTTCTGAGACCCGGAACCGCACCCAAATGCACCACCGCAGAACGGAGACCGCCCCGTGGCCGGACGACTCACCCAGGTCAAGCCCGAGAAACCTCAGCTCATCGTGGCCGAAGTCACTCGCACCGAACGCGTCTCGCCCAACCTCGTGCGCGTCACGTTCGGCGGCGAGGCGATCCGGCGATTCCGCCCGATCGGGTTCGATCAGTGGTTCCGGCTCTTCTTGCCCCGTGAAGGCCAGGAGGTGCTGCGCCTACCCACCCGGTCGAGCTTTCTCTGGTACGCCCAGTTCCTCACGACACCCAAGCAGCGCCGCCCCCACGTGCGCAACTACACGGTGCGGGCGTACCGTGCGGCCGGGGGTGAGCTGACGCATCCGGAGCTCGACGTCGACTTCGTGGTGCACGGCGCCGGATCAGGCCCGGCCTCCGACTGGGCCGTGAACGCGCAGCCCGGCACCACCGCGGGCATCCTCGACGAGGGCTCCTCGTACGCAGCCGCCGACGACGTGGACTGGCACCTCATCGCGGCCGACGAGACCGGACTCCCGGCCGCCGTCGGCGTTCTGGCCCGCCTGCCGCGCGACGCCGTCGGTCATGCCTGGATCGAGCTGCCGGATGCCGCCGACGTCCAGCCCGTCCAGGCCCCGGCCGGCGTGACCGTGAACTGGCTCCCGCGCTCCGACCCCCATGCGGTTCCGGGAGTGCTCGCCCGCGAGAGCGTTCAGGCGGCGATCACGGCGGCGACCCTGCCGTCGGGCCGCGGGTACGCGCACCTGGTCGGCGAATCCGCCCTCGTCACCGGGCTCCGCCGCCACCTCGTCGCGGCGGGCATGCCGAAATCCGACGTGACCTTCATCGGGTACTGGCGGATGGGCCACGCCGCCGTCGGCTAGGACGGCGGCGCCGTTCGAGTGCGGTCTCGTTCGCCGGGAGGGGCTGGAGCTCACGCCCGGAGGCTGATGTTCTCGGCGGTGTCGGCCGCGTTCTTGCGGCTGACGCGGCCACCACGTCGCCCGGGCAACGACACCACCAGCACGGCGACTACCACGAACACGGCGGCGATCGGCGTGGTCCAGTCGACGGAGTGGCCCGATCCGGGGGCGACGAGATCGATCACGATCGACCCACCCAGCTGACCGGCGACCGAGCAGAGCCCGAGCAGCAGCACACCCGTGGTGCGCACGGCCGTGGCGAGGCCGAAGATGAATACAACGCCGATCGGGCCGCCGAGGTACAGCCACCACTCGGCGGGGAAAACCGCCGGCAGGCCGCCGGCCAGGAGCGCGTGGACGGCGGCGACGATGACGAGCGCCGTCGCACCGGCGATGAAGTTGAAGAGCGTCGACGTCACTGCGGAGCCCGCTGCGTTGGCGACGCGCCCGTTCGCAGCCTGTTGGGCGGCGACGGCGGCGCCCGCGATCACGGGGAGCACGAGCATCCAGAGCGGGATGTCGGGTTCGAGGTGCGACAGGATCGACCAGACGACCACGGCGAGCGCGATGCCCGCCCCGAGCACCCGGCGGAGAGTCAGGTAGCGCACGCCGCCAGGGCCGAGGCCGGCGCGGTCGACGACCAGGCCGCTGAGTGTCTGCCCGCCGATGAAGGCGACGGTGAAGAGAGAGACTCCGACGACCGCCGACGCGAGCCCTTGCGAGAGCACGAACACGGCGCCGCCGAAGCCTGCGAAGAAGGTCCAGAGCGGGAGCCGGTGCTGCTTCACTTCTTCGAAGGCGTAGCGGGTGCCGCGGCGTGCCGAGGGCATGAACGCGACGACGATCAGCACGATCACGAGGCCGATGGTGAAACTGAGGGCAGCGGCAGTGAATCCGTCGCCGAGCTGCCCGCCGAGCTCGCCGTTGACGCGCGACTGCGTGACCATCAGCACTCCGCACACCACGGCGACGACGACCGCCGCCCCCAGGGGCAGGCGGCCGAGGTGGGCGCGGGAGTGATGGGCGTCGGGCTGCGAAGACATGTCAGAAAACCCTACCCGTCGACGAATGCCCGCGAGGCTCGTGAAGGAGCGCAACCGTCCTGGAACGCGAAAGGGACGCAACCCTGCGGCCACGTCCCTTTCGCGCTGGAACCTACTGATCGGCGGCGAGCTCGCTCACCAAGGAGTCGCCGGGAGCGACCGTGATCATCTCGGCCTCGATCTCGGCGCGACCCAGCAGTTCCTGCATGCGGCGACCACGGCTGCGCGGGATGAGGGTGACGACCGTGCCCTTCTTGCCGGCGCGACCGGTGCGGCCGGCGCGGTGCAGGTAGGTCTTGTACTCGTCGGGCGCGTCGGCCTGGATGACCAGATCGATGTCGTCGACGTGGATGCCGCGGGCTGCGACATCCGTGGCCACCAGCACACTCACGCGACCGCTGGTGAGCTGCTGCAGGTTGCGGGTACGGCGCGCCTGGTTGAGGTCTCCGTGGAGGCTCGTCGCCGGGAACCCGGCGTCTTCGAGCTGCTCGGCGAGCATCTCGGCGTAGGCGCGGGTGCGGGAGAAGATCAGCGTCTTGCCCTGGCGGTCGGCGAGCTGCTTGATGATCTCGCTCTTGTCACGGCTCTCGACGATCAGCACGCGGTGGTCGATGGTCGATGACGCCTGGTCTTCGCCGGCGACTTCGTGCACGCTCGGCTCCACCAGGAACTCCTCGACCAGCGTCGCGACGCCCTTGTCGAGGGTGGCGGAGAAGAGGAGCTTCTGCCCGCCGTCTTTGGTGTGACGCAGGATGCGCTGAACCGGCTCGAGGAAGCCAAGGTCGCACATGTGGTCGGCCTCGTCGAGCACCGTGATGGTGACCTCGCTGAGGTCGAGCCGACGCTGCTCGATGAGGTCTTCGATGCGGCCGGGGGTGCCGATGATGATGTCGACACCGCGCTGCAGGGCACCGACCTGGCGCGCCTGGGGCACACCGCCGTAGATCTGCGTGGTGAACAGACCGACGGCGCGGGCGATCGGCTGCACGGTGCGGTCGATCTGCAACGCGAGCTCACGGGTGGGGGCGAGGATGAGCGCACGGGGCTTGCGGCCCGGCTTGCGGTTCGCTCCTCCCCCGTTCTCCATCAGGCGCTCCACCAGGGGGGCGCCGAAGGCGATGGTCTTGCCGGAGCCGGTGCGGCCACGGCCGAGAACGTCACGGCCGTTCAGCACCTCGGGGATCGTCGCCGACTGGATCGGGAACGGGCTCTCGGCGCCGAGCTCACCGAGCACGCGCACGATGTTGCCGCCGAGTCCGAGGCTCGCGAACGTCGCGCCCTCGACCTCTTCGGCCAGAGTGGCCTGCGCCTCGAGGCGCTCGAGCACCACGTCGTCGGCGTGGAAGTTCTGCTTCGCGTCGCGCGACGGGTAGAAGTCGCTGCCGCGGTCGTCGCGGGTGTGGGCCGGGCGGTCGTAACCGCCGGTGCGCGGCGCGCGATCGGTGCGCGGGGAACGGTCGTCGCGGTCGAAGCTGCGCTTCGGGCGGTCGTCGTAGCTGCGGGCCGGGCGGTCACCGTAAGACGGACGCTCCGTGCGCGCCGGACGGTCGCCGTAGGCAGGACGCTCCGTGCGCGCCGGGCGGTCGCCGTAGGCAGGACGCTCGGCACGGTCGCGGTTGTACGCCGGGCGCTCGCCGCGGTCTCCGTTGTAGGCCGGACGCTCGCCGCGATCCTTGTTGTACGCCGGGCGCTCGCCGCGGTCGTAGCCTCCGGTGCGAGGCGCGCGGTCGTCGCGGTTGTACGACGAGCGGGCCGGACGGTCGGCGCGCTCACCGGGCTGGTAGTCGGACTTCGGGCGGGCGCTGCGGTTGTAGCCGCGGTCGTCGGTGCGGGGCGGCTTGCCGCCGTAACCACGAGTGGATGCGCCACGGTCGGAACCGCGGTCGGACGTTCCACGCTCGGCAGCCGCGGCGGCACGGCGCTCTTCGTTGCGGGCGTCGTTCCACTTCTGGCGGTCGGTGCGCTGGCCGCGGTCGTGGCCGCGACGCTCGCCCTCGCCCGTGGGGCGGTCGGCGCGGTCGTAGGACGGGCGGTCGTAGGAGGGTCGCTCGCCACGGTTGTACGCAGGGCGCTCGCCACGGTCGTAAGACGGACGCTCGGAGCGGCCGGTGCCGGTGCCCGACTTGTGGAAGCCGTTCTCGCGGCTCGGGCGCTCGTAGCCCCCGCGTGCGGGGCGGTCACCGTAGGAGGGACGCTCAGATCGCTCAGAACGGTCGTATCTGCCGCGCTCGCCGTCACGGGCCGGGCGGGCCGGGCGCTCGGCGCGGTCGTTGTAGCTCGGGCGCTCGGTGCCACGGTTCGACGGAGCAGCACCGCGAGCGGCGCGATCATCCGAGTTCCAACGCTGCTTGCGCGGCGCCGACTCGTCGACGGCCTTGTAGCCGCGGTGACCGGGGCTGCGGCTGCCGGCCTTGGGGCCACCCTTGGCGGGCGTGCGCGGCTCGTAGTTCTTGGCGGCCTTGAAGCCACCGGACTTGTTGGTTTTGGGCATGATACTTTCCGGGTTTTTTAATTGCGCGCACTTCTCCACACCGTTCTTGCGCTCGAAAACGCTCGTGGTGAAGTGCAAACTAGAACCCGGTTGTTTCGTATCCGGGGCCGTGTCGTACGCGACATTCCTCAGTGACCAGCGCAACAACGCACTGACTGGGAAACCGGCCCACCAGACTTACAAACCCATCCGCGATGCAACTCGCGGTGTCCAGAGCCGACCGACTTACATTACACGAACTGCCGTCACCTGTCGAGGTTCGACCTTCCCTGCACTGCGGATGAGGGCTACTCGACCACGAGGTAGCGGGTGAGCGTGGGCGGGCCCGCGAGAATCGTGCCCAGATCACTTGCGCCCTCGGGCGTGGCCCGGAAAGCGCGGTATGCGTCGTCGCGCTCGAGCGTGGTCCACTTCTCGAGCAACACGATGTGGGCGGGGTCGGTGACGTCGACGATCACCTCGACACCGAGGCAGCCTTCGAAGGCCCGGGTGGCCTCGAGAACGCGGTCGATGTGGGCGACGGCGCCGTCGACGGCCTCGGGTGCGATGGTCAGTTCGAGCAGAGAGTTCACGGTCATGGCCCCACCCTATTCCGCGGGGTCGGCTGTCGCCGGGCCGCTCACAGCTGCGGCAGCACGTCCCGCGCCAGGAAGTCGAGGTGATCGAGGTCGGCGAGATCGATGATCTGCAGATACACCCGCTCGACACCCTGTTCGCGGAGTGCCCCGAGCTTGTCGACGACCTCGGCCGTGGTGCCGGCGAGCCCGTTCTGGCGCAACTCGCCGGGCTCCCGACCGACAGCTGCCGCTCGGCGCGCGAACGACGCGTCATCCGCCCCGGCCACCGCGATCTGGGCGACGG
The DNA here is from genome assembly GCF_024979235.1 of Herbiconiux aconitum. NCBI lineage: Bacteria > Bacillati > Actinomycetota > Actinomycetes > Micrococcales > Microbacteriaceae > Herbiconiux > Herbiconiux aconitum. The sequence goes on from NZ_JANLCM010000001.1 coordinate 527,841, forward strand.
AGTAGACGATCTCGTCGGGGTCGCGGCCGAGCGAAGCGCACGCCGACCGCACGTTCTCGAAGAGACCCGGGATGGTGCCGGGGTCAGGGAACGGGATGTTGAACTCGCTCGCGAAGCGCGCGGCCAGAAGAGGGGTGCGCCGGGCGCCCTTGCCGCCGATCAGCACCGGCAGCGGCGACTGCACGGGCTTCGGCAGCGCGGGCGAATCTTCGAGCGTGTAATGCTCGCCGCTGAACGAGAAGGTCGACCCGGGCTCGGTGGCCCAGAGCCCTGTCACGATCTCGAGCTGCTCTTCGAGCAGGTCGAACCGCTTCGCCGGGAACGGGATGCCGTAAGCGCGGTGTTCCCGTTCGAACCAGCCGGTGCCGAGGCCGAGTTCTGCCCGGCCGCCCGACATCTGGTCGACCTGCGCCACCTGGATCGCCAGGATGCCCGGATAGCGGTAGGTCACCGAGGAGACGAGCGTGCCGAGCCGGATGCGCGAGGTCTCGCGGGCGAGCCCGGCCAGCGTCGTCCAGGCATCCGTCGGGCCCGGTCCGGGATCTCCGTCGCCCATGCGCAGGTAGTGATCCGAGCGGAAGAACGCATCGAATCCGAGGCGTTCGGCGGCCTGGGCCACGGCAAGCAGGTCGTCGTAGCTGGCACCCTGCTGGGGTTCGGTGAAGATTCTGAAGTCCACCCGCCAAGACTACGGGCTCGGCGTGAGACGACCTCCGCGCGGGCCCGTCGCCCGGATCGCCCCGGCGAGCCCGGCGCCGCTGAACACGAGGGTGCCGACCAGCACCACGCCGATCGGCAAGGTCCAGGCGCCGGTGGCGTCGTGCGCGGCACCCACGAGGGTGGGAGCGGTGGCGCCGAGCGCATAGCCGACCCCCTGGATCATGGCCGAGAGACGACGGGCGTGGGTGCCGCTCATCGCGAGCTGCACGATGAGCATGAACACGATCGTGATGCCGCCGCCCTGAGCGACCCCGCCGAGGAATCCCCAGAGCAACCAGGTCGAGGGCGCCACGATCATTCCGAGCGGAAAGCTCACCCAGAGCACCGCGACACCGAGGAAGGTGAACGGGATGCCGATGCGTTTCGACAGCAGCGGAACCCCGAGCGCGCCGACGACGGCCGCGATCTGGAAGATCGAGGAGCTGCTGCCCGCCTCCGCTGCCGAGTAGCCGACCTCCTGCTCGAGGATGGTGGGGAACCACGCGGTGAGCCCGTAATACGAGAAGGCCTGCCCGGCGAAGGCCAGGGCGAGCAGCACGGCGGAGAGGTTGCGCCAGGTGCGCGGCTCCTCGCCGGTGAGCGGCACGGATCGGGTGTCGATCACCACGGTGTCGACGGCCCCGGTCTCGACCGAGCGCCGCACCGGACCCCAGTGGAACGCGCGCCGCGGACCGATGGCCAGGAGCCACGCCGCGGCGGCCAGCACCACGAACCCGAGCCAGGCCAGCAGCGCTCCCCGCCAGCCGAAGGTCACGGCGAGCGGCACGGTGGCGAGCGAGGTGATCATCGAGCTCACGTTCATGGCCGAGGTGTAGGCGCCGGTGACGATGCCCACGCGTTCCTCACGGATGTCGCGGCGGATGATCACCGGAATCACGACGTTGCCGATCGTGATGAAGGCACCCATGATGATGGTGCCGGTGAACGTGGCCTCCAGCCCGCCCGCCGAGCGCACGATCGACCCGATCCCGACTCCGATGATCGCGATCGTGGTGGCGAAGTTCGCGCCGGCCTTCCCCACGAAGAGGGAGGCGAACGGGGTGATCACGGCGAAGCAGAGCACGGGCAGGCTGGTGAGCAACCCCGCCTGGGCCGCCGTCATCCCGAGCTCGTCGCTGATCGTGCCCGTGATGGGCGCGACGGCGATCAGCGGGCCGCGCAGGATGAATCCGATGAAGACGATGCCGACCACGAGCATCCAGGGAAACCCGGCGCGTGAGAGTCGGCTCATGAGTCGGATCTTACGCGTAGCGTTGACAGTGACACGTCGGCGGAAAGGACGGGACAATGCGCACTCTCATCGTCGGGGCCGGTGCGATCGGCGGATTCTTCGGATCGCGGCTGATCGCCGCCGGGCGTGACGTCACCTTCCTCGCCCGCGAGAACCGCGCCGAATCGCTGCGCCGCGACGGACTGCGCATTGCGGGCCGGGTGCCGGGCGACGGGCCGGACGCGGTCGAGACGTTCGCGGGCATCCGTGCCATCTCCGCCGGAGAGCATGACTCCTTCGACCTCGTGCTGCTGGCGGTGAAGTCGTATGCGCTGCACGGCGTGATCGACGACATCGCCCCGTTCGTCGGGCCCGAGACGACGGTCTTGCCGCTCCTGAACGGCCTGAAGCACATCGACACGCTGAAGGAGAGGTATGGAGCCGAGTCCGTCATCGGCGGCCTCTGCGTCGCCTCCTCGCAGCTGACCGGCGATGGCACGGTGCGGCTGCTCGCGCCGGGCACGAGCATGACCTACGGCGAGCTCGACGGTTCGATGACCGAACGTATCCGGGCGGTCGACGAGACGCTGCGGGTGCCCGACCGCGACGGCGCGGAGTACAAGGCGCGACTGTCGGAGGACATCCTCGCCGACATGTGGGTGAAATGGGTGTTCCTGGCGTCGGGCGGCGCGGTGACGACCTTGATGGGCGGGCCGGTCGGTCGGGTCGCCGCCACCCCGACCGGGCCGGAGACGGCACGAGCGATCGTGGAGGAGTGCGCGGCGGTGGCCGCGGCATCCGGATACCCGATGAGCGAACGGGTGGTGGAGACCGCGACCGAGCGCGTGACCGAGCAGGGCTCGCCGTTCACCACCTCGATGTACCGCGACCTCGAGGAGGGGCGGCCGATCGAGGTGGAGTCGGTGATCGGCGACCTCGTCGACCGCGGGGGCGCACTCGGGGTGGCCACGCCGCTGCTCGGCGCCTGCTACGCACGGTTGTGCGTGTACGCGAGTTCGCTTCAGTAGAGGCCGCGCGGTCGGACTTCTCCAAACGAGACGGCAAGCGCAGCCCTATGGCGGGGCGGTGGTCGTCTCGTTTGGAGAAGTCGGAGCGGAATCGGGTCAGGCGATCCCGGGGCGCGGGGCCGGGTGGGGCTTCGGTTTGGCCGCGGGCAGGGCTGCTCGGGCGGGCACGAGCCAGCCGATCTCCACGGGGCGCCGTCGGCGGGCCAGCGCGAAGGCGGAGAGCAGGATGCTCAGCACGAGCATGCCGGCCATCACGAGCGCCGCGGTCACCACGGTGCCGACGTCGCCGCCCGTGAGGATGGTCTGGATGCCCGAGACCGCGTAGCTCATCGGACTGATCGTGTTGATCACCTGGAACGGCCCGGAGAGGATCTCGACCGGGTACAGCCCACCCGTCGCCGCGAGCTGCAGGGCGAGCAGCACGAGCGAGATCACCGCGCCGACCCGCCCGAACGCGGTGGCGAGGAACTGGTGGAACGCCGTGAACGCGAGCGCCACGATGAGGGAGAACCCGAGGGTGGCCGGGAGCGAGCTCCACGCCACGCCGAGCGAGAGGTGCAGGAAGCCGACGAGCAGCAGCACCTGAGCCGCGGCGATTCCGGATGCGCGGGCGAAGGTTCGCGCGGTGAGTCGCGCGGTCGTCGCCGAGCTCGCGAGCACCGCACGGGAGAACGGGCGCAGCCAGAGGAACAGGGCGAGCGCGCCGATCCAGAGGGCGGTGGGCAGCAGGATGGTCGACACGATCTGGCCGAGGTTCGTGACCTGGTTCTCGGTGCTGACGTCGACCTTCACGGGCTGGGCCACGACGTCACCGGCAGTCGAACTGCCGGCGGCAGGGTCGCTGTTCGCGGTGATCTGGTCGGCACCCGACTGCAGACCGGAGGCGAGCGTGCGTGCACCGTCGCCGAGCTGTGTGGCCCCGGTGGAGAGTTGCGTCGCGCCGTCGCCGAGCTGCTGGGCGCCGGTGACCAGGGCGGGGCCACTGGCGGCGAGGGTGTCGGCGCCGGATGCGAGCTCCGAGACACCCGAGGGGAGCGCCGCGAGACCGGCTGTCTGCGAGATCAGCGTGGTGCCCTCCTCGCTGAGCTTCTGAAGTGTTCCCTGGGCGATTCCGAGCTGCTGTTTGGCGGCGGCGGACACCGAGGTGTTCCCCATGACCTCGGCGAGCGCGTTGTTCAGGCTGCTCGAGGCGAACTGGGTGCCTCCGACGTACTGCGAGATCCCGTCAGGCAGCGCCGCGATCGGTGCGGTCTGCGCAGCAAGCTGGTCGATGCCACCCGACAGCTGACTCACCCCGTCCGTGTACTGGGTGAGGCCCGAGCTGAGCTGCGTGGCCCCATCGGCGAGCTGGGTCGCGCCCGTCGCCAGACCGTCGGCGCCGGTGCCGAGCTGCGTAGCGCCACCCGCGGCATCCGAGAGGCTCGTGCCGACCCCACCGAAGCTGGTGTAGATGCCGTTCACGACCTGGGCCGTGACCTGCTGACCGAAACCGGCCTGCACGGCCGAGGCGACGGTGCTCGCGACGATTCCGGAGAGGTAGCCGTGCGAGTCATCCGTGGTGATGTCGATCAGGCCCTGCTTCGGATCGGCAGTGCCGAGCGTGTTGAGGGAGGCCGAGAAGTCTTTCGGAATGGTGAGCACCGCGTAGTAGGTGCCGTTCTCGAGGCCCTTCTGGGCGTCGGACGAGTTCGTGGCGTGCCAGTCGAAGCCGGTCTGGCCGGCGCCGGTGAGCTCGGTCACGAGACCACGGCCCGCGAAGTTCGTCGAGGTCGTGCCATCTGCGTTCGTGGTGGTGGTCATCGTGTCGTTGTTCACGATCGCGGCGGGCACGGTGCTGATGTTCGTGTCGGCGTTCGCGAGAGCGCCGGCGAACAGGCCGTTCACCGCGAGCGGTGTGAAGGCCACCGCGAGGGCGGCGAGAACGACGAGCACGATCTTGGTGCGGCGGCGCATCCGGGGCGTCGGTGTGGTGGTCGAGCTGCTCATCGGGGGCCTCCCTTCGAAGCGGATGATGGTGAAGCGGATGATTCGGCGGATGGGGTGACCTCGAGCGCGCCCGGGTCGGAGCCCGGCAATGCGATGCGGATGAGCTCGCGGTTGCCCAGGGTGGCGGCGTGGGTGGCGGGTTCGGATTCGAGGCCGATCATGACGGTGGTCGACGCATCCGCGATGCTCGCGACGGCGCCGGCGAATGCGGGGGTCGACGGATGCGCGAAGTCGCCGTCGCCCGCATCGATCACGAGCACGTCGGAACGATCGGCGACGCCGAGCGCCACGGCGAGCAACGACTGCGCGAGGGGTGTGAGTTCACCGAGGGTGCGGTGGATGTCGATCGGCGTCTCGCCTTCACGGCCGGCGAGTGCGCCGTTGATGCGGCCGACCAGCGCCTCGGCGTCGCCTCGGGGAACGCGACGGAACCAGGGCAGGCCCAGACGCAAACGCTCGTTCAGGGCGTCGCCGACCGTGGTGGTCGCATCCGGTCGCCGCGATTCGAGGTCGACCAGCGTGACACGCTTGGCCACCGAACCCGACTCGGAGGGAAGCACGTGGCCGAGAACCTGCAGGTGTCCCTCGTCGGGGGCGATACGCCCCGCGACAGTGGCCGCGATCAGCCGGCGGGCGGCAGTCTCGCCGGTGATGACCGCCACGGAACCGGCCGGGATCTCGAACGACACCGGGGCACCAGACCCCTCGACCGCGAGGTCTTCGGCGCTGACCGCGGCGTCGTGGCGGCGAGCCCATTCGCGTTCGCCGATGTGTTCGCGCAGGCTCTCGCCCTCCACGTCGACGTTCGGCAGGATGCGGCCGAGCCACTTCGGCAGATACCAGGCGTGCTTGCCGAGGAGCGTCATGACCGCGGGAACCAGGGTCATGCGCACCAGGAACGCGTCGACGAAGACGCCGACCGCGAGGGCGAGAGCGATGGCCTTGATGGCTCCTTCTCCCTCGGGTACGAAGGCGAAGAAGACGAAGAACATGATGAGCGCCGCCGCGGTGACCACGCGGGCCCCGTGCTGGAAGCCCACGCGCACCGCTCTTCGGGCATCCTTCGTCTTCACGTACTCCTCACGCATGCCCGAGACGAGGAAGACCTCGTAGTCCATGGCGAGCCCGAACAGGATCGCCATCAGCAGGATCGGGAGGAAGCTGATGATCGGGCCGGTGCTGTGCACGCCGAGCAGGTCGGCGAAGAGGCCGTTCTGGAAGACCGCGACCGTCACGCCGAACGAGGCGCCGACCGAGAGGGCGAAGCCGAGCGCCGCCTTGATGGGCACGGCGATGGAGCGGAACACCATCGCGAGCAAGAGGATCGACAGCCCGATCACGAGGATGCCGAACGGGATGAGCGCGTTGGTGAGCTGGTTCGACACGTCGATGGCGACGGCCGTCTGCCCGCTCACGGTGAACGGCGTGCCGTACTGCGCCTCGACTTCGCCCTTCATGTCGCGAAGACGCTCGACGAGCGCTTTCGTCTCCGGGGCGTCGGGCGCGGTGGTGGGCACGACCTGGAAGATCGCGGTGTCGAGGGTCTCGTCGGGGAGGCCGGGGCCCACCGTCGCGACGCCGTCGACCGCTTCGAGATCGCTCCGGATGCCCGCCAGGTCGTTCTGGATGTCGGTGGTCTGCGTGATGTCGGCCACCACCACGATGGTGCCGTTGTAGCCGGGGCCGAACTTGTCGGCGATGGTGTCGTAGGCGATACGCGACGAGTCGCCCTCGGGCTGCGAGGCCGCGGTGGGGAGGTTGAGGTCGAGGCTGAACGCGGGGATCGCGGCCACACCGAGCAGGCCCACGACCGCCACGATGAACACGATCGGGGCCTTCATCACCCGGCGCACCCAGCGGCCGCCGAGGGAGGGCTTGGCGGGTTTGGCCTGCTTGACCGGCTCGCCGGATTCGTCGGTGGTGGCGGCGGCGGGCTGAGCCGGTGCATCCGTCTTCTCGTCGTCGTGCGAGGCGGCGGCGATCGCCCGGCGGGCGGCCCGCGAGCCGGGCTTCGGGGCGAGCTTGCCCTTCGAGATGCCCATGATGGCGGGCAGGAGCGTGATGGCGATGCTCACTGCCGCGAAGACCGCGAAGGCGGCCGCGACCCCCATCACGGAGAGGAACGGGATGCCCACCACGAGCAGACCGAGCAGCGCGATGATGACCGTGAGCCCCGCGAACACGACCGCGGCGCCGGCGGTGGCCACCGATTGCGCGGCCGACTCCTCCGCATCCATTCCCTGCGCCAGCTGGGATCTGTGTCTCGACAGGATGAACAGGGCATAGTCGATGCCGACCGCGAGGCCGATCATGACGGCGAGCATCGGGGCGGTGCTCGAGACGCTGGTGAAGGCGGCGACGAGGGTGATGCCGGCGAAGGAGACGCCGACGCCGATGAGGGCGGAGAGCAGGGGCAGACCGGCTGCGAGCAGGGAGCCGAAGGTGATGAAGAGCACGATTCCGGCGAAGAGCACGCCGATGCCCTCGGTGATGGTGAGGCCGAAGGTCTGGTTCGAGAAGACCTCGCCGCCGTAGGCGACCGTCATGCCGTCGGCTTGGAGGGTGTCGCCCGCGGTGGTGACCTGCTTGAGCGTCGCATCCGTCACATCCGTCGTCGGACCGTCGAACTGCACTTTGAGCAGGGCTGTCGTGCCGTCTTCGGAGATCGCGTTCGTGGCGTATTCGGAGTAGGGGCTCACAACCGCGGCGACCTGGTCGAGCTTGCCGAGGTCGTCGGCGACGTCGCTGATCTCCTGCTTCACGTCGGCGTCTTTGACGCTCTGGCCGTCGGGAGCGACGATCACGACGGTGGCGGCTGCGCCCGCCGCGGAGGGGAAGAGGTTCTCGAGCTTGTCGATGGTCTGCTGCGACTCGGTGCCCGGGATGGTGAAGCTCTCCTGGGTCTGGCCGCCGAGCGCGAGGCCCGTGCCGAGCAGCGCGCCGAGGACGAGCACCCAGGCGGCCACGACGTACCAGGCTTTGCGGAAGGCGAATCGTCCGATTCGGTAGAGCAGTGTAGCCACGGGAGGGCTCCTCGGTTGTTCGTAGGGAAAATCGTGCGTGAGGGTGAGGGGACTCAGCCCGAGAGGGGCAGGATCAGCTCGGTGACGACGTCGATGAGGGCTTCCCTGACCTCGTCGACGGGTTCCATGACCACGTTGCCCGCGGGCGCGGCGACCAGGATGTAGGCGGCTCCGGCGAGCGCGATGCCGAGGCGCACGCGTTGCTGCGTGGTGGGGAGTTCGGACATGAAGGCATCGCCGATGCGAGCCATGTAGCCGAGTGCTTCATCGATCAGACGGATGTCGCCGAGGGTCTGCCCTTGGTTGATGATGATGTGTGCGGCCAGGCGGTACTCGAGCAGCAGGTCGACGAATTCGACCACGAAGGCCTCGCGCAGCTCGCGCGACGAAGCGCGCTCGACCGTCGAGGCGAGGAAGGTGCCCAGCCGCTCGACGGCGGGGGCGATGGCGCCTTCGAAGAGCGCTTCCTTCGACGAGAAGTGATAGAGCACGCTCGACTTCGAGTAGCCGGCGGCGTCGGCGATCTGCTGCAGACTCGTGCCCGCGTAGCCGTTCTCGGCGAACATCTGCAGCGCGATCTGGCGCAGCTCGGCGCTGACGTCGGTCTGGGTGCGGGTGATCGGCTGAGGGGAGGGCACACGACGACTGTAATCTGACCGATCGGTCAGGCACTGTCCGATCGGTCAGATTCGGGGTCTACGCCCAGCTTTTCCGCAGCCCCCGTTCACCTGCGCAGATACTTCTCGAGCTCATCCTTCACGGTGTCGGAGATCGTGTTCGGCCCGCCGAGCACGACGATGCGGTAGGGGTCGAGGCGATCCAATTGTGTTGCAACCGAGGGCGGAATCGAATCTTTCGTGACCAAGAGCACCGGGCTCTTGTCTGCAATCGCGGCCGCCGATCCCGAAAGCGCGTCGGGGAACACCGCACCTGATGCCACGTAGACCACGTCTCGGCTCTGGAACACGTCCTGGGACACGTTGGCGGAGACCTCGAAGCGGTCTAGGCCGTCCACCCTCTTGATCTGGGTCGCCAGGGGCTTCAGCTTCAGGAAGGTGGCATCGGAGATCGAGTTGGTGCCGCCGAGCACCACGATGTTCTTGGGCTTCAGCCGGGTGAGCTCGGCTGTGATGGCGGCGGGAACGACATCCTTGTCGACCAACAGAACAGGCCCGCCGAGGAGGCCGGCAGCGGCGGAGCCCGACAGGGCGTCGGGGAACACGGCACCGGAGGCCACATAGGCAGTGTTGAGGCTCGGAGCGAATCCGTTCGCTGAGATGGACGCCGACACGGCGAATCGATCAGTGCCGGCGATTCGCGATACCCCCGCGCCGAACGCACTGAGTGCCGTCTCCACGCCGGCGCTGATGGTGTTGAGCCCGCCGAGCACGACGATCTTCGCGGGTTTGAGTCTCTTCAACTCGGTAGCGATCGCTTCCGGAACGGAATCCTTACCGACCAGCAAGACGGGGCCGCCCTGCGCGCCCGCGATGGCCGACCCCGAGAGCGCGTCACTGAACACAGCACCAGAAGCGACATACGCGACGGGCACCCCGGGCGGGAAGGTCTCCGCGGAAACCCGTGCCGACACGGCGAACCGATCCGCTCCACCGATTCGTTCCACCCGCGGCCCCTCCAACCCCTGGAGGTAGACCTGCGCAGGCTCGGTCTCCGTGCCGCCCAGCAGGTCACGCGACGCACTGAACGCGACGAGCCGCCCGTCGCCCGAGATGCTCGGATTACCGCCGCCCCCTGCGCTGCCTCGCAGCGGATCGGCCGCTGTGGCACTGACGAGACTCGTCACACCCAGCCGGACGTCGCGCCAGTACGCCTGCCCGCTACCCCCAACGTCAGCCCGGACCAGATCCCCGGCGTACGAGGCGAAAGCCACCCGCTGCCCGTCATCGGATATCGAGGCGGAGAACGACGGGCCGATCGCGGACGTGGCACCGGACTGGTTCACGCTCACCAGCTGAGATGCGAGCGCCGACGTGTCTCGCAGATAGACCTGCTCGTCGACGGTGCCCACGGCCTTCGGCGAGAGGTTCCCGGCCTTCGAGTCGTACGCAATGCGCCGACCATCCGCGGAGACCACCGGACGGCGCGAATCGCCGTTCCCACCGCCGCTACCGTCAGGTACAACGCTCACCAACCCCGTGCTGCCGGAGTCGATCGCATGCAGGAAGACTTGGTAGACCGTGCCTGAAACCGCGTTCGAACTGAGGTTCGTCGACTTCGATGCGAACGCCACCACCGTGCCGTCGCGCGACAACGATGGAGAATATGAATCACCGTTTCCGATCCGACCTGGTGAGGGCAGATTCGCGTCGCGCGTGCTGAGCAATCTGACGACTGTCATCACGCCGCTTTTCATCTCTGCCCCGAAGATCTGACTGACATCGAAAGACGTCCCCGGCAACAGATTCGTCGCGATCGAACCGAAAGCCAATCGCGATCCATCACCGGACAGCGACGGCTGGAACGAGTTGTAGACGCCCGCTGCCCTGCTGGTCGGGTTCCTACTGACCAGTTGCGTCGATCCAGTCGTCAGGTCTCGCAGGTAGATCTGGGTGTGACCATCGTAAGTAACTGACGTGTCCAGATCGCTTGCATCTGACGCGAACGCCACATATCGGCCGTCGTCGGAGATCGAAGGGTTGTAGGAGTTCGAGTTACCTCCGGCCTTTTCCACTGCATTGACACTTACGAGCACGGTCTGCCCACTCGTGACGTCTCGCACGTACACCTGAGACTTCGAGGGCGGCACGGGAAGGCTGGTGAGGTTGCGAGCCGCGGACGTGAAGGCCACGAATCGGCCATCAGGCGACACCGAAGTGTCGGTCGACCCGTCGTCTCCGACCCCTCCTGAAGTGCCGGCACTGATCAGCTGCGTCTCCCCCGGCGCCGGTGTCGCCCCACCCGCCGCCTGGGCAGCGGGCAAGCCGGCGAAGAGCGAGATCGCTACGCCCAGCGCCACAGCGGGCAGGATGCGTCGGCGGAGTGCAGCAGGCATGGGCGGGGTTCCTCACTCGAGCGATGAGCAACACACCGGGTGAGGGTTGCTCACTTCAAACGATGAGCATACCTCGCTTCACGCCAACTCAGCAAGTAGATCAGACCTGGTCGCGCCAGGAATGCTTGGGGGCGAACCAGAGCTGCTCCCGGGCCTTGTCGATCGAGAGGAGGGTCTCGGTGCCGTCGACCGAGCGCGTGAACGGCACCGTCGGGAAGTGCTCCGCCGCCAGAGCGGCCGACGGGGTCGACATCACCGTGTCGGCCGCGGCGATGACGAAAGCCTCGAAGCCGCGCAGAGTGCTCTCGAGCGACAGGCGCACCGCCTGCGCGCCGTCGCGGGCATCGATGTAGCCCCAGGCGTTCCAGGCGCGCGACAGCGGAGACTCCTCGAACGACGGGAAGGCGGCGTAGTCGGCCACGTCCATGACGTTGGAGAAACGCAGGCCGATGAGCTTCAGGTTCGGGTTCCAGCGCGTGAAGTGCCGGGCCATCTCCTCCTCCACAGCCTTGCCGAGGGAGTACGTCGACTGCGGGCGCACCGCATACGACTCGTCGACCGGGAACGAGGGCGGAGGCGTCTCGGTGAACGGCAGGCCCAGCACGGTCTCGCTCGAGGCCCAGACGATGTTGTCGATGCCGGCCGCCTGCGCCGCTGCGAAGATGTTGTAGGTGCTCGGCACGTTGTTGGCGAAGGTCGCCGAGTTGGTGAACATGCCCGGGGCCGGGATCGCTGCCAGGTGCACCACGGCGTCGACCTGGCTGTAGCGGTCGTCGACCGAGGTCAAGGCTTCGGCGACCTCGCCGTAGTTCGACAGGTCGACCCGCACGAACTTGGACCGCGCATCCGGTTCGGGCGACGGCGCCCGGTCTAGGTTCACCACCTCGTACCCGTTGTCGAGCAACTCCCGCACCACTGCTCTGCCGAGCTTTCCGCTTCCACCAGTGACGGCCACGTTCACCATGAGGGCTCCTCCGAGATCGAATCGATTGCGCTTCATAAAGTATCTCGCCTCACCGCCGCTAGGCTGACCGCATGGCCATCGTCGCATCCGTTCTCGTCGGCCTCGCGGCCTTGCTGCACGTCTACATCTGGTACATGGAGAGCGTGCGCTGGCGCACCCCCGTCATCTGGAAGCGCTTCGGCCTCGCCAGCCAGGCGGATGCCGACGCCACCGCGCCGCTCGCCTACAACCAGGGCTTCTACAACCTGTTCCTGGCAGTCGGTGCGGCCCTCGGCGTCATCCTCTACTGGACGGATGCCCGCGAGGCCGGCTTCGCTCTCGCCGTGTTCTCCGCGGGAAGCATGTTCGCGGCCTCCGTCGTGCTCCTCAGCACCGGTCGCGCCCGCCTCCAGGCGGCGGCAACCCAGGGCACCCTCCCCCTGCTGGGTGTGATCTTCTTCTTACTCGCCCTGGCGTTCTAGTTGCCCCTGCCGAAACGACGGAGGATTCACCGGCAAACGGGCTGACCCTCCGTCATTCCCGTTCCACCCCGCAAAAGTCCGTCGTTCCGACGAACAAAGACCCGGCACCGCACGCAACAGGCCCTTATCGACGACCCAAGGTGAGCGCGAGGCCGCGTCAGCGACCTCACGCGAACATGTCGCGGAGCGCCGGGCAAGGACCGGCGCGACCCGAGTAGGCCGCGCGAAGCACGGCCTACTCGGCAGCTAGCACAGTCAACGAAGCCGCCGCAACTTCCTGCGCCCGCGCCTCGCGCCGCTCCCGCCGCCGCTCCCGCGACCCCTCCACGAGGTTGTAGAGCACCGGCAGCACGATCAGGGTGAGCAGCGTCGACGACACCAGGCCGCCGATGACGATGATCGCGAGCGGCTGTGAGATGAACCCGCCGTGCCCGGTGAGTCCGACCGCCATCGGCAGCAACGCGAAGATCGTGGCCAGCGCGGTCATGAGGATGGGCCGCAGACGACGCGAAGCACCCTCCACGAGCGCCTCCCGCACGGGCAGACCTCGAGCCCGGTATTGGTTCACGAGGTCGACGAGCACGATCGCGTTCGTCACCACGATGCCGATGAGCATCAGCACTCCGATGATCGACGGAACGCCGAGAGGGATGCCCGAGATGACCTGCAGCGCGATGGCGCCGGTGGCCGCGAACGGGATGGAGACGAGCAGCAGGACGGGCTGCAGCAGGCTCTTGAAGGTGGCCACCATGACGACGTAGACGATCAGGATGGCGACCAGCAGCGCGATGCCGAGCTGCGAGAACGCATCCGACTGGTCGGTGACGACACCGCCGACGCTCGCGGTGGCGCCCGCCGGGAGCGAGACCGTGTCGAGCGCCTTCGTGACCTCGGCGCTGGCGGTGCCGAGGTCTTCGCTGTTGGGCGTGACCGACACGGTCGCGGTGCGCACGCCCTTGACGGTCGTGATGGTCGCCGGGCCGTCGACGATCGACACCGTCGCGAGCGAGTCGAGCCGCACCGGGCCGAGAGCGGTCGGGATCTGCAGAGCGGCCAGCTGGTCTTGAGTGGTGGGCGGGTCGTCGGCGACGATGAAGATCGTGTAGTTCTTGTCGTCGATCACGATCGAGCCGACGGTGGTGGGCTGCATGGTCTGCGAGACGATGCTGCCGACCGCCACCTCGTTGAGCCCGGCCAGGGCGGCCTTGTCGCGGTCGACCGCGACCTGGATGAAGGGCCTCGAGGCGCTGAGGTTCGACGACGCCTGCTTCACCTCGTCGAGCCCCTGCATGCTCGTCAGCACCGCAGCGGCCGCCGTGGCGAGATCGCTCTGGGTGGGCGCGGTGACGTCGATCGCGATGTCGGAGGTGCCGCCGAAGCCGCCACCCGACGAGACCGAGATCTCACCGGCATCCGGGATCTTCTCGAGGGTGGTGCGCACGGTGTCCTGCAAGGTGTCTTGATCGACGTCTTCGTCGGTGGTGATGTTGTAGGTGATGGCGCTGTCACCGCCGCCCACGAAGGCATCGCGCAGAGCGCTGCCCGAGGAGCCGATGGTGAGCTGCACGGTCTGAATGCCGTCGATGCCTTCGAGCGCGGTCTCGACCTGGGTGGCGGCGGCCGACTGGGCGTCGAGGCTCGAGCCGACCGGCACGGTCTGCGTGACGGTGAAGGTGTTCTGGCCGCTGGAGCCGAGGAAGTTCGTCTTCATCAGCAGCGTCAGGGGCACGGTGCCCACCAGCACGAGGATGGCGATGATGATGGTGACGACGGAGTGCTTCAACGTCCAGGAGATGATCGGCAGGTAGCGGCGCTGGAGGGCAGTGGGCGGCTCGTCTTCGATCTCGACGCGATGGTTGCGGGCGCGGCGGCTGGGCGCTTCGAGGGCCGAGCCGGGCTCGGCGACGGCCGCGTGCGCGTGCGCGTGCTCCTGGGAGCGGGCATCCGTCGATGTCGTCGCCGCGGCATCCGTGGCCGTAGCAGCGGCCTTCTTCGCCTTCGGGGGCCGCACGAACCAGTACGCGAGCACCGGCACGATGGTGAGAGCGACCAGCAGCGACGCGAGCAGCGCGATGGTGACAGTGAGCGCGAACGGCCGGAACAGCTCACCGGTGGTGTCTCCCACGAAGGCGAGCGGCAGGAAGACGGCCACCGTGGTGATGGTGGAGGCTGTGATGGCGCCGGCGACCTCGCGCACGGCGTCGACGATGAGCGAGGCCCGGGCGACGCCCGCCTCCTTCGGCGAGAGCTGCACGCCGGCGAGCGCCGACAGGTGTCTCTTGATGTTCTCGATCACGACGATGGAGTCGTCGACCACTCGCCCGATCGCGATGGTGAGCGCGCCGAGGGTGATGATGTTGAGGGTGTAGTTGGCGGTCTGCAAGCCGATGAAGGTGATGAGCACCGAGGTCGGGATGGAGATGGCGGTGACGATCGTCGATCGGATCGACAACAGGAACACGAAGACGACGAGCACCGCGAAGAACAGACCGAGCAGGCCCTCGGTGGCGAGCGATTCGATGGACTCCTGGATGAACGGGGCCTGGTCGAAGACGACGGTGAAGGTGGCCCCGGGGATGGCGCTCTCGAGCTGAGGCAGCAGATCGCGCACTCCCTGCGACACCTCGACGGTGTTCGCGGAGGGGAGTTTCGTGATCGACAGGGTGAGCGCATCCTTGCCGTTGACGCGCGAGATGGAGGTCACCGGGTCGTCGACGAGGGCGACGGATGCGACCTGTCCGATGGTCACAGGCGTGCCTTCCGCGGTGACCGCGGGAAGCGGAAGGGAGGCGATGTCGTCGGTGGAGGTGAGCTTCGATCCGGCCTGCACGGCGTAGCTCTGGCCGTCTTGCGTGAGGGTTCCGGCGGGAATCAGCTGGCCGTTCGCGGCGATCGCGTCAGTGATGTCCTTCGTGGTGACGCCTGCGATGGCGAGCGATGCGGGTGAGGGCGTGATGGTGACCCGTTGGCCGATGGCCCCGAGAACCTCGGCGGCGCGCACCCCGCTGAGCTCTTCGAGATCGGGCACGGCCGAGGTCTCGAGCTGCTGCGCGAGGGTCTTGGTGTCTTCGCCGGAGACGGCGATCGAGATGATCGGCAGGTCGTTGATGCTGCCGGAGAGCACCTGCGGATCGAGGTTCTCGGGCAGCGTCGACTTGATGCGGTTGACCGCCTGCTGGATCTTCTGCTCGGCGGTGGCGAGGTTCGTGCCGTAGGTGAAGGTGGCCGAGATGATGGAGAGGTTCGTGCTGCTCGTCGCACTCGTGGTCTCGATGCCTTCGACGCCCTGGATCGCGCTCTCGATCGGTGTCGAGACGTCGTCGTTCACCACCTCGGGGCTGGCCCCCGGGTAGGTGGTGAGCACGGCGAGCTGCGGGAACTCGATCGAGGGGATCAGCTCCTGCTTGAGGTTCGTGAGGGCGAGCCCACCGAACACGGCGACCACGATCGTGACGAGGGCGATCAGGGCCCGGTTCTTCATGCTGAGAACGGCAAGGAAATGCACGGGGAAGTCTCTCTATCCGAGCGAGTGCAGGGCGATACAGCTAGGCAGCTTAACTATCGCATCTTTCCGAGACGCGACATTTCCGTTACGGCGTTTTCAGAGCCATCCTCGTCGCTTGAAGATCTTGTAGAGCGCGAAGCCGAGCCCGAGCATCAGGGCCAGCGCGAAGGGGTAGCCGAGCACCCAGTGCAGTTCGGGCATGTACTCGAAGTTCATGCCGTAGATGGTGCCGACGAGCGTCGGGGTGAAGAGGATGGCGGCCCAGGAGGAGATCTTCTTGATCTCGTTGTTCTGGTCCTGGCCCACCAGGGTGGTGTGCACCATCAGCGCGTTCTGCAGCAGCTGGCGGAAGGAGTCGGCGCGCTCCACGATGCGCAGCACGTGATCGTGCACGTCACGCAGGTTGTCCCGAAGAGTCTCATCGGCGCCGCTCTCGGCGAGCGAGTCGCGCACGGACTCCAGCATGTCCGAGAGCGGATGCGTGGCCCGCTGGAACGCCAGCACCTCCCGCGAGAGCTGGTAGATGCGCCGTGAGACCTCCTGGTCGCCGTTGAACAGTTGGTCCTCGATCTCGTCGATGTCGTTCTCGAGACCGTTGATGACGGGCAGGTACTCGTCGACCACCTGGTCGAGCACGGCGTAGAGCACCGCGAGCGGCCCTTTCGCCAGCAGGTCGGGATCGCCTTCGAGCCGCTTGCGAACGAGGGCCAGGTCGGGTGACTCGGCATGCCGGACCGTGATGAGGTAGTCGGCGCCGAGGAAGATGTCGAGTTCGCCGAACTCCACCCGCTCGTCGGCGTCGAGGTAGCGGGCGGGACGAAGCGCGAGGAAGGTCGAGCCGCCGTACTTCTCGATCTTCGCGCGCTGATGCCCTTGCAAGGCGTCTTCCACGGCGAGCGGAGGCAGGGCGAACTCGTCGGCCACCGACTGCAGCTCTTCGGGGTTCGGGCGGTACATCCCGATCCAGGCGAAGCCGTTGCGCGCTCGCATCACCTCAAAGGTCTCGTCGAGGCTCGGCGGGTCGGCGGTGCGGCGGCCGGCCACGTACACGGCGTTGTCGACGATCATCGGCGTCCTCCCTCTTCGTGCACCGGCGTAGGGTCGGGCACGAAACGGTAGCCCATTCCGGCCTCCGTCAGGAAGTGCACGGGATGCGACGGTTCGGCCTCGAGCTTCTTGCGCAGCTGCCCGATGTAGAGCCGAAGGTACCCGGTCTCCTTCACGAGGTGGGTGCCCCAGACCTCGGTGAGCAGTTCCTGGTGGGTCACGAGACGACCGGGGTTGCGCACCAGCAGCTCGAGGATCTTCCACTCCGTCGGGGTCAGACGGATGGCGGTGCGGTCCCCGTGCCGCATCACCTGGTGGGCGGCGAGGTCCACGGTGATGCCGCTGAAGGTCACCGCCGGTTCGTCGCCCGTTGAGCCTGGGCCACTGCGTCGGGTGAGAGCCCGGATGCGCGCCAGCAGCTCGTCCATCGCGAACGGCTTCGTCACGTAGTCGTCGGCACCGGCGTCGAGCGCATCGACCTTGTCGGCCGAACCGGCGCGGCCCGACACCACGAGGATCGGCACGCTCGACCAGCCGCGCACGGCCTGGATCACCTCGAGGCCGTTGAGTCGCGGCATGCCGAGGTCGAGCATGATGAGGTCGACCGTGCCCTCGGTCGCGACGCGGATCGCGTCGGCGCCGTCGACGGCGGTGACGATGTCGTAGCCCTGCGAACCCAGAGTGATGCGGAGCGCCCGCAGGATCTGCGGATCGTCGTCGGCGATCAGGATCTTCATGCGCTGTCCTCGGTGTCGTCGGCATCGCCTCTCCCCGGCACCCGATCGCCCATCGCGGCCGTCGAGGCCGTCGAGGCCGTCGAGGCCGTCGACGTCGCCGGTGCCGGCGTGGCCGGAGCTGCGACCGGCAGCGTCACCACCATCGTGAGCCCACCGCCCGGCGTGTCCTCGGCGTCGAGCGTGCCGCCCATGCCCTCGACGAAGCCTTTCGACAGCGCGAGACCGAGCCCGAGGCCTGCGGCGTTGTCGGTGTCGCCGAGACGCTGGAACGGCAGGAACACCTCATCGCGCCGTTCGACAGGGATGCCGGGGCCGCGGTCGATCACGCGCAGCTGGACGGTGTCGGCGAAGGTGCTGGCCGACACCACCACCCGCTCCCCCTCCGGGCGGAAGCGCAGCGCGTTCGAGAGCAGGTTGACGAGCACGCGGTCAAGGAGCACGGGATCGGCCGGAAACACGGGCAGGCCGGAGGGGATGTCGAGGTCGACCTCGGCGGGGCCGATACCGAGCTCGTCGAGCACGGCGGGCAGCAGGTCGTCGAGATCGACGTCGACGAGCGAGACGCCGAGCACCCCGGCCTGCACACGGCGCACGTCGAGCAGATCGGTGAGCAGCTGGGCGAGCGAGGCCAGGCTCTCCTCGGCCGTCGCGAGAAGCTCCTCGCGGTCGGACTCGCTGAGCGTCGCACCGCGGGCCCGCAGACCCGTCACCGCGGCGGTGGCAGCCGTGAGCGGCCGGCGGAGGTCGTGCCCGAGTGCGGCCAGCAGGGCGGTGCGCACCCGGTCGGCCGCCTCGAGCGGCGCCATGCCGCGAGCGGTCTCCTCGAGGTTCGCGTGCTCGACTGCGGCCGCGATCTGCGCCACGATGACGGCGAGCAGACGGCGGTCGGATGCCTGCAGCTCGCGACCGTAGAGCTCCAACACGGTGTCGTCGTCGACGGGCATCGAGACCCGAGCCCCTGCCGAGGGAGAGGGAGAGGTGGACTGGGATGGGGAACCGGACGGGGGCTCCCACGAGCCCGGCTCGCCGTCGGAGTAGAGCGTGCGATCGTCGTGCATCAGCCGCACGCCGACGAGACCGAAGGCTTCACGGGTCTGGGTCACGAGCGCCTGCAACGCATCCTCCCCGCGCAGCACGCTGCCGGCCACGGTGGCGAGGAGTTCCGACTCGGCGGCCGACCGCCGCGCCACCCGCGAGCGGCGGGCCGCTTGGTCGACCACGATGCTCACCAGCACCGCGATGACCACGTAGAGAACGAGCGCGAGAACGTGCAGCGGCTCGTTGACGGTGACGGTGTAGAGCGGTTCGACGAAGAAGAAGTCGAGCGTGAATCCGCTCAGCACCGCGGCGAACAGAGCGGGCCAGATTCCGCCGATCAAGGCGGCGACCACCACGAGCAGCTGGTAGCTCAGCACGTTGGAGGTGATGGATTCGTCGGAACGGAACGCCGTGAGCAACCAGGTGAGCAACGGGCCCGCCACGATCGCGAACGCGAAGCCGTAAAGGCGGCGGCGGAGGGTGAGCGCTCCCCGGGTGCCGGGCAGGCGCATCCGGCCGCCCGCCGCCGCGTGGGTGACGATGTGCACGTCGATGTCGCCGGACTCCCGGATGACCGTGGCGCCGATTCCCGGACCGGTCAGCAGCACGGAGAGCCTGCTGCGCCGGCTGACGCCGATGACGAGCTGGGTGGCGTTGGACGCGCGGGCGAACTCCACGAGTGCTGAGGGGATGTCGTCGCCCACGACCTGATGGAAGCTGCCGCCGAGGCTCTCGACGAGGGTGCGCTGGGCGGCGAGGGCACCGGGGTTGGGCTCGCGCAATCCGTCTTGCGCCGTGACGTGCACGGCCATCAGCTGCCCGCCGGAGGAGCGGGCCGCGATCCGGGCGCCCCGACGTAGCAGGGTCTCGCCCTCGGGGCCGCCGGTGAGTGCCACCACCACCCGTTCGCGGGCCTCCCATTTGTCACCGATGCCGTGGTCGGTGCGGTAGCGGCGCAGCGAGCTGTCGACCTCGTCGGCCAGCCAGAGCAGCGCGAGTTCGCGAAGGGCGGTGAGGTTGCCGAGCCGGAAGTAGTTCGACAGCGCCGCATCCACGCGCGTCGCCGGATACACCACACCTTCAGCCAGGCGGTCGCGGAGCGCCTGCGGAGCCAGGTCGACGACCTCGATCTGGTCGGCCGAGCGCAGCACCGCATCCGGAACCGTCTCGCGCTGCGGAACGCCGGTGATCTGCTGCACCACGTCGTTCAACGACTCGATGTGCTGGATGTTCACGGTGGAGAGCACGTTGATGCCGGCATCCAGCAGCGTCTCCACGTCGCGCCAGCGCTTCTCGTGCGCGAGCCCCGGCGCGTTGGTGTGGGCGAGTTCATCGACGAGGGCGTACTCGGGCGCCCGGGCGAGCACCGCGTCGAGATCCATCTCGTCGAGCTCGACGCCGCGGTGCCCCACCCGCAGGCGGGGCACCACCTCGAAGCCGGCCGTCATCGACGCGGTGCCGGAGCGGCCGTGGGTCTCCACGATGCCGATCACCACGTCTTTGCCCGCGGCCCGGAGGCGCCGCCCCTCCTCCAGCATCGTGTAGGTCTTGCCCACTCCGGGTGCGGCGCCGAGCAGCACCCGCAGCCGCCCCTGTTTCACGCGCGCACCCGCATCCGGTCAGCCGGCCAGCTGGGCGAGCGCGATATTGAGCTGCAGCACGTTGACCGTTTCGTTGCCGAGGTAACCCAGGTCACGACCCTGAATGGAGGCTTCGACGAGATCATGAACCTGCGACTCCTCCAGTCCCCGGGCCTCCGCGACGCGGGGCACCTGCAGTAGAGCGTATTGCGGGCTGATGTGAGGGTCGAGTCCGGAGCCGGAGGCCGTGAGCGCATCGACCGGGATGTCGGCCGGGTCAACGCCCTCGAGCTCCGCGATCGCGGCCTTCCGTTCCGCGATCGCGTCGAGGAAGTCGGGGTTCTCGGGCCCGAAGTTGCTGCCGACCGAGCCTGCTGCGTCGTAGCCCGCCGCCGATGGCCGCGACTGGAACCACTCGGGCAGCGCGTTGCCGTCGGCGTCGGTGAACGACTGCCCGATCAGGGTGGAGCCGAGCACGCTGCCGTCGGCGTTCGTGACCAGGCTGCCGTTGGACTGCGCCGGCAGCACGAGCTGGCCGACACCGAGCACGGCGAGGGGGTAGACGATTCCGAGCGCGATCGTCGCGACGATCATGTATCGGAGCGCCACCCAGTAGGGGCGGGCGAATCCGCGAGTGGATGCCATGGGAGTGTGCCTTTCAGAGGTTTCTGAGTTCAGAATCCGGGGATGAGAGCGACCACGAGGTCGATCAGCTTGATGCCGATGAACGGCGCGATCACGCCACCCAGTCCGTAGACGAGCAGGTTGCGGTTGAGGATGCGTGATGCCGACAACGGCCGGTATTTCACGCCGCGCAGGGCCAGCGGGATGAGGATCACGATGATGATCGCGTTGAAGATGACCGCCGAGAGGATGGCCGAGGACGGCGAGTGCAGGCCCATGATGTTGAGCAGGCCGAGGCCCGGGAACACGGCGCTGAACATGGCGGGGATGATGGCGAAGTACTTCGCCACGTCGTTCGCGATCGAGAAGGTCGTGAGCGCACCGCGCGTGATGAGCAGCTGCTTGCCGATGGCCACGATGTCGATGAGCTTCGTGGGGTCGGAGTCGAGGTCGACCATGTTGCCGGCCTCTTTCGCGGCCGACGTTCCGGTGTTCATGGCCACGCCGACATCCGCTTGGGCGAGCGCCGGGGCGTCGTTGGTGCCGTCGCCGGTCATCGCGACCAGCCGGCCGCCCTCCTGCTCCTTCTTGATGAGCGCGAGCTTGTCCTCCGGGGTGGCCTCGGCGAGGTAGTCGTCGACGCCCGCCTCTTCGGCGATCGCCTTGGCCGTGAGCGGGTTGTCACCCGTGATCATCACGGTGCGGATGCCCATCGCGCGCAGTTCGGCGAACCGGCCGGCCATCCCCTCCTTCACGATGTCCTTCAGGTAGACGACGCCGAGGATGCTCGCGGCCTGGTCAGGTTCGCGCACGGCGACAACCAGTGGAGTGCCCCCGAGCCCGCCGATACGATCGGTCGAGAGCTGCAGCTCGTCGAAGAGCGTGCTGCCGGTCGTTCCGGTCGCCCGGGCCCAGGCGGTGACGGCGGAGCCGGCGCCCTTGCGGATCTGGCGGCCGTCGGCGAAGTCGATGCCGCTCATGCGGGTCTGCGCGGTGAACGGCACGATCTCGCCGTCGACCGTCGACGGCCGGCGGAAGCCCTGCTGTTCGGCCAGGTCGACGATCGACTTGCCCTCGGGTGTCGGGTCGCTGAGCGAGGAGAGGGCGGCGGCATCGCGCAGCGCGGTGTCGTCGACGCCGGTGAGGGCGATGAACTCCGAGGCACGACGGTTGCCGTAGGTGATCGTTCCGGTCTTGTCCATCAGCAGGGTGGTGACGTCACCGGCCGCCTCGACCGCGCGGCCCGACATGGCGAGCACGTTGCGCTGCACCAGGCGGTCCATGCCGGCGATGCCGATGGCCGAGAGCAACGCCCCGATGGTGGTGGGGATGAGGCAGACCAAGAGTGCCACCATGACGGCGATCGACGGGGTGGCGTTGGAGTAGCCCGCGATCGGGCCGAGGGTGAGCACCACGATCACGAAGATGATGGAGAGGCTCGCGAGCAGGATGTTCAGCGCGATCTCGTTCGGCGTCTTCTGCCGGCTGGCGCCCTCGACGAGTCGGATCATCCGGTCGACGAAGGTCTCGCCCGGCTTCGAGGTGATGCGCACCACGACCCGGTCGGAGAGCACCCGGGTGCCACCGGTGACGGCACTGCGGTCGCCACCGGACTCGCGCACCACGGGAGCGGATTCGCCCGTGATGGCCGACTCGTCGATGGAGGCGATTCCCTCGATGATGTCGCCGTCGCCCGGGATGAGGTCTCCCGCAACCACGACCACCACGTCACCGAGCCGCAGGTCGGACGAGGCCACCTGGCTGGTGGTCGCCCGCAGGGCGGCGGGGTCACCGGCCGCGTCGTAGTCGACGACGCGGGCGGCCATCGTGCTGGTGCGGGTGGCCCGCAGGGTGGCGGCTTGCGCCTTGCCGCGGCCCTCGGCCACCGACTCGGCCAGGTTGGCGAAGAGCACGGTGAGCCAGAGCCACACCGCGATGCTCCAGGTGAAGGCCAGCGAGGTGGCCTGGCTGCCTTCCTCGGCGGGCAGGAACGGCTGCGCGATCGCGATCACCGTGGTGAGCGCGGCGCCGATCTCCACGAGGAACATGACAGGGTTGTGCCACATCTCGCGGGGATCGAGTTTTCGGAAGGCTCCGGGGAGGCCCTTCCAGAGCTGGCCGACACTGAAGGCGCGCTGCGCGCCCGTGCGGGACTCCGCGACGGCGGAGCCGCGGGACGGATGGGTGAGGGTGGACATTACTGAAGCCCTTCGGCGAGAGGTCCGAGTGCGAGCACGGGGAAGTAGGTGAGGGCGACGACGATCACGACGACGCCGACGAGAAGGCCCACGAACTGCGGGCGGTGGGTGGGCAGCGTTCCGGCGGTGACCGGCACCTTGCCCTGGGAAGCGAGGGAACCGGCGAGCGCCAGCACGAACACGATCGGCACGAACCGTCCGAGCAGCATCGCCACACCGAGCGCGGTGTTGAACCACGGGGTGTTCGCGGTGAGGCCGGCGAAGGCCGATCCGTTGTTGTTCGCCGCCGAGGTGAAGGCGTAGAGCACTTCACTGAAGCCGTGCAGGCCCGGGTTGAAGATCGAGACGGTCTCGACATCCGTTCGTATCGCGGGAATCGCGAAGCTGAGGGCGGTGCCGGCCAGAACCAGGGTGGGCGTGGCGAGGATGTAGAGGCTCGCCAGCTTGATCTCCCGCGGGCCGAGCTTCTTGCCGAGGTATTCCGGCGTGCGCCCCACGAGCAGTCCTGCGATGAAGACGGTGATGATCGCGATCACGAGGATGCCGTAGAGCCCCGCCCCGATGCCACCCGGCGCGATCTCACCGAGCATCATGTTGAACATCGTCATCATGCCGCCGAGCGAGGTGTAACTGTCGTGCATCGAGTTCACCGCGCCCGTGGACGTGATGGTCGAGGTGGTGCCGAAGAGAGTCGACCCGAAGATCCCGAATCGTTGTTCCTTGCCCTCCATCGCTCCGCCCGCGGCCATCGGACCGGAACCCGAGCCGATCGCCTCGAAGATGGTGAGCGCGGTGAGTGAGACGACGAAGATCGCTCCCATCGCGGCGAGGATGGCGTAACCCTGGCGCTTGTCGCCCACCATCGTTCCGAAGGTGCGTGGCAACGAGAACGGGATGGCCAGCATCAAGAAGATCTCGAAGAGGTTCGTCCACTGCGTCGGGTTCTCGAACGGATGCGCGGAGTTCACATTGAAGAACCCGCCACCGTTGTTGCCGAGCAGCTTGATCGCCTCCTGCGACGCGACCGGGCCACCCGGGATCGATTGGGTTCCACCCGTCAAGGTCGTCACATCCGTGAACCCGGCGACGTTCTGGATGACGCCGCCGGCGATCAGCACGATCGCGGCAAGGAAGGAGATCGGCAGCAGAACGCGCAGCACGCCGCGGGTCAGGTCGACCCAGAAGTTGCCGATGGTGCCGGTCGAGCGCCGGGAGAAGCCGCGGATCAGCGCGATCGCCACGGCGAGGCCGACGCCGGCCGAGACGAAGTTCTGCACCGCGAGGCCGATCAACTGGACGGTGTAGCCCATGGTGACGTCAGGCGAGTAGGACTGCCAGTTCGTGTTGGTCACGAACGAGACGGCCGTGTTGAACGAGAGGCCCTCCGGGATCGCGGGGAACCCCAGCGAGTAGGGCAGAACGGCCTGAAGGCGCTGAATGAGGTAGACCAGCAGAACGCCGACCACCGAGAAGGCGAGAACGCCCCGGAGGTACGCTCCCCAACTCTGCTCGGAGTGGGACGCGACGCCGATGAGCCGGTAGAAACCGCGCTCGACCTTGAGGTCTTTCGACGAGGTGAAGGTGCGGGCGATGTAGTCGCCGAGCGGCCGGTAAATCAGGCCGAGGGCGAGAACGAGGGTCGCGAATTGCGCGACGGCGAGCCAGATTTCGAGAGTGGACACGGGTTAGAACCGCTCCGGCTTCACGAGCGCGTACACCAGGTAGGCGACCGAGGCCGCGCCGAGCACGAAGGCCAGGACATCGATGACGATCACAGCTTCTCAACCCCCCAGGCGACCAGGGCGACGAGACCGAACACGGCCAGGATCGCAGCGACATAGACGATGTCGAGCACGGGATTCTCCATCCGAAAAGGGCAAGTTGACGGAAGTCGATCCAACGCCTTTTCACCGGCCGTATGGGGAGTCCTAACGTTTTCCTATCGACCCGCCCGGGGAACCCTGCACGTTCCATACGCGTCGCTGAGCATCTATGATTCTTTGAGTCGAGTTCGAAGGAGAACAATGACGGAAACACTGCTGAACCGCGCCATCACCTGGCAGGAAGCACAGCTGGGCTTGTGGGTCGCGAAATCATCCGATTCCCGTCCGCTCGGAATCGTGGCCGAGAAATGGGTGCACGGCTTCGTCGTGACCGGCCGCACCGGTAAGAACCTGGGCAGCTACCCGAGCCTCGAGGAGGCGAAGGCGGCGCTGGAGGCGTCCCTCTAGCGCGGGGTCGTCCCCCGCGCGAAGGCGACTCGTGGCCGAAGCACGCTCAGCGGACGGTGGCCGGCCCACTCGCTCCGTTGTGACCGTTTCCGCTGCCGTTGGTGCCGGGTGCGCCCGGCTCCTCGGTGAACTGGAGCCCACCGCTTCCGTTGGAGGAGGCGGTGAGGATGTCGAGCCACTCCCGATTGATGGCCGGCACCCGCCCGCCCGCGAACTTGAAGTAGAGCGGAATCGACGAGTCGAGCCAGATGCTCGACCGGCCGTCACCGATCGCAGGGTCGTCTTTCCAGGAGAAGAAGAAGCTCTCTTTTCGGCGCAGTTTCGCTGCGAT
Organism: Herbiconiux aconitum; assembly: GCF_024979235.1. Taxonomy (NCBI): domain Bacteria; kingdom Bacillati; phylum Actinomycetota; class Actinomycetes; order Micrococcales; family Microbacteriaceae; genus Herbiconiux; species Herbiconiux aconitum. Next base: position 553,537 of record NZ_JANLCM010000001.1, read on the forward strand.
CACGATCTGCAGATGTGTGAGCGTGCGGTCGTCGAACTCGATCTCGATGCCCGAAGTGCCGTAGAGCAGCTTTCCCATACGTCCCATTAATACATGGCGGGCGTCGCCGTGCTCGGCGGGCTATGGTTGCGAGCAAGTCGAGATGGGGTGTTTTCGTGTTCACCAGGAAATCGCGTGTGCAAAAAACGGAGAGCGAAGCACTCCAGGCGGGGTCTGATCTGGAGGTCTCCGGCCAGGAGACCGTTCCGTCGGTGCGGGTGAACGCGTTCCGCATCGGCCTGGTCGGCGGGCTCGGCGTTCTGCTCGCCATCCTGATCGGCGGGGTCGTCACCCAGTTGAGCACGGTGCTCATCTACATCGGCGTCGCCATCTTCCTGGCGCTCGGTCTCGACCCGCTGGTTTCCTGGCTCGAGAAGAAGATGGCGCGGCCGCTCGCGATCGTGATCGTCTTCGCCGTGGTCATCCTGATCTTCGGTGGGTTGCTGTTCGCCGTCATCCCGCTGATCGTCGACCAGGCCTCGAACTTCATCGACCAGTTCCCGCAGATCGTGAAGGACTTCACCTCGAGCGACTTCGTGAAGGGTCTGCAATCGCAGATCGGCGGATTCATCGACATCGACAAGGCCGTTCAGGATGCGACGGCCTTCTTCCAAGACCCGAACAACCTGCTGAACATCGGCGGCGGTCTGCTCGCCGTGGGCACGGGCATCGCGAGCGGGGCCACCGGCGCCGTGATCGTGCTGATCCTCACCCTCTACTTCCTCGCCTCGCTCCGCAGCATGAAGCGCGTCACCTACCGCTTCGTTCCGGCCAACAAGCGAGCAGCCTTCGCTTCGCTCACCGACGACGTCACCGGGGCGGTCGGCCGCTACGTGGTGGGACAGATCGGGCTCGCCGCCATCAACGGCATCCTGAGCCTCATCTTCCTGACGATCATCGGGGCGCCGCTGCCGGCGCTCTTCGCCTTCATCGCGTTCCTGGCCTCACTCATCCCGCTCGTCGGAACGTTGAGCGGCGCGATCATCATCACCCTGGTCTGCCTGTTCGCCTCGCCGCTCACGGCTCTGGCCGCCGCGATCTACTACCTCATCTACATGCAGGTGGAGGCCTACTTCTTGAGCCCGCGCATCATGAACCGCGCGGTGGCGGTGCCCGGCTCGATCGTGGTGATCGCGGCGGTGGCCGGCGGCACGCTCGGCTCGGTGCTCGGGGCGCTCGTCGCCATCCCGATCGCTGCGTCGGCGATCATCATCGTGCAGAAGGTGGTCTTCCCGAAGCAGGACGCAAAAGTGTGAAGGTCTGGCCAATGACATCGGGTAAGAGATCGCACGCAACAGGCCGCTCCCGAACGACCCAGAGTGAGCGCGCGGCCGCGTCAGCGACCGCACGCGAACATGTCGCGCGGCGCCGGGCAGGGACCGGCGACGCCCGAGGACGCCGCGCGAAGCACGGCGCCCGAGGCAGCTAGAAGGGGAATATTAGGAGGGAGCTTGTGGCCGTGGCCACCAAAGCTCCCTTGCCGTCGGTCAGCTCCGCCTCGGCGAACGCGACGCGGCGACCGGGTTTCACGACGCGGCCGACGCAGCGGAGCGTTCCGCTGTCGCGGCTGATCGGGCGCAAGAAGTTCACCTTCAACTCGATCGAGGTGTAGCCGACTCCCGCGGGCAGTGTGGACTGCACCGCACAGCCGAGGGCCGAGTCGAGCAGGGTGCTGATGAGGCCCCCGTGCACGATGCCGAGCGGGTTGTAGTGGTATTCACCCGGTTCGCAGGTGAAGGTCGCCGTGCCTTCGCCGACCTCGGCGAGCGTCATGCCGACGAGCTTGCCGATCGGCGGCGGGGGAAGCTCACCGCCCACCATCGCGCGAAGAAAGTCGATGCCCGCCATTCCGGGCGCGGCGTCGACGTTCTGTTGCGGGTCGTCCCATTCCACGACCCGTCGGCGGCCGGCTGCGCTGTCGTCGTTCCCTGGCATGCCGCCAGCGTAACTCGCTAGACCACGTCGGCGTAGAGCTCGGCGGGCGGCACCGGCGCGTGCGAGAGCGCATTGCTGCTCTCGGCCAGGGCGTCGATACCGCGGGCGAGTTCGCCCAGCTGGTAGCCGATCGGGATGCGGATGAAGCGCTCGAAAGCGCCGTCCAGCCCGAAGCGCGGCCCCGCCGTGATCAGCACGCCCCGCGACCGGGCAGCGAGCGCGAGCTGCGAGCTGATGGGCGCGCCGAGGTTCACCCAGGTGGCGAGACCCCCGTCGACGCGCGGCACCCTCCAGTCGGGGAAACGTTCGCCGAGCATCCGGATGACCGTGTCCCGCCCCTCTCGCAGCTGGGCGGAACGCAGAGCGAGGATCGGCTCGAAATCGCGCAGCAGCCGCGCCACCACGAGCTGCTCGAGCACCGGTGTGCCGAGGTCGCCCGCGAAACGCGCACCCGCGAGCTTGCGGATGATCGACGGCTCGGCACGGATCCACCCCACCCGCAGCCCCGACCACACCGTCTTGCCGACCGACCCGATCATCACGGCCGAGGCCGCCGTGGCCGCATCGCCGTAGGCGGCGAACGGCAGGAACGACTCGGCGCGGTCGATGTCGAGCTCGCCCGAGGTCTCGTCGGCGATGACGAGAGTGCCCTGACGGGCGGCGTCACCCAGCACCTGCGCGCGCAACTCGGCCGGCATCGACTCCCCGGTGGGATTGTGGAAGTCGGGCATCAGATAGGCGAGTGCGGGGCTCGTGCGAGCGAACGCCTGTGCGAGGCCCGCCGCATCCCAGCCGTGCATGCCGTCGTCGCTCGTGCCTGCCGCCGCGACCGTCACCGGCACCAGCCGTGCACCGGCCGCTTTCAGCGCCTCGTAGGCGTGCGGATAGCTCGGCAACTCCACCACCGCACGATCGCCGCGACCGAGCAGCACGCGCGCCAGCAGAAAGATCGCGTGCTGCGCACCGATCGTGATCATCACCTGCTCCACCGACGTGGGGAGGCCACGCGCCGTGTACCGGGCGGCCACCGCCTCGCGCAGCAGGAGTTCGCCGAACGGGTCGAGCCCGCTCGTGGCGAGTGCGGCGGGGTAGTCGCCGAGGGCCTCCTGCGTGGCCGCGAAGAGGCCGGGGTAGGCCGGCAGAGTGGCCTTCGAGAAGTCGATGAAATCGCCCGAGATGTCATGGCCGCCCACCGGCGCACGCCCGGGCAGCCGCGTGACACTGCCCGAACCGCGCACGCTCTGGGTGTAGCCGGCGTCGCGCAACTCTCGATAAGCCGCCGACACCATCGTGCGGCTCACCCCGAGCGCCTGGGCCAGATCGCGCTCGGCGGGCAGCCGGGTGTCGACCGCGATGCGGCCGTCGAGCACGAGCAGACGGATGCGGTCGAACAACGCCAGATACGACGGCCCGGCTGCGGGCACTCGCCAATCGCCGAGCAGTGCGAGAAGCGAGCGGGTTCCGATGCGAGCGTCAGACATGCATCCACCTTAGTCATATTGGCTTCTTGATCAAGGGCCAATTAGACGATTGGCTACCTGAATGACTCCCCGCATCCTGCGCCTCCTCGGCGGACTCGTGCTCTACGGCTTCGCGGACAGCCTGATCATCCGCGCGGCCATCGGTGTCGAGCCGTGGACGGTGCTCGCTCAGGGCGTGGCGGAACGCACCGGCGGGGGTATCGGCATCCTCACCAACGTGATCGGGCTCGGCGTGCTGCTGCTCTGGATTCCCCTCCGCCAACGACCCGGCATCGGCACGCTCCTCAACGTGCTGCTGGTGGGCACCACCATCGAGCTCGGTCTGTGGCTCATTCCCCCGGTCGATCAGCTGTGGCTGCAGATCATGCTCTTCGCAGCCGGACTGCTGCTGCTCGCCGTGGCCAGCGGCATCTACATCGGGGCCGCATTCGGGCCGGGCCCGCGCGACGGACTGATGACGGGCATCCACTCGCGCCTCGGCTGGCCGATCTGGCTCGCCCGCGCACTGGTGGAGGGGAGTGTGCTGCTCGTGGGGTGGCTCCTCGGGGGCGACGTGGGAATCGGCACGCTCGTGTTCGCACTGACGATCGGGCCGCTCTGCGGGCTCACGCTGCGCTGGTTCGGAGCGCGGACACCGTATGGCAGCATGAAGACGGTGCCGGATGCGGCGCCGCCGAACAGTCCGACCCCGACCCCGACCCCGAAGGACAGCGATGCGCGTCGCCCTGCACTCCCTCACCCGTGACGGCCTCGAAGAGGGCTACGACCAGACCCACGCCACGATTCCGCCGGCGCTGGCCGCGCGCTTCCCCGAGGTGGGCATCCACGACTGGACCATCTGGCGCAGTGGTCGCGACCTCTTCCACCTGGTGGAGTGCGACGACTTCCTCGCCGCATTGGCCGCGCTCGACGCCGACCCCGCGAACGTGGAATGGCAGGCCACGATCGGCCCGTTCGTCGACCACTACGAGGTGACGGGCGACGGGGATGCCGGCATGCCGGTGCCGCTGGTGTGGCGGTTCCGCGCGCAGCAGGAGGGCATCGCGGGCGACGCCTGATCGGGCCGGGCCCGGGGCGTCAGCTCTCGTCGACCCGCGCCGCGATGCGCCGGTAGGAGAGAGCGATGTGCTCGCGCATGGCCTCCTCCGCGGCATCCGCGTCTCCGGTGTGCAATGCCCTCAGCACGGCATCGTGCTCGCCCGCCGCGTCTTCGGCGATGCCGTGGGCGAAGTACAGCCGGTAGAGGTGCAGGTGCGAGCGCAGCCGCCCGATCGCGTCGGCCAGCAACGGATTGCCGGAGTGCTGGGCGATCAGACGGTGGAACTCGGCGTCTTGGTCGGCGAACGCGCGGTAGTCGCGAAAACGGTCGTCGTCGCGACCCCCACGGGCACCCTCCGCCATCCGCCGGGAGAGGGCGTCGAGAGCATCGAGGAACTCAGCCGTCGTGCGCCTCGCTGCGAGACCGGCGGCCGGCGGCTCGAGCAGGGTGCGCAGTTCGAACAGCTGCCGGAGCCCCTCGGCGTCGAGCAGCGGTGTCGCCGTGTAGCCCTTCAGCGGCCGCTTCACCACGAGCCCTTCCGCCTCCAGCCGGGTGAGCGCTTCTCGAACGGGCGTGGGCGAGACGTCGAGCTGTCGGGCGATGCCGTCGATGCTCACACGGGAACCAGGAGCGATCTCCTGATCCATCAGCAGGCCGAGCACGGCGTCGTAGACGTCGTCGACCAGGGCTCGCCGGGCCGGCAGGAAGCGCGAACGGTCATCCATCAGGCGACCCGGAGCGCGTCGAGGGCATCGAAGTCCCAGTCGATGCCGAGCCCGGGTTCATCGGAGGGCACCCCGGCACCCTCGACGACGACCATCTCGGTGCGGGTCACGGCCCGCAGCTGCGGGATGTGCTCGAGGTAGAGGGCGTTCGGCACGGCGCAGGTGAGCGAGACGTGCAGTTCCATCAAGAAGTGCGGCGCGACCTTCACGGTGAAGGCTTCGGCGAGGTGCGCCACCTTGAGCCACGGCGTGATGCCGCCGATGCGGGCCACGTCGACCTGCACGATGGCCGCCGACTGCGACTGCAGGTACTCCCGGAACTGCCCGAGCGAATACAGGCTCTCCCCCACAGCGACCGGGATGCTCGTCGAGCGCGCCAGCGCCCGGTGCCCGGCCACGTCGTCGGCCGGCAGGGGCTCCTCGAACCAGAAGATGTCGAGCGGTTCGAAAGCGGCCGCGCGCCGGATGGCCTCGGCAGCCGTCAGCGACTGGTTGGCGTCGACCATGATGTCGAGGTCGGGCCCGACGGCGTCGCGCACCGCCTGGAGCCGTTCTCGGTCGTCGTGCATTCGGGGCTTTCCGACCTTGATCTTCACGCCGCGCATCCCGCGCTCCTGCGATTCCCGGGCTCCGGCCACGAGCTCGTCGGTGCTGAGGTGCAGCCAGCCGCCTTCGGTGTCGTAGAGCGGGATCGAGGGATTCGCGCCGCCGGCGGCCACCCAGAGTGGCAGGCCCGTGTGCTTGCAGCGGGCATCCCACACCGCGGTGTCGACGGCGGCGAGGGCGAGACACGTGATCACGCCGACGGCCGTGGCGCGCGTCGTGGCGGCGAGGGCGAGCCAGACGGCTTCGGGCCGCGCGGCGTCCAGCCCGATCAGGGCGTCGAGGAGGGTCGTGCGCAAGAGGCTCAGCACGGCGGGGCCGCCGGTGCCGATGGTGTAGCTGTAGCCGACGCCTTCTCCGCCCGATGCGGTGCGGATGCGCACCAGAATCGTCTCCTGCTTCTGGAAGGACTGCATCGCATCCGTTCGCACCGTCTCGACGGGGAGGTCGCAGAGCCAGGCCTCGGCGCTGACGATCGTGGTGTCGGGCGTGCTGGTCACGGTATTCCTTCGGCGTGTTTCCTATAGGAAATAGGATATAGGTCGGAGGACTTGAACGCCACCCACAATGAAGTGGCCTGGGCTGGCGGCATTCGCCGACCCCCACCCGATGGCACGATGGAACGCGTGCCCGAAGACCCCCTCTACCTGAACCACGCGAGCTACGGACCTCCCCCGCAGGCCGTGGCCGACACCGTCCACACCCTCCTGGCCGAGGCGATGCGCGGCGGACCCACCACCTCGGCCGACCTCCACGGCGAGCACGCCAGAGCGCGAGCGGCGATCGCGCGCCTCAGCGGCGTGCCTGCCGAGCGCGTGGCGCTGACGACGAGCACCTCGCAAGGCCTCATGCAGGTGGCGTTCGGGGTGCGCGGGGAGGTGCTCGTGAGCCTCGACGAGTTCCCGGCGAACGTGTACCCGTGGCGCCGGGCCGAATCCGCGGGCCGGTTGCAGGTTCGGGGCTTGCCCGGGTCGGGCGTGGCCGGTGGTGGCGCCGGTGAGCTCCTGCCCGTCACCCCCGAGCGCATCGCGGATGCGCTCACGCCGGCGATCGGCGTCGTCGCCGTGAGCGCGGTCGACTTCCGCACCGGGTACCGGACCGATCTGGCGGGCATCCGCTCGGTCATCGGGCCCGACCGCCTGCTCGTGGTCGACGGCATCCAGGGGTTCGGCGCGATCGACACCGACTGGTCACCCGTCGACGCACTCGTGGTGGGCGGTCAGAAGTGGTTGCGCGCGGGCTGGGGAACCGGATTCATGGCGTTCTCGGAGCAGGGCCTCGCGCGCGTGGAGCCGACGCTCGGCAGCTGGTCGGGGGTGGAGGAGCAGGGGGACTACGACGGCACGATCCATCCGCTGCTCTCGGGAGCCGAACGGCACTCGGTCACGAACCCGTCCCCCTTCACCTCGGGCGCACTCGCGACGGCCCTCGAGGGGATCGAGGCGGCAGGCCTCGCGGCGACCGCAGCGCAGATCGCACACACCGCCGGTCGGCTGGCCGACGCGATCGACACGGCCGGCCTCACGCTGCTCTCGCCGCGCTCGCCCGCCGAACGGGCGGGCATCGTGGTGGCGGGCTACCCTGCCGGCGCGGCGGTCGAGGCGCACGCGCGCCTGACGGCGGCGGGTGTCACCGCCACACTGCACGGCGACAGCCGCATCCGCTTCTCGCCGCACACCACCACGCCGGCCGAGACGGTCGAACGGGTGGCGGAGTTGCTGAGGGCTGATTAGTAACTACGCAAATGAGGAGGACCGACGCGCTATACGGGGCCGGTCCTCCTCATTTGCGTAGTTACTCGTCAGCGCGCCAGCAGGTGCCCCGCGTGTTCGAGCCAGATCGCCGAGATCACGGCGTGCCCACGCGACGTCGGGTGCACGCCGTCGGCGGCGAGCGCCCCCGCGCCACCGTCGCCCAGCTCCGCCGCGAGCCGCGTGAGCTCGACGTCGGTGGGCACGAGCGTGGCGCCGAACTCGGCGGCCAGGCGCCGCACGACCTCGATCTTGGGGTCGAGGTCGTCGCGCCACGAGGACTGCTCAGGCGTGACCGGCAGCAGGAACGGCTCCATCAGCACGATCGCGATCGAAGGCCGCGCCACGAGCGTCGCGAGCAGACGGCGGTAGCCTGCCTCGAAGTCGGCCGCCGAGGTGGGGTCGTCGTTGTCGTAGCGGCGCCAGGTGTCGTTGACGCCGATCAGGATGCTCACCACGGCCGAGTCGCCGAGCGCGTCGGCCGCGAGCACGTCGTCGGCCCAGCGCGCCTCGAGATCGACGACGCGGTTGCCGCTGATCCCCCGGTTCAGCACGGTGCCGCCCTTGAGCTCCGGCGTGGCCGCGAGCACGCGCACGTAGCCGTCTCCGAGCCCGTCCGGGTCGCTTCGGCGTTCGCAATCCGTGACGCTGTCGCCGACGAAGAGCACGGTGGCGGGCACGGTGGCCGGCACCGGGGCCGGCTTCGTGGCGGGGTGACTATGGTCGGTCATGCGTCCACCTCTCCATCCGTGGCGCCGGCGTCGACGGCACCGCGCGCGGCCGCGAGCCGCACTTCGATCAGCAGTGTCTGCTGCGGGTTCAGCGTCGGCAGCGGCAGCCCGGCCACGGCTGCCACCTGTCCGGGCACGCCGACCCACCCGCGTGCGGCCTCCTCGGCCCAGCCGGGGTCGCGCGCCTCGTGGCGGCTCGGCCGCCCGAGGTCTTCGCGCAACCGCACCTCGTACCGCGCCGCCGGATCGAGCCCCGGCAACCGGATGCGCCCCGCCTGCCCTCCGGCCGAGGTCGCCACCCGCGACCAGGCGTAGAGCCCCCGCCCGTCGTCGCCCAGCACGCCGTGCATGCTCGTGGCCTCGTCGGCGAGGTCGGCGTTCACCACGCGCCCGCCGTGCACGAGGGAGCGGAACTCGCGGTACATCGCCGACCAGGTGGCGATCTGCTCGAGCTCCTCCTCGCTGCAGGCGGTGAGGTCCCACTCGATGCCCGAGTGCGCGAACAGCGCCGTGGCCAGCCGGAAGGGCGCCGACGTCACCCGCGAAGTGGTGTGCGCCTGGGCGGCCCCGAGGTGGCTGCCGATCAACTCGGGGGGCAGCAGCAGCGAGGTCCAACGCTCGATCTCGAGCCGCTCGACGGGATCGTTGCAGTCGGAGGCCCAGACCCGGTCGGTGCGTTCGAGGATGCCGAGGTCGATCCGTCCGCCTCCGCCCGAGCAGGTCTCGATCTCGAGCCCCGGATGCCGCACCCGCAGTTCGTCGAGCAGCGCGTAGAGCGCGAGGGTCTGCTGCCGCACACCCGGCCGGTCGCCGCCGTCGGCGCCTGTGCCGCGGCTCACAGCCTCGGAGAGATCGCGATTGTGATCCCACTTGATGTAGTTGATCGCATATTCGCGCACCAGGGCGTCGATGCGGTCGAGCAGGTAGTGCGACACTTCGGGCTTGCCGATGTCGAGCACGTGCTGGTTGCGCGACGGCAACCCCACTCCCTCGACCGGTGCCAGCAGCCAATCCGGATGCTCGCGCGCCAGATCCGAGTCGAGGTTCACCATCTCGGGTTCGAACCACAGCCCGAACTGCATCCCGTGCTCGCGCACCCGCTGCACGAAGGGCGCGAGGCCCTGCGGCCAGACCGCGCGGTCGACGTTCCAGTCGCCGAGCCCGGCATCCGCATTCCGTCGGCCGCTGAACCAGCCGTCGTCGAGCACGACCCGCTCGACGCCGACGCGCGCGCCGAGTTCGGCGAGCCGGCCCAAGCGGTCGAGGTCGTGGTCGAAATAGACCGCTTCCCAGGTGTTGAGCACGAGCGGGCGGGCGGTCGACGGATGCCCGGACCGCGCGCGCAGTCGCCGGTGGAAGCGTTCGGAGACGCCGTCCATCCCGTTCCCCGACCAGGCGAACAGCACCGTGGGAGCCGCGTAGCTCTCACCGTCGGCGAGCAGCACCTCGCCGGGCGCCAGCAGCTCGCCGCCGCCGATGACGGAGCGGAACGGGCCGGCGCCCTCGGGGAGTTCTTCGACGAGCGTGTGCTGGTTGCCGCTCCAGGCGACGTGCATGCCCCACACCTCGCCGTGCCGGAAGCCGAATCCGGGGGTGCCGACGAGCGTCAGGAACGGGGAGTCGTGCCCGGGCTTTCCGCGGCGGCTCTCGCGACGGTGGGCGCCGAAGCGCACCGGAGTGCGCTGCAGCGAGCGCTCGCGGCACCATTTGCCGGCGAAGTCGGCGATCTCGCCCGCCCGCTCGGGGAGCGGGAGCAGTGCGTCGAGGGAGGCGAGCGCATAGGGGGCCGCGGAGCCGGGGGTGCCGACCGAGAGGTCTCGGGTGAGGCTGAGGTCGACGGCGAGCACGCCGTGCGGGTCGAGGGAGTAGCACAGGCGCGAGCGGATCGCGGTGACGGCGTCGACGAAATGCAGTTCGATGCTCCCGCCTGCGTCGCTCGCGTCTCCCGCGCGTGTGGCAGCACTCGCGCCGCCAGCGCCACTCGCGGCGCCCACGCCCGTCGCGTCACCCGCCCCCCCGACCACCACCTCGCTGCGCTCCAGCACCGGCCGCGGCGTGGTGCGGGTTCCGGCCGCGTGACCGGATTGCGCCGGAGTGCCCGACCACCCGTCGCGCTCCGTGGGCCAGACCGAGAAGACGCGCGGCGCATCCGGCGAGTTGTTGAGCGTCGCAGGCTGCGCGGTCTGTCGCAGAGCCTCGAGATCGGTGCCGGAGAGCGGCCCGAGATCCTCACCCCAGTGCAGCACCCGAGGCACCGGGGAGGTCAGTTCGACAGCGAAAGACACCCCGGCCGAGCGCAGCAGAATGACGGCTTCCTCGCCGTGAGTCATGTCTGAATTCCTTCATTCGTAATTACTTGACATTGTGAATAAACCATCTCTAGTCTGTCGATGCAAGTGCAGACCCGGAAATCTTCTCGCCGCCACACGGGATTTCCGGCCTAGACGAACAGGCGGAAATCAGGTGGATCAATGGTGATCGCAAGATCAGGGGCGTCGGCCCCGACGCGGCTCTCCCGGTCGGAACGCAATCGCGACCGACGCGGCTCCGTGAACGCGAAGGCTCCCGCGCACCGCGGCGACGCGAAGCTCGCCTGGCTCTTCATCGCCCCCGCGCTGATCGGGTTCCTGGTGTTCGCGGCCTACCCCACTCTTCGCGGCATCTACCTGAGCTTCACCGACTTCAAGGTGCTCACCCCGCCCACGTGGATCGGCCTCGACAACTTCGTCGAACTGCTCGGCGACGACGTGTTCTGGAGCTCCCTGCTCGTCACGGTCTATTTCGTGGTGCTCTCGGTGGCCCTCGGCCTCACGCTCTCGATCATCACCGCCGTGGTGCTGCACCGCCTCACCGCGTCGACCGTCGTGCGCGGCCTCATCATTTTGCCGTTCCTCATCTCGGGTGTGGTGGCCGCGACCGTGTGGTCGTGGATGCTCGACACCCAGCTCGGCATCATCAACATCGCGCTCGAGCAGCTCACCGGGCAGAGCATCCAGTTCCTCACCTCACGGGCCTGGGCCATTCCGTCGATCGCGCTGATCAGCGTGTGGAAGTCGCTCGGCTACACCGCCATCATCATCTTCGCGGGGCTGCAGACCATCCCGCCCACCATCTACGAAGCGGGCCGGATCGACGGCGCGAACGAGTTCCAGATGTTCCGGCGGTTGACCCTGCCGCTCCTGCGCCCCATCCTCGCCCTGGTCGTGGTGCTCAACGTGATCGGCGCGTTCCAGGTGTTCGACATCGTTCAGGTCGCCACCAAGGGCGGTCCGGCGAACGCCTCCAACGTGCTGCAGATGTACATCTACAGCAAGGCCTTCGGGCAATTCGACTTCGGCTACGCCTCGGCGATGTCGCTGGCGCTGTTCGCCGTGCTCATCGTCATCACCTTCCTGCAGATGCGCCTGTTGCGCGCGAGCGAATCGGACACCAACTGATGACCACCACCGCCACCCCCATCCCGGTCACTCCGACGCCCGCGGAGCCCGCTGCGACCGCGACCGCGACTGTGCGCCGGCCGAGCCGTCGGCGGTTCAGTGTCGGCCGCGCCGCAGCGTGGACGTACATCGTGATCGTGCTGATCGTCACGATCTTTCCGTTCTATTGGATTCTGCGCACAGCGCTCTCGAACAATTACGCCCTGATCACCGACCCCGCCTCGCTCGTGCCCACCGGCTTCACACTCGGAGCGTTCCAGCGGGTGCTCGGGCTCGCCACCCCCGAGCAGGCGATCGCGGAGGGCGGGTCGGGCGCCTCGATCGAGATCGGTCACTTCCTGCTGAACTCGGTGATCTACGCCACCCTCTCCACGGTGTTCATCGTGTTCTTCTCCGCCCTCGCCGCCTACGCCTTCGCCCGGTTGCGCTGGCGCGGACGGGAGCTGATGTTCAGCCTCTTCCTCACCGCACTCATGGTGCCCGGCATCCTCACCCTGCTGCCGAACTTCGTGCTCGTGAAGGAGCTGGGCCTGCTCAACACCTTCGCCGGCATGATCCTGCCGACGGCCCTCTTCTCGGCCTTCAACATCTTCTTCTTGCGGCAGTTCATGCTCGGACTCAGCACCGAGACCGAGGAGGCGGCCCTGATCGACGGGGCCGGCCGCATCCGGGTGTTCTTCCGCATCACGCTGCCGATGTCGTCGGGGCCCATCATCACGCTCTCGATCCTCGGCTTCATCACCGCCTGGAACGACTACTTCTGGCCCCTGCTCGTCACGAGCGACGACAGCGTCCAGCCCCTCACCCTCGCCCTCGCGGTGTTCAAGCAGTCGTCGCCGCAGTCGGCGCCCGACTGGGCGGGGCTCATGGCCGCGACCCTGGTGGCCGCCCTGCCGATGCTCGTGCTCTTCATCGTGTTCGGCAAGCGGATCGTCAACTCCATCGGCTTCACGGGCATCAAATGAGCGGCGAACGGATGAATCGTGCCGACGCTTTCGGCGAGGCCGACCCGAGAACACTCCGGCTGTTCTGGCCGGCTGCGGCCGGGGACTGGACCGAGGCGATGCCGATCGGCAACGGGCGCATCGGCGCGATGGTCTTCGGGGGCGCATCCGGTCGTCTGCAGGTGAACGATTCCACGGTCTGGTCGGGCACTCCCGACGCACCGGCGCGCGCTCTCGACGCGGTGCTCGCCGGAGGCGCCGGGCCGCAGCGGCTCGCCGAGGTGCGCGCCGCGCTCGACGCGGGTGACCGGCGCACCGCCGAGCGACTGCTGATGACCTTCGAAGGGGCGTATTCGCAGGAGTTCCTGCCACTCGCCGACCTCGACGTGGAATTGTCGGCCACAGCGCCGTTGGTGTTCTTAGGGCGCGAGCTCGACCTCGATCGGGCGGTCGCGAGCGAGCGGATGCGCGTGACCGGCCCCGCGGTAGAGGGCACCGAGATCCGTCGCCGCAGCTGGGTGTCGGCTCCCGATCAGGCGCTGTGCGTGCTGGTGGAGACGCGGGGCGGCACGGTGGACGTGCGGCTGCGGCTCACGACGCCGTTGCGCGAGACCGGTAGTTCGGCCACTCGTTCTGGTCTCTCGATCGGCGTGGAGATCCCGGTCGACGGCGCACCTCTGCACGAACCCGAAGTGCCGGCGCACCGCTACCGCTCCGATGCCACCACCGCCACCGGCCCGGCTGCCGCCACCGGCCCGGCTGCCGACCCCGGCTCGGCCGGCGACCCGCCCACCGCGCCCGCCGCCGGCACCGGGATGGTCACCGCTACCACCGCCGCCGAGTACGACCCGTTCGCGGCGGCGCACCTCTCCTTCGACACCGACGGCACGGCCGAGATCGTCGACGGCGCCGTGCTCGTGCGTGGTGCCACCCGCCTGCTCGCGGTGCTCTCGACGGCCACCCGCGCCGAGTCTTGGTGGAACGCGGCCCCGCCGGCCGACGGCTCGCCCGCCGAAAGCACCCCCGACGCGCACGCGCGGCCATCCGGCGCGCCGATCGGAGAGCGCGCAGCCCACGACCGCCGTGCCACGAACGCATCCGGCGACATCCACGACTCGCGCCCCGCGATCGAGGCTCGAGCTCACGCCCGCGCCACCGTGGCCATCCGGCGCGGTGCCGATGCGCTGCTCGCGCGCCACCTCGACGACATCGAAACCCTCACCGCCCGCACGCGCATCGTGATCGGCCACCGCCGGGCCGGGTCGTGGGATGTCGCGCGCGAGGTGCTCCGGGGCAACGACGAAGCCCTCCGCGCCACCGTCATCGCCGCGTTCGGCCGCTACCTCCTCACCGCTTCTTCCCGCGCAGGAAGTCCGCCCGCGAACCTCCAGGGCATCTGGAACGACCAGCCGCGTCCGGCCTGGTCGTCGAACTACACCATCAACATCAACACCCAGATGAACTACTGGCTGGCCGACCTCACTGGGCTGGCCGAGTGTTTCGCGCCGCTGCCCGAACTGCTGCAGAAGCTCGCCGTCACCGGCGGCGAGGTCGCCCGGCGCCTGTACGGGGCTCGCGGGTGGGTGGCGCACCACAACACCGATGCCTGGGGCTGGGCTCTCCCGGTGGGCGGCGGTCACGGCAACCCGAGCTGGGCGATCTGGATGATGGGCGGCGTCTGGCTCACCCACAACGCCTGGGACCACTTCGCCTTCACCGCCGACACCGGCTACCTCCGCGACACCCTCTGGCCGCTGCTGCGCGGCGCGAGCGAGTTCTGCCTCGACTGGCTCGTAGAGGCGCCCGACGGCCGGTTGCGCACCCTGCCGTCCACCTCGCCCGAGAACCTCTTCGTGGGCCCCGACGGGTCGCCGGAGTCGCTCACCGAGTCGGCGAGCATGGACGTGTTCCTCATCCGGAGCCTGTTCCGACGCACACGCCGGGCGATCGAGATTCTGGCGGCCGAGGAGGCGGGCACGACCGACGCGATCGGCGCCGCCGGACCCGCCGCGACCGACGCAGCCGGCGGCGCCGCGCTCTCCACCGTCGACACCGTGCGCGACCTCGACCACCAGCTCTGCGACGCCCTCGCCCGCCTGCCCGAACCCGGACTCACCGCCGACGGCCGCCTGCGCGAATGGCACCACGACGAGACCGAGCACGACCCGCTGCACCGCCACCTCTCGGCCGCCGTCGGTCTCTACCCGCTCGACGAGATCGACCCGGAGACCACCCCTGCCCTGGCCTCGGCGACCCGGCGCTTCCTCGACGGCCGGGGACCCGGAGCCATGGGCTGGTCGTGGGCCTGGAAGATCGCGCTGCGAGCGCGACTCGGCGACGGCGAGACCGCGAGAGCCCTGCTGGTGGAGGCGACGCATCCGTTCGAACGCGACGCCAGCCGTTTCGCCCCCGTCGACGGGTCGGAATGGGGTGGGCTGCTGCCGAACCTGTTCAGCACGCATCCACCGTTCCAGATCGACGGCAACTATGGCTTCACCGCCGCCGTCGCCGAGATGCTCGTGCAGAGTCACGGATCGGCCGTCACCCTGCTCCCATCGCTTCCGGAGGCCTGGCCCGACGGCGAGGTGACGGGGCTGCGCGCCCGCGGCGGCCTCGCCGTCGACCTGCGGTGGGCCGGTGGCGCGCTCACCCGAGCTCGGCTGCACAACCTCACCGGGCGCGAGGTGGCCGCATCCGTCGCCCACCGCGATCGCCTCGTGGCGGTCGTGCTCGCGCCGCACGGCAGCGCCGAGCTCGCGGATCTGCTCGACGGCACGGCCGAGCCCGCCGCATCCGCCGAGCCCGCCGCATCCGCCGAGCCCGCCGCATCCGCACCCGCCTCCCCCGCCACCGCCGCTCTCGGCGGAGAACAGGTTCCGGCGGTCGTCCAGTCACAGGGGTACGACCGCGGTCGCGGGCTCGCGCCCAGCGACCTGCCCTGGACGGCCGCCGGACACACGACGTACCCCAGCACCACACCACCCTCGGATTCCCCCGGGCCGGGCGAGCGCACGACGTCGCGCGCCGCCGCCGAACGGGAATCCTCGTACTGAGAAGAGAGAACAGATGAAACTACAGCGCATCATCGCCATCGCGGCGGTCGCCGGAGCGGCGGTCACCCTGAGCGCCTGCTCGAGCGGAGCGGGCGGAGCATCGACCGACAGCGCAGGGGGCACCGTCAACTGGTGGACCTGGGACGAGAAGCAGGCCGCCTCCTACGAGAAGTGCCTCCCCGGCTTCGAGAAGGAGAACCCGGGAATCGACGTGAAGATCTCGCAGTATGCCGTCGACGACTACTTCACCAAGCTCACCGCCGGCTTCGTCTCGGGTGCCGCGCCCGACGCCTTCCAGAACAGTGTGCCGCTCCTCGGCGCCTACGCCGGTCAGGGCCAGATCATGGCCCTCGACGACCTCATCGCCGACAACGACTTCGACCTGTCGAAGTTCGCCGTGGGCGTCGACTCGTGGAAATACACCGACGGCAAGCAGTACGGTCTGCCGCTGGACTGGGCCTCCGCCGCGTTCTATTTCAACGAGGCGGCCGTGACGGATGCCGGCCTGACGGCCGACGATCTGGCCACCATGACCTGGAACCCCGACGACGGCGGCACCTTCGACAAGATCGTGGCCCACCTCACCATCGACGAGAACGGCGTGCGCGGCGACGAGGCCGGCTTCGACAAGTCGAAGGTGGCCACCTACGGCATCGGCAGCCTCGGCTCGGGTGACTTCAACGGCCAGACCTCGTGGAACGCCCTCGCCTCCTCCACCGGATGGCGCCTCGGCGACAAGGCGGCCTGGCCGACGCAGTTCGAGTACGACGACCCCGACTTCATCGCCACGATGAACTACGTGACCTCGCTCGCCGACCGCGGCTTCTCGCCGGCCTTCGGTGCCTTCACTGTCTCCGGCGCCGAGCAGCTCGGCTCGGGCAAGGTCGCGATGATCGAGGGCGGATCGTGGGATGCGACCACCTTCGCGAAGCTCACCGACCTGAAGGTCGGCATCGCGCCGACCGTCGAGGGCCCCGAGGGCCGTTCGGTGATCAGCAACTCGAACGCCAACAACATCTACACCGGCACCAAGAACCTCGACTCCACCTGGAAGTGGGTCTCCTACATGGGTTCGGAGGCCTGCCAGTCGGTGGCCGGCGCCGACGGCACCTTCCTGCCGTCGATCGCCGCCTCGATGCAGGCCGCGGCGGATGCGCAGCTGAAGCAGGGCGTCGACCTCTCGGTGTTCACCAGCGCCCTGCAGAACGACGAACTCTACCCGGCGCCGCCGACGGTCAACGGCCAGGAGATCAACGACACCATCCAGCCGCTCTTCGAGGCCTACTTCTCGGGTGAGCGTGGCGACGACGTGTTCCCGGAGATGACCGCGAAGACGAAGGAGATCTTGAGCGAGTAGTCGCCCGCACGCTCCCATCGAGCCGGGGTGGTGCCGCGATGTGCGCGCCGCCCCGGCTCGACAACTGACGAAAAGACAGGAAAGAGGCCAGAATGCGTAGTGTGACCGACGCCGTCGACCTGCTGCGCACCGCCTCACCCGCGGCGGTGGATGTGTTCACGCGCATCCTCACCCGCGGGCCGCTGTCGCGCACGGATGTCGCGCGGCTGACCGGCCTCTCGCAGGCGGCGATCACGAAGGCGGTCGCGCCGATGATCGCGGCCGGGTTGGTGGCCGATCACCACGAGTCGGCCACGAACGGCCTTCCGGGCCGTCCGGCCAGCCCCGTGCGAGTGGTGCCCGAATCGCTCATCACCCTCGGCATCAAAGTGAACCCGGGCGACATCATCGGGGTGGCCACCGATGTGACCGCGGGCATCCTGGTCACTGCGCATCTCGCCGTGATCGACACCGGTTTCACCTCCATGGTCGATGCCATCGCCGAGATGGTGCAGCGGCTCAGCGAGTTGCTGGGTGACCGCGCCGAACGACTGGCCGGCATCTGTGTCGCCGTCTCGGGCGACGTCGATACGCACAACGGAATCGTGCGCGAATCGGCACTGCTCGGTTGGGCCGACGAGCCGCTGGGCGCATCGCTCAAGGCCCGACTCGGGGTCGACGTGCTGATCGAGAACGACGTGCGCGCGCTCACCATCGCCGAGCACTGGTTCGGGGTGGGGGTCGGCATCGGGTCGTTCGCCATCGTCACCATCGGCAGCGGCATCGGCTGCGGACTCCACGTGAACGGCGAAGTCGTGGAGGGCGCCTTCGGCGTGGCCGGGGAGATCGGGCATCTGCCCCTCACCTCCGAGCAGTACGTCTGCACCTGCGGACGGCGCGGATGCGTCGAAGCCGTCGCGTCGTCGAGTGCCATCGTGCGCGCCATCGCCTCCGCGCAATCGACCCCCGTCGCCACCATCGACGACGCCGTCGCTCTGGCGCACGCCGGCGAGCCGGCGGCCATCGAGGCCTTCGACCGCGCCGGCACCGTCATCGGCACCGCCATCGCCACCGTCGCGAACCTCACCGGCCCCGAGATCGTGGTGATCACGGGTGAGGCGGTGGCCGACTACGACCTCTACGACCAGCGGCTGCGGGCGGCCTTCGGCGCGCACGCCTTCGGGGCAGCGGGCAACTGCCGCATCGTCATCCGCCCGCACACCTTCGAGGACTGGGCGCGCGGTGCGGCAGCGGCGGCCCTCCGGGCGCTGGTGCTGCAGCGCTATGTGGGGATGGGTACTGGCTACCGCCCCGCCGCTTCCCGCGATGCGCTGGCCTCCGGCTAGCGCGTCGCTCATTGCTCGCGCCGCCGCTACTGCGGCGCGAGGCGACATGTTCGCGAGCGGTCGCTGACGCGGCCGCGCGCTCACCCTGGGTCATCCGGGAGCGGCCCGCTGCTTTCATCACTCGGACCCGACGTTGCGGACGGAGTAGCCTTCGGTTCTCTCGCTTCGTTCTTCTTACTTCTTCGCCGCCGCCTTCGCCGCGCGCTTCGTCTCGCGCACTCTCGTGAGCGAGTCGGCGTCGACGATGTCGGCTACCGAGCGGTGGCTTCCCTCCTCGCCGTAGGGGCCAGCGGCCTCGCGCCAGCCGGGCGGGGTGACGCCGTATTGCTTGCCGAGGAGGGCCAGGAAGATGCGGGACTTCTGGGCGCCGAAGCCGGGCAGCGACTCGAGGCGCTTCAGCACGGTGGGGCCGTCGGGGTGGTCGCGGGTCCAGAGGGCGGTGGCGTCGCCGCTCCAGTTCTCGACGAGCTCGGCGCAGAGGGCCTGCACCCGGGCGGCCATCGATCCGGGAAAACGGTGCACAGCCGGCGTCTGACGGAACACCTCGACGAGCGCCTCCGGATCGTAGGAGGCGAGCGTTTGCGCATCCAGCGACCCGACGCGGTCGAGCAGCTTCTTCGGCCCCTCGAACGCCGTCTCCATGGCGATCTGCTGATCGAGCAGCATGCCGAGCAGCAGAGCGAGCGGGTCGGACGAGAGCAGCGCGTCGGCGTCGGCGACGCCCGTGATGTGGAGCGAGGTGGCCATGCACCCATGCTGACATGGCCGCCGCAAGGTGTCGATGCCGCCGGATGTGTCGATCGGAGGCGTGCTCGATCGTCATCACAGTAGAGGTCGCCTCCCGCGACCGCTAACGTGACCACCACGAAAGGACAGACAATGCGCTACTCACTCCTTCTGATCAGCCCCGAAGCCCAGGATGCGAACGTCACCGAAGAGGACATGGCGCCCTTCAAGGCCGCCTTCGACGCCTATGCGAAATCGCTCGACGAAGCGGGAGTGCTGGTGTCGGCCGACATCCTGCAGCCCGTGGCCGCGTCGACGACCGTGACCCTGCGGAACGGCGCCCTGCAGGTGCAGGACGGACCGTTCGCCGACACGAAGGAGAAGCTCGCCGGCACCTTCGTGATCGAGGTCGGCGACCTCGATGCCGCCATCGCCTGGGCCGAGAAATGCCCCGGCGCGCAGTACGGGGTGATGGAGATTCGGCCGACGGCGCTGTCGTTCTCCGACGGCGCCTGGCACCAGCTCGCGTGACCGAGCCGGCTGCGGCCAGTGCCCGGGCGGAGCTCGCCGCCCGGGCGTCGTACGGGCGGCTGCTCGCGGTGCTCGCCGCCCCCACGCGCGACATCGCCGGAGCCGAGGATGCGCTGGCCGACGCCTTCGAGCGGGCACTCCGCACCTGGCCCGAGGCCGGAGTTCCGCACAACCCGGAAGCGTGGCTGCTCACCGTCGCACGCAATCGGCAACGCGACGAACTCGGGTCGGCCGCACGGCGCACCTCCGTGGCGCTCGACGTGCTCGAGTCGACCGGCACCCTCGAACCGGTGCGCCCGCCTGCGGCCTCGACCTCCGTAGGCGATCCTGCTCGGCCCGCCGGCGCATCCGTCGACCCGGCCGACCTCGACCTCGACGCCCTCCCCGACAAGCGGCTCGAGTTGCTGTTCGTCTGCGCGCATCCGGCGATCGATCCCGCCGTGCGCACCCCCTTGATGCTGCAGACCGTTCTCGGTTTCGACGCGACGCAGATCGCAGCCGCCTTCGCGGTGCCGGCCCCGGCCATGGCGCAACGGCTGGTGCGGGCGAAACGGCGCATCCGTGACGCCGGAATCCCCTTCGCCGTACCCGACCGCACGGCCATGGCCGCCCGGCTCCCGCCGGTGCTCGAAGCGGTCTACGGCTGCTACGCCATCGACTGGCACCGGGTCTCGGGAGAGACCCTGCGCGACTCGCTCTCGGGCGAGGCGCTCTACCTCGCCACCACGCTCGCCGAACTGCTGCCCGACGAGCCGGAGGTGCAGGGGTTGGCCGCGTTGCTCTGCCTCTCGCTCGCGCGAACGGAGGCGCGCACCGGCCCCGCGGGCGAGCACGTGCCCCTCGCCGAGCAGCACACCGCCCTCTGGGACAGGGCGCTCATCGCCCGTGGCGAATCGCACCTCCGCCGCGCGCACGCACGGGCGGTGGCGGCCCGGCCGGGGAGCACGGCCGCGGGCTTCGGCAGATTCCAACTCGAGGCGGCCATGCAGTCGGTGCACTGCGCCCGCGCGGCCACGGGCGAGACCGACTGGCGCACCCTCCGCACGCTCAACGAGGCGCTCGTGCGGGTCGCGCCCACGCTCGGCGCGCAGGTGTCACTCGCGGCCACGATCGCCGAAGTCGACGGCCCCGAGGCAGGCCTGGTGCACCTCGATTCGTTGAGAGAAGGTGCGGAGGGCGCGGCGTTCGAGCGATTCCAGCCGGCATGGGCCACGCGCGCTCACCTGCTCGCGGCCGCGGGCCGCACCGCCGAGGCGAGCGCCGCCTCCGCCAAGGCGATCTCGCTCACCACCGACGCGCGCCTCCGCGCGCACCTGCAAGCGCAGTCGTGGCAGTGACTCCGACCCGGCGCGCTCAGTCCTCGGATTCGTCGCCGCGCACCCAGCGGATGTACCGCGACAGGCTCCGCGACACGATCGCCGGCGCATCCGTCTCGATCGAGCGGAAGGCGCTGTAGATCCGGTCGTATTCGAGCGGTTGCACTGCGGAGAGGATGCGTTGCACGATCCGCTCGGGCATCGGGATGTAGTTCGGAAAGCTCCGCATCACCGACACCGAGGCGAGGTCCGCCCCCACCATGAGCGTGTCGCCCGTCAGCAGCGCACCGCGCCCACCCGCGCCGGCCGACCAGAGCACGATGTCGCTGCCGGGGAAATGCCCGCCGAGCTGCAGCATCCGCACGCCCGGCAGCAGCTCGATCGACGACGACCACAGCTGGATGACCGGATCGGGCCGCTGAATCCACCGCGCATCCGCCTCCGCCACGTACACCGGCGCCCCACCGAATGCGTGACTCCACTGGATCGACGACCCCGTGAGGTGCGGATGGCTCGCCGTCACCGCCGCCACACCACCGAGCTCGGCAATCGATCGGATGCCGTTCTCGTCGATGAATCCCGGCGGCTCCCACAACAGGTTCCCGGCCGGTGTTCGCAGCAGGAGGCCGCGCTGCCCGATGCCGAGCTCGTGGTCGGTCTCGATGGCGAAGAGGTCGGGCTCGAGACCGCGCACCACGATGCGGTAGCCCTCGGCGGCGAGCCCCTCGCGGGTCACCCACCGCTGACCGCTGGCCGGCACCCATTGCCGCTCGTCGGTGCAGATCGCGCAGATCTCGGGCGGTTCCGCGGTGTCCGGATGCTCGATCGCGCAGGTCGCACAGGTCCAGATGGTCATGCTCGCACTCTCCCCTCAGCTCGTCCAAACGTATAGTCGTTGCATGTCCGAGCGGAACAGCGAGCGCGCCCAGCACACCGAGCACGCCGAGCGCCTCCAGCACACCCGGCCCGCGCAGGGCGTCGTCATCCGTCGCACGGTCGAGTCCGACTGGCCGGAGGTGCGCGCCCTGCGACTCGAGATGCTCGCCGACACCCCGCTCGCCTATCTCGAGACCGTGGAGCACGCCCTCCGCCGCCGCGAGTGGGAATGGCGCGCGTGGGCGCGCGACGGCTCCTCGGCCGACTCCATCACGGTCGCCGCCATCACCACCGAGGGGCGCTGGGTCGGCACCATGATGTCGAAGGTGCCACGCGGACACGCGGGCGCCTTCCTCTACGGCGTCTACGTGGCTCCCGACCACCGCGGAACCGCAGCAGGAGTGACGGATGCGCTCCTGGACCGCATCGAGGAATGGGCACTCGGCCGCGGCGACACCCTCACTCTCGAGGTGAACGAGTCGAACCCGCGTGCTGTCGCCGCCTACCGCAACCGCGGTTTCGTCGAGACGGGCGTCATCCGCCCCTACCCCCTCGACCATTCCCTCCGCGAGCTCGAGATGCGCAAGCCCCTCCGCTGACCGCCGCCCTCCTCGCGACGAACGCGAGGAGGGCGGGGGGCTACCCGAGGTGGGCGTCGGCGTACGCCGCCATCGCGTCGCGCACGAAGGCGGCACCCGCCGCGCCGCCGTAGTTCGCCGCGAAGCGCTCGTCGGCCACGTACATCTCGCCGAGGCCCACGAAGTACTCCTTCGTCGGCCCGCCGGTCGACGCGCCCGGTGTTCCGGGCACCCCGGCCAGCCAGTCGTAGTGCCGCCCGGCGAGTGCCTGCGCCTCCTCTCCTCGAGGGTCGACGCCACGCGCCGCCGCCGACTGCCAGTCGGCGTTGAGCTGCGAGACGCGCTTCTGCCAGTCCGCCTTCTCCTCGGCCGACATCGAGCTCCACCAGCGGTCGCTCGCGGCGTACGCCGCCGCTCCCCACCGTTCCTCGACCTCCTCCTTGTACTGGGTATGGTCGAATCCGTCGAACATGTTCTCTGCCATGAGTTGTTCACCTCCTTCCATCGTCTCGATCGTCGCCCGCACGGATGCGATCTGCCGGCCGAGCCGGTCGCGCTCGCTCTGCAGCCACTCGAGGTGACTGCGGAGTGCGCCAGGCGCATCCGTCTCGTTCTCGAGCACACCCGCGATCGCCGGCAGCCCCAGCCCGAGCTCGCGCAACAGCAACACGCGCTGCAGGGTCACGAGAGCGCTCTCGTCGTAGTACCGGTAGCCGTTGGCGCCGATCCGGCTGGGGTGCACGATGCCGAGCTGCGCGTAGTGGCGCAGTGTGCGGCTCGTCGTGCCGGCCAGCCGGGCGACCTCCTGAATCGACCAGTCCATCGGATGCTCCCTCCCGTAACTCTCCTGAAATGCGGACAGTTCCACCGTAGGAGTTGACGCAACGTCAATGTCAAGTCGATCGCCGAAGCGCACGGAGACGGTCGTAGTAACGTCGAACCATGGCACGCATCGGCGACAGCGATCTCGACGTCTTCCCTCTCTCCCTCGGTGGCAATGTGTTCGGCTGGACGGCCGATCGAGACACCTCGCTCGCCATCCTCGACGCCCACGCCGCGGGCGGCGGCGACTTCATCGACACCTCCGACTCCTACATGGCGAGCGTGCCCGGAAACGTCGGTGGCGAGTCCGAGACCATCATCGGCGAGTGGTTCACCAGCCGCGGATCGCGCGACGCGACCGTGATCGCCACGAAGGTGTCCCGGCATCCGCAGTTCCGCGGGCTCTCGGGCGCGACCATCCGCGGCGCGGTCGATGCGTCGCTGGCCCGCCTGCAGACCGACCGGATCGACCTCTACTACGCCCACTTCGAAGACCCCGAGACGCCTCTCGAAGAGACCGCGGCGGCTTTCGACGAGGTGGTGCGAGCCGGCAAGGCTCGGTACATCGGGTTGTCAAACTTCGCTCCGGAGAGCATCGAGGCGTACTTCGCGATCTGCGAGGCGAACGGATACGTGCGCCCCGTCGCCCTCCAGCCTCACTACAATCTCGTGCATCGCAACGACTTCGAAGACACCCTGGCGCCGATCGCCGAGCGCGAGCACCTGGGCGTGGTTCCCTACTACGCGCTGGCCAGCGGGTTCCTCACCGGCAAGTACCGCGCGAAGAGCGACCACGCCGACGGGGCCCGGGCACGGGGGGCGTCGCAGTACGTCAGCACGCAGGGCCTCGCCATCGTCGACACCTTGGAGGAGATCGGGCGCGCGCACGACGCCTCCATCGCCACCACGGCGCTGGCCTGGCTCGTGGCGAAGCCCACCGTGGTCGCGCCGATCGCGAGCGCGTCGCGCGTGGAGCAGGTCGCCGATCTCCTGGCCGTTGCCCGGGTGCAGCTCAGCCCCGATGAGGTCGCGCGGCTCGACGCCGTCTCGGCCTGGACTCCGCCGGGCGGGTCGGCATGACCCCGCCGTTCGGCCGGAAGAAGGACGACGGCAAGAAGGACCACGCCGAAGGCCTGGCCTCCCGCCGCGCCTTCCTCAAGGCGGCCGCCGTCGGCGCGGCCGGAGCCGCAGCCGGCGGCCTCGCTGGAGCGTCGATCGGAGTCGGCGTCTACGCGAACGAGGTCGACCTCGACTTCGCCGCCGAGAAGAAGGTGAAGGAGCCGGGCTTCGAGCACCTCGTGGTGCTGATGTACGAGAATCGGTCGTTCGACAATCTGCTCGGCTGGCTCTACACCGACGGCGAGCTCGCGCCGGGTCAGAAGTACGACGGCCTGCACCAGGGTGACCACTCGAATCCGGTGCCCGGCACCGACGAGGTCATCAAACCGCACGCCTACGGCGGCTCGACCGACGAGATCATGTCGAGCCCGCGCCCCGACCCGGGCGAGGAGTACTCGCACGTCAACACGCAGCTCTTCGGCAAGGTCGACCCCGAGACGAATCGCGACCTGCACGCGAACGGGCTGCAGTATCCGTACAACGCGCCCGGTCCGAACGAATCCCCCACGATGAAGGGGTTCGTCGAGGACTACATCATCAATTACCGGCGTCTCACCCAGAACAAGAAGGAGCCGGGCCCCAAGGACTACGAGCTGGCGATGGGCGGGTTCACTCCCGACATGCTGCCCGTGTTCAGCACCCTCGCCAAGAACTTCGCGGTCTTCGACCACTGGTTCTCGGCCGTGCCCTCGCAGACCTTCTGCAACCGCTCGTTCTTCCACGCCTCCACCTCGCACGGCTTCGTCACCAACAAGGGCGAGGGCGGATACGCGAAGTGGCTCGATCCGGATGCCGACGCTCCCACCATCTTCAACCGCCTCGAGGAGGCGGGCCTCACCTGGCGCGTCTACTACGACTCCGCCCAGCTCATCTCGATGACCGGTGTGCTGCACGCTCCGGTGCTCGAGCCGTTCTGGAAGACGAACTTCCGGGTGATGGAGCAGTTCTACGACGACGTGGCGACGGGCAACCTGCCCGACTACGCCTTCATCGAGCCGCGGATGATCTACAACCACAACGACATGCATCCGCCCTACGGTCACCTCCGCGCGAGCGACGAGGGCGACGTGGGCGAGGTGGTGGATGCGGCGGTGTCGGATGCGCGCGCCGGCGATGCCCTGCTGCATGCGATCTACTCCGCCATTCGCAAGAGCGACTCGGAGACCGGGTCGAACGCCATGAACACGATGCTCTTCGTCACCTTCGACGAGCACGGCGGAACCTACGACCACGTGCCACCGCCCTCGGCCGTGCCACCGGTGAACGGCAACGAGGGCGAGTTCGACTTCACCTTCGACCGACTGGGCTGCCGGGTGCCGGCGATCGCGATCTCGGCCTACACGGCGAAGAACACGATCGTCAACGAGCAGCACGACCACGGGTCGGTCATCTCGACGCTCACCAAGCTGCACGGCCTCAAGCCACTGACGCACCGTGACGTCGCGTCGCGCCCGCTCTTCGACGCGATCAACCTGAAGAAGCCGCGACCGGCGGCCGAGTGGCCGCAGACCATGCCGCAGTACACGCCGCCAAACCCCGAGGTCGACTTCGACAACTCGAACGCCGAGCAACGCGCGAAGCCGATCAGCAACCCGGCGCGCGGGTTGCTCGGTCTGGTGATCGCGAAGTACGGCGTTCCCGGCGAGCCGGAGCCCGACACCTACGCCGAGGCGTACACGGCCCTGCAGGAGGCGCAAGACCTCAACGGTCAGCTCTTCGGCACGCTCGACTCGATCGACGGCGACCGCAGCCCCGACCCCGACGCCCCAGACGACTCCGACACGAAGTAGGGCGGCCTCGCGGCCGGGTTCAGTCGGAGGGTGACGTCGTTTCCGCAGCCTCCGTGCGGAGCAGCGCCCAGCCGAAAGGCTCCAGTTCGAGCCGGCTGACGGAGGCGCCACTCAGCAGATCCGTGCCCTCCACCTCCACCTCGACCGGTTCACGGCCGTGGTTGATCACCGTGAGCACGTCGCCACGGCGCGCTGCCTCGACCCACTCGCTCGGCGTCGACAGCACCGGCTGCACCCCGGCGTCTTCGAGCGCCCAGCGCGTGACGGCGAGCATCCCCTCGTCGTCGGGAATGGTCGCGAGGTAGTGCGCGACGCCGCTGCCGGTGGCCCGGCTGGTCAAGGCCGGTGCGCCCGCGAGTCGCCCGTCGATGTACCGGCCGAGCACCTCCACCGGCCGCCCGTCGTCGATCACCTGCAGCTCTTCAGCGAGGTATTCGCCGCGCAACGACCCGAACACCGCCGCCACCTCGGCGTGGTTCTCTCCTGGTGCGGAAGACCCGCCCGACGGAGCCGGCGGCACGAGGGCGCCGAAGTCCTCGACGCACACACCGAGCACATCGCGGAGGCCCACCTGGAATCCGCCCTCACGGAAGGCATCCGATTCGTCGACGATGTCGCTGAAGGCGGTGACGAGCAGGTGTCCGCCGCGCTGCACGAAGGCCTCGAGATTCTGGGCGCCTGCATCCGTCAGCAGATAGCCGTGCGCCAGCACCACGAGCGAGTAGCCCGAGAGGTCGCTCGTGGTCTGCACCACGTCGATCGACACGTTCTGTCGGTGCAGCGCCGCGTACCAGCGCTGCACGAGCTGCACGTAGTCGAGCGCGACCGGGTGGTCGGGATTCGACAGCGCCCACAGGTTCTCCCACTCGAACACGATGGCGACGGATGCGCGGGAGTCGCCCCGAGGCAGCTCCGGCAGGCGGTCGAGTGCGTCGCCGAGGGCCGTGACCTCGCGCCAGGTGCGGGTCTCGGTGCCGGCCTGCGGCACCATCGCGGAGTGGAACTTCTCGCTCCCCCGGCGCGACTGGCGCCACTGGAAGAACAGGATGCCGTCGGCACCGCGCCCGACGGCCTGCATCGAGAGAGCCGCCATCTGCCCGGGAGCCTTCGGTGCGTTGCTCGGCCGCCAGCTCACGGCGTTCGTGGCCTGTTCCATCAGAATCCAGGGCGTGCCGGGCTTCAGCGACCGCATCAGGTCGCGGGAGAACGCGGCGGAACGGAACGACTGGGGGTCGTTCGGGTCGGCGTAGTTGTCGTCGCTCACGACATCCACTTCGGCCGCCCACTTCCAGTAGTCGAGCGGCGGGAAGGCGCCCATGAAGTTCGTGGTGATCGGCTGGGTCGCTCCGGCGGCCCGGATGATGTCGCGCTCCATGGTGAAGAGCTCGAGCAGCGTGTCGGACGTGAACCGCTTGAAG
Organism: Herbiconiux aconitum; assembly: GCF_024979235.1. Lineage (NCBI taxonomy): Bacteria > Bacillati > Actinomycetota > Actinomycetes > Micrococcales > Microbacteriaceae > Herbiconiux > Herbiconiux aconitum. The sequence continues at coordinate 581,133 of NZ_JANLCM010000001.1, forward strand.
TCGAGCGCACCCGCCGGGTTGTGGCTGTAGGGAGCCTTGCGCGGGGGCACGATCTGCCCGAACGAGCCGTAGCGCTGCGACCAGAACGCGGTGCCCCAGGCGGTGTTGAGGGCGTCGATCGAACCGTACTTGCGCTGCAGCCACGTTCGGAAGGCGACGGCGGCGTTGTCGGAGTAGTCGTAGTGCACGTGACAGCCGTACTCGTTGTTGACGTGCCAGAGCACGACCGCCGGATGCGCGGCGTAGCGATTCGCGATCTCGGTCACGAGACGGGCCGCGAGCCGACGGTAGTCGGGCGAGCTCGGGGCGTAGTGCTGGCGACTGCCCGGCCAGTAGGTGGCGCCGTTCTCGTCCTGCGGCAGGATCGCCGGATAGTTCTCCACGGCCCAGGCAGGGGGTGATGCGGTGGCGGTGGCGAGGTCGACGGCGATGCCGTTCGCGTGCAGCAGCTCGATCACCGTGTCGAGCCATTCGAAGTCGAAGGTGTTCTCATCCGGCTGGATGCGCGACCAGGCGAAGATTCCGAGGCTGACCATGGTCACCTTGGCCTCCCGCATCAGCCGCACGTCGTCGTGCCAGGTTGCCTCGTCCCACTGTTCGGGGTTGTAGTCAGCGCCGTACTGCACAGTCCGTCTCTCGTCGAGTGGTGGTGGGGTCAAACGATTCACACGATAACGCCGACTGTGCACGAGGCAAAAACGCGCGGACATCCTGAAGCGCTATCGTGCTCCCTATGTCGTCAGCAAAGGTTCTGTTCATCGGTGGTACGGGCATCATTTCATCTGCGGCGAGTGCGCTCGCCGTGCAGCGCGGGATGGAGGTGACGCTCCTCAATCGGGGTTCGTCGCGGCGCGAGCAGCCCGACGGTGCGGAGGTGCTGACGGCCGCCATCGAAGACGCCGATCAGGTCGACGCGGTGCTCGGATCGCGCGAGTTCGACGTCGTCATCGACATGGTCGCGTTCACCCCCGAGCAGGTGCAGCGCGACATCGACCGATTCGAGGGCCGCACCGGCCAGTACGTGTTCATCAGCTCCGCCTCCGCCTATCAGAAGCCCGTCAGCCGCTTGCCGATCACCGAGTCGACGCCGCTGCGCAACCCGTTCTGGCAGTACTCGCGCGACAAGATCGCTTGCGAGAACCTGCTCGTGGAGGCCTACCGCGAGCGCGGCTTCCCGGTCACCATCGTTCGCCCCTCGCACACTTACGACAAGTGGTCGCTGCCGATGTTCGGTGGCTGGACGGCGGTCGACCGGATGCGCCGCGGCGAGGAGGTCGTGGTGCACGGCGACGGCACCTCGCTCTGGACGCTGACCCACACCGACGACTTCGCTCGCGGTTTCGTGGGCCTGTTCGCGAATCCGCTCGCCTACGGCGACACCTTCCAGATCACCTCCGACTTCGTCTACACCTGGAACGAGATCGTGGGAATGGTGGCGAGCGCGGCCGGCACGACGCCGACGATCCGCTACGCGACGAGTCAGGAGATCGCCGCGGCCGCCCCCGAGTGGTCGGGGCAGTTCCTGGGCGATTTCTCGCACTCCGTGGTGTTCGACAACACGAAGATCAAGGCGCTGGTGCCCGAGTTCCGTGCCGTGGTGCCGTTCCACGAGGCCGCTCGCGAGATCGTCGACTGGCACGACGCGACCCCGTCGCTCCAAGTCATCGACCCCGCCTACGAGGCCCTCGTCGCCCGCCTGGCCGGCTGACCGACCGTCTTCAGGCCCCGATGAGGCGCTCGGCCAGGTAGGCGGGGAGACGGTCGAGGGAGACGCGTTCCTGCGCCATCGAGTCGCGCTCGCGCACCGTCACCGCCTTGTCGTCGAGCGAGTCGAAGTCGACGGTGATGCAGAACGGCGTGCCGATCTCATCTTGCCGGCGGTAACGACGGCCGATGGCTCCGGCGTCGTCGAAGTCGACGTTCCAGTTCTTGCGCAGATCGGCCGCCAGCTCGCGGGCCATCGGCGAGAGCGCCTCGTTCCGCGACAGCGGCAGCACGGCGGCCTTCACCGGGGCGAGCCGCGGGTCGAGCTTCAGCACGGTGCGCTTGTCGACACCGCCCTTGGTGTTCGGCGCCTCGTCTTCGTGGAACGAGTCGACCAGGAACGCCATCAGCGAGCGGGTCAGACCCGCAGCGGGCTCGATGACATAGGGCGTCCAGCGCTCGCCGGTGGTCTGGTCGAAGTACGACAGGTCGGTTCCGGATGCCTTCGAGTGCGTGGTGAGGTCGAAGTCGGTGCGGTTCGCCACGCCTTCCAGCTCGCCGAAGGCCGATCCGGTGAAGCCGAACTTGTACTCGATGTCGACAGTGCGCTTGGAGTAGTGCGACAGCTTCTCTTTCGGGTGCTCGAACAGGCGCAGGTTCTCGGGGTCGATGCCGAGGTCGGTGTACCACTGGAAGCGCTGGTCGATCCAGTACTGGTGCCACTCTTCGTCTTCGCCCGGCTTGACGAAGAACTCCATCTCCATCTGCTCGAACTCGCGGGTGCGGAAGATGAAGTTTCCGGGTGTGATCTCGTTGCGGAAGCTCTTGCCGATCTGCCCGATGCCGAACGGCGGCTTCTGCCGCGACGAGTTCAGCACCGCGTTGAAGTCGACGAAGATGCCCTGCGCGGTCTCGGGGCGGAGGTAGGCCATGCCGCTCTCGTCGTCGACGGCGCCGAGGTAGGTCTTCATGAGGCCCGAGAAGTTCTTGGGCTCCGTCCACGATCCGGGCTGGCCGGTGTCGGGGTCACGGATGTCGGCGAGGCCGTTGACCGGCGGATGCCCGTGCTTCTCCTCGTACTGCTCGAGCAGGTGGTCGGCACGGTAGCGCTTGTGCGTGTGCAGCGACTCGACCAGGGGGTCGGAGAAGACCTCCACGTGGCCGGAGGCCTCCCACACCTGGCGGGGCAGGATGACGGCGGAGTCGAGACCTACGACGTTGTCGCGGCCCTGCACCATGAACTTCCACCATTGGCGCTTGATGTTCTCTTTCAGCTCCACGCCGAGGGGGCCGTAGTCCCACGCCGAGCGGGTGCCGCCGTAGATCTCTCCCGTCGGGAAGACGAATCCCCGGCGCTTGGCCAAGGCGATGACAGAATCGAGACGGGATGCAGGCATGAAGTTGACTCCGATATCTCCGCGCGGCCGGCTGCTCGCACTGGATCGACGACAATTCTAAGGGGGGACGATGGCGACCGAGAGCGACAGGGACGCCGAGCGCGAGACGGAGCGCGACGCAGAGCGCTGGCTGCGCTCCAAAGGCCTGCCGTATTTCGTTCCGGCGCGTGCCTGGGGTGACCGGCTCGCCCTGCGCATCGCACCGTTCCTGGTCTTCCTGCTGCTGGTCGACGTCAGCCTGTCGGGCCTCATCCGCGTGCACCTCGTCATCGACGAGGAATCCGACGCGCTCGCACTGCTCTATCTCCTGTTGGTCGCGCTCCTGGCGCTGGCCGTCGTCGCCGTTCCGATCGTCGTGGCGGTCATCTCGGCAGCGCTGCTCCGGCGCTTCCCGGGGGCAGGCATCCCCGTCACCGTGGCGCTGCTCATCATCTGCGTCGTCGGCACGCCGTTCGTGGCCGGGCTCACCGGCTCCGGAATCGATTTCTGGGCTGCCCTCGTCGTCAACCTCGGCGCCGTCGCCCTCGCGGCGCTGCTGACCTGGGTGGGCATCGGGTCGCTGTTGGGCTCCGCGGCGCGCACCGCGCTCCGGCAGCTCGCGGCCATCGGCACGCTCGCCACGCGGGCTCTGCCCATCCTGATGCTCGTCGTCGTGTTCGCCTTCTTCTCCCGGCCGCTCTGGGAGGTCACCAGCACGATGCAGCCTGCGCGCATCGTCGCGGTGGGCATTTTCTTCATCGTGCTGGGACTGTTGTTCGCGGTGCCGATCACCCGCACCGAGATGCGGGCGCTGAACCGGAGCATCTCGCCCGACGACCGCGTGCGCTCGGTGCGCGAGGCCGGGCTGCCGGAGCTCGAGTCGCGTGCGGCCGGCGCCGTGCCCCCACTCGGCCGGATCGAGCGCACCAACATCGAGGCGGGTTTCGTGCTCGCCCTCGGATTCCAGGCGCTCATCTTCGCGGTGCTCACCTGTGTCTTCCTGCTCGTTCTGGGCGCGCTGGCCTTCTCGTCGGAAGTTCTCGAGGAGTGGGTGGGCTCGCGCGCCACCACTCTCACGCTCTTCGGCGTGGAGTTCCCGTTCACCTGGGCGCTGCTGAAGACCGCCATCTTCCTCAGTTGCGTCTCGTCGCTCAACTTCCTGGTGTCGGTGACGACGAACAGTGGCTATCGCAAGACGTTCTACGAGCCGCTCTTCCACGAGGCGCGAGTGGCGCTGTCGGTGCGGGCGGCGTATCGCGGCACGGTCGGCGGCGTCGGAGTCGGGGCGGCGGATGGCGCGGATGGCGATCGCCCGCAGAGCGAGAGCGGTGGCCGTCACGCGGCCGCACCGGTCGAGCCGACTGAACCGGATGACGACGACGAATCCGATTTCCTCGGCATGCCTGAGACGGGCATGGTCGAGCCCGGTCGCGGGTCGGAATGACCGACTGGTTCCTGTCGATCCGCATCGTCGACGGCGCCTTCCTGTGGGGAACCTACGCTCTCGCGATCCTCGTCTTCGCCTTCCTGCTCCTGCGCCGGCCGTCCCGCCTCTGGGTGTTGACGGCGGCGATCGCGCTGGGCGCCGGCGTCCTGCTCGCCCTGCTCGCGACGTTCATCGTGCAAGACGTGCTCGACGCGTTCAACTCGCCGATGACGCTCGCGGCGCGGCTCTGGATCGTGGCGGCCGGCGCATCCGTCGCCCTCGCCATCGCGAATCTGTGGCGCTCGCGCTGGTGGCGCAAGGTGGTCGCGGTGTTCGGCATCGGGTTGTTCGCGTGGACGGCGACCCTCGGCATCTCGGCCGACTTCGGGGTGCTCAAGAACCTCGGCGACCTTCTCGACATCTCGATCGAGACGCCGTTGGAGGTGAGCGCGCTGGCGCCGCCGTCCACGAATTCCCCGGGGCCGCTCTATGCATCCTGGAACCCGCCGGCGTCGACGCCGGCGCCGGCGCACAGCATCCACGGCTCGATCGAGATCCCCGCCTCCGACCCGGCGTTCACGCCGCGCGATGCGGTGGTCTACCTGCCGCCCGCCGCCCGGCTGGCCGATGCGCCGGCGCTGCCCGTCGTCGTCTTTCTGAGCGGGCAGCCCGGCGCGCCCGACGTCGCCGACATCGGCACGAGCCTCGACCGGTTCGCGGCCGAGCACGCGGGACTCGCCCCGATCGTGGTCTCGGTCGATCACCTGGGCGGCAACTCGGGCAACAACCCCCTCTGCGTCGACGGCTACCAGGGGGATGCGCAGACGTACGTGAACCAGGATGTGCCGGCCTTCATCGCCGCGACCTTCAACGTGCTGCCGTCGCGGGAGTTCTGGACCATCGCCGGCTTCTCGAACGGCGGCGAGTGCGCCATCAAGTCCGCGGCGCAGTTCCCCGAGGTCTGGGGCAACGTGATCGACATCTCCGGCGAGCTCGAGCCTGATCTCGGCGGCGAATCGGAGACCCTCAAGGACGGCTTCGGGGGCGACGAGGCGGCCTTCGACGCCGCCAAGCCGCTGACCGTGCTGGCGGCGGGAGCTGCCGATCCGGTCACGGCGGCCCTGTATGCCGAGACCGTCGCGATCTTCGCCGACGGGTCGGACGACGAGCCCTACCTCACCGCGTCGCGCACGCTCTACGCCGCGGCCTCGGCGGCGGGGATGGATGCGCACCTGTTCATCTCGCCCGGCACCGGCCACGAGTCGGCCACGATCGAGTACGGATTCGACCGCGCGTTCGCCGTGCTCTACCCGCGCTGGGGGCTCTCGCCGTAGAGGGACGCTTCCGGATTTTGACGGGTGCGTGCTAGCGTGCCTCATGAGCATTACTCACTTTACCTTCCGACCCGTCCTTTCCGTCCTTGCTTCCGCCGGGGCACTCACTCTGCTCGCGGCGCCCCTCCCCGCGAGTGCCGACCCCTCCAGCACCGTCATCCCCCACGATTCGGCTGGCGGAATCGGCGCGGCGCCCGCGGGCATCGCCGTCGATCAGGCCCTCGACCGCGCCTTCGTCACCAATTCCGGCGACGGCACGGTCTCCGTCATCGACACCGAATCGAATACGGTCACCGGGGTGATTCCCCACGACCTGGCGAAGGGCATCGGCGACGGCCCGTCCGGCATCGCCATCGATCAGAAGAAGCACCGCGCCTATGTCGCCAACAGCGGCAGCGGCACCGTGTCGGTGATCGACACGACGACGGCCGAGGTGACCTCGGTGATCGCTCACGATCCCCGTTCCGGCATCGGCAACGAACCGCTCGGGGTCGCCGTCGACGAGTCCCGCAATCGCGCCTACGTCACGGAATACGGCGACGGGCAGGTCGCGGTGATCGATACGACGACAGACCGCGTGGTCTCCATCATCCCCTTCGACGTCGTGCGCGGGATCGGGCACGGGCCCGCGGGCATCGCCGTCGACAGCGGCATCAACCGCATCCTGGTCGCCAACGCCGGCGATGACACGGTGTCGGTCATCGACAGCAGGGTGTCGAAGGTGGTGATGGTCTTGAACGACCTGAGCTCGGCGATCGGCCACGACCCGCGCGGTGTCGCGATCGACACGACGACGCATCACGCCTTCATCACCAACGCGGGCGACGACACCGTCTCGGTCGTCGACACCAGAACCTACGCAGCCGACCGACTTCTCGGCTCGGCTTCGGCCATCGGCGACGAGCCCTCTGCCGTCGCGGTCGACGAGTCTCGGCGTCGCCTCTACGTGGCGAACGCCGGCAGTGACACGGTGACCGTGCTCGACGCCGACGACTACACCCGAGTCGCCGTCCTGGATGGCGCCGATGGCATCGGCGCCGATCCCTCCGCTCTCGCGGTGGAAACAGGCAGCGGCGACGCCTTCGTCGCCAACGCGGCCGATGGCACTGTGACCGTGATGTCCGCCTTCGGCACCGTGGCTCCTGAGATAACCACGAGCACCCTTCCGGATGCGCGTCAGGGCGAGCCCTACACAGCGCCCATCCACACCCGCGGCATCACGAGTCCCACTTTCGAGATCTCGGCACCGAAGGGCCGGTCACTGCCGGCGGGTCTCACCATCGACCGCACGACCGGCCTGCTGCACGGCACGATCACCGCGGTACCGGGCTCGTACGACATCACCATCCTGGTCAGCCAAGCCGGCACGAGGGTCGCGTCCGCGACCCTCGCCCTGCGCGTGCTCGGCCCCGACGCCTAGCGCATGACGGAGGTCGCCGCACTGCGAGCAGACGGCGGCCTCCGCATTCGGCTCGGTGGCCGTTCGGCTCAGTAGCCGCTGATTCCCGAGACCGCCATGCCCGCCGCGATGGAGATGATGGTGGCGACGATCGAGACGATGAAGAGGATGACGCCGACGATCATGCCGATCATCGCGGGAATGTTCTTGTAGCCGGCCTTCTTCGACTGCGAATACGCGATCACGCTGATCACGAATCCCACCAGATTGGCGAGGATCGCGACGATCAGGCCGACGATGCCGAGCATCTTGCCGGGGTAGTCGGTTCCGGTGGGCGGGGTGCGCAATGCGGACTGTGACACAGAGATCTCCTTGGGTCGGGCGCGGCCGGTCGCCGCGTGGAGACACTGTGCCACAGTCAGTGAGTTAATCTCAACTCACTGACTGTCAGGAAGCTTTGGTCGCCTTCTTCGCGGCGGGCTTCTTCGCCGCAGCCTTCTTGGCCGGCGCTTTCTTCGCGGCATCCGAGCCGCCCGATCCGCCCGACGACGAGCCCGACCGGCTCTTGTCGACCGAGCGCCGCAGCGCCTCCATCAGGTCGAGCACCTCACCGCCTTCGTCGCCCGAGCCGGGCTCCCGCCCGAAGGTCTCGTCGGTGTCGACCGAGTCGCCCTTGGCGAGCTTCGCCTCGATCAGGGTGCGCAGTTGCTCCTGATAGTCATCGGTGAACTTCTCCGGCGCGAAGTCGGAAGCGAACTGGTCGACCAGCGACATCGCCATGTCGAGCTCCTGCGATGACACCCGGGTGGGCTCGTCGAGCGCGGGGAAGGCGGCCTCGCGCACCTCGTCGTCCCAGAGCAGCGACTGCAGCACCAGCACGTCGCCGCGCACTCGCAACGCACCGAGCCGCGTCTTCTGCCGAAGGGCGAAGTGCACGATCGCCGTGCGATCCGTGCTCTCCAACGTCTTGCGCAGCAGTGCATACGCCTTCGGCGACTTCGAGTCGGGCTCGAGGAAGTAGCTCTTGTCGAGCATGATCGGATCAATCTGCTCACTCGGCACGAACTCCACCACCTCGATCTCGCGGCTGCGCTCCTCGGGAAGCGAGGCGAGGTCGTCTTTGGTGAGGATGACGGTGCGGTCGCCGTCGTCGTAGGCGCGCGCGATGTCCTGGTAGTCGATGATCTTGCCGTCGATCTCGCAGCGGCGCTGGTAGCGGATGCGCCCGCCGTCCTTCTCGTGCACCTGGTGCAGCGAGATGTCGTGGTCTTCGGTCGCGCTGTAGACCTTCACCGGCACGTTGACGAGGCCGAAGGTGATGGCGCCTTTCCAGATCGATCGCATAGTCAATTAGACCCCGCACCGGCCCTTCTTGGGTAGAGGATGGAGCATGGCCGGCACCGGGACATCGAAGGCGAACGAGCAGACCGTGACCGTCGGCGGGCACCGCCTGCGCATCACGAACCTCGAGAAGGTGCTCTATCCCGAGACCGGAACGACGAAAGCGGATGTCTTCCGCTACTACGCCGAGATCGCGTCATTCCTCATTCCGCATGCGCGCAACCGCCCGGCCACCCGCAAACGCTGGGTGCACGGGGTCGGCACCGACGAGCATCCAGGACAGGTCTTCTTCCAGAAGAACCTCGACGAGGGAACGCCCGACTGGGTGAAGCGCGTCGACATCCAGCACTCCGATCACGTCAACACCTATCCTCTCGTGAACAACGCCGCTACCCTCGCCTGGCTGGCGCAGATCGCCGCGCTCGAGATCCACGTTCCGCAGTGGCGGGTGGATGCGCACGGCCGGCAGAAGAACCCCGACCGTTTCGTCATCGACCTCGACCCCGGCGAGGGCACGGGTCTGCCCGAATGCGTCGAGGTCGCCAAGCTGGCGCGGGGGATCCTCCAGGGAATGGGCCTCGAACCCGTTCCGGTCACGAGCGGCAGCAAGGGCATTCACCTCTATGCGGCGCTCGACGGGTCGCAGACCTCCGACCAGGTGTCGGCGGTCGCGCACGAGCTCGCACGCGCTCTCGAGGCCGATCATCCCGATCTTGTGGTGAGCGACATGAAGAAGACGCTCCGCGTCGGCAAGGTGCTGGTCGACTGGAGTCAGAACAACGCCAACAAGACCACGGTGTGCCCGTACTCCTTGCGCGGGCGGTCACGCCCGACGGTGGCCGTGCCGCGCACCTGGCGGGAGCTCGCGAGTCGCGATCTGCGGCAGCTGGAGCTCGACGAGGTGCTCGACCGGATGAAGCGGCGCGCCGATCCGCTCGCCGAGAGCGCCGAGGCGCCGGGTGCACTCGACGCACCGGGCGGCGTGTGGCACTCGAACCGGGGTCCCGAGGAGCAGACGGAGGCGCATCCCGAGCCACCGGCGCGCGCGCAGGCCGCCGGCGCCGGCTCCGACCGCCTCGCGACCTACCGCGCCAAGCGCGACCAGTCCAAGACACCTGAGCCTGTGCCCGAGGCGGCGCCGCCGACCTCCGACGGCCGATCGTTCGTCATCCAGGAGCACCACGCCCGCGCTCTGCACTGGGATTTCCGCCTCGAGCACGATGGCGTGCTCGTCTCTTGGGCGCTGCCGAAGGGCGTGCCTGACGACCCGAAGGTCAACCACCTGGCGGTGCAGACCGAGGATCACCCGATGGAGTACGGCACCTTCGAGGGCAGTATTCCGTCGGGGGAATACGGTGCCGGAAACGTGCTGATCTGGGATTTCGGCGAATACGAACTGGAGAAGTGGCGCGACGGTAAAGAGATCATCGTCACCTTGCACGGGCAGCCGTCGGGCGGGTTGGGCGATCCGCGCAAGGTGGTGCTCATCCACACCGCGTCTGACGGGAGCGGTAAGAACTGGCTGATCCACAAGATGGTGGAGAAGCCGGCCGACGCGGACACCGGCCTGTCCACGGCTGCGCGAGCCGGCAAACTCGCCCCCATGCTCGCAACGTTGGGCAGCGAAGCCGACATCGACGACGAATCCGAGTGGGCCTTCGAGATGAAGTGGGACGGCATCCGGGCCCTCATCACCATCGATGACGGCGCGGTGACGCTCCGCACCCGCAACGGGAACGACGTCACCTCCGGCTACCCGGAACTGACGGATGCCCTCTCCCGCGTCTTCGCCGGCCGCTCGCTCGTGCTCGACGGCGAGATCGTGGCACTCGATCACCGGGGTCGCCCGAACTTCGGCCGGCTGCAGCAGCGCATGGGCCTCAGCAAGCCGCGCGACGTCGAGGCGGCGCGCGCGAAGGTGAAGGTCGATCTGATGCTCTTCGACATCCTGGAGCTCGATGGTTCGTCGCTGGTGAAAGAGGAGTACACCGCACGTCGGTCGGTGCTCGCGGATGTCGCGCCCGAAGACGACGGCCCGTTGCACCTGCCTCCCGCCTTCCACGGCGACCTCGCGCACGCGATGGATTCCAGCCGTCAGCTGGGCCTCGAGGGCGTGATGGCGAAGCGTCGTGACGGCGCCTACGCGCTGGGTCGCCGCTCCCGCACCTGGATCAAGCTGAAGCATCACCTGGCGCAGGAGGTCGTGATCGGCGGCTGGCGGCCCGGCAAGGGCCGTCGGGCGTCGCAGGTCGGTTCGCTCCTGATGGGAGTTCCGGATGCCGACGGCGTGCTCCAGTACGTCGGTCGCGTCGGTACGGGGTTCAGTGACAAGGATCTGGAGGCGGTCACCGCGAAGCTCGCGAAGCTCGCCCGCAAGACCTCTCCCTTCGATGATGTGCCCTCGCTCGACGCCCGCGACGCCCACTGGGTGACGCCGAAGCTCGTCGGCGAGGTCGAGTTCGCGGAGTGGACCGGCAGTGGTCAGCCCGGGGCCGAGCGCCTCCGCCAGCCCTCGTGGCGGGGTTGGCGCCCCGACAAGTCCCCCGCCGACGTCCGTCGGGAGTGACCACGCCCCCTCTAGCCCACCGCGCACCCGAGTGGTACCGTCACGAACACGACGTACGGCGAGAAATCGAGGAGGATCTCATGACCGAGAAGCAGGAACGACGCGGCGAACGCGACGGCGAGTACACCGACACTGAAGACGAGAACGTCAACGTTCCCGAGCCCGAGTCCGGTGAGTACACCGACAGCGAGATCCCAGAAGACGAGTAGCCGTCACACGGGTTCGCATCAGCTGAACACACAGCGGAAGAGGGGCGGGAATAAACCGCCCCTCTTTCAACTTGACAGTGCCCCGCGCGGGAGTAGTGTCGTCACTCGTGGTTAATGAAACCCGCTCGGCGAAACGCTGGTTGATCGGCGATCCGCTCCCCAGCGACAAGCTCGAGGGCCAACTCCTCCCCAAGCGGCTAGCCCTACCAATTTTCGCGAGCGACCCCCTCTCTTCCGTCGCATACGCGCCCCAAGAACTGCTCATGATCCTCCTCATCGGAGGACTTTCTTTTTTGACCTTCGCCCCCTGGGTCGCCGCCGCCGTCGTGCTGCTTCTCGTGGTCGTGGTCGCCTCATACCGCCAGCTCGTGAAGGCGTATCCGAGCGGCGGCGGAGACTACGAGGTCGCCCACAAGAACCTGGGCGAGAAGGCCGGCCTCGTCGTCGCATCCGCTCTGCTCGTCGACTACGTGCTCACGGTGGCGGTGTCGGTCGCATCCGGCGTCGACAACATCATCTCGGCCATCCCTCAGCTGAATCCCTATCGGGTCGAGATCGCGGTCGGGTTCGTCATCCTCCTGATGGCCGTGAACCTCCGCGGGGTGCGTGAGTCGAGCAAGGCCTTCGCCATCCCCACCTACGTCTTCGTCGCCAGTGTCGCCGTGATGATCGTGATCGGCCTCGCCCGCACCGCGTTCGGCGACGCCCCGATCGCGGAGTCGGCCGATTTCGGCGTCAAGGCCGAGCAGCTCACCCAGGCCGCGATGATCCTGCTGCTGCTGCGCGCCTTCTCCAGCGGATGTTCCGCCCTCACCGGCGTCGAGGCCATCTCGAACGGCGTGCCCGCGTTCCGTACCCCGAAGATCAAGAACGCCCAACGCACCCTGGTGCTGATGGGAAGCATCGCGATCTGCCTGTTCGCCGGCCTCACCGCCCTCGCGCTCATCTCCAACGTGCACTACGCCGAAGACGCCTGTCACCTGATCGGCTTCGCGGATTGCGCGACAACACCGCAACGCAGCCTCATGGCCCAGGTCGCGGCATCCGTCTTCGGCAACAACAGCATCATGTTCTTCGTCATCCAGGCGGCCACCGCGGCGGTGTTGCTGCTCGCGGCGAACACCGCGTTCAACGGATTCCCGCTGCTCGGCTCGGTGCTCGCGAAGGACTCCTACGCTCCCAAGGCTCTCCTCACCCGCGGCGACCGTCTGGTGTTCTCGAACGGCATGATCGTGCTGGCGCTCGCGGCGACGGCCATCCTGATCGTCTACCAGGCCAACCTGACCCAGCTCATCCAGCTGTACATCATCGGCGTGTTCGTGTCGTTCACCCTCGGGCAGACGGGAATGGTGAAGCACTGGATCCGCGTGCTGCGCGAGGGCACCCCGGATCGCGGCGCCGTCATCCGTTCCCTCGCCATCAACGCGGTCGGAGCGGTCTTCACGGCCGTGGTGCTGATCGTCGTCACCATCACGAAGTTCACCCACGGCGCGTGGCTCGTGTTCGCCATCATGCCGGTGCTCTTCCTGCTCATGATGGGCGTCAACCGCTACTACCGCGACGTCAACAAAGAGGTCGAGGTCGACCCGACCACTACCTTCGGAGCCACCGGCGACCATGCGATCGTGCTCGTGGGGCGCATGCAGAAGCCGGTTCTCAAGGCGCTCGACTACGCGATCGCGGCCCGCCACGACTCGATCGAGGCGGTGCACCTCGCGATCGACGACGAGCAGACCGCGCAACTCGAAGCAGACTGGCAGGCGATGAACATCGAGGTGCCGCTGAACATCATCGAGTCGCCCTATCGCGACGTCGCCGAGCCGCTCTGCCAGTACATCCTGAAGCACCGGGCCGAGCACGGTTCGGAGGTCGTGACCGTGTACACGCCCATCTACATCGTGGGCCACTGGTGGGAGACGATCCTCCACAACCACAAGGCGCGGCGCATCCGAAAGAAGCTGATGCTGGTGCACGGAGTGACTCTGGCGCTGGTGCCGTGGTTGCTGGATTCCTCCGAATTGCTCTACGGAAAACGGTCCCGACCGCTGCCCGGGCAGGAGCGACGCGGCGAACCGATGCGCGCCGTCGTGCGGCGACCGCACGCATCCGCCGTCGCGGCACGTAAACGCGGTCGCGGCTGAAAGCCGAGTGACCCCTGCATGCTAAACTGACCCAAGTTTTCGTAGTTATTCGTCTCATCCGGGTGGCGCATGTCCCCGGCCCGAATCGTGAGGGGGTCTCGCATGGGGCGTGGCCGTCAAAAGGCAAAGCACACGAAGGTCGCGCGCGAGCTGAAGTACTTCAGCCCCGACACGAACTATTCGGCGCTGGAGCGTGAACTCACGGCGAAGGCCGATGAGCCGGACTACTCCAAATGGATCGACGAAGACGACGAGGGCGACGAGAGCTTCGAGCCGAAAGACGAGCAGAAGCGCGCCTGAGTTGGCCAGATCCGCACCCGAGCCAGGCCCGGGTACGTCCGGAGCGTGAAACCCCCGAGGGGGTCATCCGTCAATCGCGGTCGCGAGGGCCTTCAGGCTCAGGCGTGGACGTTGCAGCACCACCGTCAGCCGACGCTGTCGGCGTCGGAGCGGGCATCGGCGCAGCCGACTCTTCGGGCATCGGCGCAGCCGGCTCTTCGGTGATCTGCACGAAGTCAGCCACCTCGAGCGGACCGTGCTCTTCGTGCTCCTCGATCCGCTCCGCCTCGACGGTGCGGGCGCGCTTACGGCTGGCCCGATCGAGCGCGATGGCGACGATGGCACCGATCGCCACGAACAACGCCACCAGGAACACACCGACGAAGCCGAACACCTGCAGGCGGTTGAAGTCATCCTGCTCGGGGAATCCGAACGTCAGGATGATCGTGACGAGCAACCCCACGGCGAACCCGACGGCCATGAACCGGTAGTAGCGGGGGGCGCGCCGCACCGACACCGAGCCGATCGACTCGGTCGTGTGCCCGGGCTCGCTGCGCTGGGCGGGTGGCTGGTCGGTATGGTCACTCACCCCTCCATTGTCCCGCATCCACCTGTGACCGGCGTCCGTCGTTCGTCGATCTGCGGTCAGCGGGCGAGCGGCACGTAGCCGGTGAGGTCGGCGCGCTGGCCGGAGGCGTGGATGCGCGCCGCCGCGATGCCGTCGACCCACGTCAGGGTGCCGGTGGCGAGATCGAGCCAGGTGCGCGCATCCATTTCCACCACGTTCGGCGGCGTTCCCCGGGTGTGACCGGGGCCCTCGATGCACTGCACCGCGCCGAACGGCGGCACGCGCACCTCCACCGAGTTGCCCTCGGCGGAATCCGCCAGCCGCTGCAGGAGGTAGCGCACCGCTGTGGCGCGAACCTCCCGCGACGCCCCGTCGAAGTCGCTCGTTGCCGCGGCGACGGCTGCAGCCCCGTCGGATTCGCCGATCCTCGACTTGCCCATACGTCCACGCTACCGCCGACCGCGGTGCCGCCAGGCGTCGAACCGACGGAGTATCCCGGCAGACAGGTCAGAGCATCCGTCGATCCGTCGCAACGGGCGGGTTCTCCGTCGATTTCGTCGCCGAAGCTCAGGATGCAGGAGTTCGCGATGCATGAAGGATGCAGCCGGCCTGCGGCGGTCGGACGAGCGCGAGCGGAACGGCAGCTCCCCTCAGAACTCCCAGGTGAACGCCACGAACGGCTCGCTCGAAACAGGGCCGGTGGACCGGTAGGTCGCGAGCGCCGCCACGTTGTCGGGCTCGGTGCCCACCCACATCGCGGTGCATCCGCGCGACTGCGCCAGAGCGGCCAGCTCGCGCACGAGCGCGCCCCCGATGCCCCGTCGTTGCGCGACCTCGTCGACGCCGAGTTCGTTGAGGAACATCTCCGTGCCCTTGTCAGGATGCGTGAGCTCGGCACCGGAGATCATGCCCACCGGATGCATCGGGTCGGCCACCTCGTCGTCGTAGGCGAAGAGCAGGTGGTGCGTCGGACTCGCCAGGAAGCGAGAGGTCGCGGCTGCATCGACGGCCTCGTCGAAGAGGTGCGCACCACGCAGCACGGTCGAGGCATCCGTCACCCGCTCGATCCGTAGGGTCATGGCCCCCACGGTACTGCCGGGTGCACGCCCTAGGCTAGGAGGGTGAAAATCCTGGTCCTCGGCTCGGGCGCGCGCGAGCACGCCATCATCACCGCCCTGCTCCGCGAAGACACGGTGCACGAGATCGTGGCTGCGCCCGGCAATGCCGGCATCGCCGCCGACGTGCCGACGGTCGAGCTCGACGCGAACGACCCGCAGGCCGTGGCGAATTACGCGATCTCCGAAGACGTGCAGTTCGTGGTGGTGGGCCCCGAGGCGCCGCTCGTCGCGGGTGTCGCCGACGCACTGCGCACGCGAGGCATCCCGGTGTTCGGCCCGGGCAAAGAGGCCGCGGCGCTCGAGGGCAGCAAGACGTTCGCGAAGCGAATCATGGATGCCGCGGGCGTGCCCACCGGCCGTGCCCTGAACGCCTCGACCCTCGCCGAGGCCGAAGCCGCCCTCGCCGACTACGGAGCGCCCTACGTGGTGAAGGCCGACGGGCTGGCCGCGGGCAAGGGTGTGCTGGTCACTAACGATCTCGCCGAGGCCGTCGCCCACGCGGCGCACTGGCTGGAGCACGGCGAGGTGTTGATCGAGGAGTTCCTCGACGGCGAGGAAGTCTCTCTCTTCCTCCTCAGCGACGGACACTCCGTGGCGCCGCTCTCTCCCGCTCAGGATTACAAGCGCCTGCTCGACGGCGACGAAGGCCCGAACACCGGTGGCATGGGCGCCTACTCGCCGCTGCCGTGGATCGCTGAGCGCTTCGGCAGCGAGAAGGTGTTCGTCGACGAGGTGATCGACACCATCGCCCTTCCCACCGTGCGCCAGCTGGCCGCCGAGGGCACGCCGTTCATCGGCCTGCTCTACTGCGGGCTCATCCTCACGCCGAAGGGCATCCGCGTCATCGAGTTCAACGCCCGTTTCGGCGACCCCGAGACGCAGGTGGTGCTGCCGCGCCTCGTCACCCCGCTCAGTGGCCTGCTGCTCGCCGCCGCCACCGGAACCCTCGGCGACCACCAGCGCCCCGAGTTCAGCGACGACGTCGCCGTCACCGTCGTGCTCGCGAGCGAGAACTACCCCGGATCGCCGGTCACCGGCCGCATCATCACGGGCCTCGACGCCTTCGGCCCGGGTGCAACCGGAGTCGAAGGCGTCAGCGTGATGCACGCCGCCACCGATCGCGACGGCGAGGTGCTCCGGGCCACCGGCGGCCGCGTGCTCAGCGTCGTGGCCACGGCAGCCGACTTCGGGCTCGCACGCGACCGCGCCTACGGCGTGCTGGAAGGCATCCACCTCGACGGATCGCAGCACCGCAGCGACATCGCCGCCAAGGTGGCACGGTGAGCGCCGCGAACGGGAGCACCGTCGTGCCGGGCTGGCGTCACGCCTACAGCGGCAAGGTGCGCGATCTCTACGTGCCGGATGCGACGGCCCCGGATGCCCGCCCCGCCGCCCTGCTCGTGGTCGCCAGCGATCGCGTGAGCGCGTTCGACCACGTGCTCGAACCGGGAATCCACGGCAAGGGAGAACTGCTCACGACGCTCAGCCGCTGGTGGTTCCACCAGCTGACCGAGGTGCCGAATCACCTGGTGGCGCAGACGGATGCGCTTCCTCCCGTTCCGGAGGAGCTCGCGGGCCGCTCGATGGTGGTGCGCTCGCTCGACATGTTCCCGATCGAGTGCGTCGTGCGCGGCTACCTCTCGGGCAGTGGCTGGAAGGAATACCAGGCCACGCAGAGCGTGTGCGGCATCGCACTGCCGGAGGGCCTGCGCGACGGCGACCGCCTGCCCGAGCCGATCTACACCCCCGCTTACAAGGCGCCGCTCGGCGAACACGACGAGAACATCAGCTTCGAGCGCACCGTCGAGCTCGTCGGCGTGGACGACGCCACCGCGCTGCGCGACCTGTCGCTCACCATCTACCGACGGGCAGCCACCATCGCCGAAGCGCGCGGCGTCATCCTGGCCGACACCAAGTTCGAATTCGGCCGCGACCCCGAGACGGGCGAGATCACGCTCGCCGACGAGGTGCTGACGAGCGATTCGAGCCGTTACTGGGATGCCTCGGCCTACGATTCGGGCGAGCGCACGGCGAGCTTCGACAAGCAGATCGTGCGCAACTGGCTCGCGGCGAACTGGGATCAGACGGGCACTCCCCCGACCCTGCCGCACGAGATCGTGGAGCAGACCGTGCTGCGCTACCGCGAGCTGCTCGAGCGTCTGACGGGCGAGCACCCGCTCTGAGGAGAAGTCGGGCCCGATGTCGGTGGTTCCGCGTAGAGTCGCCCGCATGAACGTCATACTCATTGCAGGTTTCTGGCTCGGCGGCGACTCCTGGGGCGAGGTGGTGCCGACTCTCGAGCAGGCCGGCCTCACCGTGCACACCCCCACACTCGAGGGTCTGGCCTCGGTCGACGACGACCGCTCGGGCGTCACCCTCGCGTCGCAGACGGCGGAGGTGGTAGCGCTCGTCGACGCAGTGGATGCCGAAGAGAAGGTCGTGCTCGTCGGCCATTCCGGCGGGGGCGCGATCATCCACGGGGTGGTCGACGCGCGCCCCGACCGCATCGAACGAGCCGTCTACGTCGACAGCGGCCCGACACCCGAGGGCATCGCGATCAACCCTCAGCTCGAGGTGACGGGAGCGGATGCGCCGCTGCCGCCGTGGGAAGACTTCGACGAGACCGATCTGCGCGACCTCACCGACGACCAGCTCGCCTGGTTCCGTGAGATCGCCGTGCCCGAGCCCGCCCGGGTTGCGCGCGATGCACAGCACGTCACGAATCCGGCGCGTTACGAGGTGCCGATCACCCTGATCAGCTCCACGTTCAGCCGCGCCGAGATCGAGGAGGCGATCGCCGCCGGCATCCCCTACTTCGCCGAGGTGCCGCTGATAGCGCGCTCGTCCATCGTCGAACTGCCGACGGGTCACTGGCCCCAGTTCACGAAACCGCGCGAACTCGCGCAGGCGATCGTCGACGCAATCCGGGCCTGAGTCTCGCGCCACCCGACTGCTCGACAGTGCGCATCCGCTCAGCCGATGGCGCTGGCGACCACCCGCGCCATCGGCTTGCGGATCATGTGGTCGCTCACGTTCACGACGTGGCTGGTGACGTTGCGCATCTTCTCGATGATCGCAAGGTTTGCCGGAACGAGGAATTCGTCGAGCCGTCCGTAGACCACCTCGACCGGCACGTCCACCCGGGCCAGGTCGCTGATCACCGTCTGCGACTCGATGCAGTGCTCGAGCGATTTCACGAACGGGTTCCAGTTCTGTTCGGTGATCTCCATCACGTGTTCCACGGGCAGGAACCGCGAGACGAGGGCGGCGTGGGCGATGGTGAAGTCTTTGTTTTCGCGAAAGTAGTGATACGCCTGCAGGTAGCCCTGCATCCGGAGCCTCACCCGCGGATCGCCGATCTCCGACGGCGAGAGGTACACCGGCGGGCTCACCAGAACGAGCTTGTCCACATGTGATTCGTGGGTGGCGGTGTAGCGGCTTCCGATCAGGCAGCCGAG